>JAEUWH010000092.1 GCA_016785955.1 Pseudobdellovibrionaceae bacterium | reverse complement strand
TAGAGAACTTTGGGACATCGGCGGAGAATTCCGCACAAGTTATTGTGGTTATTGAGGTATTGATTCTGGTATTTCTTTTGATTTATAGAAAGAGAGACATCTAAGCTCGTTCAAGTGTTTAATTTTACTACCAAATAATTTTAATCTTTGAAAGGAATCGAAGATGTCTCAAAAGAAGTTAAAAGCAAAAGAAGAACTAAGACTGATGATACCCAGACTAGCTGCAGAGGCAAATCAATTAAAGGATGCTGAGGCACGTAGTCGATGGATGAAGCTCAGGAAGATCGCCTTAAGCCCTAAAAGTATTGAGTCTTGTTGTTCGCATGAGGGAGTGTCGGTCGATTTTTTTAGTAAGTGGGCGAATAGGTTGATTAAGTCTCGCAGACTTAAGAGTTTGTTTACCAAGAGCCGCAAGCCGCGGCGATCTCCTAATAAAACAAAGCCAAGAGTTGAAAAAAAAGTACTCGCAATCCGCAGGGTAGAGCCATATTTAGGGCCACTTAGGATCTCTGATCTGGCAGAAAAAATCTATAATATTTTGGTGCCATCAAGTACCGTGTTTAATATTTTAAAAAGAGCGGGCGTGGTCAGCAAGAAAATCGCCGAGAAGTTAACCAAGAAACATCTTAAGCGCTACAGAAGGCCGTTCTGCGGGTATTTACAAATGGATTTTAAGTATGTTCCATATAAAGTAGAGGGTCGTCAGTACTATCAATTAAGCTGCGTTGATCATCACTCCAGTTGGCGCTTGATTAGATGTTATCACAACAAAGATTTGCCGAGTGTACTCATGTTCTTAGCGGAGTTACTTAAAGAATGTCCATTTTACATTATGGAAATCCAAACGGACAATGACACCGCCTTTACCGACAAATTTAGTTCCCAAGGGCGCGGGGTAACCGGCGAGCACGCTATGGACCGCTGGTGTGCAGAAAATGGAATCATTCATCGACTGATACCGGTCGGAGTGAAAGAGTTAAACGGAAAAGTTGAAAACACGCACAAACAGGATGATCGCGAGTTCTATGCGATGGGAAAATTTGAAAGTTATGAATCTATAGCGCTGAACACGAAGGGCTATAATGAGCGTTGGAACGCAAACCGCGCCACCAGGGCGTTAGGTAAGAAAACTCCTAACGAAGCGGTTTATGGAGCCTACGTTAAGGCCGTGGCGTTGATGATGTTCATCGCCACCGATAGCAACCAAGCCATTTACCGACTTGATCAAAACGGAAACACATATTTGCCAATACCTACGCCCAAAAAACCAGTAAAACCAAAGATCAAGACTCGAAAAAAATCGGCCGTTGATAAATACTTACAATATCTTGAATGGGATGAGAAAGATAAGCTCAAAGCCCTCATCATCGGAACCCCGACGATGTCTCAAAATTTTTCACGTTTTCACTACTTAAATCGATCTGAATAGAAATGCTAGATTTTGCGAAGGCATTTCTGAACTGTTTATATTTCAATTTTGGAATGCGCTTGACGCAATAAGTTTGTCTGGCTAACGCAGATTTTGGTGAGCTGTGCGTGCGTCCGCCTTTTTTAGTACATTCAGCGAGGGCTTTGTGTTTGGTGTCAGAATTAAAAAGTAGAATTTCACCCGTTAAATTTAAGTCGCAATTTAGCGTCACATTTTTATTTCGATTCGTCAGTTTAAAACTGAAATTTTTAAGGTCCCAATCATTCCATTCAGTTTTGGATTCTGACTTCCATTCCGTTCCTACACGGATCACCATTGGCTGGGTCGCATACAATGTGCATTTATTATGGGAATCAATCATCACCGGAAAACGAAAGTTATTTTTCCTATTTAATTTTATTGTTTTATCAAAGGCGATGGTCAGTGAAGCTGACGAGAAGCTCTCTGGAGAGAGTTCGGTGTTAGGTTTCGCCATTGACTGCGACCAAATGAAAGACATTAAAAGAACAAGGTTTAAGATATACATGCAATTCCCCCGTTCTATAAATATGTCACAATTTTTTTCTGCAGAAATACAGAATGTGAATGTGTCTCAAATTGAAATCATAGCTGAACATATGAGTGTACAATATTTTTCATCACCCATTCTGTTTAGACACGCGTGATTCCTTTTGACAGTGAACAGGGAGATCCGATTTACTGACCAAAATGTTATTTATTTTCTATATTTTATTTCCTGTTTTTGTGGGCCTAGGGGCTTTGTATTTGTTTTTCAAAGGCCAGCGTGACGGACTTGGGTATGCTTTGCTTATGTTTCTTGTCTGCAGCGGAATCATGTATTGGAGTATCACACAGTCTTCGAGTTCTACGGCGGCGATCGGGTTTCTTTTTATCCCTTGTTTTGCAGCGGCGTGCAGTTTTTTTATTTGGGTTTTTTGGCGATTACAAGGGCGGGCGAGCAGAGTTTTCAAAGTGTTGGGCTTTGTATCTTTGTTCGCAAGTATGGGTATTTGTGGGTATGGTTTGTACAGTGGACTTCAACAGAGGCAAGAAAAACTAAATAGATATAAATTGGCCGTTAGGATTCAGGAGCAAAGAACCAGGATCTTGCAGAATTTTTCACATCATGCGGGTGCAGAAGCGGAATGGATAAAGCAAGAAATTGTTTCGAGACTCGAGACGCATACGCATACGCGCACGCATACGGATCTTCAGTTAGAGGATGAGGCTTTTATTGCCGCCGCTTTGACAACAAATTATGTCGATCGAGAAGTGTTGGCAATGATTTCATTGACAGAAAATTTGAATACGGTGGCGGCTGTTATCAAGCATCAAAATTCTGATACAAAGCTGTTAGAGGAAATATATGATCGAAATAAAGATAAATCACAACTGGACTATGCATTTGCGCTGAATCACAATACTCCGGCGGCAATTCTGGAGGCTGCCTATCATCGTAGCCCTTATATCGCTTCAGCACTGGCTAAAAATACGAATGTGGCAAAAGAGTTACTACTGATACTGTCAAAGACGAATGTACACGCGAATGACCTGGATACTTTTGCGTCGATCGTTAGGCATGCTCATGCAGACTGCGATGTTTTAAATGCCGTCATTCGATCGTTGCAAGCATCTGAGGGGGCGGTTGGCGAAAACCAGAGTGAAAATAACAATGAAAATCGTAGGGAAAGTCAACGGTTGGCGATTCTGAAGGATGCCGAATTGAAAATGAAAAGCGTCTGTCCTAGTCAATAAACCCAATAGTCTTTGGCTGGCATGGGCCCTTGTTTTAGATAACGATTTTTAATTTTAAGAAATTTTTTCTGGGAACTGCGAAGTTTTATGTGGGGCAGCTGCAAAAGATAAGTCTCGGCTTTCCACACATTTCTTTTTGAATCACGCCAGTTTGATTGGGAATCATCGAGATGGGCCAACTGATAAGCCGTGATGCGGCCGGTTTTATCAACGTAGGGTTCATAGTAACTTAATGTTAGGGCGCGAATACTTTTAAAAATAGGTTTACGTCCCTTCAATCCTTGGTCTCTAGAAAAGCCAATAGATCCCCAATAACCATTTTTTTTGTAAACAAAAATGACGTGTTCTAGCAAGTCGATACTTTCGAAACTTACGAACAATGGCGGATAACCAACGCACTCTAATATCGCGGCGGCAAGAAAGGCGCCTTCCATGCAATGCGCCTCTTGATGTTGCCACGTCTGGTAGGCCGAGCGCATTGTGCTTTTCTTATTGTATTTAAAAGTGGATAAGTACTTTTGAACTTTGATTGGCGTATCATAGACCTGAGCCAACTTTTTAAATAACTTGGACGCTGGGCTCATTTTTAATAAAGCAACGTGAGTGCAATAACTACAACACCGGGGGTGCCCTGCGGAGTTGATTTAAAAATAGACGAATAATCAGCAGAAACCTCAAGATGCTTGGTAGACGTTCGAAAAAATGTCATCCCGACGCCGACTTTGCCCGCAAACCCACTGGCCGTGTCCGAGCTTCCTTTTGCGCTGGCTAAACCCATTCCAAAAAGACCTTTCACGAATGGTGATGTGTCCTCGTCAGTGAAAAAATATTTTCCACCGATGCCACCCGAAGCGAATGTCGTGCCATCGCCAAATACCCCCGATAACTCGGCCAGCAAGGCTCCTTGTGTACCGACTTCCCACTCGTAACCAAACGTAAAAGCATAAAGAACGTCTTTATTGTTCAAATTGGTTCCAAACCCAGGACCAAATGCGAAATAGCGCGAATCTTTGGCTTCAAAACGAGTGCGGTATTTTTCCTTTTCGCCAGGATCAATATTACCGACGCGATTTTTTCTTGCCGGTGGAGGTGTGTTTTGTACGGTTTGTGCCTGAACGGCAAAGCTGAGCAAAATAGAACAAAAAATAATGAACAGTGTTTTCATAGTTTTTTAATCAGACGAGTTTTGTCGATTTCTGTCAACACATTGTCGGCTTGTTTGGCGTCGTGTAGTGTCTAGTCGTATAGTGTCTATTTATACACGCTGGTTGAGTTTAACTAGAGACAAAAAAAAGCCCCTTTTTTCAAAGAGGCAAGAGGGGGAAAAAATGCGTTATTCTTACGAACAACCGGTTCTGGTTATGCCTTAGTTTGGAAGAATTCTCCATACTAATTAAATGGCTTTGAAGTAGTTTCTGAGTTGTCCAAAACTTATACGCTATTTTGCCTCGCAACCAGGCGGCAGCACTTATATCCTATACTTTCTCGTGGGACAGGGGACGGCGTGGAGCACGAAAGTACGTGCGCGGAGAGAGTGCCAGTAAGTCCGACAACTGAGACATATAAACGCACGCATAGCGTTCCACTTGATATGCAAGATAGCTCTCTTCATTCCCGGCGCGCATCAACTGGCCCCATTGAGGATTGTAAAGAGATTGCTGTTTTTTAATAAGTTGAGATATCTGCGCATCGATTCCAGAAATTTGATCTTGTAAGGATTCAATCTCTTTGTCGTCCAAATTTGGATTTTCAGTTTTTTCCGTCATCAGTAAGGTCAGTTTATCTTCCATTGGCTCTTTGAGCGCCATTAGTTTTTCAATTTCAACCACCGTGGGTTCGGCCTTGGTGTTGTTCTCTAGTTCGAATTGAAGTTCTTCCAGTACCATTGCCGTTCGCCAGTTGCAGTCTTTTTTCAAGCGCAGAATATCGCCATAAATATGATCGCCGATGTAAAGAATTTCATCGCCTTCCAGATTAAAATCATCGGTAAATTTCATGGCATTACCCCCTTGGTAGATACCATGTTTTAGGGGTTCGTCCATATTGGTCATTGTTCCATCCATTGGATTTACTTTCAGGAACTGCTGGCGCTCATAGAAAAATTTAGGCTTGTGAGCAAACGTAATCACTATTTCGAAAAGATCGATCCAACTTTTGTGCTCTTTCAAGAATGGATTAATCGCGTAGTCCATCAATAATTTCGTGTACGTAAAATCAGAATTTGTCAGTACGAAAATTTTCTTTCCATGTTTTTTGAAGGTTTCTAGGCGTTCAACCATGAAGGAATCTTTGATAATATATTTATCTAGATTTTTCTTAACTTCATCCTTTAAAGAACCATCTCGATGCGATTCGTCCAGCGAAGCCAGTACATCATCTGCCATTTGCGAGTATTCGGGATAGGTATTGCCCTTGTCAGTATCCTTTAAATCCACTAACTGAGAAAACAACACAGCCAAAGAAATAGAAAAAAATGTATCGACGGTCATATACGCAGGATTGCTGAGATCAATATAAGTGCTGCGGTACAATTTTTGGTGTGTCTTAAAATCAATTGATTTTTGACCATGATAAGACGCGCGGATCGCTGTGTAGCGATTGAGTTTTAATAAGTTGCCTTTTTGGCGATCGATAACCAATCCACGAATTGCAAAATTATAGTCAAATACCAAATTTTTTAGAGTTTGAGGATAGTTTCGGCGCTTGATAAGTTTTTCGATAATTTTTGAATACGAAAGTCGTTCAAAAGCCTCGATATTGTAGCGTACAAGCGTATGATCCATATCCAGGCCAATAAATTTAATTTTTTTCAGATTGAGGGTGCGGTTTACAAATACTTTTGAATTATTCATCGTCATCTTGACTCCAGTGCCGTGATTCTATCGAAAACTAAGGATTTGTAAAATTAATCTTGCTAACGGCTTAAATTGTATGGCGCTCTACGCAAAGCCAAACCGGTTGAGCCTTTGCGGTCGTTTGTGAGACAATCCCCGAATGTTACCAGATTCTGATATACGCGATGATCAATTAGAGGCATTTCATTTGTTACTGTCCGGTGAAAATGTGTTCCTTACCGGGGCGGCAGGTTCTGGTAAAAGTTTTTTAATAAGAAAGTTTTTAGAACAGTTCGATGATAAAAATTTATTTCCGGTGCTGGCGTCTACGGGGGCTGCGGCCGTGCTGGTGGGGGGCCGAACCTTTCATAGTTTTTTTGGATTGGGGATCATGGAGGGGGGACCCGAGCGTGTCTTTGAAAAAGCTAAAAAGGACGGTCGCCTGCGAAAAAGAATTAACAAAGTGGAAGGCATAATTATTGATGAAATCTCGATGATTTCGGGGGACGTGCTGGATTTAGCCGAGCGTATTGCTCGGCATGCCCGCGAGAACGAGCATCCTTTTGGTGGGTTGCGTGTGATTGCCGTCGGTGATTTTGCGCAGTTGCCGCCCGTCAACAAAATGGGACCTCGAAATTGGAGCTTTCAACATTCTGTTTGGCAGCGGATGCAATTTCAAAAAGCTCATCTGCGAACAAATCACCGCACTCAAGATGCAGAGTTTTTAAGCGTGCTGAATGATATTCGTCAGGGCCAGGTTACTCAGCGTGTGTTTGAATTTTTAAATGATAAAATTAAAATTCACGACGAGTCAGATTCGGGTATTCGCCTGTTTCCATTTCGTAATCAATCCGAGCAATTTAATCTGAAGCAATTGAATAAAATCACGGCGCCGGTGCATGTGTTTCCGACGCTGTACTGGGGTGATGCGGGAAAGATTGAAAAATGGAAAGATACTTTTCCGGTGCCAGCAGAGTTGGCTTTAAAAGAAGGAGCCGAAGTTATTTTCACGCAAAATGATCCACAAAAACGTTGGATCAATGGCACTCAAGGTGTTGTCCGACAAGTTGAGGACAAACGAATCACCGTTGAGAAGCGTTCGGGTCGCCAAGTGACCGTCGATCCCGTATCATTTGATCTTTTGAATGCGGAAGGCGAAGTGGTGATGTCGGCCACCCAATATCCGCTGAATTTGGGCTATGCAACAACAATACATAAAAGCCAAGGTTCGACCTTGGATAAGGTGTGGTGTGATTTATCGCAGCTTTGGGAGCCTGGTCAGGCCTATGTGGCTTTAAGTCGGTTGCGTGATTCGAGTGGGTTGAATCTGATAAAATGGTCACGGAATTCGATAAAGGCCGACGAGGACGTTATCGCCTTTTACGGCTCTCAGGCTTAGAGTTTTTGCTTGAACTTTGTGGCGGCCGAGCCTAATTTGGGTTCATAAGGAGCCACTTATGACGAGTCAAGATACCAATCCATTAGGCATTTTAGGTGTAGAGTTTGTTGAATTCTCTGGTCCCCAATCTTTTGATTTTGCGAAATTGTTTACAAAATTTAGTTTCGAAAAAACAGCACAGGCCGGGAATCAAAGTATATATTTATATCAACAAGGAAAAATCAAATTCATATTAAATAATGAAAAGGGTACGTTTGCTCAGAAGTTTACGGAATCGCATGGGCCATCGGTGTGCTCGACCGGCTTTTTGGTTCAAGATGCAAATCACGCATTCAAGGTAGCGGTGGCGCGTGGGGCGAAGGCGTTCGACCCGAAAGCAGAGGTAAAACCAGTCGGTGATTTTCCGGCGGTTTACGGTATCGGTGATTCGCTTGTTTATTTTGTAGATAAAAAAAACATGCAGAAATTTTATGAAGATGTTTTTGGAATTAAGGGCGCCTTGGCAGAGCCTAAGGGCAGTGGTTTGCAAATTGTGGATCATTTCACGAACAATGTTCCTAAAGGCGAAATGCAAAAGTGGTGTGATTTTTACACAAATATTTTTGGCTTTCGGGAAGCACGCTATTTTGATATCAGGGGAAAATCGACAGGTTTAGTTTCTAAGGTGATGCGTTCGCCTTGCGGCACATTTTCCATTCCTATCAACGAACCGACGGGAACGAAATCGCAAATTCAAGAGTACTTGGATGAATATAAAGGTTCGGGGATTCAGCATATTGCTTTAACGACGTCGAATATAATTAAATCGCTGGGCGAAATTCGAAAAAATGATATCGAATTTTTAACGCCTCCGCCGAAAACATATTATCAAATGTTGAAAGATCGTCTGCCAAATGTCACAGAGGCCGTGGACAGCCTTGAGGCGAATGCGATTTTAGCGGATGGTGATCATGACGGCTATCTTTTGCAGATTTTCACAAAAAATATGATTGGTCCGATTTTCTTTGAAATTATCCAACGTGAAAATCATTTTGGATTTGGCGATGGCAACTTCCAGGCGTTATTTGATGCCATCGAAAGAGATCAGCAAGAGCGAGGGTATTTATAATGCATCAATATTCACAGGGTAAAAACACGACTCAAGGTCACAAAGGTATTCCTCAAGATCATTTTGAAGAAGAACAGGGACGGGGTGGTTTTTTTGGACCTGCGTCTCATTTGATCAAGCCTCAACCCAGCACGCGTTGGACAATGATTGAGGGAAATTTAAAACCACATTTGTATGATTTGGTAGAGCTTAAGAAACCAAATCATCAGTGGCAGCGCATGTTTTATAATGCAGACGTTGGATTATATATGTCTTCGGTACCCGTGTCGGCGCCGGGCGAGAAAATGCGTGCTTTTAGGAATGCGGATGGTGACACGCTTTACTTCACTCACAAAGGTGAGGGCGTAATTCTGACGGAATATGGTTTACTACATTATAATCCTGGCCAGTATATTCTGATGCCCAAATGTTGTACGCATACATTTGTCGCGCGAACTCAGTCCGAGTTTTTGGTGATCGAATCAAAATCCAGTTCTTACCGCGAGCCTGACCGGGGCATGGTGGGTAAAAATGCGTTTTATGATCCGGCGGCTTTTGGCAAACCAAGTCTGGAAGAATTGCACGCATTAAAAAAATCTCAAAGTCTGAGCGTGGTTGAAGTTCACGCGAAACGTTCTTACCAAATGACTCGTTTTGATTATGATTCTTGTGTGTACGACACCGTCAGTTGGAAAGGTGATTTCTTCCCAATAACTTTACATATCAAAGACATGATGCCGATGTTATCGGCGCGTGTGCATTTGCCACCCAGTGCGCACACCACGTTTGTCGCTCATGGTTTTGTTGTCTGCACTTTTCTGCCGCGTCCTCTGGAATCGGATTCGGATGCATTGAAAGTTCCGTTTTATCATCAGAATATCGACTACGACGAAGTCCTATTCTATCATGACGGTAATTTCTTTAGCCGTGATAATCTGCATGCAGGAATGTTGTCGATGCATCCAGCGGGGTTCCCGCATGGACCTCATCCTAAAGCGGTCAAAAATGTGGGTACAAAAACTCATACGGATGAAGTGGCGGTGATGATTGATACGCGACAAAATTTAGAGATCGATTCCAACTTGGACAGTGTCGAACTGAAGGACTACTGGAAGAGTTGGATGGCAAAATAGATGTTCGATGTTCGTTGTCAGAAGCTTATTTCTGAGTTCGGGTTAAGATCTTTATTAAATGAATTAGATATTTCAAAAAAGAAACTGACGGTGGCGCAGGCGATGGCCATCGCGATCTACGAGGCTTATCAAGGGGCTCAGCGAGTGTCGCCGAACCCGCTGGTTGGTTGCGTGATTTTGGATAGTCATGGGCAATTTCTTTCTAAAGGTCATCACGAAGTTTATGGTCAGGCCCATGCCGAAATCAATGCGCTCAAAGGCTTAGACAAAGAGCAGCTGCAGGACGCGACAATGATCGTGACACTTGAACCATGTGCCCATGTGGGAAAGACCGGATCTTGTGCTTTGCAAATCAAAGACTTACCCGTGAAGCGAGTGATTTATGGTTTGGTGGATCCGTTCCATTTGGTTGCCGGCAAAGGCGCACAAATTCTTAGAGATTCGGGAAAAGAAGCGATTGTGTATGCCGATTATGTAGGTATGGATAATAACGGGCAGGAATCGCGATTGCTGAACCAGCAATTAGAAATCTTGGCCGAGAATTTTTTAAAAAATTCTCGAGCGCAAAAACCATTTGTGGCATTGAAGTGGGCACAATCACTTGATGGCAAAATGGCACTTAAAAATTATCAAAGCCAATGGATCACGGGCGAGCTATCACGAACCTATGCTCATTATTTAAGAAGTATTTATGATGGGTTGATTGTGGGATCGGGTACTATTCTTCAAGATAATCCAAAGCTGAATATCCGACTCGAAAATTTTTCTAAAGAAAGTAAATTAGTCATTATTGATCCCGAGGCCACCGTCTATAAAACGTTTGAGAGTCTGGAATTGTCTCGGTATCACAAAAAAGAAAATATATTTTTTATTGTCGATGCTAAATCGGCGTCTTCCGCCGCGGTTTTTGATTTCTCCGCACAAGCCCCCGGGGCTTTTAAAAATATTTTATTCCTTAATCGGGGAACATCAGGTTTTTTTTCGATGCAAGACATCTATCAATTTTGTTTTGAAAGAGGAATGAAGTCCTTATTGGTAGAAGGGGGACCGTCCTTGATCCATCAGTGTTTGAAGCAAAACGCGTTCGATCGTATCTATGCGTTTGTGGCTCCCATATTGATGGGGAACGGTCTAGGTTACACGGATGAGTTGCCCATTACGTCGATGAATCAGAAGATGCAATTCACGGCGCTTGAAAAAATTGAGTTAGGTGACGATCTGCTCGTCACCGGACTTAATTGGACTTATTGTTACCCAATAGGCTAGGTCTAGGTGCAATAAAAATATTTTTATTCATAGACTGTCCTGAGAATCAATTAATGCCATTTAACCTAATTAACGCGGGATTCAGGACTGCACCTTAAATAGTAAACCTAATCTCGGTTTGATATACTAACAGAGTACCCAGCTTTGTTTTTAGGCAAAAGACGTTCACGGAATGTCGAACAAAGTTTGAGGTTAATCAGGCACTAGGCCGGGAGTTATTCAAAATTATTTATGGAAGGTGACAGTAGTCATTCGTTCATTGGTACGCTTATCAAGAATTTAAGTTCAGCCCTTTCCGAGCACAAAGATTCACCCGAAAATATCATCGAGGATCTCGATTGGATGGAAGATTCCGCTCTCCGAGTGGACGACCAGGACATGGTCAATTCAATAAACATCCACAAACGTATTCTCGATTGCGAAATTGATGTCATTGATAAAGAGTTAGATTCAATCATTAGAGATAAAGAAACCGTCGATTATTTAATAAATTTACTGAAAAAACGTGAAAAATTAGAAAACCAAGTCCATCAGCTCGATGACGAGCTTCATGGCTTTCAAAAAGGCGGCTAGTCCGCCTTTGAGGTTTTGTTTTCCAGCTCCTTTAATCGCTTTAGTTTGCGAATTGTTTGCTGCAACATGGTTTCTAAAGTTTGATATTCCTTAGACGTTGGTACTGTTCGCAGCAGCATCCGGTACAACACCGAATGAGCATTCACTTTGTGGGACTCTAAATTTAAACCCAAAACGGTTAGCCACTCTTTCATAGTTTCACCAATCAGCGAAATCGGTTCCGACTGTGTTTTCTTTTCCAGCTGAGATCCATCAAGCAGGGTTCGTTGGCCACCGATGTTTTGTCTGAGTATGAAAAGACCCATCAGGACGGCATGAGACAGATTAAAGCTGGCATTGTCACCATAGGTAGGCAGAGAAACGGCAAGATGGGTGTTTTCCATATCTTCACTTGCAAGCCCAGCATCTTCGGGCCCGAAAATCAGATACATGTTTTGCGGCGGTTCGGCTTCTTTGCTTTGAATTTGTTCAAGATAAGATTTCAATTGAGTGTCAAAATCTTGGACCAAGCGACCTCGTCCATCGCGGGCGGTAAAGGCAATGCGTACGCCTTCATGCTCGTGCTTGTAAAAATCATTCCAATCAAGATAAGTTTTACGCTTTTGCAGTGCCGTTTGGCCGGTGGCTGCTGCCAGTTGGGCTTCATAGGTCACCTCGCATTGGGGGGCGACTAAAATCAACTCGTCCACGCCCATATTGTTCATTACACGTGATGTGGATCCGATATTTCTATCGTATAAAGTTTTGACGAGGACAACTTTGATTTTCATATGTGTGCGGCCAACTGCATGCCTTGCTCGATGGAATCCGCATTATTCACAGAAAATGTTTTTTTAGACTCCAAGTTGCGACGAACTTCATCCAGGAGTTCTTCGTAACCTGTTTCACGGGACAAAATTAATTTTTTAGAAATTAAAATTTCATAAATTTCTAAAACCACCAGCCAGTCGTTGGGATCTAATTCCTGCGTTTTGTTGAAGAATGATTGCAATGTAGGGAGCACGGCCGAGCTGAAATCAAATTTGGTGCGCAGATGACGAAGATCACTGTAAATTTGATAGATTTGCAAATCGATCGCACTCGGTTGCTTGGTCGAAATTTTCTTAACGACGAAATCATCATTCTGTCCATATGCGAAACGATCTGCAGGGCCTGAATAGACACTGGTAACCGTTGATCCCAGTACTAAATCAAATGGTCCCCAGTCGGGTTGATAAAATACTTTGCCGGACTTGGTGACGTGGGCCTCTTTGAATTTCATCACAAGGGTTTTCTGCTTTCGAATGATACGTCCACAATAAATGCCTTCGACAACAAAGCCATTCTGGAAATTTATGGTCAGTTTTTTACCTAGTTCCAACCCCAGGGTTTCCCACTGCGTATCAGACAATTCCGAAGGGCACTGCGCGAAGTTTTTCAGCATGCCTATTGGCGAACTGAATCCCACAGCATGATACTCTTTTCCTTGGTCTGGAAGTTCAAAATCCTCAAAAGAAATCTGCGTAGGGCCAGTGAATTTGATAAACTCGATGTGTTCTGGATTTGCTATATATTCCGTCAAGACACCACTGATTTGAACACCCGAATTCAGCATGACCGTATTGACTGTTTTGGCTTCGAGGGCTTTTTCTAAGCCGTAAACCCCGCCTTTACGAAACGCCATATTGCAGGCCATTTCTTCCAAGACCATTTCTAAATGCTTAAAATTGGGAGTCACAAACAACTGCGGTTGTTGTTCGGTGATATCATAAGAATATTTTAAACAATCAATGCTTAGCGGAATTTTTTTTACTTTGGGTTCTAGGCAGGCTTTTGATTCTCCCACACTGGACAGCAGACCCGCACCAAATATTTTTGGATTTTCAATGTCGCCAATAAGGCCGTACTCGGCCGTCCACCAATTCATGCGCCCCAGCTCGGCAGCTTCCGAAACCGTTTTATTTTTGGCCACGACATGGGCCAGCGCGTTTTCGGCATCGACAATGTGTTCTTTTGTCGATGTTGGATTTTCTTTTACGTCGGAAAGAACGCGGATGGCTTCATAAATATCCAGATCCTCTTTGCTGATGATGGCCTTTTTGGCCACTGTTGAATATTTTTTTAAATACTCGGCAAATTCTGGATGAGCTAAAAATGGCGCATGTCCTGCGGCCTCATGAACGATGTCAGGTGCCGGAGTGTATTTTAAGTGATCCAGCGACCTGATTTCCGAGGCGATGGGTAGAACACTCAAGGATTGTAATTCCATGAATGCGGCGGGTGGAATGAATCCGCTGACCGGTAAAGCTCGCCAACCGAAAGCTTCAAGGTGGCGACTGATCTGGCTGATTTGGGGAATCTCTTCGGACGAAATGCCTGTTTTTTTTAAACCGTCTAGATAGCTTTCATGCGCATGATCTTTTAAAAAATTTTTTAATTGTCGTAAAATATACCGCCAAATCGCGTGTTCTTTTGGGGTGTATTTTAAATTTCCCTGATCAACGATGTATTTTCTAAGATGATCTGGTAATGTTTTCATCCGAGTGTTCCTTTTTCGAGCCCATTTTTTGAGCTTAACAGAGGATGAGTCGTATTTAAGTAATTTTGTATATAGTCATGAATGCCGTCTTCCAGACTCCATTTGGGAGGTGACATCTTTTGCGTTAACCAGCGGTTCATATTAGCTTCGGTGAAGTATTGGTATTGATTACGAATGTCCGCAGGGATTTCCATCCAATCAATTTTTATTTCCAAGTTCAGTGCATGAAACGTCGCGTGGACTAAATCATTCCAAGAGCGGGCTTTGCCAAAACCCATATTATAAATTCCATTGGCTGGCTGTTTTTCTATGAGTTCAACGATCCAGCGAGACACATCTTTTACGTATACAAAATCTCGCAGTTGCTCGCCATCTTTGTATTCGGGGCGATGAGATTTGAACAGTTTCACTCGGCCCGTGGATTTAATGGAATGAAATGATTTAAACACGACACTGGCCATAGCGTCTTTGTGGTATTCCATCGGCCCGTAGACATTAAAAAATTTCAAGCCGTACCAATGCTGGGGCAGAATTTTTGCCTTTTGCACCCATCGATCAAAAAGGACTTTCGAGTCGCCATACAGATTCAGCGGTTTCAGCAGTTCCGAGTCGGTCGTGTCATTAAAGCCTTGTTCGCCCGCACCATAGGTGGCGGCACTGGAGGCGTATATAACATCAAAATCTTTAGCGACGGCGGCTTCAAAAATTTTTTGCGTGTACAGAGTATTGTTGTCATACAAAAACTCCCAATTTTTTTCCGTCGTGGAGGAACAAGCCCCCATATGGATGACCCACGAGATTTGCCCTTTTTCTTGTTTTTCCAAAAAAGGCCATAGCTCTGTGTGGGTTAAAAACTGCGAGTATTTCAAGTCCTTTAATAGATCACGTTCGCTTAAAGGAATGCTATCGACGGCGATAATATTGGAAAACCCTCTTTGGTTCAGCTCCCACACGATCACGCTGCCAATAAAGCCATTGGCGCCTGTAACTATAATTTTTTTGGAAGACTGAATATCCATTTTTACCTCATTTGATTTTTTACTCCAGCCCTTTTAGTCTTGTCAAATTGTTAGACATTAATGAAAATTCCTTAGGACTAACCGAACGAGCACCTCCAAGAGTTATATTAGAAATGGCATAGTGGTTGCTCTGAGTATGTTCGGGCCCGAAGTTTTCGGGGAGGGTTTAGTGGTACGTTTTGGGGTAGGGTTAATCTCGATCATATTTATATTTATGGCATTTGAACGCCAGGTGCTGTCTGAGGCGACCTTCAAACAAGAAGAGACGTGGATAAAGACAGGGTTGAAGTCGCAGGACATAGCGAATTTATTTCAAAATTTTAGCTGCAAAAATTCACAAAAAACGTTTTTAGCCTGTGTGAACAGTTTAAATGCCATGGCGAACTATATAGGACAAAAAGTGACTTGGCTCGAGGGCAAAGGCCTAAGATTAGAACCAGGTAAAAATTCGTTGAGCACCGAAAAAGAACGTTTGGAGGTTTGGGTAAATTATTACAAGTCCAACAAACATATCGGTATGAACTTTGATACTGTTTGGACCGAGCTCGATCGGCAGATATCATCCCATCGATTTGTCTCTTATATTGTGGGGCAAGGAATTAATGCATACTTGTCCATTCATCGAGATCCTCATAGTTACATTGTACCTAAAGAATATTACGAAAAGGTTGTGGCCAATAGCCGGCCTCGCATAAATTCATACGGTTTCAATTTGGGGAAAGTGGGCGTAGAAGTTGTATTTGCACGAATTTATCCGGGTTCACTGTTTGAAGGCCTGGGCGTTTCAAAAGGTGATGTCATCCTCGAGTTAGACGGTAAAAAATTGGCCGGTATGGATCTGGAGAGTGTTTCTGAATTACTTAAGAAAAAAGATAAGCACTTGTTTAAAGTGAAAATGCCAGGCAAGACTCAGTCTTGGTTACTAGATAAGAAAAACCAAATTTTACCGGCGATGGCGTTAAAGCGCCTGCCTCGTGAAAATAATAAGACTTTGCATTTGATCAGCATATACAAAATTTCTGATGGCATTTGTCGTTCGGTTGAAAAAGGTATTCAAGCGGCGTTAAACCAGAAAACAAGCGGAGTGATATTGGATCTGCGAGATAATTCGGGCGGATCCATGGACGAAGTGTTGTGTCTCAGCGGGCTGTTTGTGGGTAATAAAAAGATCTATGACTTGGTATATTTCGATAGGCGATACCGAAAAGAAACATTCTATAGTGATCGCGATGCCAAATATTTTGGACCACTGGTCGTTCTTGTTAATCGCGCTACGGCCTCTAGTGCCGAGATTTTGGCGGGCGTGGTTCAGCATTATGAACGTGGACTTGTTGTAGGCGAGCGGACGTTTGGTAAAGGTTCATTTCAAGAAGGTGAAGATTGGGCGAAGAACAAACAATTGTTGTATTTCCAAACCAAAGGAACATTTCATTTGCCATCGGGACGTTCGCCGCAGCTTTTGGGGATCGTGCCTGATTTAGAAGTCTCCGAAACCATCGCCAGTAATTCACAGCGAGAAGAAGAGTTGTATTTGTATCCCATCGGTAATCGCGAACCGCGAGAAAAAGTTTCAAAGAGACTGGCGTCCGTGAATGAATGTCCGTCCTTAAAAAAGGAAGCCTTGACTGGGGATCGTCTGCTGGGTAAAGCCCTAGGACATATTGATTGCATCCAATTCTAAGGGGACCAGAATGGACACTGCGTTTCAGCTCAAGACTCGTCATTTTAAATACCAATTTATTCCGGCAAAACGAAAATCAAAAAAAATGATGATTGTTTTGCATGGGCGTGGAGATAGTCTGAAGCCTTTTAAAAATTTCGATCAAGAGCTGGGTATTTCCGAGCTTAATTATTTGCTTCTCAATGCGCCTCGAAAATATTTAAAGGGTTTTTCGTGGTATGGCGAGCCGCCTTTTGAAAAAACAGGCGTGTTGCGCATTCGATCCAAGCTATTTGATTTGATCCATGAACTTGAGAAAAAAGGTTACAAGACCGAAAACATTTTTCTGTTTGGATTTTCTCAAGGGTGTTTGGTGAGTGCCGACGTGGCGCTTAATTATCCTAAGAAATTTGGTGGGGTATTGGGTATCAGTGGTTATTTCCACTTTTTCCCGCGTTGGCGTCAAAGTCTGACGGTGGATTCTAAAAAAACTCCATGGATCATGACTCATGGTTATAAGGACGATATACTGCCTTATCAAGATACAAAATTTGGGGCCGAAAAACTGAAAGATGCAGGGCTTGATATTGAATTCATATCGTTAAACAAAAAACACGATATGATTGATGAAGAACTGCCCATTTTAAAACGTTGGGTTAAAGAGCATTTATAGCTTTGGAACGACCGCGTTGTTTAACAGAACTTATCAAGGCATCACGGTTTTGTCTCTTCATCGACTCATGTCCTTCGCAACCCATTTAGGCGTCTGTCATTACCCACCTATCTAGGCGTCGGTTTCTAGAACTCGTCGCGATATTCGTGTAAATTCATCAGTATTTGGTCCCACAATTTTTGATGGATTTTTTCTTTGGATTGATTTGAGTTCACATCGTACATTGATTTTCTTTTTACCGAAGAGGCCTCGCCACTGACATAGCTTACTATTTTTTCCACGATTTGCTGAACCAGGTCTTCACGAGCGTCGATCGCGTATTGCTGCAAGATATGGTCAACGGTGTGGATCAAAGCGTTACCTGTCAGAAAATTTGAAGGATTCCAGCGGCCGGCATTTTTTGCCATGGTTAAATAGGCATCTGAATCCATCGTTCTCGACAGGCTCGCAACGACGCGGTCATAGCATGTCAGAAGATCTTCAAATCGGTCGCTGTTCTTGTAGAATAAATTCGTACTTTTTTTTGGTGAAGATTGTGTCCAGGTCATCGAAACAAATTCATCGATCGTCAGCTTGCTATTTTTAGAATACGTCTTAAACGTCGGGTACTCGCGATAAAAATTTCTCATATTGCAAAGTGGATTTTTATTAATGCCATCGGCAACATTTGAAAACGCTGATTGGGTTTTCAAGTTTTCCCAATAGTGGCACGCCTTGAACAATTTAATAAGAGCACGATTTAATTCAGAATTGGCATTAATTTGAGCAAACTCTGTGTCGCTGATCCCGATTTTTTGCGCAAAAAAGTAAAGTCGTTTTTCATTAAATTTCTTTTCGAAGCGAGCCATTTGAGGATGTTTTCTGAAGGAGTCTAAGTTTTTTTTAGATCTTGTTTTTACAAAATCAATAGCCTGGATCATCGTCATAACAATGGCTTTTGCTTTGCCTTTTTGCTCTAGAAGATTTGTCGAGAATCTTTCGACGTCGTCATAGCGGTATTGATTGTGGCAACTGCCAAAGTGTCGGACGCTGCCGTAGTCTATGATCCCGGCTTCCATTAAAACATTATCGCCGTCCCAATCCAGCCAAACGAAAAGATAATGTTCTTCAAGTTGGGCGGCAAACGTCGCGAAACGATCGCAGAAATCATTTAAAAAAAGATCGTATTTGTCTTGTTTGGCGGAAAGTAAAGCACGAGGACTGTATTTTTTCATAGCGACGGCATAGTCGATCACTTTTTTCAAAGGCTCCCAGCGATTTTGCTTTAGAAACAAGTAGGCATGAGCAGGGCGAAGAAGACTTTCTGCCGCGCGAACCCCAATGCCCAGGCCGTTGCCTAGATCAATGACCGTAAGCACGCGTTCGGTGTATATTCCCATTTTGTGAACAACTTCAGACATGATTGCGCAACTGACAAGTTCGTCGATTTCGGCTTGACCACATCCATATCCGGTGTCGGTATTTCCCGTTTTAAGTGGCTTGTTACTGTCCGCACTGCCGGGCGATAGGCATGTGACGCCCGTGCCGCGTGATGAAACGTCCCATACTGTTTTGCCGTTTTTGTATTGTCCGTTCCAAATACTGCGGCCATCGCCTGAGGTTTTTCCTTTTTTATTTTTGTGTTGCAATTGCAGATAACGAGTCGCCATGTATTTATTCGGTTTAATCAGATGACTAGGGATACGTTTTTTAGTCAATACATCGTATTCGTTGATAATTTGAATCGCGAAGGTATCTAATATTTTCTTTTCGAGTTGGGCATTTAACTTCTGTTTGTGATCTTTGCCCAGTAATCCCATATCTTTTGCAAGATCAAAATTGAAGTACGCGATTTTCCCTTTTTTTAAATTGAAAACGGGATACTCCACAAAAAACTCCGAGCCTAAATCTTTGTACGGGTGAGATCCATCGATCGTGTCAAATTCAGCATACGGGACGACTTGGGTTTTCTTTAGGCTCATTTTTATGGTCATGTTGAATTTATCGGATCGGCGTGATCAAATTTAAGACGTTTTTATGTTTTTTAGAGATAAAAATGTAACATCTGGCGGAAGGTCCGTGTCTGTCCTTACCAACCTATCTAGGTCGATTTAGTTACAATGGTAATTTGATCTTTGATACTAGTCGTTTATGAAAAGGCCATTCTCATTGGATGCGTTAGAAAGAGAATCCGGAACTGATCAAGAAACCCGTAACGGCAGTTCTGACTTCGCTTTTAAAAGTTTCTGTTTCTTGGAACGAGGTATTTAGCTTGCTATTTACAATCTCGCCATAGGATTGAGCAATGAAGACTCCGACGCCCAGCACGCTGTTTTCGGTTTGAGATTGCACTCCTAAAGAACCAACAAAATAATTTTCGAAGGCTTCGCTTTCTGGCTTTTTCAGGGAGCTTGGATTATAAGCGAAGCCTGCCAATAAATCGTTTTTTGGAGAAATTTTGAATTGAACTCCTCCGCTATATCGAAAAGTAGCAGCATGTTCAAATTTTTCTGATAGTTGATTTCCATCGTTGTAACTGGCTTCTAACTGATAGTTGATGTCGGAATAAAGTTTTAATCGTTCAGACACATTTAATTTTATACCGGCGCTCAGCTCGCCTGGTATTTCGACCTGAGGGGTTATTTCTTTTGGTCCTTCTGCTTTAAAGGCCCCTTGAGTGGGTTCTTGGATAAATTGCGAACTGGTTCCCTTTTTTGAGCTAGTTAAAAGTGGTGTTTTGACCGTCATACCCCAGTGCAGTAATTCGGTTACATCATGCTGAAGACCGACATGACAGATGCCGCCCGAAATCTCGGAATTAAAGAATGAATTAATGACGGCGGGCTTTAGAGCAGAAGAGTCCTTGGGGGTTGCTGAAAAATCAAACTGTTGGTTGGTTTGGTAGGTTGTATAAAAACAGCTTCCGCCCAGTCGAGTGGTTGCACTCAGAGCACCCGCCCAGGTACCACCAATCATCAAAATTTGAAACGACTGCACGCGCGCCACTTGAACGGTTTCATAGTTGGCTGTTTTATAAAGAGCCGCGTCTTGAATTTTAAGCTGATGAGGAACCAAAATAGAAAATGCCCACGCCATTTTTTCGCCTTTCCAAGCGGAAACTAAAGTGCTTGGTATAGATTGCGAGCCTGATGTTGAAAATGGAAAGTTAGTGTCATCCAATATTTGAATCGATTTATACTCTGTTTTTGAATTAAAGTAACTATTTGAACTCAGCGATAGTTTTGTCGCTTGAGTCAAAGCCAATCCCGCAGGATTGTAAAAAACATTTCCCGAAGACTCTGTTAATGCAACCCCAGTGTTGGCCATAAACATTTCTTTTTCACCTAAGGGAAAAAGATTGCGATTATCGATATACGAATAGCCAAAGCAGTTTAAGCACAGAAGTAAAATGACAAAGATTTGCGAAACCATAATTCTTGGCAGTTTGCTGTTAAATATCGGGGAATGTCTATCTTTTTTTGTTCAGGTTGTAGGTCATTTGGGTGGTGAACAGCAGCCGTCGATTGCGCGTATAGCATTTGTTGTCGATTTTGATTTCGTCTTCAAGGTGTTGTTGAGTGTGACTGACGATATAATTAATTTGCGACGTGGCTCCTCGGCGATTTTCGCTGCGGTTCATTGCCGGTAGGCCGACAAATGTTGAACTGTGCATACAGCTGGATGTTATTTCTAGCGATAGATTTTTTAAAAATTTGGGGGTTTCGCAAATTTCAGAAAAATGAATATCGCCGGACGTGAAAATGACATTCTTGTTCGCTTGATTCAATTTTTCTACGAACATATTAAAGTTGATGGTGTGCTGTTTACGGAAAGACTCGCTGTAGCCTTTTAGATTAAACCATTGGGTTCCATTGTTGAGCCAAACAAGTCCGTCGAAGTTATTAATGGAATCAAAAATCCAATCTTCCTGTTCTTTGCCGAACATCGAGTACAGTTGTCCGGACTTGGGGGCATCCCGAAAACTTCGCCCATCCAGCATCAAGAAAAGCTGATTTCCCAATTGAAATCGACATGCGATTCCGGGGCCCGGGGTAATGAATGATCCTTCACTGAGGTTCTGTGCAAAGAAGTTCTTAAAGTTGGTCTGAGTTTCTTTGACGAAGGGAAATGTTCTATTCGAATTGTCACCGCCAAAATCATGATCGTCCCAAATCGCTATGGTCGGTACTAACTTTTTCCAGTGGTAAAAGTGAAGTACCATGCGGGTTTCTACAAATTTTTCCCACAATATTTTGGGATTAAGAGGCACTTCCAAATTATAGTCGACATAGACACAGTCACCCAAAAAAAGTAGTAAATCGGTTTTCTGTTGTTCAAGACTGGCCCATATAGATTTATCATGTTGAGCTGCGCGCATGCAGGAAGCCAGTCCGATGGCATATTCGTTTCGTTGGCTGGAAATGGATGAAAAGGTGCGTTCGTCAATTTGGATATCATCACCATAGACTCGCAGAGTGAGTGGGGTATCGATCGGTAGATTCTTGACTAAAAATTTATCGATTCTAAATGAATTGCCAGGGTAGGTGATGGTTTCATAGGAAGCGTCCGTCAGAATTTGCTCGCCGTCACAAATAATATAGCGTATCCGTTCACTTCGGCTGTGGACGATCGAAAGTTCGGCTTGGCCATCAAAGGCCGGTCCCAGCAGAATTGAAAACAAATCCCGATTAAATGGAATTGGTTTGGGCGCTTTTTGGGCAGCCACCGAGGTCAGTGCCACGGCACTGGCTATACTTTTTAAGAAGATCCGTCTTCTCATTAACATGATGTTAATCTACACAGATATGTTTGCCTACATCAATTTAGGAAACGATTGAGATGTGTTAGAAATCTGTAAGGATCGTTAAACTTCGTCCAAGCCTTTGATCCAGCCACGGCGGTACATCCAAATAAAGAGTCCGACTGAAATTGAGAACATAACTCCAAGAACAATGTAATAGCCTGATTGAGATTTTAATTCTGGCATGTTTTCGAAATTCATTCCATAGACGCCAGCCAAAAAATTTAATGGTAAGAAAAAAATTGAGAACACGGTTAGGATACGAACAATTTCATTTGTTTTGTATGAAGCCTCGTTTGTTCTTTGAGACGTCATGGACAAATACAGTGTCAACAAATTTGTGACATTATCCAATACTTCATCGGCGTAGAATAACATCGTGTCCATCGTCGTTTTTATTTCTTGAAAGTCTTCGTTTTGAAACTCGGATTTAATAACCAATTTATTATTTACATCATTAGCCAGTTTCAAAACTTTTCTGAATACATTGGATTTACGTTTTAACAAGAACCCCTCTTGAAAAATGCGTTTCTGTTTGGCATTTTTAAAGATGAGCTGCTCGAAATGCGTGACTTGACTTTCTAGCTGAGTCAGTGGCAGATCAAAACTTTCGATGGCCGAAACTAATAGGCTCAGAATGAGTTTCTTTGAGTCCAAGCAACCAGGATTTTGTGAAAGCTTAAGCCGTAAGTGATCTATAAAGTCATGATCGACACGATGGACGGTGATGACTCGGTCCTTAAAGATAAAGAAGGCCAGCTTCGTTGTCAGTTCTTGTACGGTATCACCTTTTACTGAATTGGACTTATCAAATACTCGGGTCACCAAAAACAAAAAGCTGGGATGAACTTCCAATTTAGGCAAGTGTTCAGGGTCTAGGCAGCTCATCAAATCTTTTTCGGGCACGCCGTAATGTTGAGACAGCGAGGGTACGTCGTCTTTTGTTGGGGCTGTGACATCGACCCATTGGCCAAAGCTCAGGTTCAAAATCTTTTCTTGCATTACTCTGTCCACATGACGGGGGCAAACCCGCCCCATTTTGTTTTTAAATTTGTCACTTGCCCTTGGTACACCCGTGCGATCACCAGCTGCAATTGATCTTGGTAAGCGTAACAGCGTAAATCAAATTTAAAGTTTTGGGTACCATCAGGGGTGGCCATGGCGACTTCCGATGGCGGCACGAGTTCCTGGGCTAAAAAATTTTCGTTGGCAACGTCATCGAAAACTTTTTTAGAAATCGAGGCGCCTTTGTAGGACTGTTTAGAGCCAAAGGAATTTTTTGGTTTAAAGAATAAATGTTTTCGCTGGCTCCAAATCTCGTCTTTCAATTCGGGTTTGAAACTGATTGTCTTGGGCAAAACGTTCTGGATGCAGATTTTCTGTGCCGGCGACAGGGTATTCAGCTCGCGCCAGAAATCCTCTTCACACCAGTCGATCATTCGTTGTTTATCTGCCAATAAAAAATATTCAAACGGATTCGGTGTAAAACAGACGCGACGACTTAAGAAATCTTCTCGTAATGGCTGTGCGACTGGCGTTTTAAAATAAAAGTCCGTGAAGCGATTGTAAACAAGGTCCACATTGTGGTGCGGATAGTTTGCAACGTCATCAATGGCACATGACCACCCAAAGGACTGGAGCAATTCTTGGACAATCAAAAATTCCAAAAATAATCTTTGTTCGTTAGGTTTTTCATCCAGGATCAGTACGCGTGGTTGTGCCGGTGATTTTCCTTGAAGTTCAAGTTCTTTTAGAAATAAATTTTTAAAATCCGCATTTTTAAAATTTATTCCCGTGGGCAATTGATGAGCTTCATACAAATATTGACCCAATGTAAGAAAAGCGGCGTTGGTATTGATTTCAATCAATTTCGGTTGATGGTCGGCGGTGAGGTGAAAATCATAACTCATAAACAACGAGTTATTGCCTGGGTCTTTAATGCCCAGTTCGTTCAAGTCGTTATGATATTTCTTTATATATTCAGGGTTTTTACGGAGCGAATAAAATGCCGCGATCGTTTGTTGAAACGCGGGGATAAGAGTTTGTGGTAACGGCACCGGTTTGGGGCAAAGAAGATTGTCGGACACCAGTGGATCCAAAATGGCATCGTTAATACTTTTAAAATGGTTCTTAAGGATGGATTTATAGTTTTGAATCAATGACATTTGGGCTCTTATATTCTTGGTAAGCAGTTAAAATATTGTACTAGTATGGGTTTAAAGTGTATGGTCGTCACCATGAAAATCGTTAGCTGGAATGTCAATGGAATCCGTGCGTGCGCAAAGAAAGGTCTTGAGGAATTTATTGCTCAGGAGAAACCGGATATTTTTTGCGTGCAAGAAACTAAAGCGCATTTAGAACAAGTCGATGATCGCATTAAGAACCTGGGATACAAAAGGGCTTTGTGGTCTTCGGCCATTCGTAAAGGTTACTCGGGTGTGGCGACTTTCAGTAATCAAGATTGGGTCACGGAAACAACACATTTCGAAATTAAAAAATATGAAGACGAAGGACGCACGGTGATTACCGATTTTGGTCCGTTTGTATTATATAATATTTATTTCCCCAATGGCGGATCGGGTGATGTTCGTCACCAATTCAAGCAAGAATTTTTGAAGGAACTAAACAAACATTTAGCTAAAACATATGAGGCCGGTAAACAAATCGTGGTGGTGGGGGACTATAATGTCGCCCATCGTGAAGCCGATGTGTATGATCCGGTTCGTCTCTCAAAGGAGAGCGGCTTTTTGCCTGAAGAACGTCAGTGGTTTGAAGAGTTTTTAAAAATTGGTTTTGTGGACACGTTTCGTTTGATTCACCCTGACGTTAAAGATAAATACACTTGGTGGAACTATCGCGAGTTAGCGCGCATTTCGAATCGTGGTTGGCGTATCGATTATATTTGTGTGAGCCGCCTGCTGGCTCCCTTGGTGAGGGACGCAAAAATTCACGATGAGATCGAAGGCAGTGATCATTGTCCTGTCAGCATAATTTTGGACATTAATTAGGAGGAGCGATACAATGCCCATACTGATTCTGTTTGCGGAAATAATTTTGGTTTATTACTTTGTTCAGTTCTTTGGATTTTTGAATTTTCTTTTGCTCTATGCGGTCACAATGTTCATCGGTATCATCATTGTTCGCGCCGTTGGCTTCAAGTCATTACGTGAATTTCAAACGGGTACGGTATCGGCATCGAATCGATCTATGATATCTCGTGGTCTCCTGTTCGTATCGGGTTTATTGTTAATTGTGCCCTCGATGGGTACTAAGATCTGCGGAGCCGTTTTGTTTTTTCCACCGGTAAGATGGTTGGTCGCGGTTGGGTTTACAAATTTTCTATTGAAACGAGTATTTAACGCGAATAGCTTTGTTCATCAATTTGGAAGCGGAAACTTTCGTTTTTACTATCAAGGCAGTCAAAGCCGCGGTCCATTTCAAAATCAAAATACCACGACCGAGCAAAGTGGTGATGTCATCGACGCCGAATTTCGCAAAATCGATGATCCCAAGCTGTTAAAATAACCAACATTTACAAAAAAAGTTTAGGTTTTCATCGTGTGGTCAGCTGTTGCGATGTCTGAAATGAACCACATCGATAACTTTTCAAGAGCCTCAGGAATTATTAGGGCCTATCCTCATTTCCTCGCGACGGCTAAGTAAATGAGGGCCGGTCCTAGAAACCGTTGAGGATTTTAATAATTGAAAGATCGAGATGGTCAAAGCGAATCTTCAGTGATTAGTTGCGACCGTCTTTTTTTTTACGACAGGTTCGAAATAAGTGCGGAACATATGTTGACCAATGTAAGATGATTTCACAGTCCAAAATTTCTTGCTTATTGTGATGGCGGCAACAGCCAGTTTGCGATTCTGGGCGTCGGTAGCATATCCCACAAACCAATCCACACGGCCTTTGGGGTTGTCGCCCGTCAGATGGCCTGTTTTTCCGCCCATTTCAATTTCGCTGAAGCGGCGGTCGCGGACTAAGTTGCGAAAGCTTTTGCGAGAGGTGCCTCCGATGACAGTTTGTTCCATCATTTTCCGCATTTGAGCGGCTGATTCGGCGGTCATGATGTATCCTTTTTCTAGCGGCTCACCTTTGTAAAAAACATCGCCTTCCGGATTGGTCAGTTGGTCAACAACATAGGGTACTAGCATTTTTCCGTCGTTCACTACGGCGGCGGCAATCATCGCTCCTTGAACGGGGCTGATGCGGTTAATACGGTTGAATCCTGAAGCCACTTGGGTCAATTCATAATTCTTCTCTGTGGGAACGTGGGCGTAGCCTTGGTCCACTTCGAAGTCGGTCGGGATGTGCTGATTAAACATAAAGCGATTGGCGAAATCCAAAAGATCTGCGGGTTCTAGCATTTCCAAGCTCAGGCGGCCAAATGCGGTATTGATCGAACGGGCAAAAGCCTCTTTTAGTGTAATTTTACGAGTCCAGCGGTTTACCTTATCGGTCATGACGTTTTTTTTGTATAACGTATAATTGGCGCCATTGAAGTGAATCGAATGATAAGGCGTGACCCCTGCTTTTTCCACCGCTGCCGAGGCCGTGATGATTTTAAAAAGCGAGGCGGCCGGGTAAGTGGCCCGTAATGCCAGATGTGAAGCACTGGGATTGCCTTTTTCGTAACTAGATAGAGCTAAAACCCTACCGTTGCTGGCATCAAGCAAAACGATCGCTCCATAGTCTGGGCGGTACCTTTTAAACAAGAGGTCGGCTTCGGATTGTAAGCGTTCATCGATCGTGTAAGAAATTTGAAATTTGTCTTTGCGATCATACCAGTCAAATTCGGCTTCGGTCGGGAATTGGCTGGATTTGATAAATTTCGACATGGTATTGGAAATTTGCGTCCGTTGTTCTAAATTGCGTTTGACGTGCTTTGAAATGACTTCGATTTCAGAATCTTCATAGTTAAACGCCGTCAAAGTTACAAAGGCAACTGCCAGGCAGGTTAAAAGACCTAATTGAATTTTTATTTTTCGATCAAATGTAAATGACAAAACCCCAACCCCAAATTTAACTGATGTATTTTTACTTCACTGCGAATCTTAACTTTACTACGAATCTTAATTAGATACTTTATTTGCAAGAACTTCAAGTCCGGCTCCTACTTTTATTTTACCAGCTTCGCTGAAATAATGGCCAAAATTCTATTGCTAAAGTATCGACCAAAGCCTATAAGGGTCCCATGAAAACCAAAGATAAAATTTTAGATGTTTCTGTCGAACTATTTAACAAAAATGGAGTCGTCGCCATCACGACGAACCATATTGCTAAAGCGATGAATATTTCCCCAGGAAATTTGTATTTTCACTATGACAACAAAGAAGAAATCATTCAGGAGCTTTTTCGTCGTATGTGTAAGGAGACATATAAAATTTGGAGTTCAAAGCATATTTCGCTCATGTCTCCGGTTCAGTTTGTAGAAGAAAATTTTGATGTTTATTGGAAGTACCGTTTTTTTCACCGCGAGATGTATGCACTTCGCCGTAAGGATCCTGCCTTGGGAAAAATGTGGAAGCTTCATATGGCTAAAATGATGAAGCTTATGAAAGTGTTATACCGTCATTGGGTCGAAGACGGAAAAATGGTTCAAATCAAAAATGATAGAGAGCTACTTTATGTATTTGAATCTTTATTGGCGATGGCGACAACGTTCTTGCAGTTTTTTGAAAGTACAGAGAAGTCTGCTGGAAAAGAATCAGTTCTGCGCGGAAAGACTCATTTAGTGCGTCTTTTGTTGCCCTATTCAATTGGCAAATCTAGAGACGACTTTGAAAATTTTCTAAATACCGATTTGTCTACCTAATTTAAAATTGAATAGATCCGTAGAAGTGCGGACTTGTTCTTGCTTTTTCTTTCGGCACTGGCGGAGGTATATATGGCAAGATTCATCGTTTTCTTTTATATGATCACGTTAACATTTTCTCATTGGGCGTGGGGGAGTGGGTGTGATTCTGTCAAAGCTGAGCTCAAACAAATGCGCGCAGCTCAAAACCAAATCAGTCAGAATCTGATAGAGAATTATAAATCAGCAGCCGAGCAGGTTTCTTACACGGCAATCAAGATGCATGACGATTCACCTAAGCGACGACTTTTTATTCGAGAACAAGCTCTGCGCAGCGCTAAGGCGCATTCTAAGCGTGCTGATAAAACGGAACTAACTTTAAACAAACTAAACAAAGCAACAGATGAATTGATTAAAAAAGTTGCAAACTGTATCAGATAAAAATAAGAACCTGACAAATGTCTAGGTCTGGTTATGTTTTTCTAATAGTTCCCATAACATTTACGCGTCTTTGCCCTATATAATCAGATACTTATATTAATTTAAGTGATTTTAAGAAAAGAGTTGCAAAAAATTCAATTGTACCTATTAATAAGTAAATTCCTTTTTAGACCTCTATAAAAGTAGAGTTTTAACTAGGGAATAGAGGGGTTGATTTAATTTTGCCTAAAGATTTGGCAGAATAGAACAAGGAGGGGATTATGGCAGGGAATGCCGCTTTAAAGCCAGCATTAGTGGCTGAGTGCAAGGACAAGCTTCAAGTAATCAAGACAGACCTTTTAAATCGAGTGCGAGATGCTCGTAGCCAGTTGGACAACATGGAAACTGGTGGGGACGAAGCAGATCAAACAGTTCGCGTACTTGCCGAGCAAGAATTCGTGAACATGCAAGATAGACTGAGAAATCAACTTATCGAAATCGAAAGCGCTTTGGCGCGAATTGAAAATGGATCTTTCGGTATCTGCGAGGAAACGGAAGAAACAATCGAAGCCGATCGCCTGCGAGCGATTCCATGGACTCGATTAAGCATCGAAGGTGCTGAAATTCGCGAATCTTTGAATAAACGCTACGCTCGCGGATAATGTCTTAGTACTTGCAACAAGCTAACCCCTATTGAGACGCCGGAATGGGCGTCTCAACCATTTTTGGGTTTAAATTGTTTGGGTTTAATTTGTCCTGTTTGAAATAATAGACCACCCACATAACTTATAAAGTACGCGTGCGCCTACGTTGCCATCCCAATCATCGGCTTCATCTGGATTTAAGCCTCCGGTAGAGACTTCATTCAGATCGAACGAAATAATTTTGCGCCCAGATTTTACGATGGCTTCAAATAAATAAAAAACCTGATCCACGCTGAGTCCGCCGGGAACCGGTGTTCCCGTATGGGGACAGAACACGGGATCAAGGCCATCAATATCAAACGAGATATAAACGTTTTGCGGTAGTTCCGCGACAATCTCTTGGCACAGCTGTGCCCAAGTAGTTCCATTGAGAAGTTTCTTTTTTAATTCTAAATCAAAGAACGTTTTAATGTCTGGACGGGATTGGATAAAGTCATACTCTTCTTCGCAAAAATCACGGATACCGACTTGGACCAATTTCTTCGGTTTCAATTCGTGAGTCATCACATTGTGCATGATCGATGCGTGAGATTGTTTGAATCCCTGATATGAATTTCGCAAGTCCGCGTGGGCGTCGATATGCAAAACTCCGAAATCGCCGTTCCATTTTTTGCTGACGGCCTGAATAGCACCAAATGGTGTCGAGTGATCACCGCCGACGAGACCCAAAATTTTATTCTGATTTAAAATAGACTCTGACTGCGTGCGTACCCATTGGGTCATGTCATCGCAGGCAATATTCACTTCTTGAGTCAGTTGATTTATGGTTTTGATATCTTCACTGAGTTCAGTTTTTAACGTGATCACTTTTTGTGCTTTGGTCTTGAAGATATCGTTTTTATTTTTCCAATCTTGGGGATAGGGTCGCATGAAGTAACCGTCTTCGTACGACTTTCCAGTTTCCAAATCAAAAAGATCAATTTGTTCGCTGGCCTTGCGAACCATCACGGGACCATGAGAGGCTCCGGAACCATAGGACGTCGTGACCTCCCAAGGTACAGGTAAAAGAATAATTTTGGAGTCGGCTTCCGTTGCGGGAATGCCAAAGATTCCAAAGTCAGACGAGATCGTAGTGGATGGATCAAACTGTATCATAATTCCTCTTGCGTTGAGGGGTAGGTCGTACCCTATTTTTGTATTGAAAACAACATTCTATTGAATCCAACTCTATAAGATTTAGTATAGATGGGTTAGTAAGGACATAGTTGGGGATTATGCAGATAAAAAATATATCGATTCTAATTTTTTGTATAGGTATTGGTGTATCCGCCTTGGCGGCTAAGAATCGCCAAGGCCAATTGAGAATGGCATTGAATGAAGATCCAGAAATTTTGAACCCGTTATTGTCGGCCTCGGACTATGCAGTTGATGTGCAAACGTGGGTGTGCGACTCCCTTTTAAAACGGGATCTGGATACCTATTCATGGCAAAGTGCCATCGCCGAGAAGTGGGAGCTAGCGAAAGACAATGGTTCGATCACATTTCATTTGCGTGATAATGTTTTTTTTCATAACGGTGCCAAGCTGACTGCTGACGATGTGAAGTTTTCTTTTGATGTTTACAAAAAACCGGGTGTCGTCAGTCCCTCGGTGACATCCTATTTCGATGGAATTGATTCTGTCGAAATCCTCTCACCTCTGAAAGTTAAGGTGAAATTTAAGAACAGTTATTTTAAAAATTTTGAAGTGATCGCCACTAATTGGATTTTACCAAAAGCTGTCTATGACGTGAAGACGCAGCTTCCGAATCAGTTGGTGTGCGCCGGACCTTATCAGTTGGATGCGTATGAAAAATCAAAAAAAATCAGTTTGAAGCTGTTTGATAAGTACTTTGGATTTAACGTCAGTCATCTTAAAAATTTAAACACTTTTCAAAGTATTGAATTCCAATTGATTCGCGAAGAAGAGGCGCGTGTTGAGAAATTAAAGAAATCGGAAATTGATTTTTTGGAATTTCCTAATTCCGATTTGCTAGAACGCAAATTAAGCGGCGATGTCGTTCAGAAGTCATTGGTAAAAGTAAAAGTAGAAAATAAAATTCCTAAAACATGGTCCTATATCGGTTGGAATTTGGCCAAACCCCTATTTTCTGATCCGGAACTGCGTAAGGCGTTGAACCTGCTTGTTAACAAAGAAGACATCAATAAAGTTTTTTTTGATAATCAATTGTATGTACTAAATGGTCCTTTTTTGCATACTCAGGAATACGGAGCAAAGATTAAACCGTTTGTTCGTGACGTCAAAAAAGCGCGCACGTTGTTGAAGAAAGCCGGTTGGGGGGACAGCAACAAAGACGGCATCCTAGATAAAATGATTGACGGTGTTCGTTTGGATCTGAAATTCACTTTATCCTATGCGAATAAAGATTTCGAAAAAGTTTGGCAGTACATACGCGAGGACTATCGATCCAGTGGTATCGATATGGAACTTAAATTTCAAGACTTCAATGTGATGATGAAAGCTAAAGAAGATCTCAGTTTTGATGCCTTGGCCTTGTCGTGGTCTGGTGGAGGGGTAGATCCTGATCCTAAGCAACTGTGGCATTCCGAATCGTCACTAAAGGGAGGATCAAACTTTGTGGGATACAAAAATATAGAAGTTAATAAGCAAATTGATATAGGGCGCATGATTATGGATCGTAAAAAACGGATCGCCGTTTTTGAAAAAGTTTATCAAATGGTCGCTGATGAGAACCCCTATTTATTTTTGTTCATGGATAAATTCAACTATTATGCCCACGTTAATCGTTTTACGAAGCCTAAAGATACTTTTAATTATGGCATTGGATTGAATACCTGGTCGGTAAAGAAATAAATGAAATAAAGAAAATAGGGAGATCCCAAAAATTCAATAAGGTTCTGGGCTTGATACCGATCGATATTTTTGGCTAACTATGCGGGATTTATGCTTAAAATAGCCACCATTGGATACTGTTTAAGAATTTTTGACAGCTGATCTCGAAATTAGAGAGTTTCCTAGTGTTTGAGGTCTAAGGGTGTTGTTTTTCTGCTAGCCTTTTTATTAAAACAGTGTAGAAACAAGTCTCAATGTACGCGTCCGTCTTAAGAGAATAGCATAGGGCTCAATTCCTTTAGAAGACCACCCAATCCTAAGGAGGAACTCATGGGCAAGAAAATTTACGTTGGAAACTTATCATATCAAATCGACGATCAGTCTCTTTCTGATATCTTTTCAGCTTTTGGAACTGTTGAATCAGCAAAAGTTGTTACTGATAGAGAGTCTGGACGAAGCAAAGGTTTTGGCTTTGTTGAAATGTCGTCAGAATCAGAAGCACAAGCAGCTATCGAGAAATTAAACGGGACTGAGCAATCAGGTCGCGCAATTAACGTAAGCGAAGCTAAGCCAATGGCTCCACGTGAAGGTGGCGGCGGCGGCGGTCGTGGTTTCGGTGGTCCTCGCAAGTCTTTCGGCGGCGGTGGATACGGCGACAGAAAGCCTCGTTACTAGTTTTTAATTTAATTTTAAAAATCAGAAACGCGTTCTTGAGAAATCAAGAGCGCGTTTTTATTTTAATTAGCCGCTAGGTTGTTCAATAACTGGCTAGAGACAACTTTTTTATAAAATTCTTCGTAATATTTTAAAACCTTAGTTGAATAGAACTTGGGTAAATCTTTTTTCTTGTTTTCAATTTTTAAAATTTTACCAGGGCCAACATTGTAGGCCGAAATATAACGAGCGGGTTGATTGCCAAAGAAGTCTCGGAGCTGACTCACATAAGCGGTGCCAATGCGGACATTGTTAACCGGATCTAATAAAGTCTTTGGTCCGCGCCAACGAATTTTCAAACGTTCGGCAATTTCTTTTGCGGTTGAGGGCATGATTTGCATTAGACCCACCTCGCCGGCCAAGCCGCGTGCTTCAGGGTTAAACGAGCTTTCCGTTTGAATAATGGAAGCGATAAATACAGGATCGATCGAGTGAGCGGTGGCCTCGGCGATGATGGTTTTTACAAGACGATTAGAATGCCTTTTGTGTTTTTCTGGAAGTCCTTTGTTTACTAGATTATATAAATAGATATGAAAAAACTTTTCGCCTTCTAACTTGGAGATGTCGCTTTTTTTATAGTTTTTCCCAAGTATTTCGCGTGCGTGATTAACACGACTTTTTTCATCTACAAAATATTTTTTATCCAGCAGATTTACAAAATTAAAATTTTGGAAACAGATGATAAGTAATAGGGGCGCTATCAAGATTAATGTTTTCATGTTTTATCCTCTTGAAAAACATAAGATTCAATAGCTGTGCCGGAAAGATCAGTTTTAACGCCCTCCAAGCGTTTCATTCTGAGAAGCCAAAGCTTGTCGCCGAATTTTGTAAACGGGCTAGGCAACTTTCGGGTATTATGTCTTAAAGTGAAACGTCTTGATATGAAACGATGGCCTTATCTTGTTGGAGAAACGTAAGGCAAAATAAAAAAGCGCTTTAGAGACTGGCTCTAAAGCGCTTTTAAAGACACTTTATTTGTATCGATCGTTTTTATTCTAAATCTTCAAGATATGTATAGCCAGACAAGCCCTCTTCGTAGTGCTTGATCAATAGTTTTGCTTCGTGTTTAGAGATCGTGCCTTTTTGAATAAACTCTTCAGAGGCTTGGCGAACATTATCAATCATCTTATTGCGGTCGTACTGCACATACGACAAAACTTCCGTCACAGTGTCACCAGGAACGTAATGATCGATCGTGTACCCCGCCGGACCCATCGAAATGTGGACCGCATCCGTGTCCCCAAAAAGATTGTGTAAGTCACCCAGGATTTCTTGATAAGCACCCGTCAAGAAAACTCCCAAATAGTAAGGCTCGTTTTCTTTCACTTCGTGGATTTGTAACGTCCGTTTGTACTCGCCGGTTTTTGAATCGATGAACTTTTCAATCTTACCATCTGAATCGCAGGTTAAGTCCGCAAGTGTGGCTTCGTGATGTGGTTCTTCTTTCAGGCGGTGAATCGGCATCACGGGAAACAATTGTCCTACGGCCCACGAATCTGGAACAGATTGGAACACCGAGAAGTTGCAAAAGTACGTATCACACAGTTCTTGGCGCAGAGTAAGCTCGATATCTTCCACATCAGGAGTGTTTTTTGCGATTTGCAACATTTTTGTCGCGATCGAGAAATACATCGTTTCGCACCACGCACGTTGTTCTAGATTCAGAACCCCGTAGGTGAACAACTGTAAGGTCTCTTGTTTAGATTGTGTTAAATCGTTGAAGCACTCATTGATGTTGTTGATGTTTACTTTTTCATAGATGTACTGAAGATCTTGCATAATGCCCGGGTCTTTTTTGGTCACCAAACGTGGCGGTGCCGAACGATGCAAGTGATTCACACCCAATACGTTGAAGATTAACACGGAATGGTGCGCCACTAAGGCGCGCCCAGATTCGGTTACGATGTTAGGATGGGGAATGCTTTTTTCATCGCAAAGTCCTTGCAGGATGGAAACGACATCATTCGCGTACTCTTGCTCTGAATAGTTAATCGACGAGTCCGAGTGCCCCGTTCCATCGTAATCCACGCCCAAACCGCCGCCCACGTCGATATATTTTAACCCCGTAGCGCCCATTTGATAAATTTCCGTGTAAAAACGTGCGCCTTCTTTCAAAGACGATTTGATACTTTGGATAGACGGAACTTGCGAGCCGATATGGTAATGAAGAAGCTCGAGGCAGTCTAAAAGATTTTCGCTTTTCAGCAGTTCGATACCTTCCACGATCTCCATAGAGGTCAAACCAAACTTTGAACGAGCCCCCGAAGAGTCCACCCATTTTCCGGCCCCTTGGGTGTTTAATTTAGCGCGGAAGCCAATTTTGGGTTTGGTGTTAAACTTCTTCGCGACTTGAATGATCATCTTGAGTTCTTCTTTGCGGTCAACCACGATGATCGTATTTTTACCCAGTTTTTGTGAAAGAATCGCGGTCTCGATGTACTCGATATCTTTAAAGCCATTGCAGATAATCACACCACGCGGATTATTCATCAACGCCAAGACCACAAGTAACTCGGGCTTAGACCCGCATTCAAGACCCAGACGAGTGTCTTTGCCGAAATGGACAATATCCTGAACCAAGTGACGTTGCTGATTTACCTTGATGGGATACACGCCGTTGTACTCGGCCTTATAGCCATACTCGGAAATCGCTTTGTTGAAGCATTTATGCAACAATTCGACGCGTGCTTTGATGATGTCAGTGAAACGGATCATGATGGGTACACGGATACCACGATCCAGTAAATCTTGCGTCAGTTCATAAAGATCAACAGATGGTCCGTTGGCACCTGTCGGAGTGATTTGAACATTGCCGGTGCCGTTAACACGAAAATAGCCATTTCCCCAATTGTTAATACCATAAAGCTCGGCACTGTCTTCGGGAGTCCAGGGCTGAGTTTTAAGCGGGTTGGATTTGCTTTGTACGGGAACAGAAGAACCGTTTAGGTTTTCAGAAACTGCAGTCGATTCAGCGCCGATCTTGTTTTCCATTTCATCCTTTTTTATCGTTCTGCCGAGCAAGCAGAACGATTTCTTTGGTTGCCAATGTGGCTATCCATTTAAATGTTAAAAAAACGAAATTATTTTTAATTTAAATACCTCGCCGCCGCAAGATTATTTCACAATCAGGTTTAAAATTTTTCCCTCTTTGTAGATAATTTTGTCAGCCAATTTTCCGCCCATAGCATTCGCTACGGCCGCGACTTGCATCGCTAGCGCCACAGCCGCGTCTTGAGGCTCGTGGGGAGAAAGTTCGATCGTCCCACGCATTTTTCCATTCACCTGCACGCCCAGAACAATTTTGTCATCTTTACATAATGCTTCGTCAAAATTTGGCCACGGTGCCAGCGATACAAAACCTTTGCCGCCTAATTTTTGCCAAATTTCTTCGGCCAAGTGGGGAGCAAATGGCATCAACAGCTGCGAGAAGGTTAACAGCAGGTCTTTCGGGCGAGTCTCTTGCTTGTAAATTTCGTTTACTAAAATCATCATTTGGCTGATAGCCGTGTTGAAACCCATAGTTTCAATATCATGAGTGACTTTCTTAATCGTTTTGTGAAGCGATTTTTTCAAATCGTCTGACATCGGCGTATTCTGATCATCAGTAATTTGAGAAATAACCTGGCCCTGGTCATCAAAAACCAGTCGACCAACACGCTCGAGAAAGCGTTTCACACCCTCAACTCCCGTGGGTGACCAAGCTTTGTCTTTATCCATGGGGCCTAAGAAACAAATAAATGTTCTCACGGTATCGGCACCATATTTTTCAATCACTTCTTCCAGCGGTTCGACATTGCCACGTGATTTGGACATCTTCTCGCCATCTTTTCCCAAGATCATCCCTTGATGAGCGAGCTTTTTAAATGGCTCGGGATGAGAAACAAGTCCCACATCAAATAAAACCTTATGCCAAAAACGCGCATAGAGTAAATGTCCCACGGTGTGCTCGGGACCACCGACGTATAAATCTACCGGCATCCAATATTTTTGAGCGTCTTGAGAAAATGGTTCCGCGTCATTATGAGGATCCGTGAAACGCAAGAAATACCAAGATGAGCCTGCCGAACCCGGCATCGTGTCGGTTTCACGCGTGCCGATATGTCCTTGTGGCGAAGTGTAATTTAAAAACGAAGGGACCCGGGCCAGTGGTGGCTCACCCTTTTCCGTTGGTTCGTAGTCTGCAACCTCTGGCAGTATCACCGGCAGTTCATTCACGGGCAATGCGCTGAGGCCTTTATCAGAAAAGCGGACCATCGGAAACGGCTCGCCCCAATAGCGTTGGCGCGAAAACAGCCAGTCACGCAGTTTATACTGAACTTCCTTTTCGCCTTTTTTTGTCGCTTCCAAGTGTTGATTCATTTTTTGAATCGCGGATTTTTTATCCAAACCATTTAGAAAATCACTGTTGATTAAAATGCCGTCACCTTCAAACGGTAACGGTTCATTATTTGGACTTTGCAAGACGGGAACTATGTCTAAACCAAATGCTTGGGCAAATTCAAAATCACGTTGATCATGCGCGGGAACGGCCATGATCGCACCTGTGCCATAGTCATTCAACACATAGTCACTGATCCATATCGGGACTGGTTTTTGCGTCAATGGGTGAACGGCGTAGGCACCCGTGAATTGGCCCGTTTTTTCGGTATTAGCCTTACGGTCAACTTCGGATTTCGATAATGTTTTTTTAATATAGTCCTGCACCTTGGCGGCTTGATCAGGCGTCGTGATTTTGAGTACAACGGGGTTTTCCGGAGCCAGCACCATAAATGTCGCGCCAAACAGTGTGTCGGGGCGGGTCGTGAAAACCGTGATGATTTCCTTGGCGTCTTTCAATGGAAAATGAACGCGAGCCCCTTCGGATTTGCCGATCCAATTTTTTTGTCCTTCACGGGTGCGCTCGGGCCAGTCGATCATGTCTAAATCATTCAAAAGGCGCTCGGCGTAGTCCGTGATTTTCAGCATCCATTGTTTCATGGGCATACGGATGACCGGATGTCCACCGCGTTCACTTTTGCCATCGACGACTTCTTCATTGGCCAAAACAGTTTTCAGAGCTGGGCACCAATTGACGGGAACTTCTTTTTGATAGGCAAGGCCACGTTCAAACAATTTAGTGAAAATGAATTGGGTCCACTTGTAATATTTTGGATCCGCCGTAGAAATCTCGCGACTCCAATCAAAACTTAAGCCGACACATTGAAGCTGGCGACGGAAATTGCCGATGGCTTTTTCTGTCGTGATGGCCGGATGAATTCCCGTTTGAATCGCGTACTGCTCGGCGGGCAGACCAAAGGCATCGTACCCCATGGGGTGTAGAACATTAAACCCTTTGGCACGTTTGTACCGCGAGATCACCTCGGTGGGCATATACGAAGCCGCATGTCCTACGTGCAGTCCAGATCCTGAAGGATAGGGAAACATGTCCAATGCATAATACTTAGGTTTAGTAGACTTTGGATCAGCTTCGAACGCTTTTTCCTGAGCCCACAGCGCTTGCCATTTTTTTTCGATGTTGCGTGAGTTATTCATGAGGGAATCTTACTAATTTAACAGAAATCTTCAAGGAAAAATGAACCAGACAGAGGCACAGATTGCACGACTTAAGAACTCCTGGATCTATTGTTGTGGTCTATTTCTGCCGTAAAATATAAGTATGTCTCAGGAAGTTGAACGTCCCGCTAAATCGAGAAAAATATTAGTCATTGACGATGATCCTCAAGGAATCGACGTCATATTGGAACCATTGAAATGGGAAGGCTACGATGCTGTCGGTGTTGATACACTGGAGGAAGGTATCCGAGTTATTGATTCTTGGATGCCGGCGATCATCGTGGTCGATTTTAAAGAACGTGATCATCGAATTCGCGCCATTGCCAAGGTGCGAGAGGTGCGGCCATTTGCATCCATTCTTTTGTTGAGTGATGAATCTTCCACAGAGTCGATCATTTTAGGATTAGATAGTGGTGCAGATGACTATATTGTTAAACCATTTGTTCCTTTAGAGCTTTTGGCGCGCATCCGTACGCATCTGCGTATTCGGGATCTTCAAGAGCAATTGATGTACGCCAATGAAAAACTTAAAGAGTTGGCTGACACCGATGATTTGACAGGCCTACTGAATATGCGCTCGCTATATCAAAAACTGGATTTCGAGTTGCAACGGGCCCGACGTTTCGGGCGCCAGGTGTGCGTGATCATGTTTGATATGGATCATTTCAAAAATGTGAATGACGGGCATGATCATTTATTTGGAAGCTTTGTGATCTCGGAAATGGGAAAAATCGTGCGGGCCAATACCCGCAATATCGACATTCCGGCGCGTTACGGAGGCGATGAGTTTTTGATCGTGTTGACCGAGGTGAATTTCGATGGGGCATTGTTTTATTGTGAACGATTGCGAAAGTCGGTCGAAGGCACGACGTTTCGTAGTGGTGACGACGAGATTCAACTGACTATTTCGGTTGGTTTTGCGGTTACGGATCCTTATGAAAATATCTCGCCTAAAGAGCTAGTTCGCCGCGCTGATCATGCTTTATACGAGGCTAAAGAAAATGGCCGTAATCGAGTGTGTTTTTATAAAAATAGAAGCTCGGAAGAGGCCCTGGAAAAGCAAAAGGACAAGCCAAAAGTTGTTTCGGCATTGAAAAAGAAGAAAAAATCAGTTACTTCTGCTAGCGCTTCGAACAAGAAACGTAAGCAAAGAGTAGGATGATTCACCAAACAGCCACCCTCAATCAAAGACTTCGTGTTGCCAAGTTAAATATCGCGGTCAGTTTTGTCGTTCTTGCATTGAAATACACCGGGTATTATTTTTCTGGTTCTAGTGCCATCTATTCAGATGCCGTTGAGACATTGATCAATGTATTGACGGCATTTACCGCCCTAGTAGTCATTCATTTTGTAGCGATGCCAGCGGACGAGAATCATCCCTATGGTCACGGCAAGCTCGAGTTTTTTTCGGCGGCCTTTGAGGGCGGTCTTGTATTTTTTGCGGCGGTTTCGATCCTGATCGAGGGCGTGCAGGCCTTTAAGGTCAATCAACCTTTGGTGCAAATTGAAACGGGGATGGTGTTCATTTTCATAGCGTCCTTAGTTAATTTTTTTATGTCTTTGGCGTTGAAACGAGTGGGGGAAAAAGAAAAGTCGGTGACATTGATCGCTAGCTCGGCTCACCTGATGAGCGACGTTTACACAACTGCCGGGGTTTTGGTGGGATTGTTCTTGGTGAAGCTGACAGGTTTGATTTGGATTGATGCGGTGGTTTCTTTCTTGGTTGCGGCCCATCTTTTAGTGGAAAGTTATAAAATTGTACGTCGTTCAGTTTCGGGTCTGACGGACGAGATGGACAGTGAGTCATTGCAAGAACTTTCCGAGGCGATAAAAAAGAACGTGAAACCCGGTGTGATTAATATTCATCTGTTACGGGCGATTCGTTCTGGTAATTTCCATCATATCGATGCGCATTTAATTGTGCCCGAGTTTTGGGATGTTGCAAAAGCGCACAGATTCACGGATGATTTCGAAAAAAAAGTCGTTGAAGACTATCCTTATGATGGAGAATTCGCCTTTCATTTAGATCCCTGCGGGCGCAAATACTGTTCCTATTGTGATATTGATAATTGCCCGGTACGCCAGACTGCCTTTGTGAAGCATTTTAGTTTTGATAGTCATGATATAATCAAGTCTGTTAACGAGTCATACGTGCGTGTGCCTTTGGCTCCTTGATATAAATGCCTCCGACGACGAATGTAATAAGTGCAATAGCAATTGGATAGTAAAGACCCGCGTACATATTTTCGGTTCGACTGACCATGTAGGTTCCAATCAGTGGCACGAGGCCACCGAATACTCCATTGCCAATATGGTAAGGTAATGACATCGATGTGTAACGAATACGGGTGGGAAATTGCTCGGCTAAAAAAGCGGCGATGGGGCCATAAACCATGGTTACAAAAATGACTTGAATAAAGACGACTAAAATCAACAGTAAAATATTGAGCTCATGCAAAGGCATCAGAGGATTTTCGGGATTAAATCCTGATGCGGCAGTCATGGCTTTGTATAGTGGTATATAACTTAAGGCAGCGATCAAACAACCCGTCATCATAATTTTCTTTCGGCCAATCGTATCTGAAAGTGATCCGAACAGAATAAAAAATGGCGTACACAGAAACAAGGCTGCGGCTACAATATAATTGGCCAATACGAAATCAACTTTCAGCACCGTTTGCAAATAATAAAGTGCGTAAAACTGACCGGTATACCAAACAACTCCTTGCCCCATGGTGGCTCCGATCAAAGCGATAAGCACAGTTCTGCGATTTTCGGGATTCACAAAGGAGTCGCGAATGGGCGAGGTTGAGGCTAGCCCGCTGGCTTTGAGTTCTTCGAATACGGGAGATTCGTGGAGTTTTCTACGAATGTAGTAAGATAAAATTACTAGAATGGTAGACAGCAAAAATGGAATGCGCCAGCCCCATTCCGCAAAGGCCACTTCTCCGATTGCAAAACGAGTGATTAAGATGACACCCAGAGAAACAAACAAACCCAGTGTTGCCGTTGTTTGAATGAAGCTTGTAAAAAATCCGCGTCGGTCGTTAGGGGAATGTTCGGCAACATAGATGACGGCTCCGCCATACTCTCCCCCTAAAGCTAAACCCTGTAAAAGCCTTAAAACTAACAGTAAGATCGGCGCAAGAATTCCTATGGAGTCGTAAGTGGGTAACAAACCGATCAGGGCGGTGGCGCCGCCCATGATCAAAAGGGTAACTAAAAAAGTATACTTACGACCAACGATGTCTCCGATGCGGCCAAAAAACAAGGCGCCGAATGGACGTATGACAAACCCAGTGGCAAACGTTGCAAGTGTCAACAGAAGCGAAACGCGTTCGTCGTCTTTAGGAAAATAGTTATGCGAGATGATCGTTGCAAGGCTGCCAAAAATGTAAAAGTCGTACCATTCAATCATTGTACCTGCAGATGAGGCACCGATGACGGTCCAGATATTGTTTTTTTCTTTTAGGCTCATGGCGGGGTTTGGCACATAGACTCCCTGTAAAAATATCAATATGACTGTATTTTCCTTTGCTTTGATGCTATGGAAAATGGCTTTATGCAAATACAAAATAGCGAAAAGAAAATTGGTCGAATTAATTTAACTCGAACTTTACCAAAACCAAATCAATACACTCTGGCACTAGATGGCGAATTCCGTGATTATGCGTTCAACGAAGAACGGACGCCATTAAACAAAGGTCAGTGGAAAACCAAGTTTACAAATTCTCAATTGCCCATTGATTTGGAAGTGGGAACGGGCGCCGGTTATTTTTTTCAGCACCAGACCTTGAAGCATCCTGAACGCAATCTTGTGGGAATTGAAATAAAATACAAGCCTTTAATTCAGACGATCCGCCGTGCATTACATGCGGGTGCCAAGAATGCCGTTATCAGCCGGTTTCATGCATTTGACTTAGAGATGATGTTTGAAAAAGGTGAGATCAATAATGTATTTGTACACTTTCCAGATCCTTGGACCTCACCAAAGAAACCTAAAAATCGATTTGTCCAGCTTAGGAATCTAGATATTCTATATGACTTACAAAAGCCAGGCTCGTTTCTGGAATTTAAAACAGACTCTTTGGTTTATTTTGAATGGGCTTTGGAGGAAATTAAAAAAAGTCGATATAAGGTTGAATTCGTGACTTTTGATTTGCATCAATCAGAAAAAGTAAGTGATAATTTTATTACTGGGTTCGAGAAAATTTTTATTAATCAGGGAATTAAAATTAACTATATTTTATTGAGAAAAGAGCACGTGTAATGAATGATGTCGTACAGCTTTTGGTTTTTAGGCATGGGGAAACCGATTGGAATTTAAATAAAAAATTTCAAGGCCATACGAATATTCCTTTGAATCAAAAGGGACGAGATCAAGCATTGTCCTTGAAAGAGAAGCTCACATCGATGATGATCGATGCGTGTCTATGTTCCGATCTGGATCGGGCAGTAGAGACGGCGCGTATCGCATTGTCGAGTCATACGATACCTTTTTTGTTTTCTTCGGCGCTCCGCGAAACTCATCTGGGGGACGTCGAGGGGCAGTCGCAAATCCAGATTATCGAAAAATATGGGGAAGAGCTTTTAACGAAATGGCGTTCGGTTAAAATTGAAGATTTGACGATGGGTTTTCCCAACGGTGAAACAAAACAACAGCATCTTGGCCGGGTAAAATCATACGTCGAAAAGACGCTAATAGAAAATCCACATTTTAAGCGAGTTGCGGTGTCTACACATGGAGGATCGTTAGTACGTTTGGTGCATGCTGCTGAAAAGGCTCCAGAGCAAGCAATTGCGATTCCTAATTGTTGTTTATATGAGCTGTCTTTTGATCGCAAAAACCAAGCCTGGTCTTACACTGGCTATCACGAATAACTTGTGTCTTTTTACCTCTCAATTGTGGAAAAATTACCGATAGATATCGTCTGATCACCTTGATTTGGATTAGAAAAACGGTCGTCATCTTGCATATCTGAATTGAACGATGTCGTGGGTATTTTTTTATTTTTTAATCGTATATCAAATGTATCAATTGACCGCGATTGCGGCTCAAAAAAATTTTGAAGCGGTTGGTCCCCATTACCAAATTTTCCAATTTGAAAAAAGTGAAAATCCTGAAAATATTTTAGTTGTTTATACAAAATTAGACAAGGACTGTCGCTTTGTTTTAGAGCCAGATAATCTGGCACGGCCTATATTTGGATTTTACTGGTTAATGGATGGTCAAAACTATAAACCTGTTCATGCATTGATTCAAAGTGGTATTGCCGAACGTCTTCAGATAATGATTCCAGAAAATTTTTCCAAGAAGCGAGATTTTTTTTCCGTCCAGGTAAGGGATTTGATTCAGGTCGATCCTGCATTGGGCGATGCACTCGTTCACGTGAAAGCAGTACGTACACTGAAGGATTGCGATTTAAAAGTGACATTTCATTTGGAGAGCGGTTTGCCCAAGACGATCTCTGAGGACAAAAATAATTCTGCAAAATTAGTTTTAGAAAAGATATATGCGGAGTCTGAAAAGACGATAATTCCGCCATTTCGTAAAGTAGTTTCTTTGCGCTTCGAAGGATCGAACGAGAAAACCGGAGATCCCGAGCAAAGGGTATATCAGACGGATAAGTCTCGATAAGGGAGGAGGTTGATCATGGACAAATCTTTAAAAAATGAAATCGCAACGGTCACAGGGATATTGGCGTTGGCCTATTTGAAATCACGTCGTTATAAAGCGGCGGCGTTATTGGGTGGGCTTGCGACAGGTATGTATTTAACTTCATCGACCCGGCCGTTTCAATGGGAAGGCAAATCGATTTTGATCACCGGGGGCTCGCGCGGATTGGGTTTGGCGCTGGCGCGCCAGTTGGTTTCGCAAGGGGCAAAGGTGACGTTGGTCGCTCGTAAATTTGAAGAACTTGCGCGTGCGCGCACTATGCTGATCACAGAATTTCCGTGGGCAGAAGTGTGTACTGTTATGGCGGATGTGACTCGAAAAGATCAGCTGTCGAATGCGATCACCGAAGCTATTTCTGCGTTTGGCGTATTAGATGGCATGATCAACAATGCGGGTGCGATCAGCGTGGGACCTTTAGAATCCATGACACGTGCCGATTTCGAGGCGCAGATGAAACTTCATCTGTATGCTGTGATCGAGGCGACGGAAATGATTCGTTCATATTTCAAACAACGAGGCGGTGGACGAATTATTAATATTTGCTCGTTGGGAGGAAAAAGTGCGGTTCCTCATATGTTGCCTTACAATGCTTCAAAATTTGCTTTGGCGGGATTCTCGCAAGGGTCGGCCATTGAGTTGGCTAAAGATGGAATCAAGGTCACCACGGTGTATCCGGCGTTGATGCGGACGGGATCGCCCATTCAGGCGGTTTTCAAAGGTGATCATGAAAAAGAATTCGCCTGGTTTGAAACCGCAGACAGTATTCCGGGTTTAAGTATGGAGGTCGACAAGGCGGCGAGAAAAATTTTAATCGGAGCGGCCAATGGAGATAGCGAAGTGGTGCTTTCCCCGATTGGCAAATTGCGCGTGATTGGCGGAGCCTTGTTTCCAGAGTTGATTCATTCGTTCATGGTGATGATCAATACGTTGATGCCGAAAGGACAATCGGGTGTGCGCCAAACAGGATATCAAAGCCGTAAATTATTTGAGAACTCGATTTTAACTCGACCATTCAGGCAAGTGGCACGTAAGGCTGAAGCCAGAAACAATCAACATCCCAGTCATGATGCGGAATTTAACTTGGGGTTGCACTCATAAAACCTGTCACTACCAATCTAGATTGGTAGTGACAGGTGGAATGGCAAGGACAGGTAAGGACATGCGGTCACCAGTAACTGGTGTCGATTTTAATGTCTCCTCGGACATATGTTTGGCAACACAGACGTTCGGATGCAGAAACTTTATTGCGCATTTTGGTTTTTGTTTCTAGGGCGGATTCAACACTGAGATTTTCTGGGTTACTGAGTATTTGAATTCGGCATTTACCGCAGATGCCATCGCCTTTGCAAGACGAGGCTACAGGGATTTTAGCATCCAATAACAATTCCATTAAGCTTTTTTCCTGATCGTGACCCTCGGGCGAAGTCTTGGGGACATCGATGGGTTGAAGGTGAGACTTATTGGATGCGAAATAAATTGTCATGTGCCTACAGATTACCTTAGATTCAATTCATGAGCGAGACGATTGTAAAAGAAAAATGGATCCTTTTAGGAGCGGGACGTGGTTTAGGTTTATCCTTTTCCAGTTTAGTTAAGCGCTGCTATCCCGAGATCGAGCTTTTCATCGCTTCGCGTTCCATAAATGGTTTTGATTTTTCAAAAACAGATCTATTTGAATTTTATGCTGAAAAAATCGTGGAATTTGATGCTGATCGCGTATTTTATTTTGCGGGCGGTGGTCCTTATGGCCCCTTTTCAAAGTTTGAGTGGAAAGATCATTTATGGAGTCTGAATGTCACTTTTGGATTTCCTGCCTATCTTTTGAACTATCTGGGTAAAAATAATCCAAAAATCAGGCAAATGATTTTTATTGGATCAGCGATTGCGGAAAGCCAGCCTGACCCGCATGCCGGTATGTACTGTGCGTCTAAACATGCTCTAAAAGGCTTAGTGGAATCTTTGAAGAAGGAAGGGTATCCAATTGCACTGACTTTGTTTAGCCCGGGCTATATGAATACCGCAATGCTGCCGAAAGCGGCATGGCCTCGAGAGAAAAGTCGAGTCGACGAACCAGAAGCTGTGGCTCAGCAGCTCTTGCAGCTCGTCATAAACACTGCGTCCAGCTGACGGTGTGATCACTGAAATAGTGGTAGGATTTAAAATTCAAATCGAGTAAAAATATAAGACCCGATATAAAAAGGAAAAGTTATGAGTGTTGAAAATGTGATTATTATTGGTTCTGGCCCTGCGGGGTTAACGGCGGCGATTTATGCGGCTCGAGCTAACTTAAAGCCCTTGATGATTGAAGGTGAAGAGGCAGGTGGTCAGTTGATGATCACTACGGATGTTGAAAATTTTCCTGGTTTTGAGCACGGTCTTCCAGGGCCAGATTTGATCGCGGTCATGAGAAATCAAGCCAAGCGTTTTGAAACTCGTTTTATCACCAAGAATGTTACGAAAGTGGATTTCAGCCAACGACCCTTTAAAGTTTGGATTCGTGATCAAGAGTATCAAGCCAAAACAGTTATTATTTCAACTGGAGCCAAAGCCAAGCTTTTAGGTTTACCTTCCGAAAAACAATACATGAGTCGTGGGGTGTCGGCATGTGCGACCTGCGATGGTGCTTTTTTCAGGAACGTGAATGTGGGCGTGGTGGGCGGTGGCGACACCGCGATGGAAGAAGCTAATTTCTTAACTCGATTTGCCAGCAAAGTTTATATTTTCCACCGTCGGGATTCATTTCGCGCGTCTAAAATCATGGTCGAGCGAGCAATGAAGAATCCTAAGATCGAAGTGATCTGGAATTCCGAGATCACTGAAGTTCTTGGTGATGGAAAAAAAATGAATGCGGTTATCGTGAACGACACAAAAACAAATGAAAAACGACAAATGAGTCTGGATGGTTTATTTATCGCGATTGGCCACAAGCCGAATACCGAGTTATTCCAAGGTGTATTGGATATGGACGAAACTGGTTATCTGAAAACAAAATTAGGATCCACCTACACAAATATTCCGGGCGTTTTTGCGTCGGGAGATGTTCAAGACCCTGTGTACCGTCAAGCCATCACGGCCGCAGGTACGGGCTGTATGGCCTCAATCGATGCAGAACGTTGGTTGGAAGCGCAAGAGGCAAAATGACAAAAAAAATCGACACTAAAGATTTAATTAATAAAATCGAGAAGATCACGAAAGCGCGGATTGCCTCTCAGGATGTCGTGCCTTTAGATAAATTTCGCGAGACGAAGAAAAAAGAAGAACCAAAAATGATTCTGGTCATTGATGATGACGAAACAATGCGGGCTTCGATCAAACGAATTTTGGAATCGGAAGGTTATGCCGTTCGAGTCGCGGCACAGGCCAATGAGCTATCCGATGTTTTGGATGATACGCCGGTGGATTTAATTCTGCTTGATATTGGTTTGCCATGGATCAATGGCTTTGAGCTGGCCGAGTTGTTAAAGGAAACGAAAGATCTGAAAAAAATTCCATTGGTCTTTGTTTCGGGACAGGCTTCTCCGGATGATATGCGACGGGCCTTTATGGTGGGCGCTCATGATTATATTAAAAAACCATTTGATGTGGATAAATTGAAAAAGACCGTAAAAACTCTTTTGAAAATTTCCGGCGAAGAACGATAGAAGCCTGAGCGTGCTTCTATCCGGTTTTTTCGCGTTTTTGAATTTGCTGAATATATGAATTGATCATTTCTTCCAGAGCGCGTTGAGTTTTATTGTCTGGGTTGATGAAAACCAATCGTTTGGAATCGCTGACGTCCCCGACACATTTTGTATTAAAATGTATGCGTGCCTTCTTGGGATCTTTTTCCAGTTTATTGACAATAATAATTGTGAAATCTGAAATTAAAAATTCTTTTGGTATGGCGTCTTTTAATTTTACCCCGGATATGGAAATATTTTCGGATTCGGAACGAAAAGTCTTCCCTTTTTTTGTGATTAAAATAATTTCGATAGCAAAATTATATCGAATGCCGATACGTCGGTCGGCTGATATGGGAGCGTCGGCTTTCGCAGGTTCAAAAGATGACCCTGTAGAATGAGCATCAAAAGAGTTTGATTTTAGGCGCCCTCTCAAGCGAGTGATATCGGGGTCGATATTTTCAGCTTTGAAGTCTGGGTAAAAGTAACCGTAATCGATTTTCTTGTTCGAGTCTTCTTTTTTAACTTCGGTAAAGTTGGGTTTTGGTTCTTTGACCATTAAGTTATCAGGATCCAGTGGGACCAGGACTGTCTTTTCGAAATTTTCGGTGATGGTCGTTGTGGTCGGTGGATCTTTGAAGCGAGTCAGAGTTTTGGTGACCGCTGTTTTGTCGAGAGTTTTTTTTCTGATGGACGGTGGGACCACAAAATAATCTTGATCGACTTCTAAGAACGATTTCAAATCAACCCATTCATCCCAACCAGGTGTCCAAATATAGGCTTGAAAACTTTTCTTCTGCGCCAAATTTAAAATCAATGCCTGAGCCTGAGTCAAGTTCAGCGGTTTACTTTGTTTTTTGTTTTTAGAATCATAAAAAATCCAGATTTTACCCGTTTGTACCATGCAGTTATTTTCGGCGATTTTGCTTATGATCTTTAGTAATCAGAAAGTGCTGGTCATTGCACTAAAGTCGTGTCATTTAAAAGAGCTTATGAGAACTGGCCGTAACGAACATTTAGACTATTTGGATTCCTTTTATCGTACAAACCTTAGTCCAGAATTTTTGGCTAAAATGGAAACCGCCCGAGAAGAATCGCGCCAGCTGAATCGTGAAGGAATTTCTGTATCATTAAGTGAAGCGTATTTGATTTCCGAACTGGTCAGGCAATCGCAAAGTGCCGCGTTCATGGAGTTAGGCTCTTTGACAGGCTATTCGGCATTGTTTTTATTGCGGGGACTGAAGGAAAATGGAACGTTGTACTGTTTTGAAAAAGATGATCACTGCGCCCTTTTTTTGAAAAATCTTTTTGCGGATACCGGGTCGGTGCCCGAGCTAAAAGGAAAGAAAGTCGTTGTCGTTCATGGGGACGCTCGACAAAAACTGGATTCCTGGGAAGTTCCGTCGGGACTTGGGGGCGTGTTCATTGATGCAAATAAAGCTGCGTATGTAGACTATTTGAATTGGATTGAATCCAGATTGTCGGGATCCTATTTGGTCATTGCCGATAATGTTTTTTTAAGTGGGTCCGTGTGGGGAGCCAAAGAAACGTCCTTCTCGGCAAAGCAAATTCAAGTGATGAATGAATTTAATATGCGACTGATGAACAATCCAGTAAATAATCTAAAGTACTCTTCCTTTTTTATTGGCACCAGTGAGGGACTTCTAGTCGCTAAGAGACAGGCGTAGCGACTTCCTGAAGAAAAGGAATCAATCCCGCGGTGTATTCGTCTTTGAAGTCTTTCAATCCATTTAAATGACCAGCTTTTGGCAAACTGAGTTTACGCCAGTCTAAATGAGTATGGGGTTCAAAGGTGCCGTCTATATGATTGGGTGGAATCAACATATCTTTCCAGCCGCGAATCGATAAAATCTTGAAACCTTTTGGGAACGTTTCCAAATGGTCGTGCATATCTTTATGCAGGTAGGGACTCCAAACCAGGGGGGTTATTAAGGTTTTGGTGATACTGTTAACAAGCCCTTCTTTGCGGTAGTGCTGGAACAGGTGAAAGACCGATTCCAAAAATTTGGTCGAAGGACCACTGTCGCACACCATCGCGACGATATCTAAATTATGGCGGGTGGCCATCGCCTCGATCGCACTGGCACTGGGGTTTGAAAAGCTATATATGATTTTTTTTTGCGGCAATAGATTTAGCAAGTCGTGGATTTGATCGGCCCAAAGATGTTTTAGGCCCGGTTTCTTACTGCGGCTGATAGGATTGGTGAAGAGTGCCATTTTATCTAGAAGATTGAACGCAAAGGCATCAAAACCGAGTTCGTTGACCAAATCAATATGGCGACGCAGTTGGCTTTTTGAGCCGTCATAGAAATGCACAAAGAAGATCACTTCATTATAGCGTTTTTGTTTACTCGAAAAATATTCGCCATCAAATGGATATTTCATGTGGTGTACCAGAGTTCCAGTGTAAGTGATTCTGAAAGAAGTGTCCAGAGTTGAGTGTTAAGCGACAGAGCTGGGATCGTATTGACTTAAGATAAACTAAGCATAAAATTGTGGCATGACTGCAGATAAATATCTTCCACTCAGTGGCCGTGAATTTCCGCGTTTTTCCGCGATTAAAACTTTTTTTCGTCTTCCCCATGTACAGGTGGATGAAGACTATGAGGTAGGTATTTTTGGCGTACCCTTCGACGGCGGCGTTTCGTATCGTCCCGGGGCGCGATTTGCACCCTCGCATATTCGCGAGTGCTCAAGCTTGGGACGTGCCTATCATTGGCCGCGAGGAATGAATTTATTTAAATCTTTGAAAGTGGCAGATATTGGGGATTGCTCGACGGTGCCGATTTCTATCGAAGCGACCTATGAGAAAATTGAAAGTTTTGTTTCCGTATTGGCCCACAAAAACAAAAAATTTATTTCTGTGGGTGGGGATCACTCGACAACACTGCCCGTTTTGCGTGCGTTAAGAAAAAAAATAGGAAAACCATTAAGCTTTATTCACTTCGATGCCCATTTGGACACGTATCCTGCCGCTTGGGGTTGTGAATTTCATCATGGCGCTTTTGCTCGCCATGCGGTTGAAGAAGGGTTGGTGAATCCAAAACGTATGGTGCAGATTGGAATTCGCGGCCCATTGGCCGACAACACAGATTTGGATTTTATAAAAAAACATCAAATCACCGTTTGCACGATGGATGATATTAAAAAATCTCCTATTTCAGATTTTGTAAAAACACTGCCGAGCTTTTCTGTCGACGAACCCACTTACATCAGTTTCGATATTGATTGTATGGACCCGGCCTATGCTCCAGGAACGGGGACTCCCGTGCCGGGGGGATTAACCAGTTACGAGGTTCAGCAAATCTTGCGTGGTTTGCAGGTAAAAAATTTAGTCGGCGCCGATATCGTAGAAATTTCGCCACCCTATGATCATTCGGATATAACCGGTTTAGCGGGTGTCGATGTTGTATTCGAATTACTTTGCTTGATGAACAATAAATAGAATTTTACATATCGTAAAAATAAGTGGTGGAAATCAAAATCGAGGGATGCAGAGATTCTTTTACCGGGCATCCCGCCGCAATGTTTTCTAGATTCAATCTTTGTTCGGAACTTAAAGATTTAGGAAGATGAATCTGCATGCGGAGTTCCCCGATGCGGCGTGGATCGGAGATCATTATTTTTTCGACAGTGCCGTGAATGTCATCCAATTTATAACCCAGCGGTTCGGTCTTGATGGCCATCGTCGTTAAGACACACGAGAGTAGGGAAACCGCCGTCAGATCCGTTGGTGAAAAACATTCTCCTTTGCCATGATTATCTTTGGGGGCATCTGTTTGGATGTGCGCGCTTGAGGGAATGTGAGTCAATAAACAATGTTTTGAACCTTGATAGTGTGCTTTCATTTTGACCACAGAATACTCCTTCGATATACAGAATTGGCCATTCGTTTCAGAACAATAACTCTAAAGGGGAACTATGTCATTCAATGGATTACAAACTTTAGCTCTTGCGGCCATTGTTATTATCGTCGGACAAATTTTGGTTAAACGAATTAGGTTTTTAAATCGTTATAATTTTCCGTCTCCCGTGGTGGGTGGGTTATTGTTTGCGTTGGTTTTCTTTGTAGCTAAAGAATATTTCGGTGCTGAAATTAAATTTGAAAAAACATTTCAAGAACCTTTGATGATCGCATTTTTCGCTTCGTTAGGTTTTGGGGCGTCGTGGATCTCGCTTAAAAAAGGCGGCAAAGATGTGTTGTTTTTCTTGTTTTTAAGCGTGGTGTTTTTAGTCGCGCAAATTGCTTTGGGTATTGGTATTGCCGTTGCGATGGATATGCCGAGCATTTCTGGAATTTTGATGAGTTCAGTCGCCTTGGCGGGCGGTCCGGGAACGTCGTTGGCGTTTGCACCCTTGTTCGAATCAGCCGGGGTGACGAATGCGGCTACACTGGGGTTGACCACGGCTCTGGGTGGGATCTTGATGGGGGGAGTTCTGGGAACACCACTGGCGACTTATTTAATTGGCCGGGATAATTTGTCTGTGTCGGGTCGCTTCGTAAAGCACCGCGAAGTCAAAATTATTTCAAAAGAGACAGAAGATTTACCTTTTTCGGAAATTGGCATCGAAGCCCAAGAGAAAATGAATCCCGATACATTCATCAAACATGTGTTGGCGTTAATTCTGTTTGTGGGGCTAGGAACCTATGTGTCTCCGTTGTTTGCCCAGATTGGGGTAACATTGCCGATTTATATTGGATCGATGATCGTCGCGGCCATTATCCGAAACATGGATGATCAGTCGCAATGGTTTGGGTTAAAAGAAGAAACCCTCGAAGAGTTGGGTAATACCTCGCTTTCGGTATTCATTGCGATGGCAATCGTGACATTGGATTTGTCACAATTAAAAAATGCGGCGTTACCGGTGATTGTCTCGTTGGTTCTGCAAGGTGTGTTGGTTGTTTTGGGATCTTTGTTTTTAGTCTATAAATTCATGGGCAAAAGCTATGATTCGGCGATCATCAGCAGCGGGTTTGTTGGTTTTATGATGGGGACGACGGCGAATGCTTTGGCTAATATGTCGTCGTTAACGCGCACGTATGGTATTTCTCCACGGGCGTTTTTGATTGTTCCCTTAGTTGGATCTTGCTTTATTGATTTTATCAATGCTGCATTTATTACGACATTGTTGAATTTATTGAAATAAGTTTATGGAACTCGACCTCTTGAGGAGATCCACGGGCATCAGATATTCGGCCACAAAAATAAAGTCAGGTAGCCTGAACTCAAATATACAAAATATGCGAGCGAGTCTCTGCCGCTAGAACCACTGACTATAGGTGCCGTTTCTATTTTTTCTTTTTCCAAGAGTAGTTGATCAGCTCGTACCGTTGAAATAATTGCGGTTCGTTGCGGATATGCAAAATAAAATTGAAAGGTACCACGCCCACCCACGTGTCTTGATCTTTCACATGACAGGCATTGAATGAACCACCTTTGACTTTAATTTTTTCGATCTTACCGATTTTCGCAATAAAGCGGCATTTCAGAACATATAGATTCAGATCAAGCGCATTGTGGTATTGAGTCTCGGGCTCCCATTTGATGACTTCTTTGGTTGCGGCTCCAGAAGAAAGTAATTTTGAACTCACTTGCAGATGATTCTCTAGTTTACCGGATGCGGACTTCATACGTTTAACGGCTAAGACTTCTTTGATTAAGATACCTTTGAGCGACGAGGTCGGTGTTGACTCTTCATAGTCATAAGCCGCCCATTCACCCACACGAGAGGCGGCTAGGGATAGGCTAGTATACAAAAAGACCAGCGTTATCAAGACCTTCATAAAAACTCCCTGTTCGATGAGGTTGCCTCACTAGCTTAGGGTACTCGACAGAAAATACAAGAGATTTTCATTTATCTTTCATCTGATTTTCGTTCCAGAAAAAAATTTGAATAATCGCCATTGCCCATGTAGCAAGTCGCTATGAAATACATGTTAGATCGTCGGGATTTTCACAAGATTTTAGCTACGTCTGTCGCGTCCGTGGTGGGATCACCTCTTGCAAAAACATTGGGAACGACATTTGGAACGGCATTCATGGGTACCTTGGGTATTGCACCCTTTGCGGATGCCCAATATACTCGTCGCGCACCTCAAGATCCAATTTCTAAATTAGCCGGCTTTTCCTCTACGGCTGAATTTACGGGTGATGAGCCCGATCCTAATCATGATCGATTTTGGAATGTGGATGGCTATATTCAAAAATCAGGTGGAATTCCGTCAGCAAGTGAATCGCAAAACGTTGTGGTCGTCGGCGGCGGACTCAGTGGATTGATTGCGGGTTATTAATTAAAACGATTGCAGCCGCTGATTTTAGAGCAAGCCAGTCAGTTCGGTGGCAACTGTAAAGGTGAATCGATCGGCACGAATTTATATTCGTTAGGTCCGGCTTACATTTCTATTCCCGAAACCAATTCGCCTTCTCACCGCATGTTGAATGAAATCGGTGTTTTGAAATATGGACGCGTCGAAACGGCGGCGCAGAAAGAAGTATTTCTAAATGGCAAAGTGCTGCCGAATTTCTGGTCGGGTGCGCATGAAAGTCCAACCGTGTTTGCGCAAATGAAACAAGTTTTGAAAAAGTACAAAGATAATCCCGCCGCGTTCAATCATATGTCTGTGAACCAATGGTTACGACAATATTTTCCGCACATCACTACGACATTGTACGAATACTTCCAGTACTATGCTTGGTCGTCTTTTGGTGGCACGCTGGATGAAATTGCGGCGGGCGAGTTTTTGTCTTGGCAAGCCTCGGAACAAAATGGAATTTTAGTTTTTCCGGGTGGAAACAGTCTGATCACACAATTGTTATTTCAAAATCTGCGGGCGGCGGTGGGACCGGCCCAGTTGAGAACAAAGAGTGCCGTATTGAAAGTGATTCCCGGAAATGGTTTCGTGGACGTCGTTGTGGAAGAAAGTTTATACAAACTAAAAACCATTCGCACGAAATTCGTCGTCATGGCGGCACCCAAATTTGTGGCAAAAAAAATTATCTCGCCGATTCCGGCTAATCAATTGAGGGTAATGGACAGTATTGAATACCGCTCGTTCATGGTCGGTAATGTGACATTACGAAAGACAATTCCCTCTAAAGGTTTTGATTTGTATTGTTTGAAAAAAGAAATTCCTAAAATTCCGACACCGAATGCGACATTCAGTCGTGGGTTTACGGACGTGATCTTTTCAAATTGGGCTCAGGGTGATAAAGGCTCTCCCTGCACATTGACGTTTTACAAGGCATTTCCCTACCAAGGAGCACGGCAGTTCTTGTTAAGTCCGTTTGCGCACAACAAGCATCGAGATTTCTTGCTCACGGAATTGCAAAATTATTATCCTGAATTGGGCATCACGAACTCGGATATCGGTGCCGTTCGCATGACCCTCTGGGGGCACTCGGTACCCGTATGTCAGGCAGGATTGGCGTCATCGAAAGAGCTTGCGTTGGCCAGTCAACCTATCGGGAACATAGTCTTTGCCAATCAAGATAACTTGGTGTCCCCCGCATACGAAAGTTCCGAGTCCACCGCGCTGGAGGCGGCTAATCACATTCTGCGGCGCTTTCGCTAGCGAGTCCAGTCTACTAGCGCAGCGGTTCGATCGATCCGCTCGCGCTAGGCCCCGCGGTAAAAATGGAGACACATTGTCGTGTTAATAGTGTGTGTGTGTGTGCTCATTCAAGTTTTCAGTCTTGATGATGATGAGGATGATGATATCAATAGTGATTTGCCAGACAAATTGTCTTATTTTACGACCATGAAAAATTGATGGGCAATTTTTTTAAACAGCTAAAATTTGACTCAGTTGAACGTACTCTATGGGGCTGCGTTTTTCTTTCGTTGTTGCAAGTTCGAAAGGCACTTGAACAAGGTTAGGACCATCAGAGCCGATCATGATATCGCAAAAACCTTTGTGCAGATTATCAATGGCTGCGGAGCCCATACGTGAAGCCAACACGCGGTCGACCGACGTCGGAGATCCACCTCGTTGAATATGTCCCAAGATGCAAATTTTGGGATCGATGCCTGATTTTTTTCGAATCGCATCGGCCAAATCGTAAGCACGTCCTGGTTTTTGTCCTTCGGCAGTGATTAATATACTGCTGTGCTTGCCTTTCTTGATCGAATCTTTGATGCGTTCAATAGATTTTTCGATATGGGTGCTGCCATCAGGTACAAAAATTTCCTCGGCACCGCCAGCGAGGCCGACATGGCAGGCGATGAATCCTGAATTGCGTCCCATAACTTCGACGATAAACACGCGATCATGGCTGTCGGCGGTATCACGAATCTTGTCGATAGCGTCCAGTGCCGTATTCACGGCCGTATCAAAACCAATCGTCAGGTCGGAACCAAAAATATCGTTATCAATCGTTCCCGGAATTCCCACGATGGGAATTTGGTGTTCTTTCCACAAAGAGTATGCACCACGGAAAGAACCGTCGCCGCCAATGCATATCAGTCCATCAATATTGTGAGCTTTCAATGTATCCACAGCTTTTGCGCGAATTTCGGCTTTATGAAAATCACTGCTACGGCCTGTCTTCAATATGGTGCCGCCTCTTTGGATAATATTTGCCACGTCTCGGATGTGGAGGGGCTTGACGATGTTTTCAATCAGACCAATGTAGCCTTGATAAATTCCCATGACTTCAATATTGAGAGAGTGCGCAACCCGCACAACAGCGCGGATAGCGGCGTTCATTCCAGGAGCATCTCCACCACTTGTATATAAGCCAATTCTACTGATTTTTTTTTGATGTTGGGCCATATTCCTACTTCACCTGAAAATGTGTTCGAAAGCAGTTAAAAAAAAAGCCGGCTACTAGAGCCGGCTTTTGAGTTAAAATTACTTAACAAGCTAGTTTTTGCTAAGTACTTAACTAGCGAATTGCTGTAATTACTGAGCAGCAACTTGCCGTCAACTATTTAACAAGAGCTTTAAATTCTGCACCAGGGCGGAATTTTGGAGCGTTAGACGCTGGGATTTTGATCGCTTTACCAGTTTGTGGGTTACGACCTACGCGAGCTTTTCTTTTAGCTTTAGTGAAAGTACCAAAACCAACAAGTTTAACATCATCGCCTTTTTTTACAGCTTTTTTGATGTTTTCGATTGTGCAGTCAAGAAGAGTCTCAGCTTGAGCTTTAGACACTTTTGTTTCCATTGCGATCTTTTCGATTAATTGCGCTTTATTCATATCACACTCCTTATGAATATTATTTACGATCGCTACCGTAGCAATCGTTTGTTATAGACCAATCAGAATGCATAAACTGTGTGTCGTCAATATTTTTTTTAAGAGTAATTATTTTTTTCGATGGTTCGAGGAGCCTTATGGATCTTCATTTTCAGGGATATCATCACCAATCTTATCACGTGCCGAAGTATCAAACTCGGTGTTTTTTACTGGAATTTTATAAGATTCGCTGGCCCATTCACCAAGATCGATCAGCTGGCAGCGTTCGCTGCAAAAAGGTCGATGCTTGTTTTCCAATGAATATTCGATTTTATTTCCACAGCGCGGACAGCTGACTATCAAGGCTTTCATGTTGATTTAATTATCTACAAAAGCTTCAAAATTTCAATCAGTATCTGAACTCAATTCCGAATCCAACTCAAAGCTTAGTTCAAAATCTAATTCCAAGCTTAATAACGTTGCAAACGGCCTGTCGCAAACACTTTGCCTTCGAAAGCCAGTTGGTAATTAAATGCCGATTGTTCTAGTTTGCCTTCCAGTACTTGAAGCTGAATCAAACTGCGGTTTGCTTGGGTTGCCACGTCGCCATAAGCACGTGCTTCAAAACCTTTCGAGTCATTCACCACCGAGACCACCATATCCAATGGAAGCGGATTCTTTACAACATAAGATGCTTGATACACGGGGAATCCAAACATGCCGTAAAAGAAATCTTTTGCCGAGGGCAATGAATAGCCATACCAATAATAGCTATTGGTTTGTGGATAAGCGGCAAACGTCACGCGAACGTTTGTGGATTGTGTCGAAACGACTTGTAGATTCATTTGAAATTGTCCCGCGATCCAGCTGTCACAGCTGTAGATACCACCGCTTGAGTTAGCTTGATCGCATGTTTGCATCGCTTTTCTGATAAATTCTTTGTATACTCCGGAATTAGACACTTTGAAATCGCGATAGGTAAAGTTATCGCTTACAAAATTAATGCTGCTGGTGTATCCATTTTGGTAACCATTCCATTGAGTTCCGTTTTGATTGTAACAGAATCCGTTAGAGTAGTAAGTTCCCGTCGGACAACCATTGTTATTAACATAAGGGTTAACCGTCGTGTTGGTCGCCTTGTTTTCACCACACGAAATAAGAATCATCGCTAGTCCAAACGCTGACAGTCCTAATGTTAAAAAACGCCACATAAATACCTCACTCATGTATTAGACCCTTGCCTCTTCGATAAAGGCCTACAACCAAAGTAGGTACAGGAAGTGTGCCAACAAAGCGGATATAAAACGAAGATAGAACGTTTCAAGCTGAGACGGTGACTATTTTTGATATACACCTAGGGCGAATTGAGTCTAATTAAATGACACCGAAAGAGTGCGCTATAGGGAAAGTATCTTTGACGTAATGGATTTGAGAGATTTTCAGTGTGAATAATATGATTCAACGAGAATAAAGGTCCAGTTCGAAGGAAACCCGATGGG
>JAEUWH010000071.1 GCA_016785955.1 Pseudobdellovibrionaceae bacterium | reverse complement strand
GTCTGGACCGTGTCTCAGTTCCAGTGTGACTGGTCATCCTCTCAGACCAGTTAAAGATCATCGCCTTGGTAGGCCATTACCCTACCAACTAGCTAATCTTACGCAGGCTCATCTTGAAGCGATAAATCTTTTACCACTAATAAAAGTGGTCTTATGCGGTATTAGCAAATCTTTCGACTTGTTATCCCCCACTTCAAGGCAGATACCCACGCGTTACTCACCCGTGCGCCACTAGTACTCATATTGCTACTTTCCCCGTTCGACTTGCATGTATTAGGCACGCCGCCAGCGTTTGTTCTGAGCCAGAATCAAACTCTCCAAAAAAAATTTTTAAGGTAAATTTAAACCTATAATATAATTCTATTTCTTTCTGCTAGCTATTTAGTTTTCAAAGAGCGATGTCGAGACTTCTACTTATTTCGAATTTCTCTGTCAACACTTTTTATTTAACTTATTAAAATTTCTTTTTCCAAGTTAAACAAACAAAATTCCGATTTTCCTATTTGGCCAATCGTTTTTACCGAAACAGTCTTATATATAGATATTTTCTAAATACAAGCGTTTGTTTTGGTGGAGGCAACAGGGATCGAACCTGCGACCTTCTGAATGCAAATCAGATGCTCTCCCAGCTGAGCTATGCCCCCAAAATTTTGTGTGAGAAAAGGGTGTACGACTTTCCTATCCCCACGTCAACCAAAAAAAAAGCCACCCGAAGGTGGCTTTTTGAAATACTATATTTTGCAAAAATTATAATACTTGGATGAATGCCATAGGAGAGTTATCTCCTTTGCGGTTTGGCATTTTAATTACAGAAGTGTAGCCGCTAGTTCTTGATTTCAAATTTGGCGCAATTTCAAAATACAACTTTTTCGCTGCATCCTTATTGCTTAATCTAGCAATCAAAAGACGAAGAGAATTTAAATTCTGTTTTTTTGCTAAAGTAACTGCTTTATCAAAATGTCTTTTTAATTCTTTTGCCTTTGCTTCTGTTGTAACGATTTTTTGATTTTCAATCAAATTTACCATCAAACCTTTAAGCAACATTTTTTTAGGACCGTGTCTTCTAGAAAATCTTTTTGTTAATTTAGCATGAGAACTCATATCAAACCTTTACTTATCTATTGTTGATCTCGTTTAAAATTTCCACTCGTCGGATCCCAACCAGGAGGTGGCCATCCTTCAATCTTCATCCCTAAGCCAAGACCCATTTCAGTTAAAATCTCTTTGATTTCATTCAAAGATTTTCTTCCGAAATTTTTAGTCTTTAACATTTCGGCTTCTGATTTAACTACCAATTCACCAATGAATCTAATATTTGCATTCTTCAAACAATTCGCAGAACGAACTGAAAGCTCAAGGTCATCAACTGAGCGGAATAAATTGTCATTCAATTGAGGCGAGAAACTGTCCATTTTCTCTTCTTTAGGCTCTAAAGAGTCATCAAAAATCATAAATACTTGCAATTGATCTTTCATTATTTTCGAAGAAAGAGAAATTGCCTCTTCTGGACGAATTGAACCATCAGTCCAAACTTCCATGATTAAACTGTCGTAATCCGTGCGTTGACCGACTCGAGCATTTTGTACACTATAGTTGACCTTTTTAATTGGACTAAAAAGAGAATCCACTGGAATAAACCCAACCGGAAAAGACTCTGTCTTTGCATCAGCAGGAACATAGCCTCGTCCATAGCCAACAATAATTTCCATATTAAAATTACCATTTGGACCAAGAGTGGCGACATGAGAGTCTGGATTCAAAATCTGAATTTTCTCATTCGTTTGAATATCCATCGCCGTCACTTTTCCAGGACCTTTTTTTGATACCCTAAGAACAACGTTTTCACTTGTAAACATTTTGAACCGAATTTCTTTCAAATTCAAAATGATATCAGACACATCTTCTAATACATCTGGGATCGAAGAAAACTCGTGAAGAACTCCGTCAAACTTTACCGCTGTGATAGAAGAACCCATCATTGAGCTTAGTAAAATTCTTCTTAGAGAGTTTCCAATAGTCACACCATATCCCTTTTCCAAAGGACGAATTGTAAATTTCGCATAATCTTCGCGAGAGGACTCCCGATCTGTATCGAAATTTTTAGGCTTAATTAACTCTCTCCAAAACTTATAATAATGTTCTTGCATTTCCCCTACCTTATTATCTTGAGTAGTATTCAACGATCATATTCTCTTCAACTGGTAACGATATATCTTCACGAACAGGAGTGTCTTTGATCTTACCAGTTAATTTTTCAATGGAAACTTCTAACCAACCTGGAACAGTGCGCGAACTAGCGGCCATAGTTTTAAAAAACTCGAGATTTGCACTTGAATCACTAATTTTAACTATATCATCTTTTTTCAAAATTAGACTTGGAATGTTTACAACACTACCATTCAAAGTAAAATGCTTGTGAAGAATCAATTGCCTAGCTTGACGTCTTGAACTCGCCAGACCCATATTGAAAATAACATTATCCAAACGCATTTCTAATCGCTTAAGAAGTTCAGTCCCGGTAGTTCCCGTCGCACGAGATGCCTTTTCGAATGTTAATGAAAACTGTTTTTCAGTAATCCCATACCATCTTTTTGCTTTTTGTTTTTCACGTAATTGCAATGCAAACTCTGAAAATTTCAAGCGCGATTGACCATGCTGCCCAGGAGGATAAGGACGTCTTTCAAAAGCGCACTTATCTGTTAAACAACGACTACCTTTAAGATATAATTTCAAATTTTCTCTGCGACAAAGCTTACAAACACTATTAACTACACAACTCATATATAACTCCTAGATTCTTCTTCTTTTGGGAGGACGACAACCGTTATGAGGGATCGGAGTCACATCTTTTAATGTAAGAACTTTCAAACCTGTCCCAGCCAAAGCACGAATTGCAGGCTCTCGTCCCGCCCCTGGCCCCTTTAAGTAAACCTCAACAGTTTTCATTCCACTTTCAATCGCTTTTTTTGCAGCATCCTCAGCAGTCATTTGAGCAGCAAAAGGAGTACCTTTACGACTTCCTTTAAACCCCAAATGACCAGCAGATGACCACGAAACGGTATCACCACGTAAATCAGTGATTGTTACAATAATATTACCAAACGCAGCTTGAACAAAACACAAGCCATTTGGAGCATTTTTTTTTGTTTTCTTTTTAGTTACTTTTTTCTCAACAGTATTCATTTTTTACCTACACCGCTTTTTTCTTGTTAGCGACAGTTTTCTTAGGCCCTTTTCGCGTACGTGCATTTGATCGAGTATTTTGACCACGCACAGGCAAACCCTTTTTATGACGAATTCCGCGGTAACAATTAAGATCTGTTAATCGCTTAATTGAAAGACCAACTTCACGACGCAAGTCACCTTCAACCTTAAAACCAGCCTCAACAAATGCACGAATTTTAGCTACATTATCATCAGTTAAAGCATCCGTACGCAATTGAGGGCTAATCCCAGCAGCTGTCATAATTTCCTGCGCTCGAGTTCGACCAATTCCATAAATATAAGTCAGAGCTACTTCTACACGTTTGTTTCGAGGTAAGTCGACACCAAATATCCTTGCCATTTAATTACCCTTGCCTTTGCTTGTGTTTAGAGTTTGAACAAATAACTCGGACAACACCTTTTCTTTTGATGATCTTGCACTTGTTACAAATTTTCTTAACTGATGGTTTAACTTTCATATCGTTCCTATTAATTATTAATTGTAAAAAAGTCTATCTCTAATTAAAGCTGACCCTACGAGAGGTAATTTTTTTACCCTTCAAAAAGCCTTCATACTTCTGAGTTAAAATATAAGAGTTAATCTGTTGGGCCGTATCCAGCGCAACTCCTACAAGAATTAACAACGAAGTACCGCCAAAATAAAATGGCAAATTTAATTGAGATGTAAATAAACCAGGCATAATACAAATAAAACTCAGGTACACGCAGCCAAGCACGTTGATTTTATTTAATACTTCCTGAATATAAACTGAAGTTGAAGATCCCGATCGAACACCCGGAACAAAAGCTCCGCTTTTCTTCAAATTATCTGAAATCTCGTTTGGATTGAAAATAATATCTGTGTAAAAAAATGAGAAAAATACAATCAAAAGAACAAAAATAATATTAAAGAAAACTCCATTAGGGTTCAAAGTCTCTTGAATAGATCGCAACCAAGCAATGTTTGAAAACTGAGCAATTGTTGCAGGAAACATTAAAATAGAACTCGCAAAAATTGGAGGAATAACACCAGCATAGTTAATTTTGATTGGCAAATGAGACGTTACAGGACGATTGTTTTGAGCAGCATTCCTCTGAGAATAGTTAATAGTTAAACGTCGCTGTGCTGTCTCCATAAAAATAACGAATGCAATAACTCCAATCATCAATAACAATAACAGAAGAACTTTAATAAAAGAAACTTCTCCCTTATCGAATAAAGTCCACAACTGATGGGCCCCACTTGGAATCGCCGAAGCAATCCCTGTAAAAATTATCAACGAAGATCCGTTTCCTATACCACGCTCCGTAATTTGCTCCCCCAACCACATAATAAAGCAAGTTCCAGCCGTCAAAGTTAATACAGCGACTAATTCAAAAGGCAAAACACCCACAAATGGGGAAGTCACTAACATTCCTCCACCAGGCCCCCTTTGACTCAAAAGAAACTTACTCATTCCAAAGCCTTGTATAATGGCTAGCACCAACGTAAAGTATCGAGTGTATTGAGTAATTTTTTTTCTTCCAGATTCACCTTCTTTTTTTAACGACTCAAGCTGAGGAAGCGCAGAACTCAAAAGTTGAAAAATAATTGAAGATGAAATGTATGGCATGATACCCAATGCAAAAATGCTAAATTGAGAAAGAGCACCACCCGTAAATGAGTTAAAAAAACTTAAAATTCCAGTAGCATTACTGTTAAATAAATCCATAACTGCTTTAGAATCCACACCTGGCGTCGGAACATGCACTCCAATTCTATAAATAGACAGAGCAACTAATGTGAATAATATCTTTTTCCGTAAATCATTATTATTAAGTATTCCAACTACTGACACAAAAATCCTTTTCTTGTATTTAAACTAGCTTAACAATACCACCAAGCTTTTCGATTACACTCTTTGCCTGGACAGTAATTTTATTAACTTCAATATTTACTTTCTTTTCAAGCTTACCAGTGTTGATAACTTTGAATGGACCATTTTTAAATTGAGTTTTTAAATCTGCAATAGTTACGTTTGAACTCAAACGATTTAAATCATTCATGGTTAAGACAGTGTAGCTTGTTTTAAATTGCGTATTTGTAAAACCAAACTTAGGCAATCTTCTGTGCAAAGGAGTTTGACCTCCCTCGAAACCACGACGAATAGATCCCCCACTACGTTGCGTTTGACCTTTACCACCTTTACCAGAGTATCCACCAAGTCCGGATCCAATACCGCGACCAACTCTTTTTCTATAGTGTGTTGCGCCTTCATTCGGCTTTAAGCTGCTTAATAAATTACTTTGAGCTGCCATTTTCTATTTCTCTTTTTTAATAGTAATTAAGTGTTGAACTTTTCTAACTTGACCTCTGAATGCCTCAGAGTCGTTAAACATTTTAGTTTGATTGATCTTTTTCAAGCCTAACGCTTTAAGTGTCCTGATTTGAGTATCGGAACAACCGATTGAAGATCGAGTCAAAGTTACTTGGTATTTGTTCATGATCTACCCCATACCTTTTTTTAATTGCTTCAAACCATCGATGGTAGCTCGAACTGCATTGTGAGGATTTCGAGTTCCCACACATTTAGTCAGAATGTCTTTAACACCCACAGACTCAAGGACAGAGCGAATCGCACCACCTGCAATAACACCAGTACCTTCAGAAGCCGGTTTAAGAATTACTTTCGCACTCCCAAATGTTCCGATCACTTCATGATTGATGGTACGAGCATCTTTAAGATCAAATTTAAAAGAATTTTTCTTAGCTGAACGAGTTGCCTTTCCGATTGCTTCAGGAACCTCTCCTGCCTTACCAGAACCGAAACCCACCTCACCCATTTTGTTTCCAACCACGACTAGGGCCGCGAAAGAAAAGCGACGACCGCCTTTTACAACCTTAGTTACACGGTTAATGGCGACGACTCTTTCTTCGAAATCGGACACTGGTGCATTTGCGTTGTTTTTTTCCATCTGCATATTCCTTAAAATTTAAGTCCATTTTCTCTTGCTGCATCAGCAAAAGCTTTCACACGTCCGTGGTAAATAAAACCGTTTCTATCAAAAACTACATTCGTAATTTTTGCCGCAACAGCTTTTTGAGCCACTAGCTTACCAACTTCAGTTGCCATATTTTTTAAGCTAGCTTTTTTATCTAAGCCTAAAGATGAAACACTCAAAATTGTTTTGTGATTAACATCATCAATAAGTTGAGCGTAAACATTACTTAAAGAGCGATAGAAGCAAAGACGCGGCTGCTCAGCCGTACCTTTAATTTTCTTCCGAATTCGCACTTTTTTTGCCAACCGAGCGCTCAATCTTTCCGCATATGATTTTTTAATTAATACTTTCATATATCACCTATTTGCCAGCAGACTTACCAGCTTTTCTTCTGATAGTTTCATCTGCATATTTAACACCTTTACCCAAATAAGGCTCTGGTGGTCTGAAGCTTCTAATTTTTGCTGAAACTTGTCCAACTAGCTCTTTATTTGGACCAGTTACTGTGATGTTAGTTTGCTTATCAACTTTGATTTCGATTCCTTCAGGAATTGGAAACTCAATATTATGGCTATAGCCTAATGAAAGTTCCAATTTTTTTCCAGAAACAGTCGCTCTGTAACCAACACCATTCAACTCTAGAGCTCTACTGAAACCCTTTGTAACGCCAACAACTGCGTTGTACAAAAGAGCTCTTTGCAAACCATAAAGTGCTTTTGTTTTTTTGTCTTCGCCTTTGCTTGTTAGGACCAATTTACCATCCTTAACATCAGCGCTCACACCAGCCACTTTACGAATTTTTAAAGCGTGTTTCGCACCCTTAACTGTAATAAAAAAAGCATCTTTTGTGTCTACAGTTACGCCATCAATTGCAATTGCTAATTTACCAATCCTAGACATAATTTCCTACCACACTTCGCAAATAACTTCGCCACCAAGGCGTTGTTGTCTTGCTGTTTTATTAGTCATAAGACCTTTACTTGTAGAAATGATTCTCATTCCATATCCAGATCTTACACTTTTTAAATCATCACATTTTAAATAAATTCGCTTACCTGGCTTACTTACTCTTTGAATATTCAAAAGTTTTGGAGAGCCATCCTCGTTATACTTAATGTAAAGACGCATAATACCCTGCTTAGAGTCCTTAGCGACTTTGTATGATTTTAAGTATCCTTCTTGAGTTAAGATGTCTGCGATTGCTTTTCTCAAGTTAGAGGCAGGAACATCCACTTTTTCAAGTCGGGCCATTCCGGCATTTCTGATATTTGTTAAAAATTGTCCAACTGTATCCATAAATCTCCTACCAACTTGCCTTAGTAACTCCAGGGATCTTTCCTGCCAGAGCTAGTTTTCTAAAAGACAAACGAGAAAGTCCAAATTTTCGATAGTTACCACGAGATCGACCTGTTAGTTCGCAAAGAGTCTTATTGCGAGACATAGACGTATTTCTCGGTAATTTATTAAGCTTCAAACGATACTCCATACGCTCTTCTAGGCTCAGGTTCATATCGATAGACTTCACTTTAAGCTCTTCACGATGCTTGTGATATCGTTGAGCTTTATCTTTTTTTCTATTGTTTTTAACTATTGAAGATAATCTAGCCATATTTCCCTACTTTCTAAAAGGTACGCCAAGCGCTTCTAAAAGAGCTTTTCCTTGTACGTCATTTTTTGCTGTTGTGCAAATTGTTATATTCATCCCGCGAACCTTGTCGATTTTATCATAGTTGATCTCAGGGAATACGATTTGCTCTTTTAGCCCCATATTGTAGTTTCCGTTGCCATCAAAACCTTTTGATGGAAGCCCACGAAAGTCACGTACTCGAGGTAGTGCAAGAGTATTCAAACGATCTAGAAAAGACCACATTCTCTCTTTTCTTAGAGTAACTCGCACACCGATTGTCAAACCAGCCCTTAGCTTGAAGTTTGAAATTGCTTTCTTAGACTTAGTCATAACTGCTTTTTGACCAGCAATTGCTGTTACTTCATCAACTACAGTATTCAAGATTTTTGGATTTTGAACTGCATCTTTAGTAGTAACGCTAATGATGATTTTTTCTAATTTAGGTACTTCCATAACGTTTTCTAGCTTAAGAGACTTAGCTAGCTCACTACGGATTTTGTCATTGTATTGTTTTTGCAATCTGTTCATATCGACTTCCTATAAAACTTCAGGTGCCAAAGACACGATTTTTACAAATTGTTTAGCACGTAATTCTCTAGCCACTGGGCCAAAAATACGAGTTCCGATTGGCTCTTTATTAGCGTTGATTAGAACTGCAGAGTTTTCGTCAAACTTGATGTATGAACCATCAGCTCGTCTGATTTTCTTTTTTGTTCTAACAACGACAGCTTTCGCCACGTCGCCTTTTTTCACTTTAGAGGTCGGAGTTGCATCTTTGATAGACACAACAATAACATCACCAACAGACGCAAAACGTCTTTTGGATCCGCCTAGCACCTTTACACACATAACTTCTTTTGCACCGGAATTATCTGCGACTGTGAGTCTGGTTTGCATTTGAATCATATAATATTACCCCAACGTTACTTTCTTAACTAAAGTCCAACGTTTAGTTTTACTTAGTGGACGAGATTCCTGGATAGTTACTTTATCGCCAACTTTGCATTCTTGTTTTTCATCATGCGCTTTAAACACAGATGACTTTTTTACGAATTTTCCATATTTAGGATGTTTTACTAGGCGAGTAACCAAAACGCTAATTGTCTTAGTCATTTTGTTACTTACAACCTCACCAGTAAGTTCCATTTTCTTACTTTCTTGCACGGCTCGCTCCTGCTTTTGTCACTTTCTTAGCTTTAGTTACTTTAGCAACTACTTTTGGAGCTTTTTTAGCTTTAGCAGTTTTTGCTGGCTTAGTAACTTCAGCAGATTGTCCTTTAGTTGCATTAATAACAGTTAGAACACGCGCGATGTCTTTCTTAAGAAGACGAATTGTAAGAGGATTCGCTAATTGTCCTAGTTTATTTTTAACTTTAAGCTCATAAAGCTCTTCAGTTTTTTTTCTAAGGTTGTTTTTCAACTCGTCCTTAGACATACCTTTAAATTCAGATGCTTTCATATTCTAATCTCGCTGTATAAATCTTGTTTTAAATGGAAACTTGTGCGCAGCTCTTGTGAAAGCTTCTTTTGCTTGTTCAGCTGTTACGCCATCCAATTCAAAAAGAATTCTTCCAGGAAGAATTTGAGCTACCCATAACTCTGGATTACCTTTACCGCTACCCATACGAGTCTCAGCAGGCTTTTTTGTAACCGGAAGATTAGGAAACACTCGGCACCACATTTTGCCACCACGTTTGATACTTCTAGAAATCGCAATACGACCCGCTTCTAACTGGCGCGCAGTCAATTTTGAATGCTCAACAGCTTGAAGACCAAAGTCTCCGAAATCTAAGTTTGAACCTCTGTGCGCAAGTCCATGACTACGACCAATGAACTGCTTTCTCCACTTTACACGCTTAGGACTTAACACGACCAGCCTCCTGAATCTCTCTAGTAGATAGGATGTCACCTTTATAAATCCATACTTTAACGCCAATGATACCGTATGAAGTTAGCGCTTCCGCTGTCCCGTAATCGATATCCGCTCTCAATGTATGCAAAGGAACACTCTTCTGATTGTACCATTCTGATCGCGCGATCTCCGCGCCATCAAGACGGCCAGATACTCTAATTTTGATACCCTTTACGCCACCTTTAATCCCGGCGGCCAAAGCCTTTTTCATTGCGCGTCTCCAAGAAACACGCTTCTCCAATTGCATTGCAATATTTTCAGCAACAAGTTGAGAATCCAAATCTGGCTTTCTAACTTCTTGAATGTTCAAAAAAACTTCATTTTTTGTTAAAGCTTGAACTTCCGCTTTCAGAGAGTCAATGCCCGTTCCCTTTTTACCAATAACGATACCAGGACGTGCAGTTTGAATAATAATTTTTAATTTTTCAGCCGCGCGCTCAATTTCAATTTTAGCAACGCCTGCATGCTTAAGCTTAGCTTTTAAAAAATCTCTTAACTTAAGATCCTCATGAAGGTTGTCAAAAAATTGTTTTCCTTTTGCGTACCAACGAGATTCCCACGTTCTGATGACACCAACTCGGAAGCCTACGGGATTAACTTTTTGTCCCACTTTATCTCTCCTCTAAAACAACGTTCAAGTGACTAGTTTTTTTCTTAACACCAAATGCACGACCTTGAGCTCTTGGGCGAAAACGTTTTAAACTTGGACCTTGATCAACAAAAACAGTTTTCACGTATAATTTGTCTACATCCATTGTTTTTTTGAAATCGGCATTTGCTACCGCTGACTCAACAAGTTTTTTAAATAAATCTGAAGATTTACTGTTCATGAAAGTTAAAAGCTTAATTGCGTTATCCGCTTTTTTTCCACGGATTACATCAGCAACTAATCTTGCTTTCTGAGCACCGACTCTTGCAAATCTTAATGACGCTTTAGATTCCATCTTGCACCCTATTTCTTAGCAGCCGCTGCTGGAGCTGCCGCTTTCTTTTCAGCATGGCCATTAAAAACTCGTGTTGGAGCAAACTCCCCGAACTTATGACCAATCATGTTTTCAGTTACATACAAAGGAACGAACTTTTTACCGTTGTGAATCGCAAAAGTTAGACCGATGCAATCTGGTAGGATTACAGAGCGACGAGACCAAGTCTTAATAACTTTTTTATCGTTTTTCTCAACAGCATTTTTAATTTTGCTTAATAAGTGATGGTCAACAAAAGGACCTTTTTTTAGCGATCTAGCCATAATATCTCCTATTTGCGCCTTTTCACGATCGAGAAGTTAGTTCGTTTAGAATTACGAGTTTTATAACCCTTACAAGGTTGCCCCCAAGGAGTTACAGGATGATGTCCCTTACCCACGCCTTCACCACCGCCCAACGGATGATCCACTGGATTCATATGCATACCACGAACTGAAGGACGAATACCTCTCCAACGATTACGACCCGCCTTACCAAGATTAATATTTTCATTATCCGTATTTCCAACTTGCCCAATTGTCGCGCGGCAAACTGTCAACACTTGCTTTACCTCACCTGATGGCATTCTCACTTGGCAGTACTTTTCGTCTTTTGCGATAAGAACCGCACTCGCGCCCGCGCCACGACAAACTTGCCCACCTTTTCCTGGTCGCAATTCGATATTGTGAATTGTCGTACCAACCGGAATATTTTTAAGCTGTAATGAGTTACCTGGCTTAATATCTGCTTTTTCACTAGAAACAACAGTGTCACCAACATTCAAACCAATTGGAGCAATAATGTATGCTTTCAATCCATCTACATAATGAATAAGAGCAATACGACTTGTTCTATATGGATCATACTCAATCGCCGCTACTTTTGCATCGACATCGAATTTATCACGTTTGAAATCTATAATACGATAAAGCTTCTTACTTCCACCACCCTGGTGGCGCATAGTGATTCGACCGTAGTTATTACGGGCACTATGTCTTTTTAGCTTCATCGTTAATGACTTTTCTGGTTCAGTTTTCGTGATTTCAGAAAAATCGTAACCTGTCATTCCTCTTCGACCATCCGAAGTCGGATTAAATATTTTGATACCCATCTACACACCCTCAAACAATGGAATCTTAACGCCGCTATCAACTTTAACGAAAACTTTTTTGAAATAAGAAGATTTAACCTTGTTAGTTCTTTTATTCGTCGCTTTTCTAGAGAAAATTGCAGTTCTGATACCCTTAACTTTAATAGAAAATCGTTTTTCCAAAAAGTCTTTGATCATCGTTTTATCGTAGTCTGCACTTGCCCTAAAAACATAAGTTGAATAATCAGAATACTTAGCACTTTTTTCAGTAATTAATGGATAAAGTTCTAAATTCTTCATTATTGTTTCCCCGCTAATAATTTCTTACTAAGGTCTTCAAATGAAGCTTTAGAGATAATCAAAGCATCGTACTTTAAAAGATCGAATACATTGACCGCATCACTTGGCAAAAACTTAAAGCTTTGAAGATTTTTAGAAGCTTGATTTAGTTTTGTATTTGAAGACAAATCAGACAAAACTGCTTTTTTAAACCCTAAACCCAATAATTGCTTATTTAATTTGTTTGTTTTCCCATCTGAAGACAAAGCATCAACAAGCTTAAGTTTGTTGTTCTTAATTAAATAAGACAAAACCATTCTCAACGCTGTTTTCTTCATTTTCTTAGGCATCACGAAAGAATAATCGCGCGGTTGAGGCCCGAACGTTGTCCCCCCACCTGGCATCAAAGGAGAACGAGTCGAACCCTGACGAGCATTACCAGTTCCTTTTTGTTTAAATGGCTTCTTACCACCACCACTCACAAGACCTTTTGTTTTGGTCATATGAGTACCTTGTCGCTTTCCCGCCAACTGCCACTTAACAACCGAATGAATCAAATTTGCATTGAACTCTTCTGCTGCAATTGCGCCAGGAATCTCAACAGTTCCTACTTTTTTGTTATCTAAGCTTGTTACTTCTAAGCTGCTCATAAATTACACCTTAACCAATTTAACAAGGGTGTTTCTTGCACCAGGAACAGCTCCTCTAACAAGAACAACATTCTCATCCATGTTAACATCTACGATTTTTAAATTTTTCACAGTGACAGTTTCATCACCCCAGTGACCTGGGAATTTCTTACCCGGCATTACACGACCCGGCCATGTTCTATTACCGCTAGACCCCGGCTGTCTGTGAAATTTCGAGCCGTGAGATGCAGGACCACCAGCAAACTTCCATCGCTTAACAGATCCAGCAAAACCATGACCTTTAGATTTTGCAGTGACTTTAACCAAATCACCCTTAATCAAAGAATCCAAAGCCAACTGGTCACCCAACTTAACTTCACCCAACTGATCCACACGAACTTCACGCACAAATTTAAATGAAGTCTCATGACCCATCTTTTTAAAGTGACCAATATCAGGCTTAGTTGAGTTTTTAGCCTTACGAGGCTCACAAGCCAACTGAAGAGCTTGATACCCATCGTTTTCCTGAGTTTTAACCTGAGAAACATACCATGGAGCATATCTCAAGATCGTCACGGGAATCGCAACTCCCGTTTCGTCGAACACCGTCGACATACCTTCTTTGAAGGCGTATATTGCATTAAGTTTTAAATTGTTTTCAGAAGACATTTTTCACACCCTACTTGGCAGATAGTTTAATTTCCACGTCAACACCAGCGGACAGATCTAATTTCATCAATTGATCAATCGTTTGCTGCGTGGGCTCCAAAATATCTAGCATACGCTTGTGAGTTCTGATTTCGAACTGCTCACGTGATTTTTTATCAACGTGCGGAGAACGAAGAACCGTGTAGCGATTGATACGAGTTGGAAGAGGGATTGGCCCAGCGACTTTAGCGCCTGTTCTTCGAGCGGTATCGACTATTTCTTTTGTAGATTGATCAAGCAACTTATGATCAAAGGCCTTTAGCCTGATTCTGATTTTTTGACTTTGCATAGCACTCTCTGTGTTAATGTACGTTTACCGTTATCTTAACGTTTTTTCTTTTTTCACTGTTTTTTAGCCCCATCAAAAGTTTGATCCCCAAATAAGAAGTGAGGGAACTTTCTGTAAGCTTTTTTTCAGGATTCGTGAATATTTACTCATCGGCCGCATAAGTCAATGTTTTTTTTAACGACCGAGAGAATTTAGAATCTCTGCTAGAATTTTAGAGTTCACCGAAGCGTATTGAAAAAATTCCATTGAGAAACTTGCGCGCCCCTGACTCAAACTACGAACATCTGTGGCATAGCCAAATAGCTTCTCCAGGGGAATTTCCGAAGAGATCACTTGGATCCCTTGGCTTTTCATTTCAATGGAATTGATTTTACCACGGCGAGCATTAATATCACTGACCACCCCACCCGTATATTGCTCGGGGCAATTAACTTCGACCTTGAAGATAGGCTCGACAAGCTCACAACCAGCTGTTTTCAAAGCTTCTTTAAATGCGTACATAGTCGCAGTTTTAAACGCAAGCTCTGATAAGGCGTCTTTTCTTAGGTCAATTGACATCAAAGTGCATTTAATTCCGATGAGAGGCAAACCAGCCATAACCCCAACTTCTGCCGACTCACGGAAACCATCCTCAACTGCTTTTAGAATATCTTGAGTAAAGTCTTTAGTCAGGGCTACGCTTGATTTAAACTCGAGCCCCTTATCATAAGGAATAAGTTCGATTTTAATATCAACTCTGGCATAATGGTTTTCACTGGCGATTTCTCGCTCGAAGGTATAGTTAGAGTTAACTGATTTTGTAATAACTTCGCGGTAGGAAACCTGAGGTTTCCCAGTATTAACACTGATTTTGAATTCGCGTTTAAGACGGTCCAGTAAAATTTCCAAGTGCAACTCACCCATACCAAACAACAATGTCTGTCCTGTTTCTGGATCTGTCTTCAAGCGGCAGGAAGGATCTTCTTTCTCTAACTTTTGTAGAGCAGTAATCATCTTCTCCTGATCACTCGAAGACTTTGGCTCGACAACCAACGAAATAACTGGTTCAGGAGACTTAATGGACTCCAGAGACACAACACGTTTATCACTACACAATGTATCGCCAGTTCCGGTGAACTTTAATCCTATGACCGCGCCAATATCTCCAGCACCTAAAGATTGAACCTCTTCTCGATGATTGGCGTGCATCTTTAACAATTTTTGAATTTTTTCCCGCTTATTAACACGAGGATTGATGACAGTATCACCAACACTCAACTGACCACCATAGACTCTTACGTAGGTTAGATTCCCCGAGAATGGGTCATTAGCAATTTTAAATGCTAGCCCACAAAAAGGATCTTGTGAATTAACTTTAATCTCAACCGGATCGGCAGCATGAAGTGATGTTCCAAAGACTACCTCTCTATCAAGAGGAGATGGAAGGTAGTCGATAACACCATCTAATAATGGCTGGATTCCTTTATTTTTAAATGCAGAACCGCAAAATACTGGAAATGCTTTTAACTTAAGAACTGAGTTTCGAAGCGACGTTTTTAATTGCTCTATCGTTAGGTCGGAACCATTTAAATATGCATCCAGAAGGGAATCGTCTAGCTCAACAATTTTTTCAATTACTTTACTTCGATATGACTTAACTTCATCCAGACTATCACTAGGAACATCAACGGTTTTAAAAGACTCTCCCATTTTGGAAGAGTCTTCCCATAAAAATAGCTTGAGATTTAACAAATCAATGACGCCAGAAAACTTATCTTCTGAACCAAATGGAATCTGAACCGGAATAGGATTAGCACCTAATTTAGTCTCGATAGATTTTACCGACATGAAAAAATCCGCCCCTACCTTATCCATTTTATTGATAAAGCAAATCCGCGGAACTTTATATTTATTGGCTTGGCGCCAGACGGTTTCGGACTGAGGCTCAACTCCGTTAGCCGCATCAAATACAGCAACAGCACCATCTAATACGCGCAAAGATCGTTCGACTTCAATTGTGAAATCAACGTGCCCTGGAGTATCGATTAAGTTAAATTTATAATTTTTCCAGATGAGAGAGGTTGCGGCTGAGGTGATGGTAATACCACGCTCTTGCTCTTGAACCATCCAATCCATGGTGGTGTTTCCATCATGGACTTCGCCTATTTTATGATTTCTTCCAGAATAGAATAGAACTCGTTCAGACGTGGTTGTTTTACCAGCGTCAATGTGAGCCGCAATTCCGATATTTCTTGAATAAAATAAATTCTTATCCGAATTGGGCTCTTTAGCCGACATTAAAATTACCAGTTATAGTGAGAGAATGCCTTATTAGCATCTGCCATCTTATGAACATCTTCACGCTTTTTGATCGCATTTCCCTTGTTGTTGTATGCATCTAAAATTTCTCCAGCTAAGCGCTTAGAAAAATCTTTTTCGCCACGAGCACGTGCATACTCAACTAACCATTTCATCGCTAACGAAAGACGACGAGTAGGACGAACATCAACAGGAACCTGGTACGTCGCTCCACCTACACGGCGAGAACGAACTTCAATTGAAGGCTTAGTGTTTTCAATCGCTTTTTTCAAAACATTTACTGGCTCTTCATTTGGAACCTTGCCTTTAAGCTCATCCAAAGCACCGTAAAAAAGGCTTTGTGCCGTTCCTTTTTTACCTTGAAAAGTCATTTTGTTAATGAATTTCGCGAATACTAAATCGCGATATACTGGATCTGGGATAATTTCACGTTTAAACGTTTTTTTTCTTCTAGACATGTTTCAATATTCCTTATTTCTACTATTTCTTAGGTCTTTTAGTTCCGTACTTAGATCGGCTTCTCAAACGACCGTTAACGCCTTGCAAGTCAAGAACACCACGAACGATATGATAACGAACACCCGGAAGATCTTTTACCCTGCCTCCACGAATAAGAACAACGCTATGCTCTTGCAAGTTGTGACCGATACCAGGGATATAAGAGATAACTTCATAACCATTAGAAAGACGAACTTTTGCCACTTTACGTAAAGCTGAGTTTGGTTTCTTTGGAGTTGTCGTATAAACACGAGTACAAACACCTCTTCGTTGAGGGCATGAAGTCAATGCAGGCGACTTCGTCTGGCTTTTCTGTTGAACTCTCTCACGCTTGATTAACTGATTAATAGTTGGCACACTTTCTCCTTCAAAATCTACGCTTAAATATCTAAATCAACAATACTCGTCAAGACCTAACTTTTAGGGGAACGATAAAATCTGATTAAGACCTACTATAGAACCCGCTGGGATTAGCCAACGAGTTCTAAACAGCTCCTATCTTACTGACATTGACATGCCTGGAAGAGCCGATTCCATTTCCATTTCTTCATCTTCCTTAATGATGACTTTCCATCGTTTGTAAGAAGAAAGACCTGTACCCGCTGGAATCAAGCGACCCATGATAATATTTTCTTTTAAACCACGTAAATGGTCAGTTTTTGAATTAATTGCAGCATCCGTAAGAACTTTAGTTGTTTCTTGGAATGACGCCGCAGAAATCCAGCTTTCAGTGCTCAATGATACCTTTGTGATACCAAGAAGAAGCGGCTTGAATGTCGCTTGCGCGCCACCTTCTTGAAGTACACGTTGGTTTTCAATGTTTAGTGAAAACTTTTCAGCTTGCTCGCCAGCTAAGAAGCGAGTGTCACCAGCATCTACGATTTCTACTTTACGCAACATTTGACGAACGATTGTTTCAATATGCTTATCGTTGATGTTAACACCTTGCAGACGATAAACCTCTTGAATTTCGTTTGTTAAATACGCCGATAACTCTTTCTCACCTAATACCGCAAGAATATCATGTGGATTTGTCGGACCGTCCATTAGAGGCTCACCCGCACGAACAAACTCACCTTCGCGAACACCTACGTGTTTACCTTTTGGAATCAAGTACTCTCGCTGCTCGCCAACATCAGGAGTTACGATAACACGCTGTTTACCTTTTACGTCTTTACCGAAAGTTACGTAACCATCAATTTCAGAGATGATACTTGCTTCTTTAGGCTTACGAGCTTCAAACAATTCAGCAACTCGAGGAAGACCTCCAGTGATATCTCTTGTTTTCGAAGTTTCTCTATGGATTTTCGCAATAACGTCACCAGCAAAAACCTCTTGCCCATCGATAACTAAAAGTTGAGCGCCAACCGGAATTAAATATCGCGCTGGAATATCCCGACCAGGAAGATTCAATTGCTTTCCGTTTTTATCAAGCAATAATACTGTTGGCTTAACATCAGAAGATTTAGATTCTGTAATAACCTTAGTTGCAAAACCAGTTACCGCATCCACTTGCTCTGCCATCGTAGAGCCTTCTTCAATATCTTGATACTGAACCGTAGCTGTTACTTCGGAGATAATTGGATTTGAGTATGGATCCCATTCAGCGATAACAGATCCTTTTTGAACCTTGTCACCTTCTTTGTAACTAAGAATTGCACCATAAACTAGTTTAAATCTTTCTCGCTCGCGACCCGTCTCATCAATGACAACTGCATCACAGTTACGATTCAAAACCGTCAATTTTCCAGTTTTGTTAACTACTGACTGAACATTGTGAAGCTTCAAAATACCATCATATCGCGAGGTATGAACAGATTGCTCAACAGCACGAGAAGCCGCTCCACCCAAGTGGAATGTACGCATTGTCAACTGTGTTCCAGGCTCCCCGATCGACTGCGCAGCAATAATTCCAACCGTTTCACCCAAGTTCACGGTCGCACCACGAGCCAAATCACGTCCATAACATTTTACACAAACACCACGTTGAGTTTTACAAGTTAATGCTGAGCGAATTTCAACTTTTTCAATACCAACAGCGTCAATACGTTTAATGGCTGCTTCATCAATCTCATCATTAGCCTTTACAACAACAGTATTTGTGGCCGGATCAATGATATCCCTTTGAGCTGTCCGGCCTAAAATACGATCCGATAGCGGCTGAATGATTTCACCAGACTCAAATAGTGGCGTCACTTCTAGGCCATCATCTACCCCACAATCAATTTCAGAAACTACAACGTCTTGAGCAACATCAACTAGACGACGAGTTAAGTATCCAGAGTTCGCTGTTTTTAATGCTGTATCGGCCAAGCCTTTACGAGCACCGTGAGTAGAAATGAAGTATTGATGAACCGTTAAACCTTCACGGAAATTTGCTGTGATCGGCGTCTCGATGATCTCGCCCGATGGTTTTGCCATCAGACCACGCATACCACCCAGCTGTCTGATCTGATTCGCAGATCCCCGCGCTCCAGAGTCAGCCATGATGAAAATCGAGTTGAAAGATGGTTCGATTGTCTCTTTTCCATCGATAACAAATTTTTGCTTTTCGATTTGATTCATCATCTCTTTAGCAACTTTATCACCTGTCTGCGCCCATATATCCACAACCTTATTGTAGCGCTCACCGTCTGTGATTAAACCTTCATCGTATTGATGTTGGATTTCTTCCACTTGTTTTTGAGCATCCGCAATCATCTGGTTTTTGATCGCTGGGATAATCATATCATCGATACAAATCGACATACCCGCGCCTGTTGAGTATTTGAAACCCAACTCCATAATTTTATCGGCAAGGATACATGTAGCCTTTGCGCCCGCTACACGGAATGTTTTATCAATAAGACCTGCGATAGATTTTTTAGTCATCACAGTATTTACTTCGGCAAATGGAACTTCACGAGGAACTACATCCGACATGATCGCACGCCCGATAGAAGTTTGCTCTACTTTGCCGTTAATTTTAACTTTACAAACCGATTGAAGATCTGCAATTCCTGTTTCAAATGCGTACTGAGCTTCTTGAACGGAAGAGTACATTTTTCCAGTCCCTTTAGCACCAGGGCGAGTACGAGTTAACCAGTATAAACCCAATACAACGTCCTGAGACGGATTGATGATTGGTTTACCGTTCGCAGGACTTAGGATGTTATTTGTAGACATCATAAGAACACGAGCTTCAACCTGAGCCTCCACTGACAACGGAACGTGAACAGCCATTTGGTCACCGTCAAAATCGGCGTTGAACGCCGTACAAACCAACGGATGTAATTGGATAGCTTTACCTTCATGCAATAAAGGTTCGAAAGCCTGAATACCCAATCTGTGAAGAGTAGGAGCGCGATTTAACATTACCGGATGTTCTTTAACTACATCTGACAAAATATCCCACACTTCTACTGTCTCTTGATCAACCAAGCGTTTAGCTTGTTTGATTGTAGTCGCAAAACCTTTTTCTTCTAATTTGTTGTAAACAAATGGTTTGAATAACTCCAAAGCCATTTTCTTAGGAAGACCACACTGATGCAACTTCAAGTTTGGACCTACAACGATAACCGAACGACCAGAATAGTCGACGCGTTTACCAAGTAAATTTTGACGGAAACGACCTTGCTTACCTTTTAACATATCAGAAAGTGAGCGAAGAGGACGTTTGTTTGGACCAGTAAATGTCTTACCACGACGACCATTATCTAGTAATGCATCAACCGCTTCTTGCAACATACGCTTTTCGTTACGGATGATAATATCTGGAGCGTTAAGCTCTTGTAGACGACGTAGACGGTTATTTCTGTTGATAACTCGACGGTAAAGATCATTTAGATCTGAAGTCGCGAAACGACCACCATCAAGCGGAACTAGAGGACGCAAATCTGGAGGCAATACCGGTAACGCCTCGAGCATCATCCACTCTGGCTTATTGATAGAGATTTTGAAGGCCTCAACCACTTTCAAACGCTTAGACAATTTCTTGATCTGAGCATCTGATTTAGTTTCGCGGATTTCCATACGTAATTTTTTAGATAAATATTCTGGATCGATTTTGCGAAGTAACTCACGAACCGCTTCTCCGCCCATACCAGCACGGAATGTAGGACCGTAATCATTCAATGCCGCTTGGTAAGCCTCTTCAGCTAATACGCTACCTTCTTCAAGAGGTGTGTCTTGAGGATCGATAACAACATACGCTTCACAATATAGGACTTTTTCGACGTCTTTTAGAGAAAGATTCAACAAGTTACCGATACGAGAAGGCAATGAACGTAAGAACCAAATGTGCGCAACAGGAGTCGCTAATTCAATGTGACCCAAACGCTCACGACGAACTTTAGTTTGAGTTACTTCAACGCCACACTTTTCGCACACAACACCACGGTACTTCATACGTTTGTATTTACCGCATAAGCATTCGTAATCTTTGATTGGCCCAAAGATTTTTGCGCAAAAAAGACCATCACGCTCTGGCTTGAACGTACGGTAATTGATTGTCTCTGGCTTTTTAACTTCGCCATATGACCATTCTCTGATCATCTCTGGAGAAGCCAAAGACACTCGTACCGAATCAAACGAAAGTGGATCTTTTGGTTTATCGAAAAAGTTTAATAAATCTCTCAATCTGAACCTCTTTTAAATAAAACTTAAGTTAGTGTTTGGCTTCCGGAGCTAATTCTTCTTCGGATGCTGGTTCATCTTCCATCTTGTCAGTCAAAATATCTGACTCAACTAATTGAACGTTCAGCGCCAACGATTGCAATTCTTTTACTAGGACGTTGAATGATTCAGGTAATCCCGGTTCAAGAATGTTTTCACCTTTTACGATGCTTTCATACATACGAGTTCTTCCTGCCACGTCATCTGACTTAACAGTAAGGAATTCTTGCAGTGAGTATGCGGCACCATATGCTTCGATCGCCCAAACCTCCATCTCTCCCAGACGCTGACCACCGAACTGCGCTTTACCGCCCAGAGGTTGTTGCGAAACAAGTGAGTAGGGCCCAATAGAACGAGCGTGAATTTTCTCTTCAACTAAGTGATGTAGTTTCAGCATATACATGATGCCGACAGTTACAGGATTAGTGAATGGCTCGCCACTGCGACCGTCGAACAAGATCGTCTGTCCACGCTCTGGCAATTCCGCTTTCTTCAAAAGGTTTTTGATGTCAGCTTCGCTCGCACCATCAAACACCGGAGTGTCGACGTGAACGCCGTATTTTACTGATTTCAAAATTTTCTTTAAAGACTCGTCATCAGCTGTGTCGATCTTAGAAACGATATCTGTATCTTTATAAATATCTTTTACTTCTTTTTTAAATGCCTCTTTATCCCAAGTATCGATGTAGCGGCTGAGTTGCTTACCCAAGCTATGCGCTGCCCAACCCAAGTGAACCTCTAGGATCTGACCGATATTCATACGAGAAGGAACCCCTAGCGGATTCAATACCATATCAACCGGAGAACCATCAGCTAGGTAAGGCATGTCTTCCACAGGAAGAACTTTCGAAACCACACCCTTGTTACCATGGCGGCCTGCAAACTTATCACCGACTTGTAGCTTACGCTTAATAGCAACGTAAACTTTAACCATTTTGATAACACCTGGAGGAAGCTCGTCACCTTTTTTCAAGCGATCGATCTTCTCGTTGAATACCATTTTCACAGCATCCAATTGATTACGAGCGCTATCTACAATCTTAGCAACTTGAAATTCAAGTTCGCTTTCAAGAGGGATATAGCTCAATAGTTCGAATGGAATTGTCTCAAGGTCTGCATTTGTAATGTCTTGAGCTTTATTCAATAATTTTTGAGATCCATCTTCATTCAATAGAACGCCCGTTGTTTTCTTACCAACCAGGATTGAACGTAACTTTTCAATCGCGTTATTTTTGATAACGTTGATCTCAACCGATAAATCTTTTTCTAATTTTTTTCTTTTCTCTTCAATGATGACACTTAAACGCTCATCTCGCTCAGAACCCTCACGAGAATACACTTGAGCATCGATAACCGTACCATAAACACCAGATGGAACACGCAGAGATGTATCACGAACATCGCCAGCTTTTTCGCCGAAAATTGCTCGCAATAATTTTTCTTCAGGAGAGAGTTGAGTTTCACCTTTTGGAGTTACTTTACCAACTAGGATAGTTCCCGGACGAACATCCGCACCAATACGAACGATACCTGAAGTATCCAGATCCTTAAGCGCTTCTTCACCAACATTAGCAATATCGCGAGAGATCTCTTCTTTTCCAAGCTTAGTATCACGCGCGATACACTCGAATTCTTCGATATGAATCGAAGTGTATGTATCATCATGCAATAATCGCTCAGAGATAAGGATAGAATCCTCGAAGTTATAACCCATCCAAGGAGTGAACGCGACTAGGATGTTTTGACCTAGAGCCAATTCACCCAACTCAGTAGAAGGACCATCCGCGATGATGTCGCCTTTTTTAACTTTATCACCAGTCTTAACGATTGGTTTTTGATTGAAACATGTATTTTGATTTGTACGTTGGTATTTGATCAAGTTGTAGATATCTACGTTCGCGCCCAGCTCTCCGCCTTTTGCAAAACGACGAACAACGATACGAGCCGCATCGATCTCTTCAACGATACCATCATTGATAGCAACGACAGATGTACCAGAGTCACGAGCCACTAGACGCTCGACGCCCGTTCCAACAAGTGGAGCGCGTGAGCGCAATAGAGGAACCGCTTGACGTTGCATGTTCGACCCCATCAAGGCACGATTGGCATCATCATGTTCGAGGAACGGAATCAATGAAGCCGCGATAGAAACCAACTGAGACGGAGACACTTCCATCAAAGTTACTTTATCTTTATCAACAAGCTCGTACTCGCCATCTTTACGAACAGTTACGTTCGGAGTAGTGATTACTGCTGACGTCATAGAGTTCATGCTGTCTTTAGTTGCCTGAGCAATTGAGTGACCAGCCTCTTCTAATGCTGATGTATACGTAATAGCGCCAGAAATTTTTCCAGCTTCTACTTTTCTATATGGAGTCTCGATAAATCCGTAGTTATTAATACGAGCATATGTCGCAAGAGACGCGATAAGACCGATGTTTGGTCCCTCCGGCGTTTCAATCGGACAAATACGGCCGTAATGCGTAGGATGAACGTCACGAACTTCAAAACCCGCACGATCACGAGTCAAACCACCAGGGCCAAGAGCTGAAAGACGACGCTTATGCGTAATTTCAGAAAGAGGATTTGTTTGATCCATAAATTGAGACAACTGCGAAGATCCAAAAAATTCTTTAACGACAGCGTTCACCGGTTTAGCATTAACTAAATCATGGGGCATCATCGTTTCAACGTCTTGCAGAGACATACGCTCACGAATCGCACGCTCCATACGAACTAAACCAATTCGGTATTGGTTTTCCAACAACTCACCAACCGAACGAACACGTCGATTACCCAAGTGATCGATATCATCAACAATACCTTTTCCATTTTTCAAATCGATCAACGTTTTAACAGTCGAAAGAATATCGTGTTTTGTTAACACTCGGAAAGAAGGCGGAACTTCGTCCATATTGATATTGAATTTATGATTGATCTTGATACGACCAACCTCAGAAAGATCGTAAGTTTCAGGATCAAAGAATAATTTTTCAAAATATGCAGTAGATGACTCAAGCGTTGGCGGCTCGCCTGGGCGAAGACGCTTGTAGATCTCAACTAATGATTCATCTTTGTTGTTTACTTTATCTATCAACAAAGTATTTCTTAAGTAAGGACCAACCGTTAAACCATCGAAGAAAATAAGATAAAATTTATCGATTCCTGCTTCAATAGCCTTTTTAACCACAGTTGTGTTTAACTCTGAGTTTGCATCACTGATGATTTCACCAGTGCTTTCATCAATCAACGGCTTCGCTAGAACTTTTCCTTCTAAATCAGCTGGATTTACTTCAAGCTCAGTTAAGTTGATCTCTTTAATTCTTTTAACGATGGCGCGCGTGATACGGCGACCCGCCTTTACAATTACCTCTTTAGATTTCGGATCAAGAATATCAACCAGCGCTCTTTGCCCAGACATGCGCTCGATCTCTAATTTTCTATAAAGCTTGCCACCCTTAACAGTAACCTCATCAAGATCGTAGAAGAACTCAAGCAGCTGTTCTGAATTGTAACCCAAAGCTTTCAATAGAATTGTCACTGGAAATTTACGGCGACGATCAATACGAACATGGATAAGATCTTTTTGATCAAACTCCACGTCTAACCAAGAACCGCGATACGGAATCACACGTGCAGAATAAATCAATTTTCCAGAAACGTTATTCTTGCCACCATCATGATCAAAGAACACACCTGGGGATCTATGCAACTGAGATACAACAACACGCTCTGTTCCATTGATAATGAAAGAACCAGATGAAGTCATCAAAGGGATTTCGCCCAAATAAACTTCTTGTTCTTTAACATCACGGATACTGCGCGAACCAGATTCTTCATCAACATCAAATACAATCAAGCGCAGAGTCACTTTAATTGGTGCCGCGAATGTCATACCACGCTGACGACATTCCTCAACGTCATACTTCGCAGGCTCAAGAGTATAACTAACGAATTCAAGACTTGCTGTATTGTTAAAGTCACTCACCGGGAAAACGCTTTTGAAAACACCATTCAAACCAGCCATACCTCTGCGATCCGGATCCATATCCTTCTGCAAGAAAGCCTCATATGAACTCTTTTGAAGCTCAATCAAATTTGGGATTTCTATAAGCTGTTTATTTTTTGAAAAGGTTTTTCGGATACGAACATTAGAGGCAGTTACATGGACATTTTCCATCAAATCTCCTGATCAACTTTCACTGTCCCATCTCATGAAGACCATGAGCGGACAAGACACGAGTGAATTTAATAATTAAGCAATCTATAACATTTAGAACTAAAACAATGTTTGGCCAATAAAAAAACACGGAGCTTCGCGTTGAAGCCCCATGTTTTGTATAATAACTACAATTACTTAACAGTAACTTTAGCGCCAGCAGCTTCAAGCTGCTTTTTGATTTTTTCAGCGTCTTCTTTAGTCGCGCCTTCTTTAACCGTCTTATTACCAGCTTCCACTAAAGCTTTAGCTTCAGCTAAGCCTAGAGCAGTGATCGCACGCACTTCTTTAATAACGTTAATTTTGTTAGCGCCGCCATCTACTAGAACTACATCAAACGCAGTTTTTTCTTCAACGGGAGCAGCAGCACCGCCACCAGCAGCAGCAACCGCTACAGGAGCCGCTGCGGAAACACCCCATTTTGTTTCCAAAAGTTTTACCAGCTCTGCGATCTCAAGAACTGATTTTTGTGATAACTCATCTACCAATTGTTCATTTGTTAAAGCCATTTTATTCTCCTAATATTAATTAAAAATTATGCTTGTTCTGATTTTGCTTTAAGTACGCGTGCCAACGCAGTCGGTACTTCGTTTAATATACGTGCTACTTGAGTTGCTGGTGTATTTAATAACGCCAGGAACTGCGCGCGCATGACATCTTTGCTTGGTAAAGTCGAGATGAAGTTGATTGATTTCTCATCCAACTTTTTGCCTTCCATAAAGCCAGTCTTTAACTGAAACACCTCGAAGTCTTTGGCGTAAGTCGTTAAAGCTTTGGCTGTAGCGGCCACATCACCGTATGCAAATACAAATGCGTTTGTCCCCTTGAATGAAGTAGACAGAGCATCCGTCATCGCTTGGTTACCTTGCAGAGCTCGTTTAGCCAAAGTATTACGCACGACTTTCATTTCCGAATTCACAGGAAAAAGTTTCTTACGCAAATCAGTGACTTGCTCAACTTTTAAACCTTTGAAGTCGACGATGAACGCGGCTTTTGATTTAGCTAGCTTTTCGGATAGAGATTTAATCTCTGTTTCTTTATCAGCTCTAGTGATCACTATTATCCTCCTTTCGTAGAATTATCGCGAACAGGCAGGATTGCTGCATGATTTTTTGAATCTCGGCAGGCGCTTGCGCATTAAACCTAAGGAACCTACTGTCTCTGATCGCAAATTTAAATTTTCAAAAAAATACCCGCTTTCTTCTGAAAAACGGGTTTAATTACTAACTATTCTTCTTTATTTCCCATGGCTTCATTTGTATCGACTTTAATTCCAGGCCCCATCGTACTAGATACGTTCAGAGACTTGATGTAGATACCTTTTGAAGTTGCTGGCTTAGCCTTAAGGATTGCCCCCAAGAACGACATAAAGTTTTCTTTAAGCTTATCCGGACCCATTGATTTCTTACCGATTCCAGCGTGTACAATACCCGCTTTATCAACGCGAAAATCAAGTTTACCTTTTTTCTCAGCAGAAACAGCATCACCCACGTTCATAGTGACAGTTCCCACCTTAGGATTTGGCATCAAACCACGAGGCCCAAGGACCTTAGCCACTTTTGACACTGTCGTCATCATATCTGGCGTGGCGATAGCCTTATCGAAATCTAACCAACCACCTTGAATTTTCTCAACCAAGTCATCCGCCCCAACGTAGTCGGCACCCGCATTTTTCGCCTCAGCCTCTTTCGGCCCCTTTGCGAAAACAATTACACGCACCGCTTTACCCAAACCATGAGGAAGCGCAATCGCACCACGAACCTGTTGATCTGACTGCTTAGGATCAACACCCAAACGGAAAGCTACGTCAATTGACTCGTCAAACTTAGCCGGCGCTGTTTGAGTCACCAATGCAAACGCATCAGCAATTGAATATTTTTTCGCAGTATCTACTTTTTCTAAAGCTTTTCTAAATTTTTTTCCTGCCATTTACCTACTCCTGATACTCAATGCCCATGCTCTTAGCAGTTCCCACAACTTGATTAATTGCTGATTCAACTTTCATACAGTTCAAATCAGGCAACTTTGTCGTAGCAATTGCTTTTACGTCAGCAGCTTTGATTTTGCCAACTTTATCTTTCTGAGGTTGTTTAGACCCAGATTGAAGCTTAAGAGCTTTCTTGATTAATGAAGATACCGGAGGCGTCTTCGTGATGAAGGTAAACGAGCGATCTTGATAAACAGTGATGATAATCGGAATGATATCATCTCCCAACTTCGATGTTCTCGCGTTGAACTGTTTACAAAATTCCATGATGTTAACACCATGTTGCCCGAGTGCCGGTCCCACGGGAGGCGCTGGATTTGCCTTTCCTGCCGGTATTTGCAATTTGATCATACCTGTAACTTTT
>JAEUWH010000022.1 GCA_016785955.1 Pseudobdellovibrionaceae bacterium | reverse complement strand
AAATCAAATATTCGACGTCAGGTTTATAAATCGCTGAAAATCGTTGCCAAAGACCGCTTCCAATTACACAATTTTAACAACAACCAAGGAAAAACTAGATGTTAGGATGGATCAATTCGGGCTTAAAAACTCCTATCCTCTTGTGGCATGAGGTGGCAAATAAAATCTTGCTACAGATTGCTACAACCTGAAAATATGAGTTGAAATTAGCCAATGTTTTTGAGAACTTAGTTATGGCCGAAAGGGAATTCTCCCTCTCCGCCAATTTAAACAAGCATTTTTGAACTGAATCGCAAAACCCAAAACGAATTAAACACTTACACAACAAAAAAACAGAGCAAATTTTTAAGCCATATTTCTGGATATTTCCCAGTATTTCAGAATTTGGTAGGATTTTGGTAGGCGTCTGGTAGGGTTCGCACCCCTTCATAGCGAGACAAGTCTTTTCAGATTTTCTCCTCTGAAAACCGCCGCTATCAAATGACTTGAGCTTTAAACCAAGAGCTTTTTTCCATCGACAATCAGACTGTGTCAGCTTCTCTAAATCCTAACCGAAAGGAAGTTATGACATTTATAGATTGGTTCGTAAAATTTATTTTTTTATCTTGGCTGATGATCTTTGGCGTAGCCTTTACCGATGCCGTCTTGGATCTTCAGGACAAAACCATCAAGGCTTATCAGAACCCAAATTCGCGGATAAGCTGCATCAATTGAGTGAATTTTCGATTTCAAAATTTTCAAAAAATATTTGTGTATCCGCAGCTGCATTTTTGCAGCCGGAGGCCTTGTCATGCCCAAAAATTGATCGAGCCTTGCGTGAAGCGATTGAAAGACATTTATTACTTCTGACCTTTGCAAAATATGGTTGGAATGGTTTTTTTGAAATAGATCAAATGCAAATGAATAATTATAAGTTCAGATCTGTTGTTTCAAAAATTTCATTGGCTGGGTTTTCTGGTGGCATGTCTCTTTGTCAAAGCCCGAGCTACAAAGGAATTAGCTTCGGTTATTTAGCAGACATCACAAGAAAAATTGCAACTTCGGAAAAATGGGAACAAGCTTTTTACGAGTCGTATGATTTAATCAGGGTTAAGGAAGCCAATCCCACTGCTCAGATGCAAAAGGACTTGATAGGCCGTGAGCTTGAATATTATTTGAATACCCCCTTTGAACATTCTTTTGCAAATGAAGGGCAAATCATTGAACTCAAAAAAGAACTTCATTCAAACCTAGCTGTGATTGATTTGAATGAGTCTTTAAATTTGCCAGTACCATTTTATGCAGCCGTTGTTCATGGTGGGGATCTGTTGCCGCTCTATTTCACAGACTTACTTACCAACAATGGAAAAAAGTACATTCAAGACTTATGTGAAAGATGGGAATTATCTGAACTACCAGAAAGGCACCCCATTCTATGAATTATAGAATAATGATGGTCCTTATGGTTTTTGCTGCTGTGATAAGTTCAGGTTATAAACTGACTAGCAATCGCATTGAAGAATAGAGTCCCAGATCGGTGGATAAGCCGAGACAAAATCCAAGTTTTGTAAATTTAGTTTTTTAAAATTTATCCGATGCTGCATTTTTGCAGTCGGAGGCCTAGTCATGCCCAAAATTCGACTTAAAACCTCGTGTGATGAGTGGACTTACAGGCAGAGTGCTCATCGTCAGGTCTGCGCGGACAAATATATTTCATGAGGTGTTGTCAAACCTCTAGTGGAGATAACCTAGTAGTTAAAGCGTTCGTGAGTTCAAATCCCCTGACCCCTAAATTTTCAAAACCCCAAAATTATATTTCCGAAGCCGTGATATTTAGTTTTCAAGGAACGACCTTTTCTTCGGGCTTACATCATCACGCCGAAGAGAACTGTCGAGGTGATCTTTCCGAGTTTAACCTCATTCTCTCTCTTAATCGTTGCACTCCTTGGTAATGAAATTCCATGATCTTTAAATATATTTGCCTTGCATGATGAACTATTTTTCCAGGAATAAAAATAAAATGCTTTCTTAATTTCTTTGAAAAATGTGGCTTCTCAGGTTTAGTGGGGATGCTCGCTTTCTTACTTTGTCTTTTTTGTACATTCGCGTAAGTACCCTAGACCAGGCTCAAGGGGCCGAAAGCCAGGCTCGTTTTTTGTGTCTGCAGGTTTAATGTATAAGATTTTCTAATACATCTTCAATTTGATTTTTGTTTCCTACATTTTTTAATAAACCGGTCAGGCCTGGAAGAAGTGATTTGAGCAACGAAGGATAATCTTGAATATCCGCTTCAAATATATTTCAATCCTGAAAATATTTTTTCTATCATCTCAACTCATTTCTGATTTTCATGATTTTATTGAGAAAAGCTATTTTTTTGAAATCAATCACAAAAGTGATTCATGTTGAAGATAATAAAAATACCTACGAATAAAAATCGCATAAAATTTTTTTGAATGACAGCAGATACTCTGTACAGCAAGGATCACATTTTGTAATTTGAATTCAGTGGACCGTGAAATAATAGCATCGGGTACTCGCCGGAAAGAGAGACGAAGGCCGCCGGGGCTCATCGGTAAATTTTAAGGAAGAGACGGCTATTCATCGAACGGCCACTCGAGAAACGAAGGCCAGAAGACTCGAGCGGAACGCCACGATTTCAGTAGTGTGAGGCTATTGACCATAAACCTGTGCAAAAGTGATAAGTCCCGCAAAATATAAGTCGGGCAGAAGTAGTGCAGCGACGATGACAGCAATCGGTTGAGGTGTCAGAAATATAAACCCAACTGAACATCGAAAAATAAAAACAAGATTTTGAGTGTGAAATTCTGACTCAGAATCTTGTGCATTTGTGTGTTCAAAATTAGATGCAAACAAGTGGTTTTGTTACAAGCCTAAATTTTTCATAAGTTTTTGTTTATACTTCGGAATGAATTTTGCTAATGGATTATTCTTTTCGTCCAATTGCGTAAGATACGCTTGGAATTCATCGACTATAATATTATCGTCTTTCGCGTTATATATTTTAGATAGGATTGATCTAATTTTTATCTTATCTTCATGACTAACTTTGTTTTGCCAAAATTGTTTTGCCGCTTTCTTATAAGTCGGTTGAAGATAGAAGCTAGCATGGTTTATTTCATGTCCTACTATAACTTCGTAGTTACTTGCATCATTTGCAAATGCAATAATTGCATACTTTGAATCCGTACTTTGAGAGCTAATATTTGTAATAATATTTGAATAAAAATCTGATTCTTGATCATTCAACTTGGAGCTTGTGTTGCTGGATGCATTAGCTGCCAAGCGAAATGCAATGATGTCATCGCTCGTCAAAGTATGACCACCAACAACTTTTTTGTACATATTTAAGGCACTTTCGCTGTTAGAGACTAATGTTCCTTTAACATAGCCATCGGCAGTCCCAGTAAAAAAACCCATACGTAAAAGAGTATTATTCATTTCAGTTTTTGTCTTGAATGAACAAATGTATGAGTGAGGTATTTCAACAACTTCAGCACAAAGCGCAGGACAAGAAGTTTCCTCTAAATCACTCCATTTTTTTAGATCTTGAACTGTAGCTACATCTAACTTTCCAGAAATTGAAACCTTTTTGCTAGCTACTTTCATTGCTGCCAGTGCGGTTTTTGTAAAAAACTGGCTGGCAATGAGAAAGCACATGAGTATTAATGCCAAGGTTTTCATAATCCACCTCCCTACGAGATTTTCTAAAATACAAATGTAAATGTATTCTTATATTTTATCGACTGATTATTTTTTGACATGACTATTTTTCATGTCAAACTTTTGCACAAAAGAAAACCCCATGACGCTCAAGGGCCATATAATCGAATCTACTGCGACCAAAAGAACCAGATAGGCTTAACGTTGATCGCCAGGATTTCATTAGGTTTTGGTTCATCTCGTTTTGAGATTCAAGAATTTCGGGTATTTAGCCGAATAATCAGGATGCAGAAACTTATCGTCATTTTTATCTTTAGCGTCGCATTAGTTGGGTGTGGAAACTCCTCATCAGAAGGGACAAAATCTGAAGGTATTTTAAATGATTCTTCTTTTGATTGCGAAAAATCTTTTCAGACGGATTGGTGTTCTCAAAATCTTGCGAGTTCATCTGATATTACATCTATTTGCAAAGGAAAGATTTACGCTGGCGATATCATTTATTATTCCTTTTACATTAAATCGAGTTCAGCAAATTCGTGCCTGGTAGATCTAGGCTTAGGAACAAAAAGCGTAACTATAGGTGGATGCTCCGGCGCATCTCAAGCAAAGCTTTCAAGCAACGAAGGGATAGTCGAAGTTTTATCTTGTTACAATTCGGCTGGTTCGGATACCTACGTTGAAGGAACTCTTTCAAATGGGCAAATGTTTCGGGCAATTCATGCCGAGTGACAAAACACTTCATCTTGAGAAAATAAAGTTACTTATGACTCCGCATTTTATGCAGAGTTTTTATTTCCGATTTTAACGCCCACGAAGCCCCATCATTTCCCCAAAAATTTTCACCTCTAAAATGGGGACAATAGTTGTTTTTGTAGAAACCAGCGATTTGAACTTGTTAAAATAATTTGAATTCTACGCTAGTCCCCATTTTGGAAACATCAAAAGCTATATGCGATATTGGGTGATCTTTTTGATTTTGGAAAAATTTCAATTTTTTATGGAGGTTCAGGATTCTGGGCACAAGATGCAGCAGGCGATCTGCAAATGCTATTTACCCCAGGCTTACACAAATCTTTGGACTTTGTAACACAAGATTCAGGATTACAGGCTTTGATTCAAAAACTTAAAGAAGATCCCACAAACAAAAGCCGATTCGTTGAAATAAATCAATACATTCATGATGAGGCGCTGTTTAATGTTTATTCTCATATAAGACGTTTTTTTGTTTCTAAAAAATCAAGTCACAATGTGGTTTTGCCATTTGCTATCACCTCACCATTTCCTTGGCACCTATTTGAGGCTAAAAAATGAATCAAAAATTAGAGAAAATAATTTTAGCTTTGAAAGCAAAAAACGCGCTTCCAAAGAAAATGGAATTTACATCCGTCGGGCCATACACTTTTGCAAACGTCTATGATGAATTAAATAGCCCATTTATTTCAGATAGTGTTGCTTGTGGATTTGATCTCGACCCAGCTACAGCCTTATTAAAAAGTTTATCTGAATTTATCGAGGGAAAGGCGTTTAAGCAGGGCTTTAAACGCGCCATTTCTTCATGTTTAACTGAAAGATCCCATGGCTTTGCGGCATATCCAAAGTGTGAATTGCTTTACGAACAGCAAGCACAAATGAATGCTCGAAATGAAGCAGTTGAAAGGCTTGTGTGGTCTAATTGGTGGGATGATGAATCTATCGCTTTTAGTAAAAAGGATCTTAGCCAAATTAAGCTCAATCTAAACGAGAAGGCTTTTTGCGCGGAAATTCAGAAAAGTTACTCGGTTGAAAAGATTATTGCTGTTTATCCACACTTTGAAAAAACGAGATCTGAAAATTTAATTATATTTGTTGGCTATTTAAACAACGGCGGCGTTATTTCAGGCGGAGCCTGTGGTGAAGATGAAAACAAAACTATTGATCGAGCTTTATCTGAACTATTTCGGCATGGTTTAGCTGTTAAGAGAATGCGCGAAAATTCTCTTGTACCGGAAACTTTTTATGAAAAGCGTCTATGGTATTTTTCGACATTAGATGGTCAAAACCTTGTTGACAGTCGTCTTTCAAAAACTGGTTTTAATAAGATAAAACTGCCTAGCGGCAAATTTAGCGAAGAAATTCCACATTCTTTATCAGATCTCTTTTATGTTCACAGATACTTGTTTGATAATCAGCCTGAATTTATGGGTGGTCGATTAGAAAGATTTTGTATTTGAAAAACACAAGAGTCTATTTTTTTTCAATAACCGTTTTGATGATAGCTTGTTCTTGCATCGTTATTGCTGTCTATTTTGTTTGTCACGTGTATTTGAATAAAATAACTCATGAGTCGTTACAAAATTGGCTTCAATCAGATTTTGCTTTTTATTTTGTATATTGTTTATTACTTTCATTTCTGTGGACTCCTTGGTTTGTTGCAAATAAAGATTATTCCTTACTTGGAGTCCACTTTCAAACCCTACCTATTCTGGGGACAAGCTCTTTTGGAAAAGGTAGGCACAAGTGATTTATGATTCACGCTCATCCACATGGGGTAGTCCTAGATTTTTTAAAACTACCTCTGTGGAATTGCGGCGATAAAAAATAGTCATATCTAATACGAAAGGGGTGGAATCACCCCTTTTAGTTGTTTACTTTACAGCATTTACAACAGTGCTTTCGATATAAGGTTGTTTAGAAATAACGCCAGTTGAAGAACTTGAACCAGCGTTCTGCTTAGAAGTTGCTGCATTGGCATCACCAACCATCGCATTGCTCAATAAAATGGGAACCAAAGCACTCACTGCGATAGCACCGGCAGTTCCGCCACCTTTTTTTACATTTTTCAAAAAATTCTCTATAGGAAATTTTTCAAAAATAATATTTGAAAACTTTCTTTCAAGGGCATTAACGGGAACTGAGTTTAATAGATTTCCAGTACGATCCACGATATATGGTTTTCCATCAACATATACAATTGTTAATTTTTCACTTCCTTTTCCAAGTTCAATTGTAGTTTTCATAAGACCACTAACTGAGCCAAGCGCGTCCAGTGAATTGATCGCCGCAGATACCTTTTTCGGTCTAAGCTCTGATGGGTATTCGTAGATATTCAAAGCGCTAGATGAAACTGCTTCAAAAGCTTCGACTAATCTTTTGAAAAGAGGTAGTTCCGTTTGCTCTGGTATAAGAGAAGCTAACAAATTTCTAAGCCTTTGTAAGTCGTTAGGTCGTAGGCCCCTTTTTTCGTAGATTAGAGTTCCAGAACCTGGTACCGGCTCAGCAGTACCATATACGGTGCGTCCAAGGCGATCTGGTCCTCGTCCCACGTATACATCTTGATTTGCAAGCGCCCGCAGCCTAGCAATTTCTTCAAGAACAGCAAAATTAGCTCCAGAGACTCTCACGTCTGGGTGATATTTAAGTTTTCTAAAATCAAATGGATTGTTCAGATTAGGCTTCATATCTCTGATCGCAACATCATGTCCAAATACTCTATTGTTATAGACGTCAAAATCTTCTATATTAATTTTTGGCGCTGCGAGAATGTTCGTCGTTATCATTAAAGTAAGTATAATTGTAGGTACAAAAGGTTTCATAAAGGCCTCCATACCATACGATGAATACAAGAACAGTGCCAAATCTCAAAACGATACACTTAAGGTTTTTATCTCAAGGCCATAAACATATTTTTACTGAAGGAAGCAATATACTTAGCAGCAACTGGGGACACTAGCACAACGGGAGCAAGAACCACTGATGCGTCTCGTTCTGATTCGCTTTCCCTCAGGGATTGAAGGTTTTTTCTATAGACACGTGTAACATCCTTTTGCAAATCATCGCGTATTTGGTCACTTTTCTTTCCCTCAGTTGTGATGTTTGTTAAAAAATCAACCATTCCCTCTCTTTGAATACGCGCATTTTCGCGGGCTAAATTATCATCTAATCTTCCTTGTGAATCATAGACGAAGTAACCAGCACTCAATGCTCCTATTGCAAGCCCGTAAAGTGGTGGTACTAAAAAAGAAGCAGCTAAAATTGGAAGACCCGCTAGAGCAACCGTTGTTTGTCTATTGCTTTTAACCTGGTGTAGGCTGACGCCAAGTCCACAGTATTTTGGGTCTTCAAGCAGAACCTCTTCAACTTCTGTACGATAGCTCAAAAGGTCAAGAACTTGACTATCAAATGATTTAGTCCCCGAGCGTCCAACCGAATAGGGTTTTTCAACAGCGTTCTCAATTTTCGAAAGTAGCTGATTTTCTTTTTCAAGATTTTCAAGAACTGTTTTTGCTGCAATATGAATTTCAGAATTAGTTGGATTTGGCGACTTTAAGTATTGCATTATCGGATTGATACCCATAAAGCTAAGATAAATCATGTAGTGAGTGTGGCGAACCCTCAATAGATCCGCCAGATACAAATTTTCTCTTTCGCTTTTATTTAGTCCTTTAGATCTACTTGAAACATTTGAACCAACCTCCGATTGAATACTCTTAAAACCCGCTTCCGCTATTTTTATTTCCTCTAAATTTAATGCCTCCCAGGGAACTTCTTTGCTGCTCTTCTTTGAATCCAGTTCTAAATTTAGATTTAGTTCCTCTTTAGTACCCAAAAGAGAAGCATTCGGTGAATGGTGAGCTAAAGCTAGGTTATAGCGGGCAAGTCGAATTATTTGTGGGAGCTGATTCTCAGTCCAAGATCTAACGGATTTGCAGTCATCCAAATTCGTGTTCCCTTCTATGGAACAATTTGCAATTTTTAATGCAAGCACTTTGTTAAACTTACGGCGCTTTTGAATTTTAGCTAGAACCTTTTTAAAAAAATCTTGCGAAAGATTTCCTGCACTATCGACAAAGGGAATAGTGGTTCTTAGTCCTGTTGTTATTGGCTTACCTTTCAATGAGTTAAGCTTTTGCGATTTCAATTCGTCACTATCGGTTTCAGATATATTGCATGCCGCCTCAAAATAGGTTTTCGAATCATTCAAAGCGTCCGTTAGTCTATCCGCAATCTTTTTAACATCTTCAATACTTTTTTGGGGGTGGCTATGATTTGTGCAATTTCCAAGGCTGTATCCTAAATCGCCAGATAATAATATTGATATGAATAATAAAGTAGATATTTCAAATCTCACAAAAATTGATCGGACAAAACTTCGATAATCTGAATATTACGAAAGACCAATCTGCGGCATTGTATTTGGTCTTAGGTCATATACCTGGCGGAGGTCGCGTTTCATATTTGGTAGAAATTTTATTTTAAGAATATTTCCAAGTTAGTTTTCATTTTATATTTCCTATGCTGCAAATAAGTCAAGTTCCAGTTGTTCAATCATTTCTGTTTTATCAGTTCTTATTTTGAGCCATAATTTTTTCACAAGTTCATTCACCTGAACCCTCTGCTGAGGGAATGAATAATTAGTTGAAACATGATAAATCAAGGCAAGACAACTTTCTTCACTTGGATGCCGGCCAATGACATTGAACCTTCGTCTGATTTCTAAATTCAATCTCTCAAGCTTGTTTGAAGTTCTAATCTTGAGCCAATGATTTCTTGGGAAAATATAGTAGGTTAAACATTGCTCAAGATCAGTTTCAAAAATGGCCATAGCTGATGGAAATTTCTTGGCATATTGTTTTCTAAATTCTTTGATAAATAATTTTGCCTGCTCAAGACTAGTGGCTCCATAAAATATGGAATTCAATGCCTTTCGAAGTTCCAGATGATTCTCTTTCGGGATGACATCTAAAATGTTTTCCATCTTATGCTTTACACATCTTTGCCTCAATGATGTTGAAAAGTTGGAACCAATTGAGTTGATGAGGCCTGCATTGCCATCAGAAATGCACAAAATAGGATCTTTAAGACCTCTTGATTTTAGATCTGATGCAAATCTTCCCCAAGATTTATTACTCTCAGAATGGCTAATATCAATGGATAGTACTGCAAATGATCCATCATCTAAAATGGCATAGGCAATCATCACGGCATCTTTAGTTGAGCCACCAAGTCTCATCCCAACTCTGATGGCATCAAAGAATAAATAGGAAACATTGATATTTGAAAGATCTCTTTTTTTCCATTCTTTAAATTCTACTATTAATTTTTTTGAAATCCGACTCACTGTGGACTTTGATAATTTAACCTTATCGCCAGTCACAGATTTTAAAGTTCTTTTGATTTTTCTCGTTGAAACACCATTAATGTACATATCACAAATTTGACTGGCAAACTCTTGCGGTCTTTTCATGTAGGGAACATGGAACTGACTTTCAAAATTAGATCCATTAACTCTTGGCCGGTCATAACTAATAGGACCTAGTGGGGTATCAATATTGGTTTTTCTTGTTCCTTGTCTATAACCCTTTAACTTAGATTTTGATTCATAGTGTTGATAAAAGCCACGCCCCAGATGATCTGAAATCTCAGCTTTAATGGCCTCTGCTAATAGTGTTTGTCCTCCAAATTTTAATAGACTTAATAATGTCATATTTGGAAGTTCAATTCCAGTATCTGCACTTAATTGTTGTAGATTTTTACCATTTACTTTATTTTTTCTCATAAGGGAGTTCTCCTTTTGTTTTAATGGCTTAGCTAATTATTAAACCATCTTGGATTACTCGCTTTTAAATTTCTACCACTTTCGGGACGCGGTCGGATTAAATGAACCCACTCTGTACTTAGCGTGATAACGCATGGCTAAATTTCTTTTAAACTCAGACTTTTCTCTGGCCTCTATTTCCTAGAAATGAATAGAATCATTTAACTTTATGATGGGTATAGAATTCCATAGATTAATGAGGCTGCTCAATGAAATTAAAAAATTTCTTTTATATTATCAACATTCAACTCATGGTTTTATTTTTTTTCTTCAAAGCCGCTAGGGCGCAGGATGAAATCAACCCAGCACCTGCTAAACTAACAACTTTAAATAATCAAAGCTATCTTGTTTTCCCAGATGGAAAACAAGCTAAACTTATTTTACAAATTAAAAAACCTCTCACTCTCAAATTAAACTATCAAATTACTGAAAATATTTGTTTTCCTGAATTTGTCACCGACAGCTGCCTCTGGGAAGTTGAAGCGCTTGCTTATGATGCGATATGGATTTGGGCAGAACATCCTAATCTCGAAAAAATAAATCAACCTTTAAAAATCAAAGAGGGATTTAGTCAAAATAAAAATCTGCAATTCATTGAAATGAAATACTCTCTTAACAACTATTTTACTTCTTTTTTACTTGATGAAAATAATCCACTTTTTTTTCGCCCTCCCACGTTGACATGCAAAGATGATCGCTGGCTCAAACAATTTCCGACCAATTCTGAAAATAATTTATTTTTGATTCCCAGTTGGGCTACAGAAACGATGCAAGAAAATTTCTTCATAAGAAGGAATGAAAATCAAACTCTAGTTCAAATTAATGAATCCGCTCTTCATCTTTTATCCCCAGGACATTACGAGCTCAGAACAAACAAAGAAACCACAAGCCTTTTTAAAAAAATCTATTTTATCTTTGATATGCAAACTTTATATTACTCAAAAGAAGATAGGTCATGCAGTATTCAAGCTAAAAGTATCAACACATTCAACAATTTGGACAACCTTATCAACCAACAACCGCTGATTATAACTCTACCCGGACTCATAAAAAATAAAAACTTGAATAACGATTTCTTTGGTCTTTTCTTCAATCATCTAAAAAGAGCCTCTATGGCTAATTTTAAATATTACACGGTGGAAATTGAATGATTAAAAACACGGGTTCCATTTTTTTATTGATCACTTTCTTCAGTTTATTTTTGAACTCTCATCCTAATGAAAGCCTTGATCTAAAGTACAAACTCAGAAAAGTAAGTCTTATTCTTAGAGGTCAACCTCCGTCTTCTGACGAGTATGAACAGGCCAATGAATGGTTAAAAACTAGAAAATCCCAAGAGATTTTATCATCAAAAATTGATGAATATCTGAACACCATCGATTTTGTAGAAAAATACACTAATAAAGTCGCTGACCTGTTTAAAATTAACCAAATTCCCTCCTTGCAATCTTTTTCTCTGACTGACTTAGATCAAGAAAAAAAACAGAGTATTTTTATTCCAGCCTTTCATCTGTTGGTCCAAGAAAGTTTAAAATACAATAAACCTTGGAGTTATCTCTTTGAAGGTAAAGAATATATTTTATTTTATGGAAATACCTATGCTTTCCAAAACACCGAAAACTCTGTATTTTATTCGCCCTTAGATAAAGCTGTTATAAGTTCGGAAAGTTTTGACCTTAATTTTTTTTCCCAAGATCAAGTAGAAAACTTTACTCCCTTTTTTAAATTTAAAAAAATTAGCTTCGCTGAAGACGATGTGCGTATAGCCGGTGTTTTAACTACCCCGAGTTTTTTTAACCGTTATGTAACGACTGGAGTAAATAAAAACAGAAAAAGAGCTGCTGCCTTATTTAAAACTTTACTTTGCAAAAGTATGGTGGCCTCTATTCACTTCGACTTGAATTTCTACAACTTTAATCAGTTCGCAGACTAAGAAATCGATCTGCAACGGACTTGTTCGATCAAAATCTTGAAAAATACCCTCGAGAAATCAAATATTCGACGTCAGGTTTATAAATCGCTGAAAATC
>JAEUWH010000121.1 GCA_016785955.1 Pseudobdellovibrionaceae bacterium | reverse complement strand
AAGGTCAAAATAACAAAGCAAAAGTGGTGATCAGAAAATCCTACGGATTTAAGACGGCAGAAGTTCTTAAAATCATGTTATATCATAAACTTGGAAAGCTTGAAGTCCCAGACCTAGCCCACAAATATTTTTAACGAACCGCTAGTCTTTACAAGATCCGACTTCAAAATTCTGTGTGCCAAACGAATAATTCATTTGCACTTTCATTTGTTGGTTTTGTTTTCGCTCGAGAAAGACTTTATCTTTGTGAATTTTAGAACTGAGTTTGAAATTGTAACGAAGATGATCATCGATATTGTTTTTCATATGGATTTCAAGAAGCTCCAAGAGCAATGTTTCGGTAGGTTGCTCTTTATAGGCTTTTGCATTGTAGCACACCGGGGAATATACAAATTGGTTTGTGGTTTCCATCTTGTTGTTCAGAGGGCCGAACTTCCATTGCAGTAAAAACATTTTTTCATTTTTTAAGGTTTTCATTTTCTCGTTAAATTTTTTGAATTCCTCTTTCACTTGATTGTTAATTTTCTCGGAGAGTTCTTCGTTCTTCATTTTCTCTAGCTGTCGCGAGGTGTCTTTGGTGATTTTCACGTGGCAGGCAGAATGATTATAGCGAGGATATGAAAACAAGTCCAAATGAACGCAGGCGAAACTTGTTCCAAAAGCCGAGTATATTTTTGTATCGACTTTTCGGCGTTGATCTTCAAAAAGCTGCTCGAGCATGCCATCCGAGCTGGAATGAATGATTCCCCGAACTTCGTTTGTGGAACTCAGAATGGGGGATCCCGAGTTGCCCGGAATGACTTTACACGGAATAAAGTTAACAATGGGGCTTTTATCTGAAGAAAAGTAAGGATTGATGATCGAGTTTTGAATGGCGGGGCAGTTTGATTTCACGACAACGCCGCCCCCGGTGTCTGAATTGGGATCAATTTTATAAATGGAATAGATTTTTTCATCCTGAAAACCATCTTGAGAGAAATTCAGTGGTTCACGATTCGTCGAGGTTTGTGTGCGCAATACGGCTAGGTCCACATTCACCGTGTTTTTTTCCAGTGGTTCGGATAGGAACTCGATTGTTTTACAATTTAAAATTTCCGGCTCGTGATTTTTAGCTTTGGGAAAAACAAACTTAATCCCGTCACAGCTTTCTCGTTCCTTATTCATGTGTTCTGGCAAACAATGCAGATTGGTGGCGATTAGATCGCGAGCCACTAAAAAAGCCGTACAACGTTTATTTTTGTACTGCAGTTGATTGATGGCCGCAGGACAGTCTTCGGGATGCTCGCAATAAACATGGGCCATTGAAGAACTGGACAATAGCCACAGGCAAAGCCAAAGTTTAAATTCAAGCCGACATCGAAATCGAAGACATATCATTTTCATCTAGCAGCCCCCGCAAATGCGATGAAAAACCGCCCCACCGCGCGAGTCCCGAGAAATAGAAATTAAGAAGCTTTTTCTGTTACCGGGTAATGCTGCAGGAGCCGTGTACTCGTTAGAGTCTTGATTCATGCTGCGAAAATATTTGAGTGACCCATCGGTGATAAACCACGTAGTGGTCAGTTGTTCGCCTTGTGTTTCGGAAGAACCGTCATCCTTTGTCAGACGGTAGGTTTGAAAACTGGTCGCATCAAAGGTCAGGGCGATTTTATACACGCCATTCAATGGAAAATCATTCACGCCGATGGTCGCTCCATTAGATTGAAATTGATCAATCACCGGATTTAAATTTTTCTGATCATTGGATTTGTTACTGACCAAAATTCGTTTGATTGTATTCACGGATTGGCCACGTGAATTGCTAATTTTGTATTCGATCAGGTAACCGATGCCATTGGTTTGATCTGTTGACGAGCGTTGACTGAAAATACTGGAGGCCGGTGGAATGAAGGCTGTAAATGCGGGTGCGGTTCCTGTAAAATTCTGTGCCATCTGTGCATTTGTGGCCGACGTGATTGTACCTTGCGAAAGACTCACTTTCGTAGGATTTGAATGACAACTGGGCTCCGCACCCAGTGAAACGCCCAGGTCGATGCAGCCAAAGGCTTCAAACGTCAGCGCCGTGTTTTCGTTTATATCGGAAATGATCGGCGTAATCGAGACCAGCTCGCTGGGATTGACTTCGGGCTTGTCGGCAATCAAGGAAAGAACGCGCAGCTCGTTTAATTCTACGTATTTCGGCAGCTTAGAGTCCGCACAGGATATAAAAAATGGAAGCCACATATAAAAAAACCATTGATTCAATTTTTTCATTAGAATTCTCCTTTTAGTCCAAAGGCGGGCAATAGGGGAAGGCCAGAGATAAATTCCTTACGTGTGTAGTCGTAGGAATATTCAATAGACTCGGTGTTTTTCGTGTTCAATATATTTTGGATATCCAAATACAGCGTCCAGATTTCTTCGTCCTTGATCCATTTTTTATCGATGCGTAGATCGAGTTGGTAAAAATCGTTATAGCGTTGGGAATAGAAATTGCCACGCTGAGGTAAATACACGTCATTGTCGGCATCGAAGGTTCCACCAATGATCGGTGTGTAGGGGTTGCCGGTGACGTAACGTGCTCGACCCGAAATTTTCCAATTGTTTTCTAATTTTTTAGCGGCCACTAAATTAAAGTTATGAGTTTGATCATACTGATGTTTGTATTTAGCCACGCGATCGTTCCAGCGAAAACTTTCGCTCCAGGTATAGCTCAACCAGATGTCCCAAAAGGCATCGTTCCATTTGACCTGGTTTTCGATGCCATAGGCGCGCCCACGTCCTTTGTTATTGTAGTTTTCATCGACCAGAATACCGTCGCGTTCGATTTGTGAAAATGAAGCCACGACCAGTTGATCCAGCCATTTGTCAAAATAGCTGGATTGCCATGTCAGGCCCGAGGCCGACGTTTCGCGAAAATCTTTTTCAAAACCAAATGTCAAATGGTCCGCCCGAGGCGCGCGCGCATCGGGATTGCCGAACGTTTTATCTTGTTCTTGGGCTTCGGCGGGCTGATAGTATCGACCACCGGCCGCTTTCAACATCCATGTTGGGGTCAGATTGTATCTTAGGGCCAAGCGTGGGGCGAGGTACGTTTCATTTGAATTACGAAAGCGATCCACACGTAGGCCGGGGATAAACGTCCAATCACTCCATTTCAGTTCATGACGATTATACAATCCCGTATTCACCAAATGCCCACGTGTCTGGCGTTCTTTCACTTCACTGGACGAGAATGGATTGCTGACGCCCCCTTCGCTGCGAGGCTGCACCAGCTTAATTTTTACGTCGGTGTCGCCATAGAAATTATCAATACCAAGTTGTGAAACCCAGGTATTGGAGATCGTTTTTTCGAGTTCTCCCCGCAGAGTCATCACATTGGATCGAATATTTAAATATTGCTCACCTAGATCCACAACAATTTGATTTTGTCCGATTCCTGAAGAGAACGTGTATTGAGTTTCACTGTCGACCTTGTATGTCCACTGCGGAATAAAGCGATAAAACTGTGTTTCATTATAAAATCGACCACGAAATGCCGGGTCTGTTTTCAGAGGTTCTTTTAAGACAAAGGCTAACGTATCACGTGATGCTAAGGTGACGACTTTGAAGTTTTGTTTATCGTTTAATTTTTTATTGTAGACGGCGGTGATATCGTAAAACTCGGGTGCGACTGTTAAATTAAAGTCCTCGCGTCCTTTGGCCACGGCGCCCAGGAAAAGCCCGACATAGCTGCCGCGGGCACTGACTAGAAAATCACTGGTTTCATCGATATTGCCTTCGTACAGTCCACCCATTTTCAAATTGTCCAAGAAGAAAAACGATTTCTTTTTACGTTCACCGGGTTGGGGACGGCGTGTGTTCAGGCCAATAATTCCCCCGGTGGCGCGCGAATATTCTGTGCCATAGCCGGCCGACAAATAGTCTACTTGTTCCAATGCCTCGGGCATGACGACCGAAGTTAAGCCACCAAAATGAAACACGATGGGAATGTTATGGCCATCGATATTATAAGCCGTGTCTTTGGGTTCTCCGCCTTGAACCACCACTTGCGAGCTGAATCCTTGAACGCGATTTACCCCGGGCAGGTTTTGCACGGCTTTGACGGGATCACCACCACTGCCGGGCATGCTTAGAAATTGTTCCTGCGTCAGGGTTTTCTGTGTTTGGTCGCGTTTTTGTTTTTGTCCGACGACCGTGGTTTCAAAACTGAGATAGGTTTCTTTTTCGACGTAATATTTTAGTTTTTTAAGATCGGCATCCAGTTGGATATCTTTTTCTAGTTTTATATATCCCGAAACATTGACGATCATTTGATACGCGCCCGCCGGGACGTTTTCAAATAGGAAATCACCTTGAGTGTTTGTTTGTGTTTTCAATTTCAAAGGCAACAGAAAAACAGAGACGTCTTTCAGGGGGATTTGAGTTCCTTTTTCTAAAAGACGACCTTTGAACGATAACGATTCTGGAGTGTCCGTTGTTTGGGCGTTCATAACTAAACTGATGAAAATGCAAAACAGAATGGATTTCATTCTTACCTCTATCTATTTTCTAAAATAAATCGATATGTGTAGCGAATTTTTACGGCGACCGATTGTTCTTTGATGCGTGCGGGACGAAACTGGAAATTTTTAATTGCAGCCAGAGCCGCTTCGTTCAAACCAAACCCTGGCCCTTTGATCAAGGTGGTTTGGCGCACGCGTCCCTGTTCGTCGATCAATAGCTCCATGACGACGGGCCCTTCGATCCCGGCCTTTTTGGCCTCTTCCGGATAAGGAATACGCACTTCCGAGACCAAGACCGGCATGGACGTCACTAAAAAATCGTCGGCCGGAATCGGTAACGAGTCGGCATCTTGGGGATCCAGTTTCAAATCATCCATTTCTTTTGCGACCGTGTTTCCCGCTTTGACTTCGGCGGTGCTGGCATCGGTCGTCGTGGTCGTCAACGATTTGCGACTGACGCCGAAAACTTTTTTAGTTTCAGGCGGCGGCGGTGCGGGCTTGATTTTGTCGACCTTCGGCGGCTCTAAATTTAAAGTTTTAGGAACGACTTTGATATTTTCATAGACCTCAAAACGAACGATTTTTTTTTCTGTTTTTGGTTTGAAAACCAAAACCGTTGCTGTAATGGCGAACACGGAATGAATCAGAATCGATTGAACTAAGGGATGGCGCCAATTATACGGGGGCACTACTTTTTTTCCTCTTTTTCGATCTGCACGGCAAAACGTTCGACACCCGAGGTTTTCAGCAAATCAATCACGCGTACGACTTTTCCATAGGCCGCTTCGATATCTGCACTGATGATCGCTTGGGAGTCGGCATCCTTGCTGAGAGCGTCTTTGGCGGCGACCCGCAAGCCCTCTTCGTCGGTGATTTGTCCGTTCAGTAAAATATTACCGTCCTTGTTTACGGCGACCCCAAGGGTTTGCAGCATTTTGCCATCGCTGGCCAAAGTTTTCGGTAATTTAATTTCTAAAATGTCTTTTACTAACATCGGGGCGGTGACCATGAAAATCACCAGTAGCACCAGGACCACGTCGACGAACGGGGTGATGTTAATCGATGAAATGATTCCAGAATCTTCGCCGTTGTTGTCAGGCAGGGATGCGGCCATCGTTACCTCACTTCGGTGCGTCCCACAACTTGGGCGACGTAAAGATCTTTCAACGTATCTAATTGTGAATTCAGTTTGCGAATATTTTGTGTGAACACGTTAAATGCGATGATGGCGGGAATGGCTACAAATAGTCCCAGCGCCGTGGCGTACAGAGCTTGCGATACGCCGCTCATGACGGCGGACGATCCAGATTGTGATCCCAGATAGGCAAAGGCGCGGATAATTCCCAGAACGGTTCCAAACAAACCGATAAAGGGCGCGTTTGCGCCCAAGGTGGCCAGAACGGCTAGGCCACGCTCCAGTTTCAGGCGTTCTTCGCGTACATAGGCCTGAGTGACTCGATCAATGGCTTCGGGTTGAACGGGGGCTGCCAACACGTTTTGAAAGGCGCGTGAAAGATACGTGTTCTGACCTGAAACATATTTCTTTAAAGTTTCGATTTTTTGCGGGCTGAAGTGAGCGCCGTTGTCGGTTAATAGATTTTTAATTTTTTGAAACTCGTCGGTGGAGATCAATGAATTTAAGTTTTTCCGGCGATCCAACATAATGCTGATCGACCAAATCGAGAGACCAAACATTATGGTTAAAATTAGTTTTTCGACCACATCTGTGATCATAATAATCGCTTCCATATCCCATCCTTAACCAAAGACCTATCCATGGTTTTGCAATTGAGGTTTTCGTAAAAAGAGATTTTATGATCAGATAAAAAAAGAAGGGTGTTAAGAATTTTTTGTCATTGCGACAAGGTGAATTAGAATTTCAAGAGTCTGCGTGGTATATATCCAGGCGTGTCCTAAAAAAAGACACGCCTGGTGGTTTGTAACAAAACGTTTAAGGTAATTTATACCCAATTTGTTCTAAAAGATCTTTGGCTGAATCCCATTTGCCTTTGTTTTTGCTGAATGCACCTGGTCTTTTACCGATACCAGCAGCAAGGGATGGTGCGATCGAAGCTAGATTTTGTTGTTCTGCCGCCGAAAGAGATTTTACGGCATTCACAAACTGACCTAGTAACGTGTTCAACGGATTTTTTTGGTAATCGTTGACCAGGTCCAAGACCTTAGTTTCGTTTTCCCATTCTGCAAGTAAGTGTTTTACAACATACTGCTTAAGGATGGACGAGCGAGCGGCTTGTGTGTCTATCGCGGCTTGTTTGATTGTCAGCGCCCATGCCACGGTTACTTGTTGAGAGCTAGAGTAAGAGGCGGAACCGGCGCGAATTTGCACGTTCACGGTCACTTCTGAATTAGGTTTGACTGAAGCGCTGATTTGGGCCGGAGACGCTAAAACTTTCGGTTTGGAAACTTTGGACAGCCCGGGAATAACGATCACGTTATCATCTGACGATGGCAATGGAGACAAACCAGTGCCTGATAATGTTGCGGTCACGGTTCCATCAACTTTGCCAAAATTCGTGGCTTCTAAGAAGGTAGGAAGAACACTATCCAAGATAGAAACTGTGGCTTGGCCGGCTTGATTTCTGACGGCGAAACGAACGCCTTCGATCACAGCGTGCCCGGTGTAGTGAGAAACCGTAGCGTCGAATTGTTGTTTATAAGCTGCGCCGATGGCATTTTGGTATCCTTCGATACTTTTACGGTTAAACGTAGGGTTGAAACCGGCTTCATAACCAGCACGTCGTGCGATCTCTTGTAGGGCTAATTGATGATAGTACACGCCACGCGAAAAAGCGCGACTGTTTTTTGTACCGTAAACTTCGGATCTCCATTTTGACTTGATGACGTCATTGTATCGGTTGATGAACTGATTATAGTAAGCTTGTTTAGATTCCGCGGCGTCCGAGTATTCATCAGGGTTAGTGATTTTTCGGTATAGCTCAAGCATTTGATTATTGGCTTGCAGTTTTCCTGAATCGCCGCTGGCGCGGACGAGTTTGCGATTTAAAAATAATTCAAACGCATTTTCGGCGCGCCATCGCGAAAATACCATATCGTATTTGTAATCGTCCCAAGCGTAATAATCAGAAAGGCTCCAGTACTCGCCAAAGATTGTGTTGATGACATCGTCTTCGAAATCGCTACTTAAATTGATAGCTCGACGAGCTTCATCTAAAAACAAGTGATTGTTCTGGGCCAATAGCTGCGCCATGGTGGGCGTGAATTTATCTCCGCGAAGACCACCGTAACCTTCACCGGTGGGAATTTGACCAGCGGCTGTGTCGAGGGCAGCTGGATTGTTAACGGCACGTTGAAAGCGGCCCACAGCTTCCGAGTTACCTTGAGCGCGACCAGCGTTGGCGCCGGCTTCGGCACCTAGACGTAGACCATCTTGTTGCCCATCGCGAACCCCTTCGCCGTAGGATTGTGAGTATTCAGGAAGGCGGCGGTAATCTGAATTGTAGCGAGCTTCTTCTTTAAAGCCTTCGAAAAACCAATAACGAAAGTTTTCTACGGGCCCATAGGCGTCCACTACGCGATTTGCCATAAAGTTGGCGGCCGTGATCGCATACTCACGAACTTTTTGATCTGGGGTCGTTTGTTTTTGAGGAGCTGGGGCTGGAGTCGGAGTGGGTGTGGGCGCGGGTGGTGTTCCTGGGCGTGGAGTGACGACGACGGGAGGTGGATTGGGGACGGGCGGCTGAGGCGCGGGCGTCGTGCCACCAGAAAGTGTGGCGGAAGCTTTTTGCGACCATTGCGTGTTATCGGCTCGCGTGTAAGTCGCCTGAACCTCGGCCCCTTTTTTAAGAAGTGATGTGGGCTGAGTGGCATAGACTTTAATTGCACAACCATTTTCCATACGAGTTTGTGGTTGAGCTATCGCGTTCTGAGAGAAACCTTTCTCTGAAATTTGGAAGGTTACGTTTTTAGCACCTTGAGGCATATTGCAAAGTTTCGCAATAACGTCTTGTCCTTCAATTTTAACACTGAGGCTACCGGCGTATAAGTTCGATGAAAATATAAGCAGGGTACCAAGCGTGATGATATTTTTTGTGCGCATTGTGGCTCCTTTTTTTGGTGACGGAGGGTAAAAAGCATTCTTTGTGCCAAGAGACAGTGGGGTAAAAATGCGTCCAGCGACTATATTAAATTAAGAGCATTTAAAGACCCGCTGTAAAAATTTGGTTTTGTCGATGGAGTTGACGAAAAAACATGGGATGTCACGAATTTAGACAAAATTGCAGGTTAGCGCAGATATATAGGGCAGAGCAGATAAATAAGGAGATTTCCATATGATGGGGCCTATGCAAAATCCACAAGGGTAGCAAAAAGCAAAAGTGAGGATGATACAGAAAAGATAAGGATGTTCGAGCATGGCTTAAGAAATTCCTAAGATTGGGGATGAGATGAGAGGAGACGAGAGGCGAGAGGAAATGAGATTTATCGGCTCTCTGCGGTAATCTTTTCAATACTCAGAGCAATGGTTTGATAAATTGTGTCATTTTTGATAGGGTCTGCGAGGTTGTTACTTCGCTCATTTTTTGAAAGAAGGTTTCATGGTGACATTTAAAGTTGGTGAAAATGCAGTCTATCCCGGACATGGTGTAGGACGTATTCTTGCCATCGAAACCAAAGAAATTTTAGGAAATAAACAGACTTTTTATTCTGTTCAAATCATTGAAACAGGAATGAAAATCATGATTCCACGGGACAACGTTAAGTCAGTGGGATTGCGACCGATCATCTCTCAGGATGAGGCCGATAAAGTGGTCGGAATCTTGAAAGAGCGTGAAGTTAAAATAGATAATCAAACATGGAACCGTCGTTACCGTGAGTATATGGAAAAAATTAAGACGGGTTCTGTCTATGAAATCGCAGAAGTATTAAGAGATTTATTTGTACTTAAAGTGGATAAAGAGTTGAGCTTTGGCGAACGTAAGATGTTAGACACGGCTCGAACGCTATTATTCAAAGAGCTGTCTTTGGCAACAAAAGGCAACGATCTGTTCGAAGAACCCGAGTTGAAAGAGATTTTTGGTTTGGATGTCGCGAAGTAATTCGCGCCAGAAGACCAGCGAAGTAATTCGCGCCCAAAAGAACAAACGAAGTGGTTTGCCCAAAAAGAACAAGTGCAGTCTTTTGCGTCAGAATGACCAACGAAGTGGTTTAGATGTAGAAGTTTAGACTGAGACCTTTCGTTGCGTTGCTATTTCGCTCCGTAGAATTTTTTGCAGTAAAGATTCGGTCCCGATTTGGGTTCTTGAGAGAATAGCTGTTGAGTCCGCTGTATCAGTTTCTCTTTAGCGGTTTTAGCTCTTTCTAACACAACCGCAGGCAGTTTCGTTTTGTATAGTGATTTAGCATGGTGTTCGATCAACTCTTTGAAACGGGTTTCTGATACAAAGTCTGGCGCAAAAAGCGTCATTAGGCCTTTAAGACCTCCAAAAGTAAAAATGTGATCAAATTGGAATTTAGCGCCGTATAACAAGGTGATAATTTCGGTTAGTCGATCTTGTAAGTTTAAAGCACTATTCATCACTTGGGCGATTTTTTGAGTGAGTTCTTGCTGTGTTGCCTTATCAAGATTATGGCCGTTTGCCATAATACCAGCATAATGAACTAGATTTCGTGCATTTTTCGTATTGAACGCATTCATAAACTCGGCCAGCGTCAAGCGCGGGTCCCATTGCCATGATTTTTGAGATGCCCGAAAGTCAACGAGCTGTCCAGGATCTATGAAGACAACTTTTTTATTATTTATATCAACGAGGAAATTACCAACGTGGCGATCAGGGTCAAACAAACCATGCTTAAAGAGAAGTTCCAGTGATGAGGAGGTTACTAACTCTCCAATTTCGGCCTTAAACTGATTCGAAATGGTCTTGTCCTCCATGACGTCTTTTAAACTACGTATATCCCCAGAATTTTCACCTATGATTGCATCGGTGAGAAATACTTTTTCTTTGGCTTCAATTTCACTGCGAACTTGCGGTATTTCTAATTTCCAACCTTTATGCTGGAACGATCTCTTTTCGAAGATTTTTCCTAACAGGGCGTAGTTTTTAACTTCGTTCCTAAAGTCAAGTTCGGGAAGTAATTGGTGTTTAAGCGACTCAATGAGGGGTTTAAACATAGGATGTGTTACATTCACTGATCGACGCTCGAGGGCTTCAAGAAACTTCAGCGCTAGCCGCATATTTTCTTTTACTTGGGCTTGGGCGCTGGGGCGCTGAACCATGAGTGCGACCGTTTGACCATTTGTTAATTTTACTTGGACGACCGTTTTGATGCTGGCGCCACCGAGTATTTTTTCAAATTTTGCGATTCGACGATATTCTTCATCGGGTAAGTACTTTTTCAATGCATCTTGTACTTCATCTAAAGTCATCGGTGTGGCGCGATCATATAGCTTTTTGATTTGCTCGGTAGTGTCATCTCCAAATAGATTCCATGTTGCAGCCATTTGACCAAATTTAATTCCGACGGTACTGAAAATTTCTAGCAATGCGGCCGTTCCATTATTCAATTTACTTTGCCCGGCATCCCGATTGGCCAAAATGTAAGCTAAAGAAATACTTTGTTCGTGTTTTGGAATAACTTCTAAAAATGCGTTGAGCATTTCAAGTTCTACACTTCCTTGTTTTAAACCAATCCAATGTTCTTGTAGATAATTTAAAGTCGAAGGTCTATTGACCATTGAGGGAGATCCTGTCGATAAAATAATATCGATTACGGGTACGCGCTCTACGGGCTTAGTGGAGTGAACAAGTTTTTCTATCGTAAGCCGTGCTTGATAAGCCTTTTTACTGGCAAGGGCGTCTAGATCTGCGGGGGTATGATTTTGTTTTAAAGTGCTGCGATGAGATGTCAATTCTTGTGTGGATGTTATCGCTTTTTTAGTAATATCAAATAAAACCTTTTCTAAATTTTTAGGTAGTGAATCGCCGGGTTTTGCGTAAATGATATATTTTAAAAAATCAAATTTTTGAGTTAAATTTAGATCGTTAATTAATTCGCTAACCGCAGAGGCCGCATTTACCCATCGAGGATCAGTTTTTCTCCAGTTGAGAGATTTATTATCAACAATATTTGCTTTTAATTTTATACCTTCGAGATGAAATTGCCAGGCATATTCTTCTAGTAATTGATCGCGTGCCGATGAATCATTAGATACTAAATTTTTAAGGCGGGTCGTAAAATCATACAATTTATTACTGGTGGGATTCTCTCTAACGTGAATGGCTTCAGAGGCTAAAACGGTTCGAGCCAGTGTTGTTTTAAGCTCATCCGAGTACAGTCGGTCTTTCTCCAATGTTCTAGCTAACGCATTCCACTCTTTGTTTTGGGATATATACGGGAGAATAGTCTGTGTAAAATAGCGATCCGTGTGTGTATCGGCAGATAAATTCGTTAAATTTATAAAAAACTTATATTTATCAGTTATCGTCATTGGGAGCGCGGCCGCCGATTTAATGAAAGAATTTGTTAAATCCTGTCTATAGGTAATCTGATCTCTTTGAACCGCTAGCGTCTTTGAATACTCTAAAAGTTTTCTAATTTTTTCTGCTGGGGTTTTCGTTTCATTAGCCAAAGCATCAATCTCCCTAACTAAATCGTCACGAACATTGGTGAAAAACAAGGATACGAACGTTTCATCAACTGATTTCTGCTGGTTAGGAAATACCATGGGAAATAACCTGCTATGAAGAGCTTTTTTCTCAACCTTGCCAAATTTTTTTGTAAATTCGGAGAGAGATTTAACAACACTAAATTTTCTTAACTCTAAATAGAAATCCGTTAAATCTGCTTCCAAACGGTTGATTTCATGATTGTTGAGCAACTCGGTAAGGAGATCTGTCTTATTTTTTGCTTCTTCTGAAGTGGTCGTCGGCAGACTCTGAATTATACGAAAAATTCTTTGAGTTCGATTGCGATGTATTTCTAGAGGGGATTTTTCAATCTCGCCAAACGAATCTTTTTCGCCACTCGACATTGAGGCTGAGTTTTGTCCATCAAAGCCAACGGCAGCTCCATGCAAAGGTGGGTTGGTAAGTTCTATATTTAGTAGATTTATAATCTTCTCTCGAGTATCACTTTCAGCAGCTGGATTTTTGAGTTCGAGCTTTCCAAAAAGACGTTCTAAAATTACGTCGTCCATTTTAACTAGGTCCTCTATAGTCACGGGTCCGTTATGTGATTTCAATAAGTCAGGTACTTTCGAGTCATACTGACTCTTCATTTCATTTGGAAAAAATTTCAAAGCATTTCTTTGCACAACCGTTTTTAAAGATTTAGAACGAGTGTCATTCTCTTGTTGTTGGTTGTGTGCCAGAATTTGCATCAGTACATGCCTATTCATCCATGCCATCTTTTTGTTAATTTTTTCTTCAGAAGTATCCGAATTACTTTCCTTTAGAAGTGATTCTATTTGCAAGTGTAGCCATTTATTTTGCTCAGGGTTCTTAAGGACATGTCCAAATGCCGCCGCGATTTGTTGATAGCCTAGTTTTTCAGGGATACTTAATGTTTTTAAAATAAAGTTCCATGGGACGTGAGTTTCGGTTTGATGACCGCTTGTGACTAATTCTATAGCTGCCAGTTGTCCGCGCCGTGCCCATAATTCGTGGGCTATATTCTCCCATTCTTGTGTCAGCCGAAATTCAACGGAATCAGGTTTGTGCTTTGCAAATAGCTTATAAGAATTCCATTTAGATTCTAAATCCGTAAACTGCTTCAATAAATCAAGATTAAGAACGGCTCCTGTGGGTTGAGATAAATTCCCTACTTGAGATAGGAGACTTCGTTTAACCAGATATAGTTTCACTCGCTCGCGAGTTAATTCGGGCCAGCTATCCATCATAGAAGTACGACTAAATGTATTGTAAAATTGTGCTAAAGTTTCTGGAGTGCTCAAACTACCGATTTTATTTAAAGTTTGTTCTAAGATAGAAAGGAACATCCCAGAACTTAGAGCATTCGCATACTTTGCAAAACTGAAAGACTTAAGGTGATCTTCAAAATTCATCATTTTATAAGAGTACAAATTCGCTTTAATTGCGTGTTCGCCTAGATCACTCATCAGTGCTTGATACATTTTGCTTCCTAGCTCGGCGGCTAGCTGAGGATCATTGTACTGCGGTAAAGTTTCCAAATACTTATGATGAGTGAATCTTTGTGTAATCCAAGAAGCGTCTTCTAACATTTCAATTGGATGGTTTTGTTTAGACATTTCAATTGGCTCATTTGGATAAATTTCGGATAAACGTTTTATATTCTCTCGACATTGGGCAGCATCAGCACAGGATGCCAATTGTTGGTCAATATAGATTAGTAAGGCGTTACGATTCGTTTCTTCTAATATCTGAAATTTAGAGTGTTCTTTAACACGACGTGGACCTTTTGTTGCTGTAATAAGTTTTAACATTTTTTTATTATTTAGTGGCTGTGCTGAAGGGATTTTTTGAAAACGATCGAGGGCTTCATCGATCGAGGACGGGGGAACGAAAGCGACTTTTAGCGGTTTTTCTTCAGGTCTATTGGCAACCTCACGCAAGATATCATCTATGGATTCTTCGATTTTTAAATCAGGGTTGCTGGCGCCACTTTGAAAGCGATCCCACCACAATGCAATTCGTTGGGCACCCAAGCGGACCTGCTCGGCTGGGTGCGTAGATAATCCAGAAGCCAATGCGTGCTGCTGATGAGAACCAAATCGAGAGAATAAACGTTGTAACGCCAAAAATAAGGCGTCAACAGGAAATCCGGCCGCTCGTAATAATTGGATAGCGCCGGTGTCAGCGCGTATTTCGATACCTTGATTAGCAGTTTTGCCATAATGATTTTCTATGCCCGTCATATCAAGTTTATCGACGGGATGTTGGAGCTCGTGTGCCATAATTCCGATTAGCTCCATAAGGCCTTGAGAGGGACTTTCACCAGGCTTTAAACCCGATTTTAAATAGTATTCCAAAATTCCCGTCGTTAAAAAAACTATGTTTCTTGCTTGAGAGATGCCATTTTCTTTTGCGGTGATTACAAATGCGTTTACTTGTTTACTATCTATAAAAACTAATTCGCTAGATGAGTCGATGCCTTCAATAATCGCCGCCTGTGCGGACGCAAGTCTTTCAAACAACGGACTAAGAGCCGCATTTGTTTTTTTCAGTTGATTTGGCGCTAACGTCCTGCCGATGCTTTCATTTACATGTTCAATGGCTTCGTTTCTAGTTATTGCCAAAGACGATGTCGAAAAGCCAAGTATCAAAATGAAACACAACTTTAACACGCCATTTTTTGGCAGACAGCCTGTAGCAATAGAACCAAAATTTAGGAATAAGGTATATTTCATATTTTTTATATTATAAATGAGCGGCTTCGTGATCATTTTACCTCGTCAGCATTTTCTAATTACAAATGGGGGGCCAAAGCAAATACGTAAGAATGTTTCAGGATGATACGCCTGTTTCAGCACGTGGGGGAGAGCATTCAGAAAGACATAGTCATTAATACCGTGATTTCCTTTTGATTTTTAAATCCATTTGGTCTTTAATGACCGAATGGATAAAAACTCATATTTTTCAGAAGTTAGGCTACGTTACGCCCCGTCACCCACTGGGTACTTGCACGTTGGCGGGGCCCGCACAGCGCTTTACAATTTTCTCTACGCTAAAAAGCACGGTGGAAAGTTTATTTTGCGAATCGAAGATACTGATCAAGAGCGTTCCACGATGGAATCATTGCGCATGGTTCTTTCTGATATGAAGTGGCTGGGGCTGACGTGGGACGAGGGACCTCATCCTGAAACTCTGGTGGACATGGGCTCTTTTGGTCCCTACAAACAATCCGAGCGTTTGAAAATTTACGATGAAGTCGCGCAAGATCTTTTGCAGCGCGGACTTGCGTACTATTGTTTCATGACCGATGAGGAAATTGAAAAACAACGTCAAGCGCAGATAGCGGAAGGAGCGCCTCATCCGCGTGTGGAAAGCCCATACGAGCAAATGCCTTTGACCGAAGCGCAAGCCAAGTTGAAAACGGGCGATAAAGCCGTTGTGCGATTTAAGACTCGTCATCTGAGAAAAGATTATCATTTGAAAGACCTTATTCGTGGAGATGTGCAGTTTCCTTCGGATATGGTGGGAGATTTTGTATTGCTGCGTTCGGATGGCATGCCGGTTTATAATTTTTGCTGCGTCGTCGATGATTACAAAATGAAGATATCGCATGTGCTGCGCGCTGAAGAGCATTTGTCAAATAGCTTGCGTCAGTTGATGATTTACGAAGCGATGAATTGGCCCACGCCTCAGTTTGGTCATGTTTCTTTGGTGTTGGATGATGATCGTCAAAAATTATCCAAGCGCAAAGGTGCAACGAGTTGTGATCAGTTCCGGGCGGAGGGGTACTTGCCCGAAGCGCTTCTGAATTTTGTCGCGCTTTTGGGATGGTCTCATCCGGAAGAGAAGGAAATTCTGAGCATTCAGGAAATGATCCATTCGTTTTCAACAGAGCGTTTGCATTCGTCTGGTGCCGTGTTTGATCGAGTAAAATTAAAATGGGTAAATGCCCAGCACTTGCGCGCGAAATCACCCGTTGAAATGTGGGGATTGATCGAACCATTTTTGAAAGCCAATAACATCTCGTTTCCCGAGGAGCGTTCGTGGAAATTTCAATCGCTGGACGTTTTTAAAAACTATCTAGAGATCGTGGCTGATGCAGTTCCGTTGTACAAAGCCTTAGACGACAAGTATTTTGAAATTCTGCCCGAAGCAAAAGAGGCTTTGGGGTGGCCGACGTCAAAAACGGTAGTGCAAGAATGGAAAAACGCGGTCGAAGCATTTCCAGAGGCGACGATCAGTGAAGCAGATTTTATGAAGCTTCAGGATACAGTGAAAGACAGATCCCAGACAAAGGGGAAGAATTTGTTTATGCCGATGCGGGTTGCGGTTATCGGAAAACCTCATGGTACAGAGTTAAAAATTCTGGTGCCTTTGATGAAAAAAGAATCTTTAATTAAGCGAGCACAAAAAGTTTTAGAGACAATGTAGAGCGAAAATGTAAATAGCAAATTTGTAAAAGGCACAGCTTTCTAGGGCTGATAGATTAAAAACTGGTGGTCGCACAATAGAGTGGGCGGTCGCGATTCAAGAGTATAGGTGAGAAAGAAATGGAACTGAAAATATACAATACGCTGACTAGAACCAAAGAAGTGTTCCAGCCAATGAACGCACCCCATGTGCGGATGTATGTTTGTGGCCCCACGGTTTACGATTTTCTGCATGTGGGAAATTTTCGCGGTCCGGTTGTGTTCAACATGATTCGCAATTATTTGGAGCTATTGGGTTACAAAGTCACCTTTGCGCTGAATTTCACCGATATCGATGACAAAATCATCAAGCGGGCCAATGAAATGGGCGTGACGGCAAATGAGCTTTCTGAAAAATACATTGCCGAGTATAAAAAGGATTTTCAAATCTTGGGATTGCGTGCGCATGATTTAAATCCCAAAGTCACCGAACATTTACCGGCGATTAACGAAATGATTTCCACGCTGGTTGATAACGGTACGGCTTATGTGGTTGATGGTGATGTTTGGTATTCAATTGAAAAATTCAAAGAATACGGGAAACTGAGTGGTCGTAACCCCGAAGAGTTGATGGCCGGTGCCCGGGTTGAAGTCGAAGAAAAAAAACGCAATCCTATGGATTTTGCGTTATGGAAAGCGGCTAAACCAGGGGAACCATCGTGGGATTCACCATGGGGACAAGGGCGTCCGGGCTGGCATATCGAGTGCTCGGCGATGAATAAAGCTATTTTCGGCGAACAAATCGATATTCATGGTGGCGGAACAGATTTGATGTTTCCCCATCATGAAAACGAAATTGCGCAGACCGAAGGCTGCACGCACAAGACCTTTTCGAAATACTGGATTCACTGGCAAATGTTGAATTTTTCGGGACAAAAGATGAGTAAATCTGTGGGCAATATCTTAAGCATGCGCCAGTTTGCCGAAAAATACCATCCTGAGATTTACAAATTTATGATTTTGTCGATTCACTATCGCAGCGTTGCGGATTTCAACGAAGAGGTCATTCATCGTGCGATCTCTAGCTTGGCGAAGGTTTATTCGGCCTTGTCGGTAGCGGATTTATTTCTACGGCCGTCGTCGGTGGCCTTGACGGATTCCCGTGCTTCTGAGTCGGACAAACTGAATGCGGCGATGCAAGTATATTGGGACAAGGTGATGTCGTCCTTAAGTGATGATTTCAATATGTCCGAGGTTTTGGCGATTGTTTATGAAATTGTAAAAACCTTCAATCAATCGGTTAAGCGTGGTTTGAAAGAAAATCCCGCCGTGATTGAGAAATGTGTTCAGCTGAAGTTGTTTTTTCAGCGTTTGCATCAGTTAACCAGTCTTTTCGGTGAGGATGCGAATACATTTTTGAAATTTTTGGACGACAAATTGATTCAAATTTATCAGATCGATGTCAGCGTCGTTCAAAGCCTGGTCGAAGAGCGTAAAAAAGCTCGTGCGGAAAAGAATTTCGCTTTGTCAGATCAGCTGCGTGACCGGCTTAATCAAATGAAAATCGCTATCAGTGACACTTCCGATGGGATGCACTGGGAAGTTATGAAGTGACGTAGTAGCTAAGTAATAGTGAAGTAGCAGTGACGTAACATTTCTGTGCTAGTCGTTAAACACTTTCATCTTTTTTTGGAGATCTTTCAGTAGGCATTTAATTTCTTTGAGTCGTTCCTGATCTGGGCTGAGTTTTCCGTCGTATTTGGTTGTCAGATCATTCCAATAGTTCAGTGCAGAATGCACATCGCTGTTTAGTTGCGACCATCGATCTTTAAAACGCTGATCTTTGGCTGCATTCCGATCAGGTGCTGTGGGCGGCGTCGACAAGGAGTCTTTTTCCTTTGGCAGACCCTTGGGGGCTTCAGATTGAGGTTTTCGGCTTGTTTTGTTTGAGCCACGTTTATCTTTTATCGTCATGATCGTTGCGTATCTTCCTTAGTGAGTTCGACAGTGCATCAAATAAAAGTTTTTTTGACAAGAAAATATTTGAAAAAAAATTTGCTCCTCTATGAAAAAAGAACTACTTTTCTATCAATAAGAACCTCAGTTTTATACAGAATGAACTAAATTAAAAGACTATTTTCTGACAAAGGAATCCTAATATGTCCCAAGAAATTATTTACACAATGAAAGGGGTATCCAAAGTATATCCTCCAAACCGTTATGTGCTTAAAAACATATATTTGTCGTATTTTTACGGAGCCAAAATCGGAGTTTTGGGGCTGAATGGTTCCGGAAAGTCATCGTTGCTTAGAATTATGGCGGGCGAGGATAAAGAGTTTTTAGGAGAAGCGTTTCCGGCCAAGCAAATGCGCGTGGGTTACTTAAAGCAAGAACCTGAGTTGGATGAGAATGCAACGGTTAAGGAAAATATTTTCTCGGGTATGGGCGCGTTGCCAAAGTTGATGAAAGAGTACAATGAAATTTCTGAAAAATTTAACGATCCTGATTTAGATGCCGATTTGATGAACACGTTGATTGAAAAACAAGGTGTTTTACAAGAGAAAATTGAAACTTTAGGTGGTTGGGAAGTGGATCAGAAGATCGAGTATGCCATGGAGGCCCTTCGTTGTCCCGATGGCGAGATGCAGGTGAAGGTTTTATCGGGTGGTGAAAAGCGTCGTGTAGCCTTGTGTCGGTTGCTTTTAAGCGAACCAGATATTTTATTATTAGATGAGCCAACGAATCATTTGGATGCGGAAAGTGTGGCATGGCTTGAGCAATATTTGCACAAATTTCCAGGTACGGTCATTGCGGTTACGCATGATCGTTATTTTTTAGACAATGTGGCGGGTTGGATTTTGGAACTTGATCGTGGTGAGGGCATTCCCTTCAAAGGCAATTATACGTCATGGTTGGAACAAAAAGACAAACGCTTATCTCAAGAGCAGCGAGAGCAATCAAAACGTAACAAAACGCTTGAGCGAGAGTTAGAATGGGTGAGGATGAGTCCGAAGGCACGTCAATCTAAATCCAAAGCGCGGGTATCGGCGTATGAAAGCTTGTTGAAAGAGGCGACGCCCGAAAAAATTGCCGAGATGCAAATCTATATTCCGCCGGGACCTCGTTTGGGTGATGTGGTGATCGAGGCGAAAGATATCGTCAAGGGCTTTGGTAAAAAGCTATTGTTTGATCATGTGAATTTCACGATTCCTAAGGGGGCGATTGTTGGGGTTATTGGTCCGAACGGGGTAGGTAAGTCAACGTTGTTTAAAATGATTATCGGTAAGGAAGCGGTCGACAGTGGTACGTTCAAAGTGGGCGAGTCCGTGAAGATGGCTTATGTTGATCAAACGCGTGAGACATTGGATCCCAATAAATCTGTTTGGGAAGAGATTTCGGAAGGTAACGACGTCATTAAATTGGGTATTCGTGAAGTGAATTCGCGTGCCTACCTGTCATGGTTTAATTTCTCGGGTGGTGATCAAGAAAAGAAAGTGGGTACGTTATCGGGTGGTGAGCGTAATCGTGTGAATATGGCTAAAATTCTTAAGCAAGGTGCGAATTTGTTGCTACTGGATGAGCCGACTAATGATTTGGACGTGAATACGATGCGAGCGCTTGAGGACGCGTTGTTAGAGTTCGGTGGATCGGCCGTCGTTATTTCGCATGATCGTTGGTTTTTGGATCGAATTTGCACTCATATCATGGCGTTTGAAGGCGATTCTAAAGTCGAATTTTTCACAGGAAACTTTACCGAGTACGAAGAGGACCGAAAAAAACGTTTAGGCGACCAAGCCCCAAAACGCATCCGATTTCGTGACATTTTGACGTAGTCAAATAGATTAAAAACGACGTAGTCCAACAGATCCATATGTGCCTATGCCGATAACCTAACAAACGAATGAGAATTCAATTACGAAGAGAACCCATTGAAACACAGTGGGTTTTATTTTTTGAACAGAGCACACAGGATTTCATAGTGTTTCTTAAGCTCTAGGAATTGCACTGCAGACCCATGCTGACGATCCGGATGCTTGATCAAGGCCAGTTTGCGATAGGCCTTTTTTAACTCTTCTAAAGTGAAGTCTTCCAATAAAAACATGTTTTCATGAATAAAGTAGCTCATGGCTGGTGTTTGCTTTTCATTTAGTTTATGAGGAACGCCCTTAGGACGTGGGGCTGGTTTCGGAGATTCTTTTGCTTGGGGTGGGAAAGAATGTCCATTTTTGACCCATTCTTTGGCCTGGGAGGCGTGGAACTTATGATAGGGGGTGGTGTTAAGTTTCGCGCTTGAAGCGAAAAATATGTTGGGTGGACTTTCTAATAGGTGCGTTTGAAGTCGAGTCAGTTCTATGGGGTCCGTCGCGGAAGTATGGGATGCATCTAGAGGGAACGTTCTGTCTTCATGACTAGATTCAGGCATTTTCCTCTGTGAAATTTCAATTTTTTCTTTCAGAATTTCCGCAAAACTTGCTGTGGTCATACTTCTTTATCGGTATGAGCGGGATAAAAAATAGCCCAGAAAGCATTGTCCAAGGCGATTTTTAGTCATTTTCACAGAGAAAACGCAGGGAAAATGAAGGAAAGCGCTAAAAAAAATCGAAAGGCGTGCATTTTTTTTTGGACAAACCTCTAGTTATCGTGAACACTAGGTCCATTAGTCATAACAACTCATTAACGAAAGGGAAATGACAATGGCAAAAAAGACTACAAAGAAAGCAGCAGCGAAAGCGACTAAAAAAGCCGCTCCAAAAAAAACAGCTCCTAAAGTAAAAGCCGCTCCTAAAGCGACTAAAAAAGCCGCTAAACCAAAAGCAAAAAGAAAACCAAACCCAGCTTTACTTCAAAAGTTAACTCCTTCTGAAGCACTTGCTGCAGTTGTTGGTGCGGCTCCACTTCCACGTTCACAAGCTTTGAAAAAAGTTTGGGATTACATCAAAAAGTACAACTTACAAGATGCTACAAACCGTCGTAAAATCAACTCTGATGACAAATTGAAAACTTTGTTCGGCAAAGCTTCTGTTGGTATGTTAGAAATCGGTGGCATCCTAGCGAAACACCTTAAATAGTATTTTTCTAGTCAAAACTAGAAAAAATGCTGACGAACCCGAGCCAAGGCTCGGGTTTTTTTTTGACCTGACGATGTCTTCATCAACCTATCCGGGTCGGTTTACGTACAGGCTAGTGTTTGAAGAAATAACCAGGATTAAGCCATAGTCCTACATAAAAAACACAGAATTTATTGGCCTTGTCTCATCCGACTTTACTTTAATTTATTGGTTTGCTAGTCTCGCTCCAGGTAAGGAAATCCCAAAAAATGTCAAATAAACCTCTTTCTCTTGATGAGCAGAAAAAAATGCGCCTTGTTTGTAAGCTGGCCGCACAAACACGCGAATATATTGTTCCTTATGTAAAGGAAGGCGTGACTTTGTTGGAAATTGACAAAATGATTTATGATCATACCAAGACTCTCGGTTGTGAGCCGGCAACATTGGGTTATCGAGGGTATCCGGCCTCTTGTTGTACCAGTGTGAACGAAATTGTTTGTCATGGTGTTCCTGACAGTTATGTTTTAAAAAACGGAGATATCGTTAACATCGATATTACCCACAAGCTGGATGGTTTTTTTGGAGATACATCGGCGATGTTTATGATTGGTGATGTATCCGCGGACGCGAAAAAAATCGTCGATATCGCGCAACGGGCAATGATGGCCGGGATTGAGGCGATCACGCCGTACGGAACGACCGGAGACATTGGTTTTGAGATTAACAAGTTTGCCACTCGTAGTGGGTGTTCAACGGTCAAGGAAATTGGGGGGCATGGTATTGGGCGAATTTTCCATACGGACCCATTTATTCCTTCGTTTGGGAAAAAAGGTAAGGGCGATAAGCTGATTCCGTTTCATTGCTTTACGGTCGAGCCGATGGTGAATTTGGGGACGGATCAAATCGAAGAATTTCCAATTCCGGGGTCATCGCATCACTTTTACAAGACGAAAGATAAAAAACTGTCGGCTCAATTTGAACATACAATTTTGGTGACAGATAAAGGTTATGAAATTTTAACGGTTCCTTAAAACCGATAAGGGAGATGGTAATGGCTACAGTTCAGACAACAGGAGCGAAAATGAAAAATAAACCTCAAAAAGGATCTGTTTTAAAACAAATTCAAAAAGTAGACTACAAAGTTTGTAAAGAAGCGATGGAGAACACGGACGTGTTTGAAAAAATGGCTCTATGGGGTCGTGAAGAAATCAAAATCGCAGAAACAGAAATGCCTGGATTGATGGCGCTTAGAAAAGAATTCGGTAAATCACAGCCGTTAAAAGGGGCGCGTATTACGGGTTCTTTGCACATGACTATACAAACGGCGGTGTTAATTGAAACTCTTATTCATTTGGGTGCTAAAATTCGTTGGTCTTCGTGCAATATCTTTTCGACTCAAGATCATGCGGCTGTTGCCATGGCTGCGGCTGGCGTTCCTGTGTTTGCTTGGAAAGGTGAAACAGAGGACGAGTACAATTGGTGTATTGAGCAAACGATCACGGGTTGGGGTGATGATGGTTACAACATGATTTTGGACGACGGTGGTGATTTGACCAACATGATGCATGAACCGCGTTTTGCAAAAATGTTGAAAAAAGTCATCGGTGTTTCTGAAGAAACAACCACGGGTGTTCATAATCTGGAAAAAATGTTAGCAAAAGGTCTTTTGAAAATCCCAGCGATTAACGTTAATGATTCTGTGACTAAGTCTAAATTTGATAATTTATATGGTTGCCGTGAGTCTCTTTCTGACGGTATTAAGCGCGCAACGGATACGATGGTTGCGGGAAAAACTGTTGTTGTGGCTGGCTACGGTGATGTGGGTAAAGGCTCTGCAAATTCGCTTCGTGGTTTTGGTGCGCGTGTTTTGATAACTGAAATCGATCCTATCTGTGCGCTTCAAGCGGCGATGGAGGGTTTTGAAGTCACCACGATGGATGAAGCTTGTGTGAATGCAGACATTTTTGTAACGGCGACGGGCTGTTGTGATATTATCACTGAAAAGCATTTCATGAAGATGAAAAACAATGCGATCGTATGTAACATCGGTCATTTTGATATTGAAATCGATATGCCGTGGTTGAATAAAAATTCAAAAATTCGTGAAATCAAACCTCAAGTAGATATTCACACGCTGAAAAATGGTCGTCAAATTATCGTGTTGGCGAAGGGTCGTTTGGTGAATCTAGGTTGTGCGACAGGGCATCCAAGTTTTGTAATGAGTAATTCGTTCACGAACCAAGTTTTGGCACAAATGGAACTTTTCGGTAATCGTGATAAATACCAAGAAATCGGTGTGTATCGATTACCAAAACACTTAGATGAAAAAGTAGCGGCTCTGCATTTAGATAAATTAGGCGTTAAGCTGACTAAGCTCAGTTCTAAGCAATCTAAATATCTTGGTATGAGTGTCGAAGGGCCATATAAACCAGAGCACTATCGATATTAGTTTGTAGTTCATTCCCAATTCGTTCGCAAACTCAAAGCCGATGTAAGATCGGCTTTGATTGCCAAAAGAATATCAAAAGTTCTCTCTGGCCCTTTCTTCAGTGAGTGTATAAAAGGTGAGGGCTTAAGTCGGTCGAGTCTGAGCTGAGGTTTCTAAACAGGCTCAGTCTCAAAATCAAACTTAGTTATAGTCTTAAATTCAAAATCAAATTTAAATTCAATCTTGATCTTAAATTCAATCTTGATCGCGTGGTCAAGATTGGTGGGGTTTAGGTTTTTTTTCGTAGTGCTTTTCACAGCTGGACAAGTGGTCCCTTCCGGTTTTGATTTTAGTATCATTTTTATCAGACCTACGTCTGGGTGCGGTCAGTTTTTTTTGGTAAAGCCTTGTTGATGGCTAGAAAAATCTAGATCTTGACCCCCTTAACGTCTGTCAAAAAAAACCGACAAGTAGCTAGACCATATAGCTAGGACAAAATAGTGGACGATTTTGACAGAGAATTGAAAGTTGGTTTTTTAGATGAAGCGGGACAAGCGGTAGCGGATGTTGAGCAGTGTTTTCTGGATCTAGAACGAAATCCAAATAATACCGAAAATTTGAATAAGATCTTTCGCCTTGCCCATAATTTAAAAGGATCATCGAAAGCCGTTGGGTTTGACAAGTTTGGTGAGTTTACTCATCAATTTGAGTCGTTTATTTTAAAAGTAAAAAATGGTGAGCTTGCCGTGTCGGCAAGAGTCGTGAGTCTGTTACTGCGCGCAAATGATCACGTGGCTTATTTGATTCACGAACTGAAAAATAATCTTGATGCTCACTGCGATTCATCTGGCTTGATTAATGAAATGGCTCATTTTGTGGATGATGTGTCAGAGGCAGAAGTTGCAGAGCCGGTAACAACGGATTCGGTTTCGGTATTTCCCGAGATTGATTTGGCAAATTTGAGTATTGAAGAAATCCAAGCTCTCGCTTTTGAGCAAGATCAAAAGGAAGAAGTTGTTGGGAGACCCACACCGATCGTGCAACAGAATATCGTTCCATCGGTCGAGGTGAAACTGGCTGCGGTTGAGGTCGCTACTGAAGAAAAGCAAACAAAAGCGCCGGTGGGCAGTGTCGTTGAAGAAAGTTTAAGAGTTTCATTATCTAAGGTAGAGAAACTCATTAATTTTGTTGGCGAGATGACTATTTTGCAAAGCGTGCTGAAAGAGCAAGTATCAAATGTGGAATCTTCGCTGTTGAAGAAAACAGTTCAGCAAATCGGTAAGGTAAGTAAAGAAATTCAGGACCTATCCATGGGACTGAGAATGGTTCCCATAAAGCCTACATTTCAAAAAATGCAACGGATTGTCCGAGATACCGCTCAAACTTTAGGTAAAGAAGTCAGTATAAACTTGATTGGTGAAGAGACTGAGCTAGATAAAACGGTTCGTTTGAACAATTCGTGGGTCAATTTATCGTTAAAATGAATTTATAGAGTTTTTTGCAGGTAGAGTCGTACGATTTAATTATTACTGTATCGTTTATCGCAATAAAGCTTGGTAGCGGCCCACCTTCTGTACCTAT
>JAEUWH010000111.1 GCA_016785955.1 Pseudobdellovibrionaceae bacterium | reverse complement strand
AACGAAGAACCTTCGAGATGATTTTGCACGTTGCTACCCTTCCGTGGGTGTTTGTTTGATCTTGGTAGAAAAATCAAATCAGCTACGTGGAGGTCTGGCAACATCTTGTTTTTATTAAACAATCAACCGGTCAGCAGTGTGCGGATGAGCCAACATCAAGTTTAGATGAAGCCAATGCATTTCAGGTGATCGAACTTTTGATTAAAGCCAGCCAGGACAAAACACTGATTGTTGTTAGTCATGATCATCGCATTGAAAAATATTTCACCAGTATTCGCCCCTTTAAGGAAATCGTATCATGACACCTTTAAAGCTAGCTTATTTAAGTTTAACGCGTCATCGGTTTTCCACAATCATCACTGTTTTAGCACTAGGTTTGTCTATTTCCTGCGCGGGTATTTTGCTTCGCCTGTATCTGCTTTCAGAGTCACGGTTTTCTGCTATGGGAAAGGCTGGCGATGCGATTGTTGGTGCAAAAGCGGGCGGCATTGAAATTATGTTGGGCAGTCTGAATGGAGAAGGTAAATACCCAGACTTTCTGCCCTATAAATTATTTGAATCTTTGCGATCGGATCAGAATGTAAAGTTTGAAGATGGGCAGTCCTTGCAACCGCATTACATCAAATCGATTATTCCATTTCTTTATTTTGGTAAATACAAAGGTTTTCGTGTTGTCGGAACCGACGATAGTTTTTTACATCGCCCCACCACCGCGGATACTTTGACATTAAAAGAGGGGCGGTGGTTTAAAGCTGCAAATGATATCGTGGTGGGGGCCACATTTGCGAAATCTGAGCAGTTGCATATAGGAGATCGAATCAAAGTGAACCCGTGGATCGGTGAAAGTATACTTTCCAACGAGTTTGAATTTGAAGTTTCGGGTATCTTGCAAGCTACGGAAACTCGTTGGGACTACATGGGTTTTGCTAATTTTGTCGAGGCTCAGCGTATTCTCGGCGAGTACCCAGCAATTTTGTCACGGTATTCGATTTGGGGCTCCCAAGTCTTGAATTATTTCTTGGTGTACGTAAACAATGGTGGATTTGAGAAACTCGAAGCTTTGATTAATAAACGTACGGTTGGACAAAGTGATTGATATTCCTTTCGAACAAGCACGTCTTAAAGAAATTTCGGGGGTCGGCAAAAGTGTTGGTTTTTTTGTGATGCTGTTTATGATTCTGCTGGGAGGTCTAGCCGTATGTTCGATGCTGGTAACACGCTTTGAAGGCATGACCGTGCAGTTGGCTGTGTTACGTGCTATTGGTTACACAAAAAAAGAAATTTCATCTTGGTTAATTTGGGAAGGCATTTTGCTTGGCGTTTTGGGTGTTTTGATTGGATTTCTCATCGATGCGACCATATTTCCATTTTTACGATCAGCTTTGGGATCGGCATTGCCGCCAGCAGATTTGGTGGCAAGTTCGTCTATACAAAGTTATCCGATTTGGTTAATGGCCATGCTGGCCACGATTTTTTCTGTCGTGGTTCCCGTTGTAAAGATGTCCAGTCAGGACATCCATAGTTCTTTAAAGGGATTGTAGTTAACTATTGTGGTGTTCTTTTTTTTGAGTGTTTTGAGTGATATCTTGATGCGCATCTGAAGCTTTGCTTGGGATTTGCTGAGTCGGTATATGTGTGATCTCTTTTTCGTCAGGTTTCTGGTTGTCGATATCGTTAATTCCTTTTTTGAAATCTCGGATGGCTTCGCCTAAAGATTTTCCCAATTGTGGAAGCTTAGATGGTCCAAAAAAGAGTAATAAAATAATAAGGACAACAGCCCAATGTGTAAGACTAAATTCACCCATAATAACCTCACTTATGTCACTTGAACTCCCAAATTTGGAAAGAGTCAAGCTTGAGCTTTACTTGTAGTATTGATCCCACAGTTTGTTGCGAAACTTATTCAAAGGATCATATTTCTTTTTCACGTCAAAAAATTTTTGAAAATTTGTATAAGATTTTTTAAATTGTCTTTCGGTTGCATGGATTTGGTAGGGTAAGTAGTATCGGCCTTTCATCGAAAGGGCGGCATCAATCAGTTCTTGTGTCCATGCTTTGACCTTTTCCTGGGCGGCTTGTGTGGTCATTTGTTTGTAGTATATAACGAAAGAAAAAACTTCTTCTGGTGCCCAAGCTAAATAACTTCCTGAGTCAGGCAGTGCGTGGCGTATCGAAATATTGATAACATTCACATCGTGCTTTTTTAAAATCGTGCGTATTTTTGGTATAAAATTGTCAAATCTGTCAATAGGTACAAAATACTCTTGCAGGACGTAGGTAAATATTAGTCTTGGTGTTGCGGGTTCGAGTTGGGCGACATCATAGCTGGCTTCGTAGTTTCGCCAAACAACGACTTCCTTACTGTGCATAATTGGGTCAATAATTTTGCTTCGAAGTTTTGAACCAAAAGGAACAGTGGAAATTGATGATATTATATTTGGTTCGAGCCAATATTTTTGATTTCTGGGAATCATTTTGGCTTCTGTGGTCAAAGGCTTATCTGTATTGTACCAAGTTTCCAAAGATACCTCTTTGTAATCTGGGGGGTACAAATCTCCATTATGAAGAACGGCCTCTTTGTTTTCACGAATGGATCTCATAAAATACTTCTTATACTCGGACACCGACATTTTTTTAATTTCGCGGCGAATTTTTTTATTGGGAACTAGATTCAAAGTCGCTTCGGTAATGACACCGATTCCACCATAGCCTCCAATAGCAGAAAAAAATAGGTCCGAGTTTTCTGTTCGTGAAGCCGTCACCTCACGACCATCGGCAAGAATAAGCTTAATAGACTCAACGGATCGGATCAATGGTCCTTCACCGATGTATCGACCATGGACATTGACACTGAGTGATCCGCCAACTGTGAAGTTCGCATATGTTTGCATAATTTTTACGGACAAATCATGTTTATCAATTTCTTCTTGAAGGTCGCGCCATCTTATTCCGGCTTGGACTGTGACTTGTTTTTTCTGCGTATCGAGTTTCACAATTTTGTTAAATGATCGCATGTCGATTTGAATGGCATTTTCAGTGGCGGTTTGGCCTCCCATGCTGAATCGACCACCACCAATAGAGATAGGACCGTTAGAGGATTTAATTGCTGATCTAATTTCATCTGCGGATTGGGGAGTGACTACTTTTTTAACGTCAATAGGATTAATATTTGTGACATCATTTATTGTTGTCTTTGCAAAAACTGGAAAAGCAGGAAACGTAAATGCAAAGAATAATGTTAAGAATAATTTCATGAGCTAAGTATCTATATTTACGTGAATGACGTCAATTGTACACGAAGAGTTACTAAGCCACACCTCTGTTTTCGTTATCATCATGTGATCCAAAAACGTTCGTATTTTATCTAGATAGGTTGGTAAGGACAGTGGTCTGGGTCTAGGTTTATTTCAAGAACTTCAGGTCTCAACTGTATTTTTAAATTACCGACATGTTGTTATATGAAAAAAGTATTGGTAATGCTTTCGGGTGATGAAAACTATCTGGATGAAATCAAAACAGGTCTAATTGCTAATGATGTTCTGCATATTGATTATCTAGAAACTCATCGTTTGCATGAACGCGACCAAAAGATTCACTATGATCTTGTCATTTTTTGTTGTGAGCATCTGACGGAAGCTTTAACCAATCATTTACTTCATTTCGCAAGTCGATTGACCAAAACTCAGGTTTTGCTTTTGGCGCGGCAAATTTCCGTTTATGCCTATAGGCAAGTTGGCTTGATGAGAAATGTTCTGGCACTTCAAACTCCCTTTGAATATAGTTTGTATGAAGAAGTGATTCGGCATCAGCTAGCGGATTTGACCTCGGATATCTCGGTTCGATTTCCTCGGTTTGTGACCAATGAGCCAGCGCGGATGGTTGTTATGGACACTGGCATTCTAATCACGACGAGAATGAGAAATTACAGCACGGGTGGCGCGTTTCTGGAGTATAAAGGCATTTCAATTCGGGTCGGTCAGAGTGTGCAGCTCAGCCTTGGACAGCAGGAAGTAAAGCAAGCCAAAGATTTTTGGCAATTGGGAGCCAAGGTGATATGGATTCGCGAAGGACTGCGCACTGGTACTTCACAAGGTGTTGGTGTCAAGTTTAATGACGATATTTCTGCTGTAGCGTAGCCAGAGTGTATTAGAAGTAACGCAATCTTGTCAGTGCTTCTTTTTATTTATTTTTAATTAATAAATATCATTAAATTTTGTGTCTATAGGTCTATAGACCTATAGAATTAAATATTTTTGGTTACTTTATTCGATTGTAAGTTCTCCGACAGGAAAACGTCGCAATGGCGGATGGTCCAGCATCCAATTCTATTTCTGCCTGGATTGTGTATAGATCTATTCCTGGTTTTGAGCCAGTAAGTGCCTTCTTTGAGTTCAATCTAAATTTCGCGGGCTTGCCGAATTTACTGGGACCTTTTGCATAATACTCTGTTACAGCAGAGATTATTCTGTCATTTAGTTTTAAAATTGTGGAGCTAATTATCATTCCATAATGTGGTTGTTTTGTATCGTCGTATTTGGACTGGTAAAGCTTATAGCCGTTTGTTCCGTTGCATTCTGTAATATCTGCTAGGACTGCAAAACTGGCTAAGACGATAAGGATTGCGAATTTCATTTCTGCCTCCTCAAACTATAATACACAGAATAGCGGATTTTTACAAAAATGAAAATGTACAGAGTTTAGACAGGAACATTGTTCACTATCATATCATGATCCCAAAGAGTGAAACTCTAGATAGGTTGGTAATGACATGTTAATGACACTAGATGGATGGGTAAGGACAGAGTGCTTCTCGAAAAGCCACGCTGTCTAAAGTGAAGACGTTTTTCTTATTTTGGAGAGATTTTTTTATCCAAAAATTATTTCAGTTATGCCAAGATGTATTTATGGAATTTGCTAAAGGAGTTGCAAAATTATGAGTACACAGAACCTTTCAAACGTAATGACTTGGACGGGACGAATTTTAAGTAGCCTTGCGGTCGTGTTTTTGATTTTTGATGGCGTGATGAAATTTTTCATGGATAAACTGCCGCCTGAAGCACTTGAGGCCTCTGCGAATCTGGGTTGGGCGATGGATAAAATGCCTCTCGTCGGTGCGATACTTTTGAGCTGTACGATAATTTACCTAATCCCGAGAACGGCCATTATCGGCGCCGTTTTGTTGACGGGTTATTTGGGGGGAGCCGTGGCTACTCATGTTCGTGTTGGCAATCCACTTTTGACGCACACACTTTTTCCAATATACGTTGCCGTGTTTATCTGGTTGGGTTTGTATTTACGCGATGACCGCGTAAAAAAAATGTTCTCATAGGGTGTATGACTAAAACTGAAGAAAAGAGTGGAAAAAATAAAATACTGAACTTGGCTTTTTGATTTTATTTCTTTATTTTTAAAAGTATGAAAAATATTTGTATGACAACTTTAGTTTTAGTCGCATTTTCGTGCTTGGCTTTTTCTGGTACTCGCGTTGCTATCACCGTTGACGATTTGCCCGCACACGGTCCTCTGTTAGAGGGGCAGACGCGGATTGCGATTGCAAAGAAAATGCTAGAGGTTTTCAATAAGCATAAAATTCCTCACGTATATGCATTTATAAATGCAGGCAAGGAAAGCAAGGACACGGGTAAGGCCGGTGATCGTGAGGACTTAAAGAGTGTCATGAAGTTATGGGTTGAAATGGGGCATCCACTGGCTAATCACACCTATACTCATCCGAGTATAAATAAGATATCTGTCGAAGAGTATAAACAGCAGATAGAATTAAACGAACCAATTTTGAAAGAGCTTGGTTCGGGTTATGATTGGAAGTTCTTTCGGTATCCTTTTTTGCATGAAGGCGCCGACATGCCTACCAGAAATGCCATTCGTGCGCATCTGAAACAGCGTGGGTACCGAATTGCACAGGTAACAATCGATTTTGAAGACTGGGCTTGGAACGAGCCCTATGTTCGATGTGTAAAAACAAATAATCAGAAGCTAATTAGTAAATTGAAAAAAAGCTTTATGAAAAATGCGGTAGACAACTTGAAGCGGGCAGAAAAAATATCGATGGCATTGTTTGGACGTCAAATTGACCATATTTTGCTTTTGCATGTGGGCGCATTTGATGCGGAGATGATGGATGAATTATTAACCAGTTATAAAAAAGCCGGTGTTCAGTTTATTTCTTTGAATGAGGCGGCTAAGGACGAGGTGTATTCTATAGATCCGGGTATTGCCAGCAAGGCCGGCTCGGAGCTGACATATCAATACATGAAATCTAAAGGTATAAAACATCAAGACATCGGACTTCAACCATACAAGGCATATCCGAAAGAACTCATAGAGACCGCGTGTATTTAACTATCAATTTGGTTACTGTTTTACAATGCATATCATGCATGCATGATGATAATGGTGCATCATTATCATCATGAAATTTCATACACAGAATTCACTCTTATATGATTTTGATCATCACGCTTGATCATTTATTTGCATAGTTTAAAGAGCGGAGGTGTCTAATGAAAGACATTTTTTACTCGTTGATGATAGGTTTTGGTCTAGTGACTTGCGCTGGTGTTGGTGTGTTTGGTGCAACCCTTGGTATGTGTGCGATTGCTTTACTTGGTTCGGGCTAGTAACCAAGGGTGCATATGATTTGGGTCATAAGCAACTATCACATTTAACGGTAAACTCCCTAGTAACGAGAAGCATAACTAACAACTGAAGTTTTCTGGGAGAATACCACCATGTTAACCAAATCGTCGGCTCGTCGATTTTTCCTACTCGGCACTATGGCATGTTCAGCGGCCTTTGTGCTGCTGACCTTGGACACAATTAAGCAGGTTCCTAAACGAACACACGAAGAAAATTTAACCCCCGAAGTGATTCGCGGCAAGAATCTGTGGGACACAAGCAATTGCATGGGCTGTCACACCATTATGGGAGAGGGGGCCTACTACGCTCCCGAGCTGACTAAAGTGTTTGAACGTCGAGGGGAAACATTCATTAAAAGTATTCTCCGTGATCCCGAGGCCATGTATCCCGGCCAAAGAAAAATGGTAAACTATCATTTCTCGCAACAAGAAATTGATGACATCACCGCATTTTTAAAGTGGATCGGCGAAGTGGATTTGAATGGCTTTCCGGCTAAACCCGATTTAGGAAATGTGGCCACGGCCATTCATTCGACCGGCAGCTCGCCGGAAGGCGCAGTTTTGCCTCCCGTCACTTTTTCTCAAGTGTGCGTGGCCTGTCACGCCGTGGGCGGTGCCGGTGGTAAAGTCGGGCCGGCACTAGATGATATCGGTCTTCGTAAAGACGCTGCCTATTTAAGCCGTTGGCTAACGGACCCGCAAGCTATCAAAGCTGACAGCCAAATGCCGAAACTTCCACTGAGTGAAAAAGATATTAAGGACATTGTGGATTATCTGATGACCTTAAAAAATGAGGTAAAAAAATGAAATACTCGTCACAAAAAGTTGCTTATTGGTTCTTCGCAACATGCATGTTGCTGTTTGGATTACAGATCATATACGGATTCATTATGGGATTTGCCCACATGGGAATGGATGGCCTGCATCCGATCATTCCATTCAACGTGGCGCGCGCCGTTCACACGAATTTACTGGTGATGTGGTTATTGGCCGGGTTCATGGGCGCCGCGTACTTCATCGTCCCAGACGAATGCGAACGTGAAATCATTTGGCCAAAATTGGCCTATGTACAGCTTATTAGTTTTGTGACTGTAGGAGTGGTCGCCATCGTTGGTTATCATTTCTTTTGGTGGGAAGGCCGAAAATTTTTGGAAATTCCGCGACCACTGGATTATTTGGTGGTGGTCAATGTTCTTCTGTTTGTTGCAAACATCGGGCTTACTATTTGGAAATCTAAACGTCACACCACGACGTCGTTGGTCCTGTTCTTTGGCTTGCTCACTGCTGCATTACTGTACCTGCCAGGAATGATTAGCACCGACAATCAAACCATGGATTCGTACTGGCGTTGGTGGGTTGTGCATCTTTGGGTAGAAGGCGTATGGGAATTGATCATGGGTGCGATCCTAAGTTTTCTTTTGATCAAGTTGACCGGTGTGGATCGTGAAGTGATTGAAAAATGGCTTTATATTATTGTCGGCTTTACATTCCTTTCAGGAATTCTAGGCACGGGCCATCACTATTACTACATCGGAACACCAAGGTACTGGTTGATAATCGGCGGCCTGTTCAGTGCGCTGGAGCCTTTGGCCTTTTTAGGTATGGCGATCTACGCCATCGCGATGGCTAAAAAAGGTGGACGTTCACATCCTAATCAGACGGCGCTTTCGTGGACGATTGGTTGTTCGGTGATGTCTTTTGTCGGCGCGGGATTTTTAGGGTTCGCACACACGTTGCCGCAGGTGAATATGTACACGCATGGAACTTTGGTTACCGCCATGCATGGACACATGGCTTTTTGGGGCGCCTACGCCATGTTGATATTAGCGATCATTACCTATGCTATGCCCCTTTTAACGGGACGAAACCTATTCACTCGGCAGTCGGCGACGTTTGCCTTCTGGACATCCAATATCGGAATGACCGCGATGACGGTGGCGTTCGGAATTGCCGGGGTCGCGCAAGTTTATCTCGAGCGAAGAATGGGGCTAGACTTCTTGCAAGTTCAAAAAGAAATCGAAGTTCATTTTCTGGGGCTAGTGTTGGCGGCTGTATTATTTACGGCGGGAATTGTGGCCTTCATTTATAATTTCATCGGTTATGGTTTTCCCTCGAATGAGTCCTTAAAAAAATACTCCGGTGATGTCTCATGATTTCTACTTACTATGAAATTATTGGGAACGAGGAAGAAATATTTTTAGCGGCCTATCACCAGCAGTTGCCATTGATGCTAAAGGGACCTACGGGTTGCGGAAAATCGCGATTTGTGGAAGCCATGGCCCAGAAGCTAGGCCGCCCGCTTATTCAAGTGTCGTGTCATGACGAGACATCGGCCGCTGATCTGTTGGGACGGTATTTACTAAAGGGTGGGGAAACGGTTTGGCAAGATGGTTCCGTCACGCGAGCCGTGCGCAGTGGGGCCATTCTTTACCTGGATGAAATCGCTGAAGCCCGCGAAGATGTGATCGTCATTTTGCATTCTCTGTCCGATCATCGCCGTGAACTTTATTTAGATCGCACGGGCGAGTCACTCAAAGCATCACCCGAATTTATGTTGGTGATCAGCTTCAATCCAGGATACCAAAAAAGTTTGAAAGAGCTCAAACCGTCAACGCGTCAACGATTTATTGGGCTGGATTTTAAAATACCTGCAGAGTCCATCGAAACAAAAATTGTTTCACGCGAAACCGGCGTCAACGACAAAGATGCGCAGCGCCTGGTGCGGTTCGCAAACAAAGTCAGAAATTTGCGGGATCTGGGATTGACCGAAACTGTTTCTACCCGACTTTTAGTGGATGCCGCAAAGTTGATTAAAGGCGGAGTACCGCCGCGCATGGCCTGTCAGGTGGGAATTATATCACCGCTGACGGACGATCAGGATACACACCTGGTGCTGGCTGATTACGTCGCATTGGCGTTCTGATTATGGGCTGGACGGAAGATCTTTTTAACACCGCGGAAAAGTGGATCAGTCGTTCCGATAAAAAAAGAAGAGGTCACATTCCTTCGGAAAAATCTTTTCGGTTTGAGGAACTGAGGCCACGACTTCATCTGTGGTGTTCGCTGTTAACAGGTCGGTCATGGACGATGCAAGAGGGAGAGTCCTGGCCGGCCACCGATGGTGAACGTTTATTTTTCCCACCCGTCATCGAAATATTTGAACAACGTCATCTGAACGAGAAGGCCTATTTTTTAATTTCCTGTTCTCTGTTAGGGTTTGATGAAGACAACTTTCCAGAATTGGTGCGGTGGCGAAGCGAATTTCAATCGGCTTCGCGAACGTTAGCCAACGAAGATGTACCGGCCGCCAGCGCCGCTCTGTTTCAAGCCACTGCGGTCAAGACTATACAAGAAAATTTACCCTGGCAGGCCCACAGCTTTCGCAGCTTGGCCAACTTATGGTTAGTGCGGCAGTTGCCGTGTAAAACGCATCCTCTGGGGGATTCTTCGGGAAGTCGAAATTCAGCGCCGCAAGCGACTCATAAAAAGAAATCGCGCGAGAATGTTCACGTTGTGCAAGAAATTGGAAACCTAGAAAACGAGAACCCTTTAGTTCACAGCTTTGAAAAACTTCACACGACGGATGATTATAACGGCGGACAGAAAAAACAAGATGGCGAAGATGATTTGGCCGATCAAGACAACTCGATCGAGGATTTGGATTTAAGACAAGTTATTCGCACCAATCAAGAAACGAAAGCGACCCTAAAAGGAGACTACGTCATGGAC
>JAEUWH010000109.1 GCA_016785955.1 Pseudobdellovibrionaceae bacterium | reverse complement strand
AACGAAGAACCTTCGAGATGATTTTGCACGTTGCTACCCTTCCGTGGGTGTTTGTTTGATCTTGGTAGAAAAATCAAATCAGCTACGTGGAGGTCTGGCAACATCTTGTTTTTATTAAACAATCAACCGGTCAGCAGTGTGGCCGCGACCAATTTCTCCCGTGATATAAGCAACTTGCAAACGCAAGCCTGCCTTTGAGGTTAAATTTGACATTGCCGTTGCAATTTTATCATTACCCACAAGTTGGGATAGGTCTTTGCTAATTCCCGAGAAGGTTGATTTTTCAACTCCATTGGAAACGGGTTTATTTTGTTCTTGCCCGTAGAAACTCCCGCAAGCATTTGCGAATGCCAAATTACGACCGACAACTGTAAACAAAATAAGTAGAAGAAAAAAGGTGTATTTCATTTCGTGTTCCTCTTAATACCTATGCTGCTAGTCGTGTGCCAAAACCAAATGTTTTTCTACTGTTTGCATTATATTGCATTTGTAAATTTCTTTACAAGACATCGAAAGCCAGCTCTCGAGTTTACGTCTGACAAACTGATTTTTCAAATGAACTTCCTCTGCGCTGATCTAAAAATATCTCTTTATAGAAATTTGTTATCTGTATCGATAACCTCCTCCACTTCAAGTATCCAGAATGTCCTTTATATGTATTCCATAGTATCTGAAATGTCTCTAGGATGTATCGGTCACAGACTTTCTGACCTTTTTGGAAGTCGCATAAACAACTAACTTTAAAAGAGAAATCAAGGAACCGCTATAAAGTCATTCTATTGACTGACTACCCTTATAGAAAAAGTTAAAGAGTCACAAAAAATATCGTTGCTATTCATGTCTGGTAGGCTTCAAAAAAGAAGCTCAGCCAAATCAACGAGTTAGAGGGAGTCCTCTCTCTCCGCCATTTTAAGTAAATCAAGAAGCCCAAAAAATTCAGAAAATCAATAATCCCAGCATGTAGGAGCCGCACTGATCTATGCGACTTGCATTCGGGCAAACAACGAGCAAATTCTTTAGCTGGCGCTCGGTCGATCTGCGCATTTGTCGGGGTATTTGGTTCATGCTCATAAATCTGTTTATAAAACAGCATGTTCAATTTAAAAACTAGATCCATTGCTTAAATTTTAAATTTCACTTTTTTGGTGAAGCATCAAAAATATTAAATGGCATTAGTACACTTGTCTGAAAAGAATCTCATGATTTTTCTATGAAATTAATCCGCGAGTTAGCGAAAAAAACGACCGAACAATACGAGATCTCTATATCTTTTTATTTCAATGATTTTAAATATTGATGAATGGCTCTAATATCATCATCACTTAGTTCCACTTTCGTGAATGGTACCATTCGTGACAACGGCTTTCTGATTTGCTCGACAAATGCCTCGCCGCTTCGATATTGCGCTAGCCTAGATAAGTCTTCAGCCATTTTGCCAAAACCTTTTCCCGCAATTTGGTGACAAGCTGTGCAGTTCTTCACGGCTAACGTATATCCTTTGTTGAGTACAAAATCATTTCCGGGGGCTAACGAGTTAAATGTTTTTAAAATATCTTGAGAAATAAAAGTCAGATCAACTAATTTAAATGGCCATTTTTGCCAATATGTTTTTTCTGGATTATTCCAAACTAAATAAAATGGTCCAGGATTGCCGTGTTTTTCCACCAGGGTCCATAGTCCATCGGGGCTCACGGTTGAAGGATCACTATCGGCACCAATTTCTTTCCAAGCTAAAAATGCTTCTCCTCCCTGCAAATCGCTAGGTTCAATAAATGCGCTAAAATTATCTGAGGCCCAAAGTGAATACACATAATCACTTACGCTACCCGCTTGAGTTTTCTTGGCAGCATATTGAATGACCTCTTTAAAATAAAAACCGGCGTATGTAACTGCTCTACCGTTGTAAACGGGGTGTTGATTAACGGTGAAAGTTGAATTTTTTAAATTTTGCTTTAGTTCGGCGAGGGTTACAGAAATCTTTTTTACGGCATCGGTATCGGTGGCACGACGGACACTGAAAGTAAGACTGGGATTGTATTCCAAACCAGCCGCAGTGACAGTTCCAAAAAATCCTATAAGTATTGAACTAGCTAACATCAAACGGGTCAATCTAATCATAAATGACTCCTTTTTAAGATAAGCTGTTTCAATTACATTGCCACTTTAAAACTTACGTATTTGCTTTTGGCGAAGGGAGAAACAAATAATGCTTACCACCCACAGTTGAGTCGACGGCCCAAAATGGAACACTTGACGTTTGCTGTGTGTATTCGTCCTAGGTCTTCCCGAGTTATCAACGATTTCTTAGATCATTCAATCGCTCGCAGCTTAATTTTCTTTCAAGAGGAAAAAATAAGATTCAGGTTTTTTTGACTGAATCTTATTTTCTTCTTTTACTACTTATTGGCCGCCTCTAGGACCTGTGCCTTTATGTTAAAAACAAAGCCAAAAGAACAAATTTTATCCGCCGACAATATGTCCATCAATAATAGCGGGAACTCTATGAACGTCTTCAACCTGAGAACAAGACGATTCGTTAGCATATTCAAAAGATTCAAAAAAACTTTTGTACTCAGTTTGGCGATCACTATGCATACGATAATGCTGGTTTTGATTGGAGCGTGCTCGTCCAGCACGAACTTGCATGTTTGAATCATACTCTTCCGCTTTAGCGCCGTTTTCAACATACTCCTGCCGGCTCTGTGCGGATCGAATAGCTAAGGCAACATCAGCATCGCCGGCCAGTTTTTGGCAATTGCCAATCATGTGGTGAAAATCTTCCTCACGTGTGTTATCATAGAAAGTAAAACTTCTTCCAGAAACAGGTCCTAAATTAGAGTCAATGTCATTGTTGACAATCCTAAAGCACTGGGCGCGACACTGCCAAATTCTTCTGAGAGGCTGCGTGAGAAAAATGGCAGGTCATTAAAAATAAAATGATCGATATTAAATTTGTGATTTTCATATTTACGTCCTTTGTTTAAAATAGTTTTGAAATATACTGAAATTTATTAAAAAAATCCTTGCGTCCGGTGACATTGTAGCCAAGGGACCCAAAATTGAAATTGTCTCTATTTGGTGGATTCTACAACTATTGGCAATAGCGGTGTAGACAGCATTACGGCCATAGAGGTTGCTGGTCCCCTGCACTCTTGCTAAGAACGGTTTTATGTTTTTGGCATGGAAATAATTTTTAAAATCAGACGCAAACTGAGTGGGTGCTGTCGTGAACGACAAAACAGCCTTTGGCCGATTAAGCCAATCTGGATGAACTAGAATGCCAGGCATAGTCAATATAACTTTCATAGCTCTTTTGAATCGTTCAAAATCAGGAGTACGCTCTTCTATTTCGCTATACATTTTCGTTGTCAATAAAACGACGGGACTAACGCGAAAGGTATAGTTGTAACTACGGATACGATTTATATCGTTATCAGGTACATTACTATTAGAGATATGCTCGGCGGCTCTGGCTTTAATAAAAATCGGAAGCAACTCAGGTCGATATTCAGAAATACGATAAAAGCTTTCCCGATAACTACCGGCAACATTTTTAAGTTGAGCAGGATAAGTCTCTTGAACTTCATTAAATAAGCTTTCAAGTTTTACTTTTCCTTCATCGGGATGTAAATGAATATAGTAATGCGCCTTAATCATAAGCCTCATGACTTTATTCCCTGTTTCTATCGAGCGCCATCTGACCGTGCGGAATCGCAATTTAGTATAAGTAGTCTGTGATTGTTATGCTAAACTATTTTTTTGAAGCTTATGGCAAGGTAATTTTAAAATTGTTCTAAAAAATCACTTAAAACTTTTGCCCGTGAGCCAAGAGTGAGTAGCTCTATATACTCATCTTGAGTGTGCATCTTGCCGCCACAGGCTCCTAACCCATCAATAATTGGTAATCCTGAACGACTAAAATTATTTGTATCTGCTGCCCCACCAGATTTTTGTGAACTCACTTTTCGTCCTTCATATTTTTCTATTAGCATTTTTAAAGTCTTTATTTTTCTTAATGATTCGGGCGTAGGGGAAAATGGTTCCGTTTCATCTGTGATTTCAAATGAACTTGAGGTTGGCTTTTTATCAGATACAGATAACACGAAAGAACGCTTTACTATCTGTTCAAACTTTTTATGAAATTTATCCCTTGATTCTATGTTTGAAAAACGAACATCAATTTTTGCAGAAGCTTCGCCGCAAACTATATTGTATTTATCCTTTCCACCTTCAATATGGCCAATGCTGACTGTCAAATCCTTTGAGTAGTCTGTGAGCTTTGATACTGCATCTAGTTTTTTTGCCAGCTCCCAACACGCATTAACGCCCTCTTTGTGCGCTCGACCAGCATGGGCCTCTCGTCCTACTACTTTGATACTGTACCAACGGTTACCACGACGACCATCGATGATAGATCCGTCATCAAGGCAAGGTTCAAAACCCAGTACAATAACTGAGTCACGAGAGTACTTTTTAAACAAAGGCAAGAGTTCCGGCATGCCCACTTCTTCACCAGGAGATAAAATGACTCGAAGTGAATAAGAAGGAAAATTATTTTTGCCTAAATATTCTTTTAAACCAGAAAGAAGAACAACTATGCCGCCCTTGTCATCTATGACTCCAGGTCCCTTTGCTGTCTTTCCGTCGGCAGAAATTTGATAGGTCGTAAATCCTGAAAACTTCTCAAAGACGGTATCTGCATGAGCAATAAATGTTATATATTGTGAGGACTTGCCCTTTAAAGTTCCTATCAAGAGAGGCCCCAGTTTACCTGATGCTGAGGGTGTTAATTCAGTTTGAAAACTCATACTTTTTAATTCGTCAGCAATTATTTGCTGAACTTGAGTGACGCCAGCCACATCATTTGATCCCGACGAAATTTCAACTAATTTTTTTAGGAGTTCTTTTGATGAATCCGATGCAAAAGTGATGAGTGGGCTTATACAAAATAAGATAATCAAGATTTTCATTCAAATTCCTTTGACTGGAGTTCGAGTCATCCATCCAAACGAAGACTCAAATTCTTTAAACCCAAAGTCTTTATAGAGGGACTGAGCATACGTGGTTTTTAATAACCATTTTACTGAAGAAAATTTTGAATGCTGAAGTAAACAATCCATTAAAAAATGACCGATGCCTTTTTTGCGGTGACCTTCTAGCACATAGACATCGCATAAATAGGCAAAAGTAATATAATCAGTAATAACTCGCGCAAAACCAATCTGTTCCCCATTGTAAAATAGCCCAATGGAAAATGAGTTTTGAATAGTCGTGATAACCGCTTCTTTACTGCGCCCTTTGGCCCAATACGAGTTGGTTAAAAAATTATGAATTGAGTCTACATCAAAATGATGAACATCGTCTGTAACTAGGTAGCCGTCCTTTGTCCATTCCATTGCTATATTAAACCAACGCCGATTCAAGTTGTCTAGAAACGAAATACTAATTTTCACCTAGCCTATCAAACCCCTCCTCAACTTTTTAATTTTGAATTTCCTTTAAAGTTGGTCTTCTACCCCAAAAGATCGCGTACTTTCGAAAGCAGAGTTTGTGCAGTAAAGGGTTTGTCGATAAAGCGATGATTTTTGGTGCCCGAAAGACCGTAACGCAAAAGAGTGTCTTCCGTGTATCCCGATAAAAAAAGCACAATCACTTCGGGGTTTAGCTGCGTCAGTTTTTCGCTGAATTCCCGTCCTCCCATTTTGGGCATAACCACATCGGTGATAATTAAATGGATTTTAGAACCATAGTTTTTGTACATCTCTAGTGCGGTCTCACCATTTTGTGCCTCAAGCACGGTGTACCCTGCATCCCGCAGCGTACGCGCCAAAATAAGGCGCAGATCAGGTTGGTCTTCCGCCACCAAAATCGTGATGCCTGTGTTTATCGCCGTCAATTGAGATTTTGGAACTACCGATGCGGTGATCGGTTGATCTGTAATAGGAAGATATATTTCAAACGAAGTGCCGCTGCCAATTTTACTTTTGACATTGATGTGGCCATAAAATTGACGAACCAAGCCGTCCACCGTTGAAAGCCCTAGCCCTGTTCCCTTGCCGATTTCTTTGGTGGTGAAAAAGGGCTCGAAAATGCGCGACTGCGTTTCTTCATCCATCCCTCGGCCCGTATCAGACACCACAAGTTTAACAAAGTTTTTCGGTTTGTTTTTCTCTGCTTCTATGGGATGAGATCCGCCGCCATCAAATAGGCTAGTTTGAATGCTGATGCGACCACGAATTTGTATTGCATCACGAGCATTGATGACTAGATTGGTCACTAACTGTTCCAGCTGATGAGGATCACCTAAAATAATTTTTTCTCCGTCACCAAATTCTGTTTCTAATTCGATGTCTTCCCCGACTATTCGTCCCAGCATATCGACCAGACCTTTTACGGTCTTATCGATATCCACCGGTCTGAGTTCAACGCCTTGTTTGCGACTGAATGCCAGCAACTGACGTGTAAGACCCGCACCGCGATCTTGAGCTTTTAAAATACTTTCAAGACCTTTGCGAATCGTCGCCTCGGCAGGGACCTGAGCCAAAATGTTCTCCACATGAAGGCCAATGACGGCTAGTAAATTGTTAAAGTCATGCGCAACACCTCCGGCTAAAGTACCAATCGCGCGCATCTTTTGTGATTGACGAAGTTGAGTTTCTAAATGTCGCTCTTGAGTGATGTCGGAAAGAACACCTACGAAATGAGTCAAACGCCCACCACCGTCCGTAACCGGAGAAATGTTTAAACGATTCCAAAACGTTGAACCATCTTTGCGGTAGTTTAAAATTTCGACCTGACAATTTCGTGCTTCTTGCAATGCTTTGCTTATCTTAGCTCGGGCATCAGCACCAGTTTCTTTTCCTTGGAGAAAGCGACAATTACGGCCAACCGATTCTTCTTCAGTGTAACCTGTAAGTTTTTGAAAGCCGGGACTAACATAGACGATGGGGTTGTCGGCGCGATTAGGATCTGTGATAATAATTCCCTGGGATACGGCGCGGATTGCACTTTCTAACATGCGTAGTTCGGCCTGGTCTCTTTTCAAAATTTGATTACTTTCCTCAAGTTGAATCATTTTTTGTTCTAGTTTCCTAACCAAGGCTTCATTGTACAGTTTTTCATTAGTCTCGATGGGCTGAACTGAGTTTTTAGGGATTGCCGGCAAAGCCAGCGCGGCTCGCTCTAAGACCACGTGAATTCTGCTGAGAAAATCTTCTGGTTCGATCGGCTTTAAAAAGAAAGAGTCTGCCCCTAAGCTAAGCGCCAGGCGCTCGTCTTCGGACTCTGTATAGGTAGCCGTGTAGACTACGAAAGGAATTTTTTTTAATTTTTCGTCAGTTTTCCAGTGATGCAGTAAAGTATAGCCGTCCATAACCGGCATTAAAAGGTCAGACACAATAATGTCGGGCATCTGTTGTCGCGCCAACATCAAGGCTTCAGCACCGTGATGAGCCAGAATCACCTGCCAACCATGACCACCCATAAGTTTGTCCAGATAATAAAGATTATTTTCGTTGTCATCGACGACAAGTATGCGTTTCATTGTTGGCCTTTTTTGAACAGCATTTTGACTTTTTCAATTTCTGTCAGAAAAGTATCGGGATTAATAGGCTTTTCAATATAACCGTTACAGCCAGCTTCCATAGCCTTTTCTTTATCACCCACCATCGCGTAGGAAGTGACCGCAATAATGGCGGTCATGTCCAGACTCTTCAACTCACGGAGCTTTCGCGCCACTGCGTATCCGTCCATTGAAGGCAGTTGAATGTCTAAAAGAACAATATCAAAAACTTTCGATTCTGCAATTTTGAGCGCTTGTTGCCCATCCACAGCGTGTGTGACAGAATAATTATTTTTTTCCAATAGGAATTTAATCAAATAGCTATTTTGTTCGTTGTCTTCAATCAGTAATATCGTCTTCATACAAACGCGGGCTCTTTCTTGGGAAGAATAACGGTAAATTCGGTGCCTTTGTTCCAAACACTGTTGACCGAAATTTCGCCGCCCAAAAGCGAAGTCAGTCGCTGGCAAATCGCCAGCCCTAGGCCTGTTCCTTCATGCTGCCGCGAGAGTCCCGAATCGACTTGGCGGAATGGTTGAAACAAAAGCGACAGATGTTCTGGTTTTATACCTATGCCCGTGTCCTTGACCCGAATGCGAATTGCTGTTTGCGGCAACATCGACATCGGAGGCAGATAAGAAGTCATCATATCAACGATGATCATGACTTGACCTTGCTCGGTAAATTTAACAGCATTGTTCACAAGGTTAAGTAAAATCTGTTTAACCCGACGAGAGTCACTGATCCAGGTTGAAATATCGGGAGCGATTTCGGTGATAAGCGGAAGAGATTTTTTTTCTGCCGTGGGCTTCATGAGTTCGATCGTTTTTTCGATCGTGCCACGAAGATCAAATTCCGCTGATTTGATCTCAAGTTGTTTAGCTTCAATTTTTGACAGATCAAGGATGTCATTAATTAGATCCAACAAATGTCGTGCGCTTCCACGAACCATGTTCAGTTGCTTAGTTTGTTCGTCCGTCAGGGGGCCGGCGAGCTTTTGGAGCACAATACCTGTGAAACCAATAATTGAATTCAACGGAGTGCGCAGCTCGTGCGACATGGTCGCTAAGAATGCTGATTTCAAGCGATCGGCAGACTCGGCTCGTACCAGCGCTGCTTGTAATTCTTTGGTTCGAGATATCACCTTTAACTCGAGGCTTTCATTCAGATCCTTTAGCGCCTGCTCGGCCCGTTTGCGGTCCGTGACATCAACGCCAATCCCGACCAGACAGGGCAAGCCACCATGGACTAACTTTTTGCCGGTGAAAAAATAGGGAATGAGTTTTCCAGCTTTCGTCATGAAATTGGCTTCCAAAGAAGATTCACCATTTTGAAAAACTAAGGCAATACGTTCTTTGAGCAAAGCCTGTTCGTTTGGCGCAAAAAAATCGAGTGGATGCATTTGGCTGATTTCACGGCCCGAATAGCCGGAAACCTTTTCCATGTTTTTATTCCAGCGCAGAAACTTGCCGTTTTCGTCGTAGAAATACAAAATACCCGGCATGCTTTCGATCATCGTGTCCGAAAACGCCCGCTCTTCCAACGCCGAAGATTCGGCCTTCAGACGAGCGTTACCTAGCGCGAAGTTTTCAAGAGCAACCGAAAGATCTTGAGTCGCTTCGGCTAAAAGAGACACCTCTTTGTCTTTAAAGAAATTTGGTTCGTGGGCATAGACGCTTAACACGCCAGCGGTTCGGCCATTTTCACGAATGGGAAAAGAAGCCGACGATTTAAAACCAGGATTTTTAAATTCTTCTCTCCAAGCCGTGACGTGTGAATCATTCAAGATATCATTACAAATGTAGGGACGATCCGTTGTAAAAGCGATTAGTGTGGGGCTCATTTTTTTTGGATCATCGAGATTAATTTTAAGGGAAGATTTCTTAATTTCTTTAAAACTCATACTGCTAACAGGTATCAGGCTGCTTGTTTCCGCCGAGTACCAGCCGACCCAAGCCATAGGAAACCCGCCTTGCTCGATCAACGCGCGAGTCACCTTTTCAAAAAGGTCGTCTCGACCACGAGATGATGCGATGGACTGATTCACTCGGCTTAAAGCGTTGTACAATTGTGATGATCTCTCCATTTCCTTTTGACGATGAAGTTCCATTTCTTTGCGATCACTGATATCCGTAATCGCCAGCGCAAATCCTTGGATTTCTTCTTTTTCTAGTATGGGAGTATAACTAACCAGCCATGTGAGCAGACTTGCACTATTGCGCGCGTATCGAAGTTCCTGATTTGTGGTTCCATCCCCGCGTATCGCCCGCTGGCATTGTGGTTCCATATAAAGCCAGAGATCTGAAAAAAGCTCCGGCAGTACACGATCAATGAATGACTCAGTGGAGGTGTTGAACCATCGGGCGAATGTCGCATTTACTTGTTGTATGCGATAATTTTTACGAACAAGAACAAAACCGATGGGAGAAATATTCAGCATATTTGAAAATGAATTCTGAAAATCATTTTCATAAATTGCTGAGACAGCAGACAAGTCAGAAGTTTTACGTAGATTCACATGACCCCTAAGCAAGTAAGTTACATTATTTAGAATAAACTGACTCAGTTTGCTTAGGAATCATTTCAGGCTCAAAATTTTGTCAAATTTTAAACAAAACTCGTCGCCGTATCATGCCGGACTAGTTACAAGTATTGGTTTTTCCAAAAACCATCAGGCTACCTTCCACTATCCAAACTACTGAATATTGGTTTGGTTCAAACTCGAATAACCAAAGAGTCGAAGGCTGACTGCCGCCTGAATTAAGGGCCAGTACATGCACTTGAGTAAAGTTCGAGATACCAGCAATCGCATGCATGTTTTTCACAGTGTTCGCTTCAAATACAGATGGGTCATAAGATTGGCTTTCTAGAATTTCATACGTGGACGTGCCTTGAAAAGATTTGCCAGTTTCATCTACTCCTGCATAAGCCAGTGAAATGTTTTTATCTGCGATTTTGTAGTCAACTGAAAATTTAGCAGTAGGTTCACATGATTTGAACGTTTGAGGGAGACTCCAAGATACTGAAGCCAAGCACAATACAAGACCAACGAACATTGATTTAGTTAAAGATAACATATTTTCTCCTTTTTTTAGTATTTGATTAGTTTCAAAAATGAATGGCAAGAGAAAAGCATAATTCTAAAGACACATTTATGACATTGCGAAACTTTATCGTTTGTTATTTTGTTTATTTGCAATCAAAATAAAATGATGAAAAAAAGCAAATCTCTTCAGCGGCTACTGGGTGTAGCTAAACCAGAGTTCCGAACACTTTCTTGGGGTCTTTTCTTTTTGGTTATCTCCAGTGGATCTGCACTGGTTTATCCACAGGTTATTCGTTGGATGGTGGATAACGTGCTGCAAGCTAAGCGGCTTGACTGGCTATGGTGGTCGGTCGGTGTGTTGTTTGTTGTTTTTATCCTGCAAGGAATTACCTCTAGTTTTCGGTACTATTTGTTTACACTCAGTGGTGAGCGTATTGTTTTAAAACTTAGGCAGCGTTTGTTCAGCAATTTGATGTCTCAAGAGGTTTCATTTTTTGATTTTCATCGCACAGGCGAGTTGATGAGTCGGCTGGCTTCTGACGCCACGACTCTTCAAAACACGGTCAGCGTCAATATTTCCCAGGGCCTCAGAAACCTGGGCCAGGTTATTGGTGGACTAGGATTTATGTTCTATACATCTTGGCGCTTAACGGCCATCATGTTTTTGTTGATTCCTCCGGTGGCATTGTTCGCGGCCATTTTCGGAAAAAAAATTCGCGCTCATTCTAAAAACTTACAAGAAGCCGTCGCAAACTCGAGTATTGTTGCTGAAGAAACTCTTTCGGGAATTAAAACCGTAAAATCGTTTGTTCGGGAAAGTTTTGAAGTTAGTCGCTATACGACTTCGCTGGACCAGGCATTGCTTTTTGTAAAAGCGCGAATATCTGCGATTACCGTTTTTATGATCGTCGCGATGAGTGTGGGATTTACGGCTGTTTGTGTGGTGCTTGCATATGGTGGTTATCAGGTTATTCAGGGAGCTTTATCGGTCGGTGATCTTACACAGTTTCTGCTTTATTTGATGTTAGTGGCCATTGGCGTAGGCAGCTTAGGCAGTTTATGGGGAGATTTTGCGGCGGGGTTGGGAGCCTCAGAGAGAATTTTCGAAATTTTAGAGAAGCCTTCGATGGAGAGAACTTCGGGTATACGCCCGCAAACGGTTTCGGGAAAGATAGAGTTCAGTAACGTATCGTTCAGCTACCCGACGCGAAAAGATATTGCGGTTGTAAAAAACTTGTCCTTTACGATTAATCCCGGCGAAACCGTTGCGTTTGTTGGATCATCCGGTGCGGGCAAGTCAACGGTAGCTAGTTTAATCCCGGGGTATTATCCGATTGATGCCGGCACTATCAAAATTGATGGTGTAGATATGGCCGCGCTTGATGTTTCTTGGTTGCGAGCGCAGATCGGGATTGTATCCCAAGAGCCAATTCTGATTTCTTCAACGGTAGAAGAAAACATAAAATATGGACGCGAGAATGCCACGAGCGAGGAAATCAAGACGGCTGCTCGATCGGCTAATGCGCTGGAGTTTATACAAAGATTTCCTGATGGGATGCAAACTAAGGTTGGCGAGAAAGGTTTGCAACTTTCCGGTGGGCAAAAGCAACGCGTGGCGATCGCACGAGCCTTATTGAAAGATCCAAAAATTTTAATTTTAGACGAGGCCACATCCAGCTTGGACACCGAAAGCGAAGCTTTGGTGCAAGACGCTTTGATGCGTTTAATGCAGGGGCGAACCAGTTTGGTTATTGCACACCGGCTTTCTACGATCGTCGATGCCGATCGTATTTTCGTTCTTGATAACGGAGAAGTCGTTCAGCACGGGACGCATGACGAGCTTTCTCGCAATCGAGACGGGATATATTACAAACTTTTACAAAAGCAATTTTCAGGAGACAGTGAATGAGACAAGTCTTAGATGGAACCAAAATTACACCCAGGGCGCAGGAAGCGATAGATCGATTTCACCCCATCATTGTCAGCGAAATCCAGCAAGCAATACAAACTAACGAATGGGTGATTGTGGGGATGGCTCATAATATTCCGGTGATCAAAGCCAGAAAATTCTTAGAAGAAAAAAATATTTCATTTAAGTACATCCAGCATGGAAGTTATTTTTCCAAATGGAAAGCCCGACTAGCGATTAAATTATGGAGTGGCTGGCCAACGTTTCCCCAGGTGTTTCATAAAGGTGTTCTTGTCGGTGGTTTTACGGATTTAAAGGTCTACATCAAACATACGAAAACTTTGTAGAGGAACTCGTTTCCGAGTTCCCTTTTTTTGAGGGGGGAGAGCTATGTATGAGATATCTATTCGGCGGCGGCGGTGCCGATGTCGCGTGGGTCGGCAACGGCTGTAAACTCTGAATTATTTGTGTCTAGAGCGGCCGACATGACTCGACAAGGGATTCCGCCGAGTTCAATTTTGTAACCCATTGCTTTTAGTTTTTCCAGTTCTTTGGGCGCGGGCCCGGGTTGTTCGATGAACAACGTATCTGGTTGCCACTGGTGGTGGATGCGAATATTTTTTACCGAATTTTCCAGTGATTGTTTGAAGTACAAGTGGTTGAAAATCGTCAAGGCTGTGCAGCTGATGATGCGTGTTCCACCCGGCGCCCCTACGGACATGATGGGCCGGCCAGTTTCATCAAGAACGATCGTGGGCGACATACTGGAAAGTGGTGTTTTGAATGGCGCGATCGCATTGGCGTCAGAGCCGATGGCGCCATACAAATTGGGTGTTCCTGGTTTAGCCGAAAAATCGTCCATTTCGTTGTTCAGCAAAATACCAGTGCCTGTAGCCACGGCTCCCGAGCCCATCCAGCCGTTAATGGTTTGGGTAGAACTGATGGCATTACCGTCTTTATCTAGCAAGGACATATGAGTGGTTTCGGTGGATTCCTTTTTTTGTTCAAATGATCCATGGCGAACCTCGTTGGCGGAACGAGCTTTGTCCATCACGATTTCTTTTTTTCGCTGATTTAAATATGCATCAGAGATCAATTCAGCTGTCGGGACTTTTACAAAATCAGGATCACCTAAATATTGTGCGCGGTCCGCAAACGCCATTTGAAACGCCGAAGCCTGATAATGGATGGCTTTGGCCGAGTTCATTTCCATTGGCGTCCATGTTTCCTTTTCTAACAGTTTCAGGAATTGGATCACGTGAGTACCACCCGAGCTGGGCGGTGGCATAGAAATGATTTTATATTTTAGGAAATTTGATTCGACGGGAACACGAGCCATGGTTTTATAGCGACGTAAATCGTTTTCGGTCATGATACCACCAGTTTTTTTCACAAACTGTGCAATTTTTTTTGCAGTTGTACCTTGGTAAAATTCCTTTTCTCCATTTTTCGCGATGGCCTTTAAGGTGCTTGCAAGATCCTTTTGCACCAAGACATCGCCCACCTTATAAGAGGAGCCATCGGATTTAATAAATATTTTTTTGGAGTCCGGGAATTTAACTAGAACATCTTTTCGATGAGCGAGTGCGCGCTCTAAATCGGGATAGACGAAAAAACCCTCATCTGCGATTTTGATCGAAGGCGCCAACACGTCAGACCATTTGAGTTTTCCATATTTGCGATGAATTTCCCACAACCCTTTGACAAGACCTGGGACTGCAACAGAAAGGGATCCATCTGTCGACAGATCATCTATGTAGTTTCCTTGTTTATCCAAGTACATGTCGCGACCAGCCTTATGGGGTGCGCGTTCACGAAAGTCGATCACAATCGTTTCTTTTGTGTCGGCCTTGTAAAAAACCAAAAATCCGCCGCCACCAATGCCCGTCGAATGAGGGCGCTCAACAGAAATAGAAAACGAAGCCGCCACAAAAGCATCGATTAAGTTTCCACCTTTATTCAAAATTTCTGTAGCGGCTTTGGTTGATAAAATTCCTTGAGTGGCGATGGCGTATTTTTTACCAGTCATCACGTAATCTTGACGATGAGGGTTGGCAAAACTAGAAACGATCAGTCCACTGGCTGGGGTTGGTGTTTTTTGGGTACTCGAGCAACCAATTAAAACCAACGATACCAGAACAGTTTTTATCGAGAGGTGAGCTAAATTTATTTTCATAAAATCCTTAAATCCTTTTTTATTTCGTGAGTTGAATATTTTTATAAAATTGTTTGGTTAATGAAAGCGTATTGTCACGGTTTTGTGTGAATGAATGATCAATATCAAGTTCGTTGTAAATGGTATGTGGCCCCAAAAGTGGCAACACGGCTTTGGTTTGTGCTTCCGGAGTGGCCAGGTCATTTTTGGCTTGCAGAACCAACGTTGGGCGTTGCCAGTGCTGTTCTTGGAGTGCGTTCATGTACGTGAAACGCTGTTGAATAATTTTAAACTCGGTGGATACATCGGCGTGGTTGCGGTGAAAGAAAAAATGAGGATATTCTTTCATTAAATTATAGGCCAACTCGTCGATGCCTTTATCTATAGGAATTTGCGTAAACGGAGAATATAAAACTAGCGATGCTAAATCGCGCGAGAAATGAGAGAGTAAATTCAAAGAAACAAACCCACCCCAGCTGTGACCCAGAAAATGAAGACGCTGGAGGTGAAATTCATTTCGTATTTTTTCAACGTAATGAAATGCGGTTTCGATTGAACGTGTGAACGAAAATTTCCCCAAGGATTCACCAACACCTTCATAGTGATGAACAAATATCGATGCTTTGGTGTTGTCGGACAAAAATGCCGCCAGGTCCTTGTTTCTATTTTTTTGCGAGGGAAACCCGTGAAAAATAAAAATCCCGTCGGTGGATTTTTGATCATAAGCATAATTAAAACATTGGCCAAAATCTGGTAAATAGCGAAACATCGTTAAAATATTTACCAATTCCTTTGGCTTTGCTATCCTAATTTTTATGAAAGCAACAAAGTCTAACTGGCTTTATATAAAAATCGGATTCTATGGATTCATGCTGTACGGGGTAGTTGCAATAATGCAATACGTTAAAACCCCCACTTTTTCGAGTAACGTCGATGTGTTAATGGGAGCGCCCTCACAAGCTCGCGTTTTTAATTGGTGTTCAAATACTGTGCAGGTGGTATTTCTGGTTCCGACAGAGACGACTGTTCGTGATCCTAAAACTATCCAAGAATTGTGTAATATAGCCTATTCCAGTTATCAGGCAAATGAAGTCGCGGGCTTCAAATGGTCACCGTACATGAAATCGATGAATGAAAAGGGCGAAGAGATCACTATTGAAGCCGATCCCACAGAAAGCTTTTTAAAACAAGGAAGCCTGATTTACAAAGCTGACAGCCTGAAGAGTAAACTTTCAAAAATGGGCCTGGTCACCAAGTAGACCAATAGATCAAGGAATCGATTCTTGACTTCAAATTTCAAATCATCTAATTTCAAATTTCCGGCGTTCAGGAGTAGCTCAGTCGGTAGAGCAAGCGGCTGTTAACCGCTTGGTCGGGGGTTCGAGTCCCTCCTCCTGAGCCAATTTATTGATTATTCTTAAATAATTTCAATCACTTAGACTTTTTGGTAGGGGTTTTCCACGCAGGTGGTGTAGGGGGATTTTTCTCAAGTTCCTACGCTTTTTTTCCGAACAATTTTACGGGAGAAAAGTATGCCGAAGAAGTTTGATAGAAATAAAACTCCAAAAGGTTCTGTTGATTATCAATCTAAAAATCCAATCGAGACAGAAAGAAGTAAGGGATACTTTTATGTCCGACATTACAAGAAATCAGGAAATTGGAAATTATATTTTGAGAGTTGGAAAGATGGAAAGAAACTCCAAGAGCCTGTTCCAGAAGTTAGGTATCAGTCGTTAGGATTTTTACCTACGATGACATACGAGCAAGCCCGACAAGCCGTTAAGCACCATAATTTTACACGCAAGGGAGAATTGAAAATTACCCGTGCGGAAATCAACGCACATAAAAGATATTTAGAAATAACGACACAAGATAAAATTCTATTTCCTCCACAAATAGCGAAAGAGTTTTTGGACCGATTGGAAAGGTCGAACGCCAAAGACAAGCATAAAACAAAGATGAAGAATCTATTTTTTTTAACCCAAGTCATTACTTCAAAATTGAAACTTCAACCGTTCAAATACAATGACCGCATTGATGAAGTTTTAGCCTATATTAAAGATAAAAAATATTCTGTCTCCTACTCCAAAGACATCATTTATATGATGAACAAATGGGGCTCCTTTTATTCAAAGCAAACTGGAAAGTTTTTTGAGCCTATCGGTAAAATTGTTCCCAATACACAACGGGCAATTATCAGAGAAAATAATTTAAAAGGAAGGTCCGTGCGTAGACCATCACTACCATTAACAGAAGAAATACTTGAGGAAGTTTACAGGAAATCCAAGGATGATTTGGAACAGATGAAAAACTATAATTGGCTACGTTGCTCTTTTTATTTTGGATTACGGCCTTCAGAACTAGATGAAGCCTTAGAATGTCCCGTAGTTGAAGAACATATTTCTGGAGTTGAAATATTAGTTGTTGAACAGACAAAACTTATTATCAAAGATGAAGAACGTATCAAGCGTATTCCGGTCATCACATCTCAACAAAAGGAATGTATTGAAATCATTAAGAGCGGAGACGCAAAAGCCATCCGCCCGGACTCTGAATGGGTCAATAAAGTCTGTCGTATGAAAAATAAAAAATATGGCTTACGAGATGGCTATGACCTTTATGCGGGAAGAAAAGGATTTGTAGATTGGGTTATCAAGCCAAATAAAGAAGGCGGTGCTGGTCAAACGATAGAAAACGCAAGTATCTATTGTGGCCACAAATCGTTGGATACTACGTGGACTTTCTATAAAGACCGTATCTCAGTGAATTACCAGCCGACGGATTATACAGAATCGCAAAAGCCTAAGCGGAAAAAAAAGTCAGGCTGAATACCTGGTAGTCAGCCTGAGCAAATAAAAATTTTAATACGCACTAAAGATAGTGGCCGATGTCCAAATCCTCGATGGTGATATTTTTATTCTTATCAATTGTAAGTTCAAAATAACCAAACATTTCTTGATCTTCAAAAGTCGGATGTTTGGCATCTTTGTCATAGTCAAAGCCAAACTCTAATTTCAAATCACATTCACCCTCTACAGAAATCATTTCCTTTTTAAAAGTGAATTTAAGATTTTTTAGAGAAACCTTTTTTGCGATGTGATAAGGGGTGAAGTCATCAATCTCCCCTTCCTCATCTCGTAGAGCATCGATTAGAAAATACAATTCAAGGTACTGTTTCAGTTCTGATTTCTCACAAATTGACTGGACGGCACTTTTTGATTTTTTATTCTGGTTAAGAGTATCTATTAAATCTTGCCCAGTAAGTAACTCTGCTCGAAGGACGAACCTCCCCCTTAGCGCAATTTATTGCGCTCAAAATAGTTTCAACTTTTTTGACCAGTCAAAAAATCAGTTTAGGATAATTCCCGATTGTTCGACCACAACACGTTTTT
>JAEUWH010000042.1 GCA_016785955.1 Pseudobdellovibrionaceae bacterium | reverse complement strand
GAGATCATATAAAAAGAATGACTAGGAAATCTTGGTGTACGTCAAAGATAGTCGCAAACTTAGAGAGAAATATATACATCTATATCGCTAGGAACAATGGCTATGTTTTTACCTAGAAACGCACACTGAAATGGTTCAGTTGCTGAAATATAAGTCTAGAACAAAAACGAACACAAAATTTAATGTTATGACCCAGCTTGTTTCAAACGTGCATTACGAACTACAGCTGCATACACAACCAATAAAATGTGTACTACGATAAAACCACTGACATACTCGACCCCACCGGCGCCAAAACCATACGAGTGCAAGCCCGCACCGAGTACGAAATTCACTCCGTACCATGCCATAATAACCAATGCAAAAGTGATCACCCCACTGACCACCATGCCAAACTCTCTTACCCAACCCACCAAACGACCATGAATAACGGCCAAGTAACCAAGCAATACGATAAGCGCCCACGTTTCCTTTGGATCCCACCCCCAAAAACGCCCCCACGAGTAATCAGCCCAAATCCCCCCTAAGATAATTCCCGGAGCTAAAAACACCACGCCAATCTGAATCGAACGGTAAATGGACATGGCAATCGCACGGATCTTATCCTTGTTCTTAGCCTCGCCTTTTAAAAAATAAAACAATCCGATGTCTCCCAAAGCAAACGCCAAAAAGAAAGCGGCATAACTGATAGTGATCGTCATCACGTGAATCGTTAACCAATAGTTACTACGCAACACAGGCTCCAACGGCTGCAGCGACGGGTCCAAAACCACAGGTGCCGTATCTGCGATAATCATTCCAAAAGCAGCAATAATTCCACCCGCCATAATGATGAACTTAAACTTGTAAATCTTCTCTAAAATCGCCGCAAAAACCAAACTTCCCCAGGCCACCCACACAACCGTCTCGTACATATTTGTGACAGGAGCACGTTCCATTAAATACGCACGAATGCCAAAGCCCGCCGTATGCAGAACAAATCCCACCGACAACAAAGACCACGCCAAAACCATCGCTCGATTTTTACCCGTTATCCATGTAAAAAGGACGACAACCGCGCCAAGCAAATAGAAAATATAAGACCATTTAAACGGATGAAATTTATTATAAAATGCTTCTATTTTAATTTTATTGGCATCCACATATCGTTCTGGATTCACAGAACGTGCATAAGCCTCAAATGCTAGAACTTTTTCATCTAACGCCTTCGCCACACGAGACAAATCTTCTGAGGACCGACCTTCCGTTGCACCAGAAATCAAAGCAATGAAACTTTTTGTAATGTCTAAAAACTTCTCTTGTGCTTCGCCTTGCATATCCGCGATCGCAACCCATGCATCACTTTCCGCACCAGGCGTCGGCGGAATCAGACGAATCATACGACCCGTGGCAATTTCACTAAAAACAAAAAATTGATTTTCTAATCGCTGTAGTGCCTGAAAATAGGGGGTCAACTTTTCTTTCGATTCACGCTTAAGTGCCAGCTCTTGACGAAGCTCCGCGAACTTGGGTCCCACAAACAGCTCCGAACCTTTGTAGTGACGTTTTTGCGTATCTAATCCTAAATGAGTAAGCACTTCGAAATTACGAACTTCAAACAGCTCGCGGTTTTGCCACGGCTCAGGAGCCAACATCCAAGTCAGGATAATTTCATAGGCATCACGTGTTTCAAATTTTTGCTTTCCATAAATCAATTCTAACATTTCACGCGCAAAACTGTCGAAAGGCTTCACTCGCCCGTCGGCTTGAACAGGCAATGATCTTAATGCATCACCGTCGGCCGCAAACGTGAATGGCGTCAAAAATAAAACCAAAGACATTAAACCACACGCTAGAGATTTCATACGTACTCCTTACGATTTATTTGCCGCCGAGGACGCTCCAAAATTACGGAAATAAAATAAAAAGATAATACCCAAAGACATAATCAAAGAACCCAAATACTTCAACCAACGACCCGGGTCTCTATTTATAGAGAAAATCGATGCGACCGGCTGCCCCATCGCTCCATCTTGAAAACTGGCCTGATAAATCGTTAACCCCTGATGCTTCAACGGTTCATTCATCGAAATTTCTTTTTCGCCGACCCCAGGCACCGTCACAATCGATTGATAACTCATCGCTCGGGATGTGCCTTGGTACTTATTCATTTTGAATTGATTTAAAAACACAGGAAAACCAATGTCATAACGACGATTTCCATAGCTAACAAAAAACACCGCACTATCCGCAAAAAACTTGATCGTGTCATTCACCAATATCCAGTGCTTTTTATCCTGGAACTGAACTTCGACCGCTTCGGTCGTCAGTGGCGTGGGTCGCGATCGAGACTCTACTTTCCAACGCTCTTCAGCTTTAGGTAGAAAACGAAGCACGCGGAATTCCAATCCCATCCACGGCGTCTTAAATGTTTTACCTTCTTCAAGAAAACCTTCTTCTTTGGGATCAACGGCATCTTTTGAAAATAGCGCGTACTTAATTCTGCCATTTTCAATCTTCATGTAAATTTCATTAAAACCCATTCCCGTCGGGGGCACAGTGCCCAGATGCACTTTCAATGGCCCAAGATCCACATTCACAACATGCGTAGGATTACGCTGCACCAACCACTCAATAAAATTGGCTTGACCATTAGTAATTTGAAATCGGATGCCCGCACCAAGCTTAGGATTGTCTCCCGCCAATGTCTCGCGACTGGCAACTGCATATGGGTAATAATTTGTAACCTTTATACCCGTCTGCTCCTTGTAAATCTCGTATGGGTTCTCTGGTGTCGGTGACGATCGAAAAAAATCCACTTCTTTTTCAAAAATTTTAGAATAGTTAGTGCCATCAAAAGATGAATAGACCGTAATATCCGTTTGCGGAAGACTGACAAAGCGATTCTCTTCGCCAATACCCACACGCATACTGCCATCAATACCCAAATAAGTGGTCATCAACTGCCCAGCCATAATACACAGAATACCAACATGAGCGAAGATAAATGAAATATGTCGCATCTTCCACGGCCATCGATCGACCATCACGGCCATAAGATTGATGGCAAAAACACTCATCACAATATTCATATAAACGGAATCGTAAACTAACTTCTTCGCGGCAGCCGCATCATATTTAGACTCAACAAATGTTCCAATGGCCGTCAAAGTTGCAATACTAATGATCACAATGACAGCAAGCTTGATGGATGCTAGAAATTTCAACACTTTTTTATACATGAGCCCTAGTAGTATGGCTGGAAAATCAGAGTAAGTCTATAAATTCTCTTGAATATAACTCAGAGCCTTTCCTAATTTCTGTGCAATTTTTTGGTAATCACCATTCAGCCGCTTGGTTTCCTCGTCCATATAAAGCACACGATTCATCTCGACTTGAAGCACCTGCTGCCCTTCCTGTGGACGGCCATACTGTTCCGTCAAGCGCCCACCCTTATAGGGCCAATTGTATGCCACCTTAAAACCGGCCGTCACATAACCAGCAATAACAAGATCCCGAAATGTACGCGAACAACTTTTTTGATTCGAATCTGAAATAACAATGTCCGCACGCCGCTCGCCAGGATCTAAATGCATCGACGTCCCCAAGGACGGCATCGAGTGCAAATCTAAGTGAAAGATCGTTTGTCGCTGGGTCTGCACGCGAAGCTGTTCGTATTTTTCTCTCACCTGCTGATGAAATGGCTCATAAATTAAATTTCGTAATTTCACATGCGTGTCAAAAGACATTGGATTTGTAATAAGTTTCTCTTTGAACGTCGTCACAGACCAATGAAAGCCTCGCTCGAAGCCCTTTGCGTTAGCAGCACCCGCTACAGATGTTTGATCGATATCCTCTGGAAGCCTATTCAAATCAACCGCATATCGATGCCATTCCGTTTTTACCAAAGGAATATCTAAACGTTCAATACTGTCCCGATACAGAACATCAACAAAACGATCCACATCGCGCATCAACATAGGCTCGCTAAGATTTAACAGCCAGGGAGTCAGCTCAGGAATTTTTTCGCCGGAATGAGGGATTGTTACAAAAAAAGGTTTTTGACTCATACTAGCCTCCTTGTCACAATCAAGCTAACATGGCTGATTCAAATAAAAAATCAAAAATTTACACACGCACAGGCGACAAAGGAACAACCCGATTGGTTGATGGCTCTTGTGTTGAGAAATTCAATCTCCGCGTCGAAGCCTACGGAACGGTGGATGAACTTAACTCCTACCTGGGAGTGGTTCGCTTGTACTGTGCAACGCCGGACACTGAATCAGAAAATATTTTTTTTTCACGGATTCAGAATCATTTGTTTCGTGTCGGCAGTTTACTAGCATGCGCCGACGCGAATATCTTTAAGTCACTGCCTCCAATTGAATCCTCCCACATAGACTTACTAGAAAAGAAAATTGATGAATTGGACAGCCAATTGCCTCCTTTAAAAAATTTTATTCTGCCCTTTGGCGATGCGGCCAGCACTCATAGTCAGTACGCTCGTACCCTGTGCCGTCGCGCCGAGCGTCGCACGGCCGAAGTGATTGATACCTATGATAAAGAAACGCAAAGTTTGCAATCCGTTTTAATTTATCTCAATCGCCTCAGTGATTTGCTTTTTGTCTACTCTCGCTGGTTTAATTTAAAATCTCAACACCCAGAAATGATCTGGAATAAAGAAGTCTAAAAATATGCGTTTGGAACTCGCGCAAATGTCGCACAATGAAGAACTTTTAGAGTTTTATGGTCGTTTTCCGCTGGAAAATTATATCCAATTAAAACTGGACCGCGGCCGTGATTTCTTTAAATACTACAACATTCAATCTGATCAGTTTATTTCGTACATTTTACGCGATGATAACTTGACAATATTGGGCCACGTTTGTTTCCAAATTGAAAATGTTTTGATTGATGGCAAGATCACACGTATTGCCTGGGCACGGGATCTACGTATTTCTCCCGAAAGAAAAGCAATTCTTCACTGGGCCGAACACACAAAAAGTGTTTTCGATGAAATCCGCAAGATTTTCTCGGTCGATTATTTTATGACATCGTTAAATATGAACGAAATCGTGGCCCTGAACACGTTCATCCGCCCGCGAGCACAGAAACGATTTATGCCCCGCTATTTCTTGTATCGCAAATTTGATCTAGTGACCCTACACGGGCAATTCCCGTTCACCTACCCACCCGATTCAAAATTGAAAATTCGCCGTGGAAACCCTAATCAGGCCGATCAGTATCTAGATTATTTATTAAAAAAAAACCAATCCTATGCATTCAGCGTGTACACCGACCGCGAAGGCTTAACGGAAATGCTAGATCGCTGGAGCTCACTCAGCTGGGAAGATTTTTTTATTGCATTTGATTCTAAAGACAACATCGTCGGCATGATGAGTTCCTGGTCCAGCGCTGGAGTGCAGGACTTTATTCCATTGCGATATTCATTGCGGGCCCATAATTTTCGACAATTCCTGAAATTTGGCAAAATGTTCTCGTGGAGTCGAACACTGACAAAGCCCTACCACCGAATCAAAATCGAAGCAGCGCTTAATTTTCGCAGTTTGAATCATATCTTTGTAGATCACCCCGATGTGTTTCACAGTTTGCTTTGGAAAGCTTTTGACGAAGCCCGGGACAATGAATTTTTAGTTTATGCCCGAGACCGAAAGAATATTAATTTGAAGCCGCCATTAGGATGGATTTCGGCCGAGCAAACGTATGGACTCTACTGCACAATTTTGCCGGACGAAGACGTTCCCTCGTTCCTTCATCCAAGCCATGAAGGCCTCATGACTTTGGAAACCACTCGGCTTATCTGAATACCGAGCAATTAAGAGCACCGAACTCTACGCCTAGAGCCCACTATCCCACTCGGTACTTGATGACTTTTTCGACATCGGGTTTACATGTTCCACATGCCGTCGAGCACCCCGTCCAACGACTGGCCAGCTCGTGCGTGTGAGCACCATTCAGCACGGCGTTGTCCACCGTCTTGGTTTTCACATGCCGACAATGACAAATTTCTTCGTCTTTGTAAGGATACTCCCAACGCCCTTTCAGCTTGAGAATAAATTCACGAATGATCATCTCGGAATGAGTACTGCCATTTGGCAATGGCCACTTGAAAACATCGTTACCAAAATGCGTGCGGTAGTTTTTAACAAGTTGAGTGAACTCAAAGCACCCAACAAACGTCACTTTGTTTTGCTCGCCCAAAGACTCCCAAGTGATTTGATCTCGTCCCTCAATTTCTACTGACAATTTTTTTGCGCTTTGCATATCCCTTCATTATACTCGAGACTGTTGATGAAAGAAACGGTCCTAGACTCTGATTTTTTGATTTTAAATCGAATCCCCAGCCTGTATTCGGCACGACGATTCGCCCAAGAAATAGCACACTTAAAATTGAATGGTCACTTGATCTCACCAGAAAAACTGAGCGACTATCTGCCTCAATTTGAAACGTCTGGCCTTCGTCCAGCAATTCTTTATCGCCAAGGCGAGTTTCGCTTTTGGGAAACACATCACCTGATTTCCCGCTACCCTGGCCGCGTGATTAACGCCCCCCAAGCATTTCTTGAAAGCCGCGATAAATGGCGAACCTATGTATCATGGAAGAAAAACAACATCCCCTTTCCTACCACCTTCAAGGCCAGCGAGTTTGCGTCTGAATACGAAATGACAGCCGCAAATATTTTTCACGTCGTGCAAGGTCACCTGGGATTGCCATTCATTCTAAAAAAAAGAATGTCGAGTCAAGGACGAGAGGTTTTTAAAATCCAAGATCAACAACAATGGAATGCGATTCTAGAAAAAGACTTCGCTCTGTTCGAAACCGTTTCGCAACCAGAATTCACTTATTTTAAAAATGAGAATACAAACCTTTCCACCTATCAGCTGCCCCTGAGCCGCTGGCTGGTACAAGAGTGCATCCAAGAAAGCCTGGGGCAAGATGTGCGCTGTTTTCAGCTGACCAGTCAACAGTTTCCCATCGCCAGGCAAAATGAACATTCATTTTTGAGCAATTTGCATCGCGGTGGCCAAGCAAAAAGAACCGAACTCACCGAGACCGAGCAAACACTCGCCACTCGCGTGCATCAGCTTTCTGGCCTTAACTATTCAGGAATTGATTTTTTGAGATCGTCTCGAGGCCCGCAGTTTTTGGAAATTAATCCCAGTCCTGGATTTGAAGGCATCGAACAAACCTACACCTTCAATGTCGCACGCGAGATTGTTTTACTCGTTAACCGTTTACACATAGGAACAACTTAATCTTCGCGCTCATTAGGGTTTAACACCGTTCACCGCCTTATCCATTGGTTTTTCAATGAATTCAATTTGACCAGTACCGATACCCGAAAAACGAATGGTTCGCGTCGCTGGACAGGCCAGTATCGAAACCTTTTCATCAATTATTCCCGTAAGCGAATTAACTCCATATTTAGAAACCGAACCTTTAATGAGCTGTTCAATTCCAGCCCATGAGCGATCACCATCAAACCCCAGCCGTCCCCAGCATTGTTTAATAATATACGAGTCTATGTTCACTTCTTTCAGATTATTTTTTGTCATAAAATGACAAAAATAATCAGCCGAATTCAACACCTTTCCTGCATATTGAGATTGAATTTTAAGCTGCCCCAAGGAGGTACACATAGCACGAGCTGTCTCTGGCGAAATACCGGCAACAAGGTGTTGATTCAAGTTTTCCAAATGAAACCTATTGTCAACATCCAACATTTCATTTTGATAAGTCGAATAATTTGTTTGCGTGATCTTGCCTTTTTTTTCTACAAAAAACTTACTCAGTGCTAGCCGATTGACTTCCACGTTTGCTTGAGCGAATGACTTTCTAAAATCGCTAACGATTTCATCGTAACTATCAAGTCTTTGCTTCAACCATTTTCCCGCTAAAGATTTTTTTCTCAACGATTGCCCGAAAATTTTCGCAGCTAGGCCCCGCACTTCGATCACCAAGTCAGACTCTGGAATAATATTACGCAGCTCTAACGACGCTGACATATAGCCATCGATACGTTCTAACAACACCAAATCGACCTCTTGCCCCCGACTCTCGCGACGCCATTTTAGAAACTCGTTTTTCCACTCTAGGTATGCGGGGTCTTTTTGCAAAGCTAAAAATCCATCCTCAGACGCTTCCTGCATCTGCGCCGCCAGGTCGCTCAAAAGTATGTCGACATTTTTTTGCCAATTAGCCACTTCCGATAAGCAAAAGGTCAAAAATGATACCCGCGCATCAATTCGTGGATCCTTCACCATATCTTTTTGCGCTTCCGCTAAATAGGAGCTAATAACTCGTTGATTTTCCCGAATGGTTTTGAGTAAAACTTGACCACTTTCGGTATTTGGCATTTTTAAACCCGCCAAAATCGAGCCTTTGCTGATATTGTTATGAGCGGTTAAGCATTGATAATTTTTATCCGGACTTCTTTCGATTTCATTTTTTAAATTGTACAGTTTTTCACGGGCCATTCTGATTTTATCACCTTCGCCCTGGATATTAGCTTTGAACAATTCAAATTTTTCAATCATTTCTCTTAATTTTGGTTTTCCTTTACCGTACGTTTCCCTTAATTTTGCGATGTTGATGCGGACTTGTTCCATCGTTAATTTATAATCGATTCGTCCCGAGTTTAACGGTGCTAAAAAGTCCGCACGCTCTTTGATTCGTTGGTAGTCACAGATACTGCGAAGAACCAAATCGCGATCGCTGGGATTTTCCATTTTCAATGTGTCGTCATCAAACATGTCTGTTAAAACTTCGACGAACTTCGCACTGATGCCCACCGCTAACGCCGCAGTCAAGGCTTTCGTCACACTGGTTCCTGAAGCCAGCTTAGCCGCTCCGGCCGCTAGCATTCCCGCACCTTTCAACGTCGGCAGAAAAATAGTTGCGGCCATTAATACCGGCGCCAAACTCATGGTGACATCAGATAGGCTGGATAAAAGCTTCACCACATTATTGCTTTTCTTGTCTAACTGACCGCAATTCGCCACAGCTTTAATAGAATTACCAATACTTTCGATCGAGCTGATCGCGGTGCTCGCAGAAACTCCAAACCCAGTCGGATCCGTGGTAACTAAGGAACTATTACTCCACATTTGCTGTAGATGCGTTGAAGCCCCTTGAAGTTGCTCAACACTTTTAAATGCCTCTTGCGCCGCACCTTGCCGGCAAGCCTCGGGGATACGATTTAACTCGGCTTGAAGCGATCGCACCGAAGACAATATATCACCATGCTCGGGACTTATAAGCTCGCATGTATTTGCCAAGCTGAAAGACGAATGAAAAGTAAAAGCCCATACACTGAGAGTAAGAAAAATCGATTTCATACCCTACATACATTGCAGCTCTTATTCCCATTTTGGGCCACTTAATAAACCAAATAGAGGGGTTAACCTACGTCGTGACAGTTTTTGTCGACACTTATCGCTTAAGTAGTCGCTGACTGAGAACTTTTCGAAGCATTCCATCGTCGTCTTCATCATAGATATCACCCACGATCTCTTCAATGATATCCTCTAAGGTTACAATCCCGATGATTTCGGAATCGTTTTCGACCAATGCCATATGTGTTTTCTTTTCTTGCATAATACGCAAGGTTTTCAAAATACCTTCAGTCGGACGAATGCGGATAACCGGCCGAATGATTTTTTTCCAGTTTTCATCGCCAGAAGAAATGAACGTAATAAACTCTTTCGAGTGCAAAATTCCCACGACTTCATTTTCGGCAAATACTGGCAAACGCGTGTGCCCACTCTTGATCACCAAAGACAATACTTCGTTCAAATTATATTTTACATCCACGACATTCACCTGACTCCAAGGAACTAAAATATCGCGAATTTTTTTGGTTTCGATATGCACCAAATTGATTACGTATTGTTGATGCGCATTAGACAAATTAGAAATATTCACAGACTCGGCTTCTTCGGACTGTTTAACCTTAAGCTTCAAGGGCCGCGTAAAAACTCTTAAAAAGAATTGTGTCGATTTTTCTAATAATTTTACAAACGGAGACAAAACAGCTTCGGCCACGATAAGCCCATTGACCGAGCGTAATGCAATTTTCATTGGATCGCGAAGAGCGAAGGATTTAGGAACCAGTTCCCCTAGTACCACGTTCAAATACGTAAGCGGTATAACAACAATAAACAGCGACAGAGCCTCGGCCCCATGCTCGGACATTCCCACCGACTCAAAATACGGAGACAATTTTTCTTCAGCCCCGACCCCACCAATCGCGGCGGACAACGCACCCACAATAGTGATACCAATTTGTAATACCGAAAGGGTTCGCTCGGGATGCTCTCGCAGTTTTAATAATCGCGCCGCATGCGCATTACTTTTTGCGAGACCCTTGATTTCTGATTTGGAAACCGTGACAAATGCCATTTCCACTAAAGACAATAACGAATTAAATGCCAAACAAAGCAATATTATAAACAACTCAACCATGAAGCTCATATTATAGCGGGGATTCACGAGTGGCGGTACTATATTAATGAATGGATTTTGCAAAAATTATGTATCGCAAACATGAGGTTTAACAACTCTTACGGATATAGGTTTAAAATAAAATGAACTTCAGGTAAAACAAAGCATGGCTAATACAAATGGAAAGAAACTCGACCGGATAAAAAGCAATATCTTTTCCCGCACGGTTTCGTTAGCCAAATTCTCTTTGAATGCCGGCGCTGGCTTAGCCGGCCAAGGTCTGACCAAGATTTTCAAGAGTGAAGAGGCCGGCGAAATTCAATGGAATCAGTTCATCGCCGCACAGGCCGAAAATTTTTCCAAAGAGATCGGCGAGCTTAAAGGCTCGATCATGAAAGCCGGCCAAATGCTGTCCATGTACGGCGAGCATTTCTTTCCGCCCGAAGTGAATAAGTATTTCAAAACCCTTCAACAAGACTCCCCGGCCTTAAAATGGGAAGCGATCGAACCGCTGATTATCAAATATTTAGGCGCCGAAAAATACCACGAACTGGACGTCGATCACGAGCCTTTGGCCTGCGCTTCGCTGGGACAGGTTCACCGCGCCGTCATTAAAAAAACAAAAGAAAGTGTGGTGTTGAAAGTTCAATACCCCAAAGTCGACAAAGCCATCGACAGTGACCTGCGTGCAATCCGCACGTTCATTCAATTATTAAAAATCCTACCTCAAGACACGGCGCTGGATCCCGTGTTTGAGGAAATCAAAGAAATGCTTTTGCAAGAAAGCGATTACGAACAAGAAGCAAAAAAAACGATGCAGTTTTACGAGCGCGTGAAAGATGATCCCCGATTTATCGTTCCCAAAATTTACCCCGAGTTTTCCAACAAACGCATTCTAACATCGTCCTTTGAACGTGGGCTTCGTCTGGAAGATGATTTGATCCAATCCCTGTCCCAAGAGCGCCGCAATCAATTGGCGCAAAACTTTTTGGATCTCTATTTTCAAGAACTGTTTATTTGGAAGGACCTACAAACCGATCCCCATGCCGGCAACTATAAGATACGCCTTGCCGCCGATGGCAAAGATCAATGGGTTTTGTTTGATTTTGGTGCGACTCGCAGTTATTCAGACTCGTTCCTGAACGCCTACCACCGCATGATCAAAGGTTCGCTGGTGAACAATCCGCAGATGCTTCGAGCGGCCGCCAAAGACTTGAAATTTATATACGACCATGATGATCCTTTGTTGATTGAAAAATTCGAAGAATTTTGCATCGAAACCGTCGAACCCTTTCTAGAGGCGGCCGACCCCAGACAAAAAGGTCCCGTCGATGAACAAGGGAACTATGATTGGAAAACGACCGATTTGCCCCAGCGCCTGTCCAAACGTGTGCTTGAAATTATTAAAAATTTCAAATGGCGAACGCCCCCGCGCGAGATCTTGTTCCTAGACCGCAAAACAGGAGGCGTGTTCATTATCATGTCCCTGCTGAAAGCAAAAATGAACAGTCGGCCGACCATCATGAAGTATCTAAATTCCGTGCATGCGAACTCGGACACGGTCTAGTTCAGAGGAACTGCATCTACTGAGTGTCTCTATTGGATAGAGACTCGCCTCCATATTTTGTATAACCTGACCTTATTTTAAATACACGGCTCCGTTTTGATCAGGCTACAGGTTACGTATCAAAGCGCACGTATTTTTTTAATTTGTTGCTCTTAGACGGGCCCAAAAAGATCTCTGACACTCACTAGCGAATAACCTATGGGTAAACTACATACATGATAGCGACGCTGAACCTTTAACTATCTTCAGGATAATTTGTCTTACTACAGTTCCACCACGCCCATCTGACAGCTGAAGATCATAAGTCCTTGTCATCGTGGTAGACGCACTATTCATACAGCTTGGCAATTTGAAATTCCAAACTCCGTCTGTAACACTTCCTGGAGCCAACGAGTCTTGAAAGGCAAAGCTGTAAGAATCATTGTTACCATCTGGATCCACAGGCAATACAGGAACTGAATAAGTTTTTGACCAGCTATTACCTACTTTTTTATCTTGGGATGCATCTACACACACCGTGAAGGCCGTAGAGTCAGCGTTAGCTATGCTTCCCGTACATCCAAAACTGCTTTTTGTTATGTTGATTGCGGTAGGATTTCTGTTTGTATTTGACACAGTCACGTTAATACTGTGCTGACTGTATACTGTAGGATCATCACTTTTCTGCAGATAAAAAGATATAGCATACCTGCGCGTAGTGGCCGGGAAATAAGTATCCGAATCGGTATAGGCAGGATTAAGTGTAAACGTAAGATCTGTAGTGCCTTGGCCCCCCAAGGTTCCTGGAGAAACAATCAAAGAAGCACTGCAAGCGCCAGAACCACCAACAATATTACATGTCGGGGCGCTTACGATAAAATCATAACTATCAATCGCACGGACACTCGCTGCCTCAGCCTTTAAAATTAGCGGTACAGTTGCCCCTTCGGCAACTGTAAAATCTGTAGAAACATTTCCTAAATGCCACGCCGATAAAACCATCGGGGTCGCTGATTCAGCAATCACCAGATCAAAGTTATTGGTGGCAGAAGCCCCTCCTACATCCGTAATTGTCAGACGTATTTTGTAAGTTCCTGCTGATAGCGCCGGTGGTGTCCAGCTGGCAGTCAAAGAATTAGAGCTAAAACTAATATTCAATCCCACCGCCATACAGTTAGATTCATACGTTCCATTGTTATCCGTATCAGTCATACAGTCGTAAACTAACAGTTCTCTGGTATCAATCGGATTAGTTTCCAAATCTGGATCTTGAAACATTTCATCAAGACTAATACTCATTAATTTGCCCTCTACTCCGTTTACCACTGTCGTGGGTGACGCTAATAAAGTGATGGGCTGATTCGTATTGTCTGTGGTGATCATGATAATACTCGATTCACCATAAAGACCATTGGCATCAGTGGCTTTAAAGTAAAATGAACATTCGGCATAAGCATTATATGGTGGCACTCCCCACATAAAAGCATTATCAGAAACATCTTTTGTGAAAGTTATTCCTGGCCATCGACAATGATCATCACCAATAAATACAATCGAATAAGTGATAGCCGTTTTATTCAACGCAGGGTCTGTCGCATGACCGATATTTAGGCCATTAAAATTAACACCTTCCACCGCATTAAAATCCATAGGCTGGACATCCCACTGTGGTGGATCATCAACATTTGTGACATTGAAATTGATAACTCTTTCATCAAACCGAATCGACGAATCAAATTTTCCGTCTTGTGATTCATAGTGAATAAAAAATCTTACTTTTGAAATTCCGTCCCCACCAATCATTTGTAAGTAACTGGGTTTGAACTTAACTGTAAACGTATATTCGCCATTTAAAAATGTTCTCGTGATAGCTGATAGGCTTCCCGCACCATCTGGAAAGCCCGTTTTTATAGGATCCACAGGTTCAATTGTTAACTCTAAAGGATCACCATCTATGTCTTTAGCTGAAACAGTGAAAGTCGTTTCAGTGCCTTCAACAAAATGATAGTCGGTTTGAACGTTTGTAAATGTAGGCGCATTATCCGGATCAACAACGATCATAGCGGATTCATTTGATACAGCCAATTTAGAATCATTCACAGTGAAAAAGATTTTACCCGTTGACAACGAATTTGAAGGTGTCCAATTCACCAGGCCCGTATTAGTGATAACTAAACCGTTAGGGCCACTAGAAAGAGTGTAAGCTAAACCGGTCTCGTCCTTGTCAGGATCACTACAGAAAGGACTTAATGGTACAGAATTAAAAACATTTGCCCGCGCATGAATAACCAAAGGATTATCGCATCGAGGAGATCGATTACTATCATTGACAGAAAAAATAAACGAAATATTTTCTTGAACGACCGGAGCTGAAAACAACGGCCGAAATTCGTGAATGCCACTATCTTCGTATGAAAAAGAATAGTCAATATCATTACTATTGGCATCTATCAATGTCGTCACAGATTTAAATACATGACTCCATGCTTTGGGAAATATTTTGACGGTGCTATTAAGTGGGTCTACGTATAAACAAGACAGCTTGATCGTTTTACTTTCATCAGAATCCTTCGAACTAGTCCCATGAAGGGATAAAATCGGTGTACTCCAAGCCCAATTCGGTTTTGGTTCTGTCCAATTTCCAGCCTTCAAACCCGCCGAATTGAAATTAAGATTCGGGTTTTCTTTAATCAAAACGTCCCTTATCATTTCTGATATTGAAATATCACTTTTAATTAAATTTAAAATTTCTGTATTTGTCTTTTTTCGGCATTCAATACATTTCACTTCTATAGTTAAAGTTAACAGATCAAAAGATTGCTTTGAAATTTTTATTTTTTGCCCATAGTAACTATACTTTAAAAACCAACTGAGTGCCGTCGTTACATTACTCACAACTAAGTTGGTTCCCAACACTGGAGATTCAAAATAGAAATCACCTGAAGGGTGATTGGAATAATAAACTTTAGCTATTAAATCTAAAGTTACAGGTTCCGTGTTTTTTTCTCTAGATCCGTAATCACCTACCAATAAAGATTTTGGGAGTATCAATTGTCCATTGAGAGGTGACAACTGTGTAATATAGGTACCCAGGTCTGTATCTAGCCAGTATATCCGTGCCTCAGAAGAGGCTGGCAAATAATAGTTTTCATCACTTAAGGTATTTTTTGAAGCCTCACTATTTAGCGACGCTTTATTGCAGGATATTACACCTACAATAATAAAAATCATTAGTGAAAAAATCCATTTTTGCTTCTTGAACATACTTTAGTCCGCCGACATCACACATCGTGTACTGGTCTGTGATGATCCGCCTGACAAAGCAGTCGTATCTAAACTTGTAGACCAACGACCATGGGTCCGAACACCCCTATCAGTATAGGTAGCGGTGGTTGTATGTGCGAAATAAATTGTGGGACCGTAGTTCTCTGTAAATAAAAGTCTTGATAAATAAGAGGTCGCCGACGATGTTAATATGGGCATTCCCAAGGGAATCGACATGAAATAAACGTTGGTATTGGAACTAATCCCATAAAGATATTGTGTCGTACCATTCGGAGTTCCCGTGGTATAATTCATCTGGTATCCTGTCTGACCTCCATTTATATCTGTTAATAAATCACGATTGCCATCATCTATAACTGAACTCGTTCCCGTCACAATTTTTGTTGTCGAATTCCATGTAAATACATCGCTAGTCCACCACCAGGTACCAAGATGCATTTGATGAGCACCATATCTAGATTGGCAGTCGACGTTCGCTAGGGAGTTTATTTTAAAAACATTTCCTTGGTAAACAGAGTTGGAATAGACTCCCATTAATTCATTAAGCCCCGTGAATAAACCCGCAACATCTGCTGGCCATGTGTAGTTTGTGCCAATAGCACTAGGACATCTGAATCCACTAGAAGAGTTAAAGGAATTCCCACTATACACGGTCGAAGCGGCACTGTAGGTCATACCATAAAGTTCACCGGCTACGGTTGGAAATGCCTGCATGGCTCGAAACTCTCTCATCCTAGGTATCCTTTTACTTCCATAAACACTATCTTCTTGAGCCTGGCACACAAGAGCACTGGCATACTGACTTGTAACTTCCCTTTGGGTTGGAAGGACGCCTCCATTATCTGTTTGGTTAGGATTTGATCTGTACATTTTGGCGTAGGCTGTCTTGCTGTCGGGAACTGTCGTGAATATTTGATACGGCCTTAACCAGGATGTACCGTACTTATATAAACACAAATTCTCGCTAGGCCACATCATGTAAAAAACATCCCCGTCACTACCAATCGTACTACTAGGAAGAACGTTGGCAACGTCACTGGATCCTATGCAGTCACCTGTCGTCTGCCCGGAACCACATTTCCCCCCAGCTGAACCCTTCGTCCAATTGCAACCTAATGGAAAGCGGTCTTCAAACAAGTTGTAACCAAAATCATAGAAACCTGATACAAAGGTGAGTGCTGGTTTTCCTGGCCCTGAATTGTAGGGTATCGCCCCGATTCCTGTGTAAGGACACCGATTATGATTTTTAGGATCAACAGCGGCATTCATCTGTCCACACATTTCATAATTCACAGCATCTCTTTGAACTAAAATCATATTGGCTGGCGGCATTGGAACAACCACGCTAAAATTATCCAAATTGTCTTTGGGTAGTGGCTCCACCCAAGTCAAAGTACCACTGGAATGCTGAACAGACATCGTGTATCTGTAACGGGCTGGTGAAGGCCCGGCTTTTTCGTCCCTGCAAGTTAAAATTCCAGACCCAGTCATGGTGTAGGAGCTTGACGAACACTTAACCCGACACGAGGTTTTTGTTGTCGTATCACAGGGCACCTCGGACGACGTATCTAAATACGTGTTTTCAGAAACTCGTGTCACCACATAGGTTGTCCCAGCATCCATCCCATTAAAACTTTTAAAAGAAAGCTCTACTAGTTCGGCTGTCGGTGTCCTTTCTGGAAATACAGGATGGACTGGGGCCGCAGAAGAAGCACCAAAGGCCCTAAGATTGACAACATTCAACCATTTTGAAATGGACGCATTTTCATCATGATAACCGAGTGTATTAGTTGAAACTTCAAAGGTGGCCTCGTTACCGTCTTCTTTTTTCAAACTGGCTACATATGCCTGAGCACTCACTTTGTATTTAAATCCTGTTTTTAAACCGGAAATTTCAGTAGAAACATCAGATCCCGTTACTGTTTTAATCAACTCTTTATCGCCACCAGATGCCGGTTGAATATAAATCCTGACCTCGTCAATAACGGCAACGGCATTAGAAAAATTGACCTGAATTGTTGAGCGATTCAGCGCTTGAGCCGATGCCACTCCAGACCAGGACAGTGCGGAAACTTTATTGGTATTATCATCTTCAACTCCATTTTTATCCACAGCTCTAACGATATAGGTATAGATAACACCCCAAGTGACAGAACCATCAATATAACCCTTTGTTGTATTTGAAAGTGTAGCTAACAAATTTAAATTTTTCCCTGAATATCTGTAGACCTTGAATGAAGTCACCTCGACAGATGGTAACTCCCAAGTGATTAATACGCCTGTGATTTTATTCAATCCTGTTTTGGCTCCAGACCAATTCAAAGAATTAACAAGACTCTTCTTAGACTCGTCCCGCGCTGTAGACGAGCTAGAAATCTCGCCTCCAGCATTATCAAAACAAGACGTCATAAAAATACTGATGAAAATAAAAATAACTTTCAAAAAGTTACTCTTTATCATTCAGCCTCCACCGCACACCATACTTTAATTCGTGTGCTAGAAATATCAGGATGAATAGTGTAGGAAAATCTATTCTTGGTCCCTTCCATCATAGTGTATCTTGCCGTAGTTGCATCATAGACGTGTGTTAGAGTTGCGTTGCTTCCACCATTAAAAGCGCTTGGCCCAAGTGTACCATTATAAATAAGATCTGAAGAGTTTCGATAAGCTGAAAAAGAAGAATTGATCAGCGCTAAACCCATAGTCAAAATGTATTTGGGTAAAGTCGTCATAGTCGTCGAATTAATGGCTGTGCTTTTAAAAAACGTTGCTGAATCATACTGTGTCAAGCCACTCGTAACACCATCAAATTGATAATTTCCCCAATCGTAAATAACTCCAGAATCACTATCCGATGCCACGGGCGAGAATACCGGAGGATTTGTACCTATATTCGTTCTAACAAAAGTATCCGCCATGACGGTGTTGTTTCCATCGAATGAAGTATGAGATATCGGATCTTGAGCTCCCCAACGAGAGACACAGTTCTCCGTAGCTGGTGTTCCGATAAAATATGGCGAATTCATATAATTAAGTATTCCCGGCGTATAGGCAGTAAACATTTGGGATCTGTAATTAGTCGGTGCTACAACATCAGCAACAGTGGTTGGCAATGTTAACATACTTGCCGCTGACCCTGAGGCACATCGACGATAGCCAGGCAACTGCCCACCTGTTACAAGCGCTGAGCTATAAATTCCTTCCCTTAAATTATATTCAGCAACTTCATCAAAAACAGCATTAGGCTCACCAGGTAACGTTGCAAAAGCCGAGGCATGCACGTATTCTCGTCGTCTCATTAATCGCTTATTGCCGTAGGCCGAAGATTGATTACTACAAAAATTATATGCCTGGGCCTGACCAAAACCATTCAACTGAGGGTAGTGTCTTTTTCCGTCCTCTCCAGGATCGATTCTAGCAACCACTCTAAATTGATCTGCCGTTGTTAGAGCGGCCGTAGAAATCCAACTCGTTCCATTTTTATAATAACAGTTGGCACCATAAAATGGATTCAGTGCAAAATAGACGTCTCCAGGCTGCCCTAAAGAGTTATCAGGCGCCCCAGCTGTTGACGAGTTGCCTGTAACACCAATGCAACCATTCGGCCCACACGAGGGTGAAACCCTCGTCCAATTGCAGGCTAAGCGGTAGCGATCAACAAAAAGGTTATATCCAAAATCATAATATCCACTATCAAAATTCAAGGCCGCTTTGTTGGGTCCCGAATTATAGGGACTCGCCGCAATTCCGGTATAAGAACATCTTTGATTTTTTCTAGGATTAGACGTCTGTCCCAACATTTTACACATCTCAAAATTAGCAGCATCTCTTTGAACTAAAACCATATAATCTGAAGGAATCGCCACTTTGACATAAAATTCATTTGCATTACTGTCAGGTAATTCTTCCACCCATTCTTCGTTGGTAGATGAATTCTTTTTAACCTGCGTGATGACATAGTTGTAGGTCATCGGCGGCGACGCCACGTTAATATCATCACACGTCTGGGTACCGGTCCCTGTATTAGTGCAACTAACAATACATGATTGCGCCATGGATGACGAACAGGTTAGCGCGGTTGTTAGATCAGGAGTATAAGCGGTAGAAGATCTTATCACTCGATATTTCGTAGAACTAGATGCTCCATTAAAAGGATTCCAAACCAGTTTGACCATTCTTGCCTTAGGGTCTTTAGGGGCATTGGGCGCATCACCGAAAGCCTGCACCGCCATAACTCCGCGATAAGAATAATTTGTATCATTATTTGATCCCGAACCAAAAGTTTCGCTATTAGTTTTACCTTCAACATATATTTCGTTACCATCTTCGCCAGCCAGGTAACTCATGTACGCATTTACAAAAAATTTGTATTTTACTCCAGAATTCAAATTGGTAACATCAATTGACGTTACATTCCCTTTTATCGCCTTAATAAGAACTTTTCCACTGCCAGCCCTGACCGGTTGAGCGTAAACCCGAACCTCATCAAAAGCGCCAGTCCCATTGTTCAATGACACTGTTGCCGTGTTCGCACCGGTGACTCGCACAGAAGAAATTCCTTCAAAAGCCACTGTCGCCAATTGTTTTGAATTCACGTCTTCGACTTCTGAAGAATTAACAGCTCGAACCATATAGGTATAAACCTGCCCAGAACTTAATTCTGAATGCACATAAGAAAACTGATCCGAAGTCACCTCGTCAATCTGTGACCACTCATTAAGTTTTGTTTCTGTATTATATATTAAAGAGTATACACGATAAGCCGTGACCGGAACTTCAGCGGCATTCCAAGTTATTTTAACCGAAGCCGGATTTCCTCCAAGATTTTTTACTTCTTTCACGCCCTCAAACCAGCTCGGAACTGAGACTGACACTTCTTTTTTTCCACGCTCTTGAAGGCAAGACGTCGTCGAAAAAAGGACGACCAACCCTAAAAACAAAATAACTATTTTTCTAGACGGAAGCCACTCAGCCATCATTTTATGGACCGCCACTTTCACACTCCCTAAGCTCACTATCATGTTACAACTTATCGGCTTTTTTTAAAAAATAAGTACTCATTTTAACAGAAATTTATTAAGTCGCCTAAATTAGGATTTTCCACTTTTAAAGTAAATAAGCTTTGTATTATATAATACAAATTGAGATCAGATCTTATTTTGAAACACTTTCGCTTTTTTTACTTTCTCGCGCTTCTGAAGGGATTGCTGAACTCACCGCCGATGCCGCACTTCGTGCTTGAGATTTGTTTTCGAACTCCTTGTAAACCCTAATCATAACTCTCCTATTTTTTGTTCTATTTTCTAAATTAGGTGTTCCATCAGAATTTTCATTACTAACAATGGGTCTCGTTTCCCCCCAACCTATGATAGTTAATTGTTTCTTTGAAAAGCCATTGTCTTCAAAAATTTTGGCGATTCTGGCAGCTCTAATCCCAGAAAGCTCCCAATTACTGGCAATAATTTCGTGATTAATAGGAGTATTATCTGTATGTCCCTCTATGATGGCACTAAAATTTGATGTTTCTTTTCTAATGGCGCCGGAAAGCTTATTCAGTAATTCCGCAGCTTCCTCTTTAACCTTTATTCCCCCAGAATCAAAGAACATAGTTCCAGTAAAGGTCATTTCAACGCCCTCGGGCCCAACCTCAATTTTAACATTATCTTCTAATTTATTCTCCCGTATCACTTTACTCATGGATTGAGACAGTTTTTCATAAGGGGCTTCATATTTTCCACCAAAAAATTTACTAGAGGCCGCAGCCACTTTATCAAATTCTTTAGCATCCGGCTTTGAAAAACTCGCGATCAATGCAAAAAACCCCATAAGCAAAGTCATCATATCAGCATAACTGACTAACCACGGCCCCTCGCCTTCGTCTACTTTCTTGCCATGCCCACCACTTATATCTTCGTGGTAGTCATCGTGATCTGAAGATTCTGATTCCACAATATTTAAAGATGAATGATTTTGCTGTTCCTCTTTATCTTGGCTCCATTTTTTGGCAACACCCATAGAAAACTCCCGCTCGGCAGCTATATTATAAGTTACGCTGCTTTTTTCATTTTAGATCGTTCCGCCGGCAACAAATAACACTTCAAAGTTTCTTCAACAACCAACGGATGCTTTTTTTGCCTTATCAATTTAATCCCATCTACCACCATCTGCCTGACGATATGATCTTGTTTATTAACCCGCGATAAATTTTCACCCAAAGGCAAGAAAAAGAAATTGGCAACAGCGATACCATACATGGTCGCCACAAGTGCTACGGCCATAGAAGGTCCCACCGTCGCAAACGCATCGGCCCCCCCCAATCCTTGCATCAATGTAATCATACCAATAACGGCCCCAAGTAAACCAAACGCTGGAGGAAACTTGGAAAGAGTTTTAAACATTTCAGCATCTTCTTCATAACGGTGATTCATTGCGATAGCTCGTTTGGTTAATATCTTATCCAAATCCTCGGGATCAATACCGCCTTCGGTCATCATTTCAACAGCATCTGCCAAAAAAGGTGTTTTTAAACTCTTCATTTTATCTCTTAAATAATTGTCATTATCACGATATCCCTTAGCTAAATCTACAATTTCAGCGATAGCCAAAAAAATCTCGTTGTTTTTTCCTAAGACTTTTTTAAAAAAAACCTTAGTCAATTGGACAATTTTTTTTCCGGAAAAACTTAGCAAGCTAGCCGCTAAAGTTCCACCTATAACAATCATAAAGGCATGAGTGTCTAAAAAAATCTTTGAGTTTTTGGTAGACATCATGATAGTACCTACCATCACTCCCACCGCTAAAAAAATACCAACTAAAGATGAAAAATTCATTTTTTCTCTCCTTTAAAAAGAATAAAATAAAGACCCAATCAATGAAACCGAGTTAACGGTTCCCTTGCCAACGACTGTCATGGCAATCATTAACTCGCCTCGAACGCCCAAAGACTTTGTTAAATATAACTCGGACCCGGCCCTAGGGCTTAAGTAAAAACCTGCGGCATTCGAACTTTTGCCATCAGCATCAGGTAAAAGGCTCGACTGTGCGATACCAATTCCAACGCCCGTGAAAAAACATAAATCTCTGGTTACAATCAGATGATAAGGAACGGCATCCGCTGAATAATAAGGAGTTGGTACCGAATTTAAGTAGTTCCTAAAAAAAATTCCGGTAAAACTTATTCCCGTACTCATAGGACTCAAGTTAAGGGATCTTAAATGTTCTGCTCCAATAATTAAACGCGAATGAACAACACTCTCTATTGTGAAAATATCTGTTAAAGGACCTTCACTTTGGGAAACTTCATTTTTCGATGAGGACGATCCAAGCCCTAATCCACCCGTGATTCTAAATCCTGCCCGAGCATGTAATGAAAGTAGGCAAATGAAAAGTGAGACTAGGATTTTTGTAAAACTAGGCGGCATCCTTAATCTCCTTTCGATCTTTAGGTTTGATCACTTTAGAAAAAGGAATATTTTCAGACACTAGCAACTTGTTCCATTTTGATTTAAGGCTGCTTAATTTTTTATTTAGATTTGCCTCATCAACTTTCGTATTTAATTTCAAATCATCTTCTACAATCATTTTAATTTTCGGAGGACATTCCGATAAAACCAACTCCTTAGCCTCTGGAATAAGTCTTACTAAAGTTAAGATCTCGTCCCCAGTTGCTTGCTGTGCTAATTTTCGTATATAATCTGTTTTCCACTCATCAATAAAGGCAAATGTTATATACTGAGCCTTTAGAGCCACTCCACCGTCTGGCAACTGATTCGTAATTTGCCTTAAAATCCTAATCTCACTGACATGATCCAAAGTTTGTAAAACCTCTAAAGTCTTTGGAAAAAGATTTACCATTTTATCTATAGGCCCCAAGGTATTATTTAATGATGCCACTTTCACCGACATATCAATATCCCAGATTTCTTTTTGGGAAAATTGTGATTGAATCAACATATTTTTTAGCATTTCTGTTCTTTTTTCTTCTGGAAACTCATTCAAAATTTCTGTCTTAGTTTCTTTAGGCAAGTACACCAATGCCAAAGCCTGAGCTTCCTTTTTTTGAGTACCTAGTAGTTCTATGATGTTCTCTTTTGGTAGACTTTGTAAAAAATCGAACGGTTTCCTTAAGGAATGTATCCCTAAAGTTTTAAACGAAACTAAATCCCAATAGATTCTATCTAGTGTTTCTACCTTATCTTGAATAGGCATATTAGAAACCTGACTATAAGCCTCCGACAAATTTTCATCACTCATCTTGACTAATTGATCATCAATAGGGATTTTGATGGGAGCAATGGCGCCTGTTTTGGACATGATCCTTTCACGAGCGTTCACAATAGTATCGATTAATAAAGCTGTCTTAATAAATCCGTCATCACCAGAGTCAATCCATACCCGAACTAACTCATTCAATCTATCACCTAACTCAAGGCACACAAATGCAATCTTGCCCGTAATTCTTTCGAATTCATCCATAGCATAAGCGATGCGTTTGACTTGATTAGGATCCTCTGCATTTCTACCAGAGCCTCCACTCAATAGCTTTTCCGCATTTTTTCCGGCGCCAATTAACCATTCGCTTTTAGATTCCAAGGTCAAAGTTTTCTGAGCAGAGGCAATTTGGTATAGTCCATTTTTGATGGTTCTTCCAAACTGTAACAGCGACAATGAAAAAATCAAAGCCATCATGATTGGGATAAAATCCTTAATTCGATCCCATAAAGTAGGTTCTGGTTTCAATTCAGGTTTATCCGCGGGCTTAGATTTTTCATCTTCTTTAGGAGCTAACTTTTTCAAATTTAATTTGTTAACGGTCGCTTTAGCTATGCTTCCATATTCAGCTCTCATTTTGTTTTGCAACCAAGACTTGAATTTATTGATATATTCATCTCCATAGCTCTCATCCAGGCCTGCGGTCACTTCTATCAAACTTAGTTGAAATTGATTTTTATCTTCTTTTCTATCTTCTTTTTTTAGTTTTAATTCTTCGATTTGCTTTTCGTAAGAACTGACTAACTCGCGTACATCAATAGCACCTAAATTCATACCAATGGGTAATTCATCAACCTTTTTTGCATCATTTGCCGTTGGCGGTTTCAAAGAAGTCAGTTGTACTCTTACTCCAAGCGAAAAAGATTCAGGCGATAGCTGCGTTGAAATTAGATTATTTAGACTTTTTTGAATCTCTATCTCTAATTTATTTTTTACGTCTAAAGCATCAGAAGAAAGCTGGGTGACGCCAAGCGCTCTGCTGCTCATAAATAAAAAAATTGAAATTAGACAAAAAAAGATTCCAAGTCTTTTCATTGACTAGAACCTACCTTGTTCTGAATTCTTTCTAGCATTTGAATCGCATCACTAAATCCAGGATCTATTTCAAGTGCTTTTTTATACAGCACTTTTGCTTCATCCAAATTTCCTTGTAGAAAATATATTCCCGCCTTCATGCTCAAAGCCTGGATCATTTTATTATCGATTGTTAAAACTTTATCAATCTCAGAATGAGCTTGATCATACTGTTTAGTTTCCGCAAATTTTTTAGCATTAAAAAAATATTTTAGCATTTTTGTCACAACAGTTTCGTTGTCTTCCATCGGTTTAAGCTGAAGACGAATATTTTTTGTTAACGATCCCCAGCGATTCGCAGGCAAAGCTAAAAATCTTTTTTCGTAATCTTTTTTTTCAATCGTCAAAAATATCCATTCCGTATTTTCTGGAGATACCTTCAACTGATCACTGATCTGAACCTCTGTAATTTCTAGTGGGGTTTGTCCTAATTTGATTTTTTCAGATTTCCCTTCTGAAGAGGCATAGATTTCTGCCTGTGGCGGATCCGTTTGAATCATCATTTTAGAGGCGCACGACGACAATAACGCAGCCACCATCAAAATGTATATTTCCTTTGTAATTCTGGTCATATCAAACAGTTCGGCATTCTGTCGTAGAAAACAACAAGACTATTGTCTCAAATTATTTTTCTCATTTTCTTAGTGATTTTTTCTATCGTTTATTTACTCTTAAGATACTATGCTAGATTTTTTTTCCTTAGTTTTTACTCTGTTGTTTTCCACCAGTATCTTTGCCCAGATGATTAAAACGGATGAGCTTCTACTTAATAAAAAAAACATAGAGGTCTACTATGGAGAAGACTTTAGAGGAATTCTTTATTCTTGTATTCCCTATTGCCAATTTGTGTCCCTAAAAGAAGGTCAAGCTTGGATTCCCGACCTAAAGCCTGAAATAGTGAAAAAGACTTCCCTTAAAATTGTCAGAAAAACTGATCCCATTTATCCCCTGTTAATCGCTGTCCTTCCAATTAAACCTTATGTTGTAGAGGCTGGCAAATCTGCCCCCGAAACAGAAGTCAAACCGGAAGCAGAGGCTCTTCCGCCCGAGTACGCCGTTATGCCGTTCAATTTTGGTTATTCCATCGGTGGGGGTTTCAATTTTTCAAGCGTAAAAACAACTTCAAACACGGCCATTCAGTCACAATTTCAATCAAACTCTTTATTTCCTAGCCTGAAGCTTGTTGGTAATCTTATGAAGGGAAAACCTTTTGGAGTATTTAATCTTTGGATTTTACCAGAAATGGAACTCAATTTACTTGTGGGTTCTCAGTTCAAAACGAAAGATCAAACTACATTCTTTCATCAACTTATGGAGATACCTATTTACTTTTTGATACCTCATAAAAACTTTAAACAGGGACCTGTTTTTACGATTTCCAATGAGGCGTATACAAGCTCATTTAATTCTTTGAGCCATTATGCCTTCTCTGAATCAAATTACCTCATAGGTTGGAATATAAGATATCGACATTGGCTACTTGGTCTGCACACAAGCTTAACTCAAAACTTGAAAGAAACTCAAGATTTCCGCCAAGCACCTTTAACAATTGATTTGTACAAACTGCAATTGCAAAAATGCACAGGAATTATTTCGTTGTTCGATATAAATTTTCAGGCATGTGGTGGCGCTAACTATTCTTTATCAAAACAAAAGGCCAGTCTTGATTCTAGTCTATCTAGCGATGGGACTTCTGAGATCACCTATACAAGAACCATGCTATTTACAACTTTAAGAATCGGAGAGGACCTTTTTAAATGAAAACTTTAGCTTTTTTGTTTCTACTTGATTATTCTGGATCTATGGACCAAAAAGTAGATCAAAAAATTAAGATTGATGTTTTGAAAACAGAACTCACAGCACTACTATCGACAGAAGATCCAAAAACTAAAAGCAGTGCCTTTATTTTTGGATCTAATCCTAAAATGGGCTGCAAAGATTTATTTAACATGACTTCAACAACAAAGGAACTTAGTCAAAAAATTAATCAATTAAAAGTGGGGCCGTTCGGCAAAACCCCATTAGCACTAGGCTTAAAGAAGTTAGTAGAAGAAGCCGATAAAACCAATACAAAAACTTTAGTAGCTTTAACCGATGGTGCTGATAGTTGTAATCAAGATCCATGTAAGACTCTTCAGGAAGCTGATGATAAAATTAAAAATACTAAAACTAAAATAAAACTTCACATTATTGGCTTTGATCTAAAGCAAGATGCCGGAAAAGTGTCTTGTTTTAAAAATTTAAAATTGAAAAATATCGATATCAATGTTTCTGAAGCCGTTAAAGGTGGTGATTTACAAGCTCTCTTAAAAAACAGCCAACTTAGTAATATTGATGAAAAAGATTTTATAAATGAAAAATCTCTTTCTAATATTAAAGGCGCGAAAAGATCACAGATGAACAAAGGAAAAAATAAGTCTGTGTCTGACAAGGATGGCAACAAAGGTAAAAACTTTGATCCCGAAAAAGAAGCTTTACTTGAAATTACCGGCGCTGATTCAACTGCGAAATTTAGCGCCACCGCAAATGGTTTTCAAAAAAACTGGCTGGGACCATTTTCAGTTAAACTTTTAGCTGGGAAATACCATCTCTCTTACGAAAACAAAAATGGCTCAGAACTTGATTTGGAACTCCCAAAAGGATCTTTTACAAAAATTCCATGGGCAAGGCTTATGAAAATATCAGAATTTCCGGTCACGATAAATGCCCCGATTTTAAATTTTAAATTAAAACCGACAGGACAGACCAAGCAAATCCATGGAGAAGCCAGTGAACACAATCAAACTGCGGAACTGAATTTAAATCAGATTCAAACTCAAATTCCACTCGGAGAATGGGAAGCGGAAATTTCATCTCCTCCCTGGCTTAAAGGAACTCTTCAAACATTTAAAGTTACCGTCACCCAAGAGGGTCATGCCGCTATTGATCTGAATCAAATTTATGGCAATGATTTACAATGGGTAGAAAATCCTTCAACTGGTGAACTTAAAGTCTTAGAGATTACGTCCAATCAAGGGACTCAAGAACGGCACCTAATCCAACCCGACATTAAAAAAGTTCCTATATTAAAAAGCTCGAAATACTTATGGATAGAACCAAGAAAACATGGCGGTGAATGATTAAAATGTATTATCGGTTTTTTATAGATCAATTCATATATTTTGCAATATCTGAGCGCAAAAAAAATACCTCTGAGCAAAGCTGAGTCTTTTGACATCTTGCCTGGCGTGCCGTTTCAAATGAATAGGCTCTAGAAATATTTTTCAATTCGTTTTTTAGCTTTCTCGTTGAAGCCTTTGATCTTTTCTTGTTCTTTCCAGTTTTTATCTAGAATGACTAGAAACGGGATAGAATCAAAACCCAGCCTATTCATCACGTGGCGCTTCTCATCCCATAACGTGACGTGTGTGTTGGGGTATTCCTTTAAAAAATCTTGAGCTTTTTGAAGGCTCTCGTCCATGTTGATACTGATGAAAAGAATTTTCTTTTTCTGAGCTTTGATTTTAGCCTCGTAATACGGAAAACTTTCTTTGCAGGGTTCACACCAACTGGCCCAGAAATCGATCAGGATCAGATCGGCCGTTTCATTTTTATCAAATTTTTTATAGCCTATCATATCCAACGCCGAAAGCTCTTTTTTATAATCCAGGCTCTCCCCGATCGAAAAATAACCCAACAATAAAAAAACACATATCGCCTTAAACATTCACCTTATCCCCGTTGCGCATGCCTTTACCAAATCCCTCGTGTTGGGTCATGCGGTGAAAATGATAAAAGAAAACACTCGCCGACCATAACAAATGCGCCAATAATAAATGAATCACTTTCAGCGGAACGGGTGATAACAAAAATAAAGTCAGCAAACCCACGATCATCGCCGTCGCCGTTAATGCCGAAGCGGCAATAGCAATACGGCTTAGAAACTCGTTCACTTGACCACTCAGTTTATATAAGCCAAAGCTCAATCCACCACCTAAAAGCAAACCCAAAGCCGGATGAAAGCCACGAATTTTCAGCACCACATGCGAGCTGGAATCAAAATCTTTCAACAACCCTTCTAATAAATTGGACGACGGAAATAAGGTCGTCGATAAGGCCGCCCACGCCCCTGTGATCCCAATCAGCAGGAAGCACGCTAAAAAAATCGGTCGCACAAAAAAACCTGACGTCGTTTTTTCGGCCTTTCGATAAACCCAATGCGCTTTGTAATCGGTCTCGTAGGTAGCCGCAAGAAAACGAACCGTAAAAGCAACCAGCAAAAAACTGTTGAGCTGATGCAAGCTCATAACAATCAGTCTCCATACCGATTGATCACTGCTGACCAAACCAAACAGCACCAGCTTGGCCCCCAAAGCCGCTTCGGAAATCATAAACACCAATGTCCACATCGCCCAGCGCGCAGCCGCGGCCACCGGCCATTTTGATTTCAATTTACGTGACCAAAAAAATAAAAAAATAACCACCAGACCATAGAGCCCACTGGTGAAACGATGGCCATATTCGACCCAGGTTTTTCCGCGAGCCGCTTCGGGAATTAAAACGCCGTTACACAATGGCCACGTGTCACCACAACCATCCCCCGAATGAGAGATGCGCACCCATGCCCCCCAAAGAATAACCAACAAAGTGTAGGCTAAAAGAAAAATAGCCCACTTACGTAATCGAGACTCTACCGTTTTTAAATCCATATGCGACAGCGATACGCCCGTCCCCGTCTCATGTCAAAAGATGTTTTTCCACTCATTAAGAACAACAGTTGATCAGAACAGCACGACAGAGTGCTGTTAGATAGGTTGGTAATGACAGAGTGCTGTTAGATAGTACCGTTAGATAAAATCAAACGGTATAAAAATTCTATTTTTTCATTGATGTCGTCCATTTCCAGAACGATTTGCTGAAGCTCGAAATCTTTTACTAAATACGCCGAGAAGGCCGAAATAATGGCCTCGGGACCATCCAGCTGACGCAAAAACATTTCACTTTGCATCGAATTGCTAAAATAATCCGTGATCCATTTAGCTAGCACGCGATTGATAAGATGAATTTTTTCGTGAAGCGCGGGATTGGGAACTAAGTTTTCTTGAATCGGCGTGGCTTCACAAACCAAGTACGGCGTCGCCGAACTCACCACCGGTCCCAGCCGAGCCTTACCCATCCCGTGCAAAAAAACCAACAGAAAACCATTCTGTCGCTCTTCGACGACTTGAACTTTTCCGTATCCCACCACTTCATTGACGAAACTGATTTTCTCACCCGCGCCGACGGGCACTATTTTGTTGGGATCGTCAATGAATCCAATGGCGATCGGCATATCTTTGGCGACTGCATCTTTGATCATTTGCAGATAGCGGGGTTCAAAAATATTCAGAGGTTTAGTGGTCCTGGGAAATAAATTCACATTGACCAACGGAAACACGAACACGTCCATACTTAAACGTTACTGTTGCCCTCGCGTGCCGTCCACTAATATTTACTTATGACAGTTATTTCTGCGGGACTGCCAGCTGTTTTACAAATTCTTTGTCTACAGATGACATCGTCAGGTTTTTAATATCGCTGACCTCTAGCCAACGACACTCTTGATGCTCGGATAATGTGAATCGATCACTCTCCAAAGTAGCCGCAACAAAATGAATACTATAGGTCTGGCCCTTGATCTCTTTAGGATAACTGGAAAGAATTCGGATAGGTTTAATTCCCACCCCTAATTCTTCGGCGATCTCTCGCTTCAGCGCTTCGAAAAAAGTCTCTCCAGGTTCCACCTTGCCGCCCGGGAACTCCCAATCGCCACCTTTTTGCACGGGTCGATGAGCCACAAGGAATTTACCCTCTTTCTCGACGACGGCCGCCACCACATCTATCATGCCTATAAGCCTAAACTGATTCTTCACTTTGGACTAGTCTTTTTCCCATACCAGTTTGTATAATTGGACCATGTTCGTTGATCTGATTAGCCAGCCTCACTATTCTCCCCGAAAATTTGCGCTTTGGAACAGCCTCGCCTTCCAAGCCGGATTTGTAAATGTCGGCGGGCTGTTGGCGTGCCATCGATTTGTCACCCACGCAACCGGCTTTGCCACCCACTTTGGCGTCGAGATGGCCACCGGACATTTCGCCTTGGCTCTGAGCACACTCTCGGTGCCACTATTTTTCCTGGCCGGCAGCTGCATTTCCGCATTTTTCACCGACCGCCTGACCATACGTAACGAAAAACCAAAGTTTGCGATCTTATTTTTTTTGATGTTCCTGTGTTATGCCTTTGTCACCGCCATGGGAGTGAATCATAAATTTGGCCAATTCGGCACGCCCTTGTCCATGGCCGATGACTATTTACTGCTGGGGCTCTTGAGTTTAAGCTCGGGTATCCAGAACGCCATGTTCACGTCGATTTCAAATTCCGTCGTCAGAACCACACATCTGACCGGGTTGACCACGGACTTGGGCATTGGTCTAGTCCGCATTTTCTCTCATGCCACGTCGGCCAATCTACGCGCCCAGGAAATGAAGGCCACCGGTATGCGCCTCGGGATCATCATCAGTTTCATCTTTGGCAGCTGGATGGGCGCCAGTCTGTATTTGAAATACCAATACTATGGATTTATCGTTCCTCTTTTTATTTCCGCAGGGTATTTGTTTCTCAGTGTTCACAAAAAACAACCTTAACACACACTCATCTCAACGGTTTTACTTTTTGAGTGGCCATGTCGATGGAAACAAACTCGCGACGAAACGCTTCGAGAATCGATTGTGCAAACTCATTCACGTTAATTTCAAAATCATCTTCTAATGCCGCCGTTTTGACGGGCGTGTTCTTATTGTTCACATTCACCGCGAAATGAATCTGCGTCGAGACCGCACTGATAGACGCAATACTGATGGTGATTTTTCTATCCCCCCAGAATACATCATCCCCATCCCGCCTTAACGCCCCCTTCTTTTTAGACATGCGCCAGCGACACTCAATTTCATCTTTTACAATGGAAGCAAGCAAACGTTGCAGCGCCACCGCCGAAAACAACGATTGATTGAAAACTTCGGCAATAAAATGCAACATCATTCCACCACGAATGGGGCTCTGGGCCAGTACATCTTCCAAATCCACCATATGATCAAACGGAATATCACACGGGCCTACCCAGGACACAATCGAAGACCCCAAAATCCCGTGATTTTCATACGCAAAATGCGGTCTTAATTCCGCGCCCGTATAAGGAAAAACTTTTTTAATAAATTTGGTTTTCATGGCGCCAACCTAAAGCCATCAGCGGAATTAGGCAACGAATTCTTTGGCACCAGCGCTTTGCCTTTATTAAACTAGGACTTCATGTTTTTATATAAAGGCACTCTAGGCAAAAATACGCGCTGTGCTCTTTATGTGTGTTTAAAATAAACGTTCAAATCTAGTCCGTTGTCCTTAAAGGCCCGCTTCGAACGTTGGCATGATTCACATTGCCCACACCATTGATCACCATCCAGATAACACGGCCATAACATTTCCAATGGTAATTTTTTTTGAATCGCCATGCTCACGATTTCCGTTTTCATCATCTGGATCGTGTAGCATTTTACGTTCACTTGATTAGCGGTCGAATAAGAAAAGCTCTCAATCAACGTTTGGATAAATTCCATCGAATTATCGGGAAACGTCGCAGCCTCTTCCTTGTTGAAACCCGGAATAATGTATTCACACTCCATGGCTTCGGCCCACCCCGCCGCAATATTTAAAAAAATACCGTTGCGGTTAGGCACCCATACCTTGGTGGCCGTCTTCAGTGACGTCGACCTATCATCGATCTCCACCTCATGCGTGGGCACAGATTGCGATTGGTCCAGCAAGGCCGACTTACCAAACTCACGGATCCATGGAACAGGAACGATCTTATGGGGAATTTGATAGTGGGCACACAATTGCCTGGACGCTCGAGTTTCTTTGCTCACCGCCCGCTGTCCATAATCAAAAGTAATAGCCATCTTTACGTTCATTTCCTCTTTGGCCATAGCCAAATTCACCGAGGAATCCAGTCCTCCCGAAAGAACCACGATGGCGGAACTCATGAGTTCACCATTTGAATATCATCCACAATGAATTGAAATCTTTGATTGTGGTTAAAATGATCACGTTTAATTTTAAACCGAATATGAAAATCACGATGCAACGATGTTAACAGCTTTCTTTGCTCGTCACTGGCATTGAATAGGACAAAACTCAAGGACTCGCGATTTTGAGGGTTCACCACATGCAATTTGAAATGCTTCTCCTTCATTTTCTTAATAGAAAATACGGACGCATTTTTGATTTGAAATACCGGCTCGGGAAACTGCACGCCAAATGGCTCCATGAATTGCACCCACGAATAAAAGTGGTCGTTCAGATCAAACCATTCCAGATCAACACAATTCCTGCCCTTGGCGACCACGTTCGCATTCATGTTCGCGCTCGTGTTTGTTTCCTCGTTCATATCTGTGACGGCAGAATCTGCAAAGGCGTGGCTATTTAATCGTGAAAGAAACTGCTGAGAACCCGCAACCAGGTGTTCTTGGTTTTCGTGAACGTATTCAAAACCCGCCGCACTGGCATGCCCACCAAAACGGATCCATTTATCTTTACTGTGAGCCATCATATCCACCAAACTGTAGCCGATCTTATCAGACTTACGTGAAGAGCCCACCACCACGCCGGTCTCTACCGAAAGAGCACCGATAAAAAAGCTGCCCCCATACTGCTCTACCATTTTTGAAGCCACTAAACCCGTGATGCCATGATGAATACGAGGCGAAGAGTAAAAAAATACGCGATGTTCATGCGACAAAACCGCAGTCTCAGAGTCTCGTGATGGCTCGGAGACCTCGTAGGCCTGCTTAACCTCTTGAAGACCGATCTCTTGCAGACGCTTGCGCTCGTCATTTAATTTTAAAATGTCTTTGGCAAATGTCTGCGCCGAAATCTCATTCGTCTGAAACAACAAATCAATCGGTTTTAAAGTTGCACTCATTCTGGAAATCGCATTGATCTTGGGCGCCAGTTGTAAACCAATATCATTGGAATCCAACTTACGACCAAGTAAATTCAATTCCTTCATCAGGGCTTTCAAACCAAAGTTAGTCACGTTCTTAAACGATTCAAAGGCAAATTTTAAAAGCGTACGATTGTCTTTTACAAGCGGCACCATGTCCGTCACCGTCGCAATTGCAAAATAAGGTAAAATCGACTTTAAATCCAGTTTCACCGCTGAACCTTTTTCAATCCATTTTTTACATAAGCCACGAACCAAGTAAAAGCCCACGCCACAACCGCACAAATAGCCCAGGCCCGATTCATCGCCCGGCTGATTGGGATTCACAATCGCATAGGCCTCGGGCAGAGTCTCCTGCGCCAAATGATGGTCCGTGATAATAACATCGATCCCTAATTCTTTTGCTTTCAAACACGCATCATGACCCGTGATCCCCACATCCACCGTAACCACAACATCAATATGATTTTCTTGATTCAGTTTTTCCAGAACCGCAGCATGCAATCCATATCCGTCATTGGCTTTCGACGGTTGAAAATAACGCAGATTTTGAAAACCCAACGCTTTGAAACTGTCATATAAAAGAATAATTCCCGACGTCCCATCCAAATCATAATCGCCATAAATCAAAACAGACTCTTGATTCACCCACGCATTCCACAGACGTTCCGACGCTTTTTCACAGTTATTTATTTTATAAGGATTTTCCAGAGAGGATAACTTTGGCTGCAAGAACTGAAACCATTGTTCCGACGTGCTTAACCCATGATCTTCCAGGTACACGCGTAACTTAGCCGGGATTTGATGACAAAAATCCAGAACGTCCCGGGACGACTTTGAGGAACCAGCATGAGGTTCTGGTTCCCGACAGTTCTGGATTTTTGAATCGGTCATTTTAAGCCTTTGCTAAAAACTTCATTTTTTCGATGAAGATCATCAAAGGCGCCGCCACGAATACGGATGAATAAGTCCCAAAGAACATCCCGATCGTAATCGCAAAGGCGATATCCGCCACTGTTCCTTCCGAAAAAATCCACAAACACAGCGCCGACGTAAATACCGTCCCGGCCGTGATGATTGTTCGACCAAGCATATCGTTAACGGCTTTGTTGACGATAAACTTAGACGACTTGTTTTTGTACATAGACTCGGTTTCCCGAATCCTATCAAACACAACGATAACGTCATTCAACGAGAAACCAATCAACGACAGAATCGCGGCCAAAATCGACACGTTCACTTCTTTGCCCACAAGCACAAATATACCCATCGTCAAAATCACGTCATGGATCAGACAGATCACCGCACCCGGAGAGTATTTATAGTCAAACCGAAGAGACACATAAATCAAGATCACCAGTAAACAATAAAATATCGACAAGAATCCATTGCGTTTTAATTCCGCACCGACCTGAGGCCCCACCGTGTCCACACGTCGAATATCCGGTTGTTGCGCGCCAAATTGAGTTTCCAACATCGTACGCACTTTAGCAATCGAGCTGCTTAAGTTCTCGTTGGTTTCTTTGTCTGTCTTTCCTTGAATACCCTGGAAACGAAAAATAAATTCGTTACCGTCTCCAAAGCCTTGAATACCGACCTCTCCAATCCCTAAACCCTCTGTCGATTTACGCAAATTATCGATCTCCACAGATTGGCCAAACTTGACCTGAATTTCCGTTCCACCACGAAAATCAATCCCGTAGTTGATTCCATTGACGGTCAAGTACACCAAAAATACAAGACTCAGAACCAACGAGATTCCACCAAACAACGGAGTAAGGCCTACGAAATCAAAACGCCCAAAGTCTTCATTTTCATTTTTTGAATTGTTATTTTTCTGATTCATTCCTGACTCCAATTAGTTATTCACAAGCTGCTTTTTAGACATACCGATGGAAATGCTTTTGAAATTCCATTTATACAACAATGTCTCGATCATCACTTTAGAAACAAACACGCCGCCAAACAATGTCGTAACGATCCCAATCAACAGAGTCACCGCAAAACCGCGCACAGGACCAGTACCAAAATTCAATAAAATGATCCCCACCGCAGCCACCATCACGTTAGAATCCAAAATGGCCGACATCGCTCGCGTATAACCTTCTTTAACCGCCAGCTTCCAGCTGGCTCCCTTTGCCAATTCGTCTTTGATACGTTCTTGAATCAACACATTCGCATCCACCGCGAATCCCACTGTTAACGCAATACCCGCAATACCCGGCAAAGTCAGCGTTGCCCCTAATGCCGTCAATAACCCCAAACCGGACAGTACGTTGATTGCAATAGAAGCCGATGCCACCACCCCCATGGCGTGGTAATAAAATACCAGAAACAAGAAAATCAAAAATGCACCCGCATAGGCTCCCATTTGAGCCGACTTAACCGAATCCGCACCCAAAGTTGGACCAACACGACGCTCTTCTAATTGTTCTAACGATGCCGGCAACGATCCCGCTTTTAACGCGGTCGAAATCATCTTGGCCTCGTCCAACGCCGTTTGATGATCCCGCTGACCCAAAGTGATCACCGCGTTTCCATCACCAATTCGTGTTTGAATGTTCGGCGCTGATTTAACAATTTTATCTAAAACAATTGCCATACGCTTGTTAATGTTATTTCCCGTAATATCGGCAAATTTACCAGCACCCGATGGATTGAATCGCAACGCCACCTCGGGGTCACCAAACTGCCCGAACGAGATCAAGGCATCATCCAAATCCGTTCCACCCAAGTTGGTATCTGTTTTTAATACATAGGCAATCGAACCAGCATCCATCGTTCGTGCATTTTCGGCTTTCCCGAAATGAACCGTGGATTTTTCAGGAATTTTACCTTTCAGAGCTTCATTGATTTTCGTCACGTAATCGGAATACTTAATAGACGCCATCGTAAAGTTACCCGCCGTTTCTGCATCCTTAATCCATTTTTGCAAATCCGCGTAGTTCACCGTATCGTCGACGATCATAAAATCAAGTTTAGCTGTGGTATTGATCAATTTTTTGGCCTGCTCGGCATCCGCCATCCCAGGAAGCTGAACCAAGATACGATTATCCCCTTGAGCCGAAATACTGGGTTCAGACACGCCGAATTCATCGATACGATTACGAATTGTTTCAATCGATTGCGCAATCACCTTTTGACGAATGTCCACCAAAGAGTTTTCAAGATAGCGATACACACGAAATTTATCGCGACGCTCAGAAAGTTGTAAAATCGTCCCATGACGATCATTGATAAACTTGTCGGCACGCTCGGCATCTAATGCCGATGGGAACTCGAGTTCCATTTCACCAATAGTCGGATTTGTGATTCTAAAATTCACAAGCTCGACTTTTTCAGTGGCTGTTGTAGCCAATTCCTTTTTTAAACTGGCGGCTTGACGAGTCGCCGTTTCATACATAACTCCGTTAATATCGACACCCATAACCAGATGAATTCCACCCTGAATGTCCAAACCGTAGTTTAATTTTTTCTTAGCCGGCCACCAACTGATTTTACTCGTGTCCATGAAGTTGGGCGTAAGTAAGACAATTGCTGCTAAAATCCCAGCGATTGCGCCGATCAGTCGCCATCTATAATTTTCCATATTTTCCCCTTACTGATTGCAAGATGTAAATCTCATGTATTGTGCTAAGTAAGGGAATGTATTGTCAAATACGAAAGAGGTCTCGATTCATTTCAAATTTTAGGAACACCGAGCCAACAATCCTGTTTTGCTAATTATTTAGACAAACAGTTTCCCTCAATTTTTACGGAATACCTTAAGCCTAAACACCTATCACTCACAGCCCCACCACAAATATCAACCGGCCCCACCTCATCGCACACAACAAAAAAACAAAAGACTAAATAAAAAAAAGACGCGTTCTGCGCGTCGTTTTTTATTTAGTCTTAACTTTAGGACATAACTTTAAGACATAACGTTTCGTCTTAAAGATTGAGTCAGCAGCATTAAATCTTAAATGCTTGCCTTTCAACTGGCTAACTTAAATTTTAACTATAATTATTTTAGCGATCTTAAACATACACTTAAGACAATACTCAGCCATTTCAATGACTGAGTATTTAACTAATTACTGTGCTTTAAGCTTTAAATTTTGAATTTAAGCCTTTTTGGCCGAAGTCTCTTTTTGTGCATTTTGAATCACTGCTTGAGCACTACCCGCCACTTGAGAACGAAGCATTTTAATGCGAACCCCATCAGCGATTTCTAAAGTTACGAACTGATCCGTTAATCCCTCGATACGCCCCAAAATTCCTGTCTGTGTGATAATCTCGTCACCACGCTTTAAACCGGTCACAAATGTTTGATGTTCTTTTTGTTTTCTCATTTGTGGTCTTAACATCACAAAATATAAAATCACGAACATGATCACAAATGGAAATAAAGCTTCCAACATAGATGGTTGCTGTGGTGTCGCCGCTTGAGCTAGTACCATCGTCGGCACCAACACCGATAATAAAAGAATTGTTTTTTTCATAATTTACCTCGCTATTAATTCGTCAAAAAACCTTGTACCCGTTGGATCCAAGTTTGAATACACTATTTTCCTAAAACATTTGTCTTGCTAAATCGTGTCATACAGTCGTGGTAAAACTCGTCCCACGTTCCATTTTCAATCGCCTGACGACTGCGCTCCATCAACTTCATATAAAAATAGATATTGTGAATCGTATTCAGACGCGAACCTAAGATCTCGCCACTTAAGAATAAATGACGAAGATACGCTTTTGTGTAATGCTTACAAGTATAGCAATCACACTCGGGATCAAGAGGAGACGGATCATCTTTGTACTCGTTTCGCTTGATCGAAACTTTACCCCGCCATGTGTAGATGGTTCCATTTCGGGCCACACGTGTCGGCATCACACAGTCAAACATATCCACACCCGCATTCACCGCAATCAGCAAATCCGTCGGAGTTCCAACTCCCATCAAATAGCGCGGTTTATCCGCCGGCATTCGTGGCGCAATATCGGGTAACAATTCATGCATCAAATGGATCGGTTCGCCAATACTGAAACCACCCAGCGCATAGCCCGGCAAATCCACTGACGTCACTTGCTCTAATGAACGCATACGGTGCTTCAAACTGAGCCCACCCTGAACGATTCCAAACAGAAGACTCTGCTGACGAGTCATCGCCGCCTTCGAACGGATCAGCCAACGATGCGTCAGATCCATCGACTTTTCAATCTGCTCATCCGTTGCTGGATACCCCAAACACTCGTCAAATGCCATGATGATATCCGAGCCCAAATCCATCTGGATCTCCATACTTTTTTCCGGAGAAATAAAATATTTACCACCGTCTAAATGAGAACGGAACTCGACCCCTTCTTCACTCATAGTACGAAGACCACTTAACGAAAACACCTGGAATCCTCCAGAGTCTGTTAAAATGGGCTTGTTCCAATTCATAAATTTATGAAGACCACCCATTTTCTGAATCAACTTCTCGCCCGGTCGCAAATGCAAATGATATGTATTGCCCAACAAAATTTGCGTACCACACTCTACTAACTCTTCATTGGTCATCGCTTTAACTGTGGCTTTCGTACCCACCGCCATAAAGACCGGCGTCTGGATCGTTCCATGAGCCGTCTTCAACTCACCTCGACGAGCCTTATTTGCGGTCTTTATCACTTTGAACGGCTTATCTAAAGAGACATCTCCCGATGCCTCCCTCACATGTTCAGAAGCCAAAGATTGCTGCGCATTTAAATTTTCCATCATTCGATATTCCTTAAAACGTAAAACCCTATTTCCACCAATAGCTGAGATCACCGTAACTAAACAAACGAAACTTCTTTTCGATCGCCCAGCGATATGCATTTAAGACATTTTCTTTTCCCGCAAAGGCCATCACCAAAGCCATCAACGTACTTTGTGGTTGGTGAAAGTTAGTCAACAATCGATCGACCACCTGAAACTGAAACCCAGGACGAATCATTAAGTCGGTTGTGCCAGAGTAGCGTCCATCACGCAAACCAAATCGCCCCAATGCCTGACTTTCTAAGCTGCGAACAACCGTCGTCCCTAAGGCCCAAACAGATCGCTTTTCCACCTTCGCTCGTTGAATTTTTTGCCAATGGGACTCTGGAATTTCGACCCATTCTGCATGCATCACATGTTCCTCTAACGTTTCCGTCGTGACTGGCAAAAAAGTGCCCAGCCCCACATGCAATGTAATAGTCAGAATTTCGACACCCTTAGCCTTTAAACTTTCCAAATCCTGAGGGCTAAAATGCAAACTCGCCGTCGGCGCCGCTAAACTGCCCGGCTTTTCCGCCCACCATGTTTGATAGGACTGATTTTCACCCTCACGATTATGTCGCTCGTTGCGCGCCTTTTGAATGTATGGTGGCAAAGGTAATTCGCCGACTTTTTCAAAATAAGTTTCATCCACCGGCTCACTCAAGCGAAGTGTTTGAGGAATACCTTTTTCCACCAATTGAGCACTGAGCCCTAATGGTAATTGAATTTTATCACCCAGTTTTAATTTTTTGGCCGGAAATAATACCGACCATGTTTGAGTCCTTCCGGCACCCATCAACTCGGCAGATTTTAAATCCTCAACAGATCGAATAGCACCTGACGCCTGATCTAAAAATAAAATCTCTTGGCCATCTTCTGAAAACACCCGACGTTTCAAAACCTTCGTGTCATTCAGCACCAAAACATCGCCGCTTTGAAATTGAGTCAAAAACTGGGACCATAAAAGCTCGGATACAACACCAGCCCTATGAACTAAGACCCGACTCGGATACTGAGGGTGAGTTGCAATTAAATCGGCAGGATAATCAAAGACAAGTTCACTGGTTTTCACGTGAACAAGCACCTATCACAGAGCTTTGAATCACGCAACGAGTTCGAGCGACTTTTACCATACCCCTGGATTTTAAATATCTAAACCCGAAATAACAACACCCGCCGTTACACTGCCTCCGGAATACGATACGCTACGAGCAGTATCCCCCGCTGAACTGGAAAGACTTGAGCTAAAAGTAAACTGACCGATCAAAAGCATATTAATGGCAATCGGAACTTCCACACCTACACGCGGACCAAAATCGATAAAAGACGCATTGTATTCTTTGATCGTCAAAGTAGATAAACCAATATTCAAACCTATAAACGGCGCCGCCGCCCATATCCGCGCCTGCACATCACTATCGATAATCATGCGTCCACCCGACATGCCTCGCGGATACCAACGACTGCCCAAAGACAAACGCGTAAACGTCACCATGCCTTCATCTGTTTTTGCCAACTCGTAAAAAGACAACGAGTAAGCCGTATTCACAGCCGTATGATTTAAGTTATAGTTCAACTCGATGGCCGAGATAGATGATATACTCTTTGAAAAATCCGCACTTTTGGTTTGAAAATTAGCAATCCCTAAATTAGCATCAAAAGAAGACGTCATGTACGCATGACTGAAATTTGAAAAAGCAAATGTGCAGCAGATAAAGATAACATTTACAAAAATGGGTGAACCCAGTCGATGATAAAAAATCATTTCTTTGTTAACTATAATCTCAATCGCTTAATTTCGTCTATGTCTTTTCCCCTTATAATGATTTCTTTTATCTGGACCTCTTGCGTATGGGCCGGAGCTATACCCTATTTGCATTTCAAAACAGGAATTTCATCAATTAATGTGACAGCCGGCGATCGCCTCGTGAATGTTCCACTCAAGCCAGCCATCACTCTGAAACCAACCGTTCTTTGGGACCTACCCAGTTTCAGCTCGCGCATGGGTGTTCATTTTCTTCAAGAACTAAAAAGCATGTATGGCTTTACCCCGCTTTCTGGAATCGGCGTCACGGGTTACTATTACTTTTACGGCATAACGACCAATCATCTTTTTACAGATGATGATATTCTACACCAAAAATCTCGCCCAGGTCCATATATGTCGGGCTCGTTCACCCCCGCAAATTTAAATATCAATAAATTCGATGAAAGCACGCCCCTAACTAATTTTTATTTCAGTTCCCAAGTAAACGAAGTAGCCCTAGGTCTTGGTTATGACTATCCGTACAAACAAAACATGATTTTTTCTGGTGAGTTCACGTACCGGTCCGGAACCAATGCCAATACCTCTAAAGAGCAAGTTAACTACAGCGGTTTCACTCTATTTTTGGGATTCGGCACCTCATACTATTAGACCGTTTCTTTTATTCTAGACTTTTATACGCTCATTCTTTTGTTAAACTAAAAATAGATCACCCGACATTTAGGAGTTCAGTGTGGAATGGCTTTACATAATGCTCTCGTTAAGTTGTTTTTTTCGGGTGGCCTATATAAAATTGGCATGGCCCAGCGAGAGCCTAATTGTCTTTGGCGTGTTAATGATTTATCCCCTTTGGCAGTTTCTGCGCTCAATTAATGGGTTTGAAATCAATCGCTGGAAATGGCGCTTTAATTTACTACAAATTCAACAACGGAAAATTCGTACACTTGAAAAATATGTTACCGAACTAAAAGACGACAACAAATTGCTTGTCGATGAAATCACCGGACTTCATAAAATGTGGATGGAACAACCGGCGCCAGCACCCATACAAAAGAAACCATATCGCGAGCCCGTCTTTCATAACAAAGAACAGATTGCCCAAGAAGCGCTGATGGCTCAGATTGAATACTCGGAAGGAATCGATATCATTCCCAAGACATCACAGACGAAAGACGAAAATACTCAGTGGCAAGAAATTGATCTCATGGATAAATCACCACTTTGAGTCTGTTCCCAGTGATATAAAAACTTATTGTCATCACTGATATTCGCCGAAAAATCATCTTTCCGGCTCGTCAAACTAAAACCTAAATTTAAAGACTCTCTCGCCGGTGAAGTCGAGCTGAGTTCTAGCATGTTGAGATGTCGATTAGACAGCCAAGATCGATCTTGAATGCTGCCAATAAAATTAAGTTCTTCCCAAAAAAAAGCCGAGAGATCGTACACGTTTTTCGGCGAAAATTCGCTCAACCCCGGCACGCTCTTTACAGACTTCTTTCCATCGGCAATCACCGTCAATGAGTCCTTTTCAATAAACAAATAACCGTTATTCCCTCGAATGACCCAGTTCGGTTTTTCTTCTACCAGCTGAACTCGATTTAGACTGCGATTATAAAAATAAAGACTGAGCGACTCCGCCGGGGTGTAAAATACAAAAGAATCATTATGAGGAATCCAAAACAAACTCTGCGTGGACGACTGCCCATCCGCACACGTAGCATCACCCAATCGCCCCGAACTGGTGACCGAATAGACTTCTTCTGGTTCACGAGCCGCAGCCGTTGGCCCAGCACCATTCATTGTACTTAAACTAAATCCACCCAACAACCGCAATGTATTTTGAAAAACATAAAGCCGATCACCCAAAATCGCCATTTCATACTGACGCGTATCAAATAATTTTCCGCACATCTGAACCGGCGCCCCAAGCTTGAGCGACTCTTTAGCATCCCAAAAAATAGGAAACAAACTCTCTCGTCCACCATACCGGGCTTTCGCTATTCCATAGGGCGGTTTGAAATAAACGACATCCAGCACCAACGATTCCTTATTCACTTGGGACTGAAAACAATTATAGCCTGGCTGATCACATACTAACTTTATTTCCGACTCATGATTTAAAATCAGACGACCATCTTTAACTGACCAATTATACTTGCGCAATGTACGGTTCTTCTCATGAAACGATACGACTAAATTTTTACCTAGCCATCTAATCGAATCACCGCGGGGCCATGCCTCGACACTGACATCAGTCATTTGACAACGATCCGTCGCCCCCTTGTCCTTACGATTCGTGAATTCAATAACACCAAGTGCTATCAACAAAGTAACCGCAACCGAAAGTAACGCCTGACCGATTCTTTTTTTACTCATGATATTCTGAGGCTACTACATTTGCGATGGTCTTCAAGTTCGATTCGAACAAATTTCTTTGCGAAGGCGTGAATTTGGCCATCGCCTTTTTAGCGTCTTCAACCAATGCCTTTTTTTCTTTCTGATCCGTAACTTTAGATAAGAAATAGATAAAATCGGCAGACAAATCCTCGCGCCCTGGCTTTAGCAGCTGTAATAACTGTTTTTTTGTTGATTTCGGAAGTGGATTCCACGCAATCGTGACCTCCTTCCAAGTTTTATGTTCCAACATTTTCTTCTTCTCATAAAATTCTTGTACGATCGCCTGTTCTTTTTTATCAAGCGACAGTTTTCCCAGAATTCGTGAAAACAGCTGCAGATCCCGAGCACGATGTATCTTTACCGTTGTCATACATTCAACGAACGCAGCCAAAAACGCGGCCGCCTGAGGCTTCGCTAACCCCTTACTGTCCAAGAAATAAATAATTTGAGTTAACCGTGTATCCAAAGGAAGCTTATCGTCCTTAAATAATTTGCGAAACTCGGCCCAGTTTTTCGCGTCCAAAGATTTATAGATCGGACTTTCAAATTTTGGTTTCTGATCATACTGAACAATACCCTTGTGCGAGCCCGCCGCACTGGCCACCCCACGCTGAGAACCAGGCTCCCCACCACCGGAAACATGTGTGGATTTAGAAAAATAAGCATAAACGATGATTCCCACAATCAATACAGGAAAAACAATCAACCATTTACTATTTTGCTTGCGCTGGATCCCGGGCTTCATCTTTCAAATCCTTTGTGCGTTCAACCGTGTCCTTCGTTTTTTCTTGAATAGACTTAATTTTAGCTTCAATCTCTTCGGCTTTCTTAGCCATACGCTCCATCTCTTTGATAGATTTTTCGCGCTCTTGAGCCTCACGCAGTTTTTGATTCACTTCATCTAAACGTTTTTGCGATTCAGCATAACGCGTTTTCAAATCCGAAGCTTCCTTTTCTCGTTTTTCAACCTCGGCTTGTTCCGCGGGAGATTGTTTAACTTTAAAACCCATCATGGCTAGATCTTTAGAATCATATGTGGCCTCGGGTTTTAATTTAACGTGCAACTCGACTCGTCGGTTTTTCTCTTTGTTTTCAGGAATGACTTGCTTATTTTCGTCAAAATGTGGCACCTGCGGCCGAGACGAACCATAGCCCGTTGCAATCAATATATTATCCGGCAATTGATTTTCAATCAAACGACGCACTATCCGCGACGATCGCGCCGCAGAGAGTTCCCAATTAGATGGGAAATAGGGATTTTGAACCGCATCGATATCCGTATGCCCTTCGACCTCAATAGACTCTAAAGGAAATTTTCTAAGTTCACGCGCAACCTCGTCAATCACCTTCGCCGAACTTGCTGTCAATTCAACCGAACCCGACCCAAAAAGAACTTTGCTTTGAAAGATAATTTTTAAGGTATTATCTTGAACTTCCATATTGAACAATTGTTCCTTCTGGCCGCCATTCAAAAGAATCGCATTTAACTTCTCATCCACGGTCTTTTTTAAAGTCCATGCCCCATTGGCTTCTTTTAGCTTTCCACCAAAATATTTCACGAGGTCCTTTTTAACGACCTCAAATTTTTCCTCGTCGATTTTGGAATACGAGTACATCAATACGAAAAAGCCAAACAAAAGAGTCATCATATCCGCATAGGATACCAGCCAATTGGACTCATCATGCACCATCGGGTGCGAATGTTCCTCTTCTGTGACGCGGGACTTTTTATGCTGCAACTTTGCCCCCCGCACTGCCGCCACCAGAATCGCTTCCCGCCTGTGCTCTTTGCGTAGGAGATAAGAATTGTTTTAGAAATTCCTCAATATAAGTCGGATGTTTTTTCTCGACGATCATGATCACACCATCTTTGATGATGCTCCTCATGACTTTGTCAGAACTGGCTACCGCGCCAAGTTTTTCACTGATGGGAAGTAATATAAGATTGGCTACGACCAGACCGTAAAATGTCGCGATCAATGCCGTGGCCATTGCCTGACCAATTCGCGATTGCGCACCGGGCTCGCCCAATGTCTGAAGCAATGAGATCATTCCCAATGTCGCGCCCAACAGACCGAATGCCGGTGGAAATCGCGAAATGGTATGCCATACTTTCAATTCTTCTTCGTCACGTTTTAACTTGCCCTTCATCGAGTTTGTCAGCACGTCGCTCATTTCATCCGCCGTAAAACCGAAGTTTGAAATCATTTGAACCGCATCACGCAGAAATGGGTGCGCGTTGGCTGGCAATTGAGCCTCTAAGCCTTTTGGATTTACACGGTAAGCATCCGCCAATTTGACAATAAGTTTGATCGTATCGATATAGTTATCACGCTCGCGACCCAAAGTTTTACGTACCACGATTTTAAATGCATCAGAAAGTTTCTTGAACGAAAAACTAATCAACGCCACCGTGATCGTACCACCAACAACGATGATAATCCCATGAGGATCGGCGAAAATTTTTGGATTCTTTGTAGAGTCAAGAATAGCAAAAACCGTAATTGCAACCGCAGCAAAAGCACCAAGTAATCCTGCAAAATTCATAATTTGTCCCCTTTATTTATTCCCTCGTCTAGGCGCGGCGGCTCCCGAACCGGGAATTGGAATTCTTGACTGACGTCGATTTATTTCTAAAGTCGTCGCCGGACTTCGATATTCCGCTGCACTTTCCTGCAATGGCTCTACTTTTAAAATTTTGTAAACCGAATTCAGATATCTAAACGCCGCCTTGTTGTAGGGATCCAGCTTCAGCGTCCTCTCCCAAGCGATACGGGCACCATTGAAATCTTTCTGCAAATATTTTACGGAACCTTTCAACAACCACGAATTTGTTGAATACTCATCAAGCTGAATCGACTTATCTATATGCTTCAACGCCTCATCGTATTTTCCCGCCGTAATAGCGCGTTGGGCTTCGAACACAAGTGAAATCGTGGTCTCTTTACGATCACGATCCGCTGATGGCATTCCACCCGCCAGACGTGGTGAAAATAAAGCCTCTTTCGTAAATACGGCAGTGTTCTCTAAAAGCGCAATGCGCAACTTGATATCTTCAAATTCTTTTTGCCAGTCCTTGGGCTCATCCTCTTTTTTAGGAGAACCCGGTTGAGGCTTTTCTGGATCTTTTTTCTGCGCTAGATTTTGGTCGCCCCCGTCTCCGGGCAGTAAAGGATCTAATCGTGCAGAGACGGCTAAACTTTCGCCTTGATTGATTTTCACCATGATTTCCTTAGGCTTGTAATTCTCTTTCTCCATAACCAAGAAAAAAACCTCACCTAATTTTGGATCTTCCGTAATTTGAGTCGGCGTATTACCAACAAGCTTCTTTTCATTCGTACGAATGTCTTTTATATACAAGCGTGCATCCGCAGGGAATGACTTGATCATATACTTGCCACCACACCCCGTGAGCAGTATAAAACTTGCAAGAAAACATATTCTTAAAAAATGAACCATGTTTCCGTATCGGGACGAAAACAAAGTTGTTAAGTCTAGAAAAAATTATTTCACTGTGGACACGGAAGAACTATAATTTCTTTGCGATCAAAGACCTGAGTCGCAGGGAATGTACACTTGTCATTTACATGAATCGTGTACGTACCGGATTTGATCACTGATGTATATCCAGTCAAATATTGCCCAATTTCTTTGTTTTCCTGGTCATAAACATAGACACCTGTCATCTCGGGAGCATTCACTTTAAAGGCGCCGACACCATTAATATCAAACTCGTGCATACCATCAGGATAAACAAAAAATTCGGGAAAAATCATTTCGTAAAAAGGATCTTTAAACGCACGCAACCGCCACTTTCCGGTGGCGATTGATGTCAATTCATCACTGCGAAACTTTGCGACTGCTTTATTGTTCTTATCCAGCAGCTCGACATTCACCAATTTGTTAAAATAGTTCACGCGTACATTTCCATCGCCAACTACAGACAATGTAATTTTTCGATTAGGTGGAATCGTGAAACGACCAAATCGATACGGCGGTTTTAAATCCACTACAACTTCGTAGTCGCCCGGAGGAACCGCTTGCGACGAATCGGCATAAAATACACGAAATAGTTTACGGACATCACCTTCGTAGTTGAAAAGATGCACGACGGCCTGGGGATTCGGACTGATGACCTGAAGATTATCTTTTTGATTTATACTTTTACCAATCTGATTCAAGGCTTTGTTAAAACTGTCCCCATCATTGACAACGCTTGTGTCCCCGATACAACTGATTTTCTTGAGAGACTCGGACTCGCCCTTAAAGCCCAAGGCAATGACATAAAATTTTAAATCCAAGTTTTGTTTTTTATATTCTTCGACCGTCTTACACGGATCTCCCCCACACGTATCTTGCCCATCCGTCACCACGACGATCCGTTTTGGCCCCTGATAGGCTTTGATATCCTCAAACGCCATCGTTAAACTTTTATGCAACGGCGTCATACCCATCGGTGATAACTCGGCTACCTGACGCTCCATTTGCTCGATATTGGTTTTTCCAAAAGGAACCGCCAAGCGTATATCGTCACACTTACCTTTTTTCTTTCCACCATACACTCGCATTCCCATTAAATTTTTCTCTTTCCAACGAGCACGAAAAAAATCCTTCATGAGTTCTTTCAGGTAGTACATTTTAGTTTTATTTTTAGCCAAAATTTGCCCCATCGATCCGCTGCTGTCGATGATCACTTCCACCTTGGCCTTGGGCCCACTTGTCACCACGGCTTCTTCCATTTTCTTAGCCTTGGCTTGAATCTGGGTATTACTAAAAGAGTCTTTCGGAGTGTTGACCTCCGAGGGATCAACCAAAACAGTAACCTCGGCATAAGATAACCAGGCTATCTGAATACTAAGAAGAAAAACTACAACCTTCATTACATCCACCTAATTTCTAGATTTTAAATTCGCACCCAGAACGTCTGGGAACCGCACACCCAGAGTTATCATGAACAAAGTTTGTTTTTCCGTATAGCCACCACCGATCGGCACCGTATAAAACCCACCGGCTTCACTGGTTGTCCCACCCGCCATTTTCAACGATTGAGATATCTGACTATAACGAAAATCTACAAACCAGCGATTCACATACGGTATAAATTTTAAATTTAAATTGTGGGTGTAACCCGCGACCAGCGAGGTCATCACAGAACCAGCACTGGTTTCGCCTCGACTGACGGCACCGTCCTTTACATTTACATCAGGATAAAATGTGAACCCCGCATACAACGAGTATGGGTTTCCCCAAATTTTGGGAGACTCGAACAATGGCGCTTTGAAATCATACGCCACCATAAGCCCCAGACCGTTACTTACAATTTGAGTCGAAAGCACATAAGCGTCCGCGTTCGTAGTTTTAAATTTTGACGTCCAATTGCTTAGATGTATCTTCCAACGCCAGCCTGGGGCCTTCATCAACGAACTGCGGAATAAAATTTTAAAATCAGAAAATTCATAGGTCGTCAGCTCTTCCACTTTAAAATACGAATACACCGGCACGCGTCCACTGGCCGATTCGTAGGAAAACCCATAGCTAGATAGGAATTCAAAATACCATTCTAAGCCAAAACCACCGGTCTTGAGGGCGTCCACTTGCTTAAGCGAGTTCGCCACATTCGATGATGTTGATTTTAATTGACCATTCACATTCAAAATATAAAAGGCCACATAGCCAGGCTCGTACTCTTTTACCTCTTCTTGCTCGAGCGATATGATCGTATTATTTTTTTCCACTTTAGGATCGGTGAATTTTTTCGGCTCACCTAACATCACCGCAAAATCTTCCTTGGTCGGAATCTTTTTAAGCTTATCCATCTTTAATTTAATAAAAGTTCGCTTGTTTTTGGTTCCCGTGACGGACCCCTCGGCAATGATCTCGAATTCATCGTAATCGGGAATCACACGAATAAAGATCATCCGTTGGCCAGGAGCAAAATCGGTTTCACGAATTTCGATTATTCCCTTTTTTTCCGCCAACACAGGAATACTTTTTGACTTAAGTTCGTTTCCAACCTGAGCCCGGGCCATTTGAAAAAGCAAAAACAGTATATATATAAATCGCATTTTTGCTTTAAGATTACTTTAACTGGAATCGTTACTCACGTGACCACTATTTTACGATAAAAACTTGGCCCAAAGTCTTGCTGATGGCCAATGTTAAACTATCGTTCGGATAGGTCACCAACGTATCAAAACCACCCGAGATACTGCTGGCATAAACCTTAAGTTCCATCGTGGCTGGGTCCAAGGAAAACAACTGATTGGAATCTTTACTAATGCCGTACAGAAGCTCGACGGTGGGGTTGTAAACCAGTTTTCGTCCGCTACCCACAACATCAGAATACGATGAACCAATTTCCGTTACCCCCACAAACTGGATGTCACCGTTAACCGGCGTCGACATACCATTATCTGTTAAGACCGCCATTCCACCCGTTCCTGGCAACAATGCAAAAATTTTATTCAGATTGGGTACAACAACCACATCCAAAATGCGATTATCCGCCATCACACCATCGAACACATTCAAAGTCGCGAGCAATGTCGGTGGATTTCCTGAAGTCACAGGATAAATATCAAACACCATCAAACGGTTGACTTGACTGCCCACATCCCGCACTGCCGCGTACAATCGCTTTGTATTTGGATTTGTAGCCATAGAAACCACCCTAAAGTTTCCCGTCAACGTCTGAAACACTGTCGACGTACCACCATCACGATCCCAAAGAATCTGATCTGCAGCATTGGATGCCGTAAATACATATGTCGATCCTGACGTCCACGTCGTGCTAGGACGAAACCCAAACGAGTCCGCACCACCATACAAAGTAAAGGGGCACGTACCGTTACACAAATTTGCTGCGTTCACAGCCGTCATTCCTAAGCTGCTTGGTAACCGAGCCGCATTCACCAACGAACTAAATGGGCCTTCCCGATTTATTTGAGACGTCAGCAAAATATTGAAATTAGTACCAGAAACAGGTTCCCAGGAAATTCGCTCGGTGGTTGTTCCCGCCGCCCACTGCAAGACTTCCATACTTTTCACGGTGGACGCCGAAGCCGCAAAACTGCCGTTTTGGAAAATTAAATTATAAACGAAATTTTTAACCTGGTTACTGCGCTTATAGTTACCCGAGAAAACCAACGAGTTCACGGTATTCGCCCCCGACGTCAAAGCCACTTTCGCCTCTGGCCCCCACGCCAAGTTCGTGATTCCTGTGGTATAGGTCAATAAATTAAATGCTAATACCGGTGAGGGTACTGTGTTTTTAACTTGAACTAGCCAACTGAATGATGCCGTATTGTATGCATCCGTCACTTCTACCAAAATTTTATGTTGCCCTGGCTTTAACGAGTTCACACCATCAGGGTCCGTATAACCATCCAAAACTCCCGGAAAGTATTCATACGTCGAGGATGCATCGTAAACCAATACATCATCCAAATACCAACGATAAAAAAGTGGATCACTGTTCGCATCACTCGCAACGACCGAAAAGTTTTTTCGCACGCGTTCTTTGACACTCGTTGCTGATGTCAACGGGTTTTGATCCACGATCACCGGCGATGCCTGCACTGGTGATAACATGTTTTTGACTTCAACCCGAAAGCTGGCCGTATCTATTTCGCCCGTTGCATTGTCTCGCACACGCACTTGAACCGTTGGCCACGTAGACGGATCCACCGAAGTAATTTGATCATTGGTCGGTGTCCAAGAAATCACGCCCGATGTATTGACGGTCATTCCCGTGGGTGCAGTCAGCAATGTATACGTAACAGCATTACCCTTCGAGTTTTTAATTATTGTTTTATATGTGTAAGGCCGCCCCGCAAATGCCCGTTTCATGTAATGAACAACCGTGCCCGCCGAATTTTTTCCGGGACTGATAAAGTATACGGGTGCCACGACTTTTAAGGTAATCGGAGCCATGACCTCTTGTGAAGGCAACGCCAAATTATTTCGGTCTTTGTCACCATTATCACTCATATTAACAAATATCGTATGATTTCCTATATGACTCTTTTGAGGGCACCAATCGAATCTATAGGTATATGAAATTCGATCTGCTGCCACCGTGCCAGAGGCACTGCGGGTCAAATAAGGCAACGCGAACTGAGTCTTTAAATTACTGCCTGTGCGACATGAAGCAACCGCTGAATTTCCCATATATAATGGATCATAAGTTAAAACTTCATCGGGCCAACCCGTTAACGGAGCTGCACAATTGATCGTTGAATTAGGACTGCAAAGGCTTAAACTGGTTTGAAAATTAACCGGGGCCCCAACACTGGAGAAATCTTTATCGCTGATGACAATAGTCGAGCTCGTAAAGTACGTATCCGCCACCGCACTCAAGGTCACCGCCGCATTTAAAAATGGCAACTGATTAATATTCACAACCGAAACTTTGTAATACGCAAAATTATATACACCCGTCCCGCTGGCGTCCGAAACCTTGACCTTCACCACAAATCCTAATGGCGACGCGAATTTTTTCGCTTCCGCATCAGTGGGAGTCCAAAATATTTTGCCGCGATACCGCGAGCCCCATGTCGTACCAAATGGGTCATCATTAGGAGTATCGACCCCTACACTCATACCGGAAGGTCGATTGACCCATGTACTGGTCGAAATGTCATAAACTTGAGCCTCAAGACTGAACGCAATTTTTTTATTGTTCGCCAAACGATCGGGGTCCGAAGCATATATGAAGTATTCATTTAAAGTTCCCTCGGTAAACCCACCCAGGTTCAGTGGCGCTAAATGAGTATTCCCTGCTAAAGGATTCCACGCCAAATCGGTGGGCACCGGTGGATCATTCAATTCAGCGACGGTGACCGACAGCGTTTGCGTCGCGACGTTAGTGCCAGACGGAACAGTCATACCATTATCATTCGCTGATATAACAAAACTAAACGTCTTCGTAATATCAGAAGTCACCGTATGAGCGATATTCGGGGCAAACCGCATATAACAACGAGCCGATTCCCAATAATCTGCCGCGACCGGTGACGAGCACGGTACACAGGCTGGTGAATTTACATTTGCGGGATTGTCTCCGGGGTCACGGCAAAACAGGATCGTGCCTGTGGGCGCAGCCCCTAGGTTGGTGATCGTGAACCAGTGACGGTCGGAAGGGTCATTTGGAAAATCGGGGTCTGAAATATTGTCGTTCACTTCGATGGGAAAATCAATCGTATTGGTACCCTCTGTCGTTACGGCCGATAGTGATGAAATAAATTTTGGGATATAGTTCAAATCACTAAAGCCCAGACATAGACGATTCGCTCCGGTATTGTAAACAATCGAAGTCGGCGATACATTTTGCACGGGCGCTTCAGCCTTGGACTGACCGATGTCCATCGTTACGGCCGCTGTTGTTTTAAATTCAAAATTCGTCGCTGTTTTCAGAGCTGTATTAGCCGGAATCGTTAACGCCGATGTCACATCGGTTCGCGTAAATATAACATCTCCAAAATCAAAAAGATTCGTCGGGTTTACAACCGTCATTCCCGCCTGTGGTGGTGCGGCTACGAATTGGTTCAACGCCCCTGGATCAACGGCACTGGTACTGGTTACGGGAAGTGGGCTAAGATGATTAATTCGTCGGACATTCAAATTTGCCGTCGCCTGGCCCGACCCCAGTGTGACGTTAGCATTCGAGCGGTATTGTGATCCATTGGCCGTTTTAAAGACCGTTCCCGCGGCAATTGTCAAAGGCGCAGATGTATTTGTGCGAGTCACCGTCACAATCCCCAATAAATCCACAATCAGCGAGTTACTGAGTGTCAGACCCGTGGCCGGAGCCATACCAACAAATTGCAACGTCGAATTTGCTGGAACTTTATACCCATCTTCTGCCCAAATATTCCAACAGAAGTTATCAACATTCAAATCGACTCCTGTTTTATTTTCTTGAGCCAGAGTATAACCCACTTCACCCGAAATAATTCCTAAATTTGAAGCCGTGATACCGGCATCAGCCAAGGCCGCTCCCGTCATAACGGTTAAAGCTCCTGGATTTAAACGTAACTTCTTTTGCACCAACGTAATCGGAAGACTGGCCACGCCCGCAGCCATCTTGTATCGTTTCGTTGTAACATACACCAAGGAACTCTGAGAACTAGACACCAGCTCGTCCGAAGTGACCATCATTCCCGTCGGCAGGTTTAACACCGAGGCTGTATTGGTACGAGTCAGCGTGGCCGTGCCTTTGTTGGTGATCGTGGCCGTATGACTAACCGTAAGATCAGCGGGTGGTATGAATCCCGTCGGAACATTTGTTTTGATTTTGTTTAACATCCCCGAAGTGGCCGCACGATCAGTCGCCGTAACAGGCACCGTGACACTTTTATCATTCGGTCCCATGGTTACTTCTTTTGCAACTGTATACTTAATACGATACCCACTGGCCGGATAGGCTGTCTGCAACGGATATCCCAACGGGATCACCACATCGGTTCCGAACGGCACTGTTCTAGAAAATGTCACGACTCCAGAGTACGTGCTGTTATAATTGGCTTGCGTGCAGGATGAAGCGCCACCACCAGCCCCTTCGGCTATACGGTATACTTTACCCGCAAAAAAAGTATCGTTAAAGTTCTCTTTCAATATAAGAGGCTGTACGGCCGAACTGCAATCTTTCAAAAACGGCATGACCGTTGGGCTTAAATTTTCAATCGTCATATAGGGCAAATCCCCATCCGAATCATTAGCACTGATTTTATAACTGACGGTTGGACCTAGTTCGTCAATAACCGCAGTTTTCGCCACTACACCCAGACACGGTTTTTGATTTCTATCTTCGGCGACGATGTTCACGATTTTAAGCGGTGAAATTCCGCCATGATTATCTTTCATCGTAAAAGTCAATGTTCCTGACTTTTCAGTTTGAGTCGGTTTCCAAACATAGCAGAAAAACATGGCTTCCGCAGTCGATGCCGGGCATGCTCCGGGTGCATAGTTGTCGGCATCTGTTGGATCATCGATACGACTAACTTTGTCGGACAGCGTCCCCGCCACATTCACTTGAACTTTGTCTGGATGTTGACTTCGTGGAAAGGCCGACGGCTGATTGTCAGGATCACGCACTTCGATTTTAAAAAAGAATGGAGCTTTACCATCGGGATCTTTCTTTTCACAATAGTCCCACTCATGCTGTCCTCCACCCACACTAAGGACCGAGTACGAACCGACAATATCTGGCGCCGTATTGATATCCTCGATGAAGATATTCAGTGGAACAACTTCCGTCCCACCCGACACATCGGCCACATTGACTTCGATATAACCCGCCCGACGAAGGGCATCTTCGTTATTCGGGGTGAATTCAATCGTGATTTCATTCACGTTACTGACCGTGATTTTTCTGGTTGTATCATCCGTGGCTTGGCCATTGACTTTGATGCGTGCATTCACCGCACTATCAGACACAGTGAATGAAATGGCTTCGCCATCAAAATCCTGCGCCGAGATTTTACACGTGTACGTTTCCCATTCCTTGACCGTGTTCACGCAGTTTTTGGTTACATAGGGCTTACGATTCAAATTGTCGACGATCAGATTCCATTCATAGCTTTGAACGGGCCCCCCGTCGCTGATCTCTAGTTTAACCTTATAGGGATCCACTTTACTATCTGAAAAATCGGGCGTCCAAAAAAATTCTTTTGGTTTGTTGTTATAGTAGGTTCCTTCTTTATACCATTGATACAAAATAAAATCATTGTCGGGGTCCATGGCAAATCCACGAATTTTTATCTCGGATTTTTCAGCACCGCGAACCTCGCGACTGAGCGGCGTCGAATTCGACGTATCGAGTCCCGGCATCGAATTTTTTTTACCAAATGGATAGGGTTCTCCAAGAATATTTCCTTGATTGTTATAATTAAATTCAATATTTCCTGACTTAACTAACTTTAAAAAATCAATTCGACTGGAAACACCATTTTTATAAAATCGATACTTGCCATTTAGACCTAAATCCTCGGGAAATTGCACACGGGCATTTACGTCCGCTAGGTCTTTACGAATAAAATTTTCGATGGCGGTGACAAACTCGATACTGTTTTCAAAGATCTCTTTTTTGGGATAATTCATCAACAGTTCATAGGCCATCGTGGTGGCTATGTCTGGCGTTGTCACAACACCTGGTAAAACGATCGCCTGAAATCCCATACCTAATCGAGACATCTGCACATCAAGAATATAAAATCCCTGCGAATCTTTGTCTTTAGGAATGATATAAGAAATATTTTTAAGATCTGTTTTTCTATCTTTGGGCGTTAGATCTTCGATCGCAATAAACTTTTTGCTCTGACGATCGTACATTTTAAGTTCTACGGAATAGAATTCTTTGGCCAGTTGAACAAACTCGGCATTTGAGTATTGGACCTCTGACCCGGGCGGAATAATGATCGGAGACGACTTCTCTTGTGCCGTACAACCTATTAAAAATATAACACACAAAAATACAAAAATGGTTTTTTTCATATTACATTCCACGTTCTAATAAAATAAGAAAAACGAACCTAAATTAATACCCCTGAAATCACTTGTACCGTTATAATACTTCGATGTCGCCATCACATCCATTGTGCCATCCCCATTGACGTCTCCGACCGAACTATTACCATAGAAAAATAGTGACTCGTTAGGAAACTGCGTAGGCAAAATAGTAAATGGCCGCGCTTGCATGTTGGCATTGACCGACACCATCGTGTTAGGGTATTCGGCCGTATAAAGACCTCGCGAACTTCCAAAATACACGATACCTGCACCCACCCGAGTTAACTCACGCGACACATCACCCATTATAGCACTTCCGACAATCAAATCGTCATAACCATCCAGATTAAAGTCGCCTTTAGAAATTTTATTTCCAATCAATGTTGTACCCCAACTTTGATTCGCATCAGCACCAAATACGTAAAACTTTTGTGGCATCGGTTTCATCATCGAACCAGAACCACGAAAGCACGCGGCCGTATACGTTGGTGACAAAGCCCCATTGAAAATATCTGCTGTCGGCGTTCCCGCAGGCGCTTGCCCTAAGTAATACATCTGTCGATTAATGTTGTCCGCACTCCCGTCGCGTCGTTGAAATGCGCTGGTTACGTTGGATTCATTGTCAGCAGCACACAACGGACCATAGTAAATATAGCTCAGTCCAACATTATCCAATCCCGACAAAGACTCTGTGGGCGCGCCGATCGCAAGATCTGGATAAGTATCTCCATTTAAATCACCCGCAGAAGAAAGAGTTATACCAAATTGGCGACCGGTGACGTTGCCACCGACCCCATAAGTCACCAGCGAAGGAATAATGGCTCGAACCTTCGTAGAACTGACCATTAAACCCGAAGCAGGATCTGATTCCGCTGGCACCGGGCAACTGACATTGTAAGCACGATTATAATATTCAAATTGATTTCCCGCCAATAAACCGTTGGCACTGCCGTAAAATATGTACACACGCCCATAGTCACGGTTTGGACTACCGCCATGCCAACAGCTGACATCCTCGAAACCCGGAGCGCTGACCAACAAATCTGGATAGCCGTCTTTATTCATATCGGCCGTCGCAACACTGAAGCCAAATTTATGCGAAAGTTGCGAATAACCATAGTTAATATTCTCAAACACAGGATTGTGCATATAAGCCGCTTTACACACAGGATCTGGAGACGAACTATTTTGACATGGCTTCGTTCCACCCGTTTCCGTATCGAGCATGTTGACCATCGCCGCCGTATTTCCGGTCGTGATGTCCCCTGAATAATTGTTATTGCGTGGAGTCTGATAGCCACGACTTGATCCATAAATAATACGAATCGTACCGTGATATTGAATTCCCTGCCCACCCGTACATTCAGGCAGAACATCGGTACCACACACCCAGCCATTGCCGTTAGCCACTGTGTTTGGGTATCCCGGTTGCGGTTGCAATGAACTGGATTTGTTCATCACGGGTGAGGTCTCGAACGGCATCCCCACTGCGAGATCTGAATAACCGTCTTTATTGAAATCATCTGCAACGTATGGAACACGCAAATTACTACTTTGCATATTGAATTCGTCAGTTTCAGAACCTTGATTCACGGTAAAAACCTGCGAAACAATTTGTGGATCACCGGCCGCCGGCTCCCATGAAGGGTCAACCACATTTTGCAAGCCACCACGCGCTCCGAAGTACAACGTCGACGACCTATTCGTCGCACTTTGGCTCGGAATAAACAATACATCATCAAAGCCGTCGTTGTTGACGTCACCCGCGGAGACCGCCATATAGGCCCAAAGCGGATCCAAGTTCGAAGGGCGAGATATTTTTTGAGGCAACTGAATATCTGAATTGGTAAGCCCTGGCGAAGGTGTTACCTGTGGGTAACAGGCACTGGTCGATGTACTTGAAGACCGAAATACTCGACTCGCATTTTGGATACAGAACTCTGTCGTCACTAAGCCAATAGATGAACCGTAATAAATAACGGCGTCATAACTGACTTGCCCTGTCGCCGTCACCCCAACCATCTTGGAAACCGCATCATCGTAACCATCGCCATTGACGTCACCGACCAGACGGGATTCGCCCAAACCATAGTCTTGGAAAGAAGCGATGTTTTCAGTAATCAAAATACTGTGCGTACTGACAATCGAAGGAAGCGACGTATTCGAACTTAAGAAACCATAGACCGCACCACCGCCAAAATGGCTGACTTCATCATTGGGTGCTCCTGAAAACACGTCAAAGTAGGGGAATGTCGTGTTCGCCGTCGTTGCACCATCTGGAGGCGGCACAGAGTTAAAATCACCATTGAAATTTCCGAGCGTAACCGACGAACCTAGTGCGTCTCCCGCATCGGCCGAGAAAGAATAAATTTTCTTATATGTGGCCGTCAAGCCTAGGCCTTGTGCGCTTGTAAAAACAAGGGCCGCACCCGATCCCGCCGCGTTGACGAAATCTCCAGAGTCTCCAATAGCTAAATCTTTGATCCCATCACCCGTGACATCGCCAACCGCAATTTGTTTTTGGTTGGCACCAATCATGGAATTATCGGCCAGTGAGGTTGATCGGATCACCACGGGCGCACAGTTTTGTTTTGTAAGCGCCGAAATTGTCCCATACGACGCACACGTAGGATCATTAATTCTATAATCACTGGTCGGCGTGTTGTTGGAATAAAGATTATACAAGTCCGCCACATTAAATAAACGATCGGGATTACCATAAAATGTCGTCAAGACACCAACACGTACTTTTGAACCGACGTTAGACTCTGGTGCTGTCACCACAATATCGGCGTAACCATCGCGATTCGTATCTGAAAAATATTGACGAGGCACTGCCGGATTAGGATCCGTGTCCGTCAATAAAACAGAGTTATTTGACAACACCTTAAAACGAGATTTATCACCAAGGACCGCGACCGCCGAACCAAACGCACGCGAATTAGGATCACGTGGTGTTAACATGCGCACGTTGGTATTATCCACTAGACACGAGTAATGTTCGGTAAAACTTAAACCTCGACGTCCACAAGCCCAAAACGATGCGCGCGAGGGCACTTCGATATTAGCCATGGATGGCGCCGTAGGACTGCCTCGACCAAAATAAACAAATGCGGCTCCAACCGCCGTTCCACCTTGAGGAAAACCATAATAGTGTGTCGACGATGATAAGGTTTGTGAAACCGACGGTTGCCACCAGCCAAGACTAGACGGCAGACGAATGATCGATGCGGCATCGGGCGTCGTATCAATCTTTGTTCTTAAAGGACTTGAGGTTGTGTAGTCGACATACGAGAAACCCGGCGCACCGACGACCATATCGCCACCACCCGCCAAGCGTCCATCAGCTAAACGAATTTTATTTTTTCCATCAATGTCCGCACCACCAGCGATGGCCTCTCCAAACCGCGAACCAGTGATCGGCACCGGCGGGAAAATTTTTAAATAACGGACTTTTAAGTCTCCGGCACTGGGCGTACCACCGGCGGCCGGATACTCGTACCCTAACCCATAACGAGAACCGAAAAATATAAGGACAGAACCCACGCGCTCGATAAGCCCGCTATACGTATTATAGCCGGGAATAACACCATCGAAAGGAGTTTGAGGCTGCCCAATGGCCACGTCATCAAACCCATCAGCGTTGAAATCTCCAACGAATGCAACAGAGTATCCTGTTTGATAATTGTTTGAGTTACCCGCATAAGTGTAGGTTAACTGTCCCGTGGTCAGCGCCGAAGGCACCGTAGAGGGATCTTCGAATAATTTAACTGGTGTACAAATAGACGCTTGCAAGTCCCCATTGCACGTTGACGTGTTCGACGGCATGTCCGCGACATGAGACGGTGCTGATAAGCCTTTCGTACTTCCGAAAAACATATACGCAGCGCCATGCTGGTTCGTACGCCCCGCAATCGTGTTGCGTGCCCAAGGCGCACCTACGATTAAATCCATGCACGAGTTCAAACCATTTTGGTCACCGTTCAAATTTCCCGTCGAAAGTGAAAACCCAAAGCGTTCACGTAAAGCTAAATCATCAAAGGTAATGATTTGTGGATCTTCACCCGGCTTATTTGGGGTCAGCGACGGCGTGCCTGTCGTATTTAAGAAATAGGAATTTGTACCCGCATTAAATTTTGAATAGTAAACAAACACCGCACCGGCCGACAAGACTTTGACGCCTAACTGCGCCAAACTGATATCTGGGATACCAATAGCTAAATCATCAATACCATCGCAGTTAAAGTCACCCGCCGCAACAGCCTTACCCATATATGATGTCCCACTGCCTAAGGACGGAACCGAGGGTTTTTCGATATGCAAAGGAATTCCTTTAATGAACGTCGACAGGCCGGGTACATTCATGGACTCTGTTAAATTTCCATCTTGATATTCAACTTTCAAACTTAAATCAGTGATTTTCCCTAGGGGCAAGTTTGCACCCGAAGAAAGTACGATACTTCCCTGTCCCATCAATGGATCCGAGATTGGATTTCCCTTCCACAAAACTGTTGTCTTGAAAAAATTAATCGCATGTTTAGCGTCGGGAACAGGAGTTACAGAAATAGACGGCAAGTTCCCAATAGAGATTGGCGACAACGAGTACGTTGGCTGAGTAAATCCCGCCGGCGTACTGACACTCAATACCTGAGACGTGATCTCTGATTCTTTTTCTTGATAAAGGGCATGAACAATAAACGAGTATGTACTGGAACCCGCCAGATTTGGAATCACGATTTTATTGTCGGCCGTTTCCATATTGGCCCGTTTCCAATTGTCCGTATTAGACGCCGTCGGTGTTTGATCTTTAAGGTAAAACACTTGGTACTTTTGTGGTTTATATGGATAGTCCCACGTCAGTTCGGCAGAGGTGCTATTTAAAAGCGTAGCCGTCGTGATACCTTTAAATCGTGGCCACATCGTCACCGACAACTCACGGTCAAAACCATACTGAGCTGAATCACTGGTGCCCACCACTTTAAATGTATAAACCGAGTTCGGCGTTAAATCCTTGATCAAATAAAAATCTAAAGTCGTGGTGGCAATCGGTTGTGAACTGGAACTATTATAAATTTTGTACTCTTTAACATTCGCCAACTTACTCCATGTCAATTTCACTGTGGTTGGCGACAACACTATAATTTCATCCACTCCGATAAAGGTCTGAATAACCGAACCCGACTGCACACCACCACCGGTACAACCGGCCAGAGCCGTAAAAAACAAAAGTGCCAGAATTTTTGAAATCGATTTCCATCTAGTAAAGCACATACAGCACCCCTGATGAAATCGCTTTGCCACTTGGATGATTACGTCCATAACCACCAACGAGTAAGTCATTTAATCCATCACCGTTGATATCTCCGACTGAATGCGGACCAATCAGCGTGTATTCAAAATCGATCGCATTCGGTAAGAAAACTTGAAAAGGTTCACACAATGAGGTCGTACCACCATAACACCGTGGGTAGGGCGTCGGCGATAGCGGAATATTGGTCGCAGTATCCATACTTTGCAAACCTGTTTCACTTCCAAAATAAACAAGAACATATCCCGTTTCTTGCAAAGTTCCAGAAAGCGTGAAGTCCCCATTAGACACGTTCATCGCCACATCGGCATAACCATCTAAATTGAAGTCACCAACCGCTGCGATTCCCCGTCCGAATTCATCACCACTGACCACAAGATTGGGTACGATCACTTGCGGACGAGGATTTGTTACCAACGTATGACGAGCATTATCGTCAATCGCTGGTGCCGCCCAAAAATTTGTGGACGCCAAAGATCCCGCTCCATAGTAGGCATTTTGTCCACCCACTTTGGCGCCATAGAAAACAGTGATCCCTGACGATATATCCGTGGATCCTTTACCAATCACAAGGTCGGCGTAGCCATCTCTATTGATGTCGCCAGCCTCGACAACGGAATAACCAAAATAGCTGCCAGTATTTCGTGAAACCAAGGTTTGTATCGGAATGGCCTCAAGACCACGAATCGATCCTTTATAGACATAGGCACGCCCATCATTGGAATTGATGGTTGGATTCGTAATGACTAAACCATCAAATTGATCACTGGTTGCCGAGTTACTGCCTTTTCGAGTTGCCAAGCCAAAGCCAAATGCTCCTCCCACCGTATTGTCAAACGACGCCAGCATTTGCACTTTACACAATTTAGTTGCCGTATCGCATGGATTATCCACAACGACTTCGTCTGGATTGTTCATCGTAATTCGACCCGTAACCCGATTCGTATTAGGGCCACTGGCACCGCCGTACACAATGAACACACGTCCATAAGCTGTATATGTTAAATTACTGTTTTGTACCGAGGTGTGAACATTTAACGAACTCGAGCCAATGCGAATAGCAAAATCACTGTACTCGTCATCATTGTATCGACCATATGCAACGCCTTGAATATAACTATTCACACCAATGCTATCTAGCGATGTCGGATAGGAATCGACATTATTCGAAGTCGCATTGAACTGCAACACGCCCGAGCCAGACAGCGCGAATTTTAAAGGATTTTTTCCAATAGGCGAGATATCAGGTTCCGCCAATGTGACAAGACCAGACGACGAACCAAAGTATATATAGCTTGCACCACTGCCTAGTACTAATAAGTCATCAAAGCCATCGGCATTATTGTCACCAATACGGTAAAATTTGGCACCCAGCATAGAGTCTGTCACCGAACGCACCAGTTTTGGCTGCAGTCCCACAGCTGTATAGCTGGGAGCTGGCGTTTTCACTAACCCCATCGACGATCCATAGTACACGACTAAAACCCAGCGCCCGTTATTATTCAAGTGACTGACGACATCGTCATAACCATCGCCATTTAAATCACCAACAACCTGAGCTTCCTCGAAACGATAGTTACCTTCAAGACTGTGATTCTCCGTAATTTTTATATCTGCTTTGCTGACCGAAGGATTAAACGTCCCTTGAGACGAGAAAAATCCATACATTCCCCCATTGGCAGAACTGGGAGAGTTTTGTTCCATGGCCGTTGAAATCACATCGGCGTACGTATCACCATTGAAACTGCCACCAACAATTCCGCCCATTCCAAAATAAGAATAGGCCGTTAACCCTGTGGGATAAATGATATTTGGTCCATAAGGACTGACGCCACCCGAATACCATGTTTTGCCTGTCACGGGATTTCCCGGTGGTGGCACATCGGCATTGTACTTAGGAACGGTGATTTCTTCGATGCCATCAATTTGGTTCATGAATGTCGAGATATCACCACGAAATAAAAATACACTGCCCGTGCTGGCAATAGAATTTCCACTGGAATCGGTTGTTGTACGGTAAGGAGCTGATACGGCTAACATGGGCATCCAAGGATCCACGCCTCCAATACGATCTGGAATGGTTCCCAAAGAATAGCCAAAGCGTGCCCAGGCGTTGACCGGTGACGCCGATATAATTTGGTGTTCGCACTGACGTAATGATCCATTAATAACATTGGTGTTAGTGGCATCACAGGGGATTGTGTTAACGGCCGTCGCCGCATGAGATCCTGAGCCCAAGATGCCTTGAATCCCGCCGCTGGAGTAATTCGCACTGGTTGGCGTGACATAGTAACCATACACTTTTCCGGCTTCTTCATACCCATTAAATGTCGCGTACGGAGCACCCACGAATAGCGCGCCGGTAACATCGGGAAGCGCATTCGCCGCAATGCTGGCACGAATATTTGTTGCCATGGGATAACCATTTTGATTTTTCACACCCATGATCGACAGACCATACTGAGCATCCGTTCCGACCAAATCACTAGGATAGTGTTCCAAACACGTCCACTGAGAAATACGTTGAGGATCCGCACTGCCAAAATGAATGGTGGCTTTGCATGTATAGATCGAACCACGACTCGTACTTCGACCTGGCGAACCAATGACAAGGTCATCACACTTACTTACATGATAACCATTTTTTGGTGGGATACCACTGGTGCGAAACACATAGCCGGCCGGGGAGTTATTGACACAATAGCGAGAATTATAAGCCGTACCCAGCGTCACTCCAAATCGGTCAGCTTGAACAACTTCTGTATTTGATTTATTAGCCAAAGGAATATAACTGACATAATTAGTAGCCACACCCACTAAGGGGTTGATGTAAGCATGCGATTTAGAATTCCCATGAGGAATAATTCCTTGGGGTGAACCGCGATAAACTAAGACATCTGTGCGTGTCCCTGAAACCGCCGAAACGGCGATATCGGAATAGCCATCATTATTGTAATCACCCGTTGTCAGTCCGTTACCAAACGACGCGTTTGCATACGTTGCCGGAGTCGTATAGCGGGCCGCACGGCACGTAGACGAGGACGCATCACATGTGAGTTCATCCTCACCGGCGGTGTTTGACATTGAACCCGTCACCAGACCATCGACAGGATCACCAAATACGGTGTAAAAATACCCGGCGCTGGTGGCAATGACCAAATCATCACACGTTTTAACTTTTTCATACTTAGAAGCCGAAGGATTATAAAGACTCATGTAAACCGCATCACATCGCCCGCGTAAAATTTCGGGATGCGCTAGATCCTGGACGTTACGGTTATAACAATCACCATTAAAATTTCCTACGCTGAGACGTTTTCCTATTTGTGCCGCCGAGACAGTCACAGGATAGGTGATCAACTGTGCATTTGGAAACACAGCCGACGCGGCCGGAGCCACGTCCGTTTTTAATTCTAAAGGTGGTGTCACGGTTAAGTTTGTTTCTGGATCCAAGTAGGCCGGTGGTTGCCAAGTATAGTAGACAGATACGGAACCTATTTGGGTATAGTGACGATCTGTAACAAACGGCACCGAGTTATAAGAAGCCACGGCAATATCAGTTAATCCATCACAATTGAAATCCCCAGAAACAATGCTATTGCCAAGATTTTGCTGTCCTCGTCCCCCAGCCAATACGGGCGGATAAATCGGGCCTAAATTCCCTGTGGCGTTTAAACTTCGTACGGAAACACGATCGGTAACAACGGTGCCGATCGAACCCACTTCTACTCGCGCTACGTTTTGGCTAGCGTCAGATACCAAGGCATAATAACGCTTCGATCCTTGCGAGGTATTGACGAATGCGCGGAATGTTCCATTTCCCGTTCGAGTGGCGACTCGAATGTTTGTATCGCCTTCATAAATTTCTGTTTTATAACTGGGATCACCGTTAGATGCCCAAAACCAAGGAAACGTTCCAGGTACAACATTATTAATATTAACCGATGGCAGTCCCACCAGTTGCGTCGTTAACTGTATACAAGGCGCGCCAGCATTCACAGCTGCGATATCGGTGACGGCCGGCTCAGATGTTTCGTCTTGATAACTGGCCACGATATAAAAACAATAGGATGCTCCCGAGGTCAATCCCGAAACTGTATATTCGTTTGCCCCTTCGACCATGGCGTTGGGTGCGGTAAAACTCCAATTGTCAGCTTTGACTTTGTAATAGATTTTATATTTCGTTGTCTCTGAATTTGTTTTCCATGACAACTTCACCTCAGAAGAAGATTTGACAACGACACCAGCAGCCTCGATACCCGCAAAACGATCAAATGTTTTAACACTTTGCCGTTCTCCCAAGAATGTTTCACCGTTTGTCGACGAGTAACCAGAGACCATGAAAGAGTACGTCGATCCTGGTTGTAAATCCGCGACGATGACAGTCGAAAATGTTTCGGTTTTGATCGGGCTAGCACCATCGTTTTCATAAATTCTGTATTCGGCGTACTTAGAATCTAACCCCCAATTCAAACGAACGGCGGTCGGACTGATTGGTGTTGCTTTCGACAAACCTTTGAATGCACTGTACAGACTGGTGCCTTGCACACCCGAATCCGAGCATGCCACCAAGTTCAACGCAGTAATGAGGACTAAAAGCCAGTGGTATAATTTCACTTTTACGCGGCTCCCTGACTGACATCACGAATTTTAGTTTCAATTGGAATCAAGGTTTCGAGTTCCATGCCACGCGCACTGAGTAAAGCACTTGTTTCCTTTACGATGGCGCGTTTAGCTTCTGCTAATTGTTTGTCGGTTGGCTTAGCTTCAATATATTTCAAATCTTTTTCGATCATCATCGCTTTTTTCGGTGGCAACGAGGCCAGAATATGCGCGCGGACATTATCGTGTCCTTTACGAAGGGCCATGACGATAACATTTAAATCTAAGAGGCTGACCACATCAGCGATCACATCACTAGGGACAAAAATCATATCAGGATACATCAACGTAAATCGACGAACTTTTTCGGCTTGGGTTGGATTGTCCTGTAGCATTTTATCAAAGAAAACAAGTTCCTTTTCGGCGGGAAGTGCTTTCAACAAATCCGCAGCAACGGCCACTCCGTTAGTAAGCATTTCGGGATTCTCTTTGATAAGACGTAATTTTTTTGTTAGGGCCTCGACTGCTGTTTTAATCATGCTATCCGCCACTTTTTCAAGCCGAACGATATGCATTGTGACCGCTTCTTGCTGCTGTGATGTCAAGCTATCGAACAGTTCTGCCATCTGCGACTTATCCGAGTATAAACAAATCAATGCAATACTTGATGTGGATTCACCCTCGAGCAACTTCATACGATCGTCAGCCGTCAACTTCCAAACAAAACCGAATGGATTTTTGGTGTCTTCTTGACCAATCTCTAAGAACTTCTTAAGGATAATACGACTGCACGAGTTCACTGCTGTCGAATAAGCCGAGGTTTTAGGAACTTCTTTACGTTGCACCAAAAGGAATCCCAATTTCCCCCAAATGCGAGGAGATAAATCCGAAAATATTTTTTTGGCCACTTCAAAACCAAAGGACTCACACATTAATAAGATGTCTTGTTCTTCACCTTTTTGAAAATGTTCGGTCAGGGCTTGAATGGTGGCTTGAGGGTACTGTGTCGCTAAGGATAAAATTTGTTGCTTGCTTTCGTATAAAAGCTCACTGGGATCAAGCTGTATATCAATATAGGCCGAAGCTTTCGGTTCGCCAGCAGTTTCGGCACTGGATTCGTTATCAGCAGCACTATTGGCCGCATCCACGGTTTTATTATTTTCAGTATGCGACTCGCTATGTTTTTCTTGAGTTGCATTACGACGGCTCCAGTAGAAAAACATTCCGGATAAGAACAACAAAGCCACGATGACAATGAGGCTCCACATTTTCCAAGAGAACTCGGGTAATTTTTCAACTGGATTTTCTTCGTCGATGGCCGTAGGTAATTTTGAGCGAACGATTGTGAGCATGTCTCCGTTTTTTTCCTCAATTCGGAGTTTCATTTTTAACAAAGCACTGGCGGTGTCTTGACGATCTTTACTGACCGTTTCACCGACCACAAGATGCACTTCAATTTTAGTTTTCAAATCATATAATTGATTTGAAAGCGCTGGAGAATCAAAACCAGCCACACCGGGCATTCCGGGCAAAGAATTTTTTTCGTATTCGTCTTCGATTTCTTTCAATCTGGCTTCGTCGCGATCGATGTCGACAGCCACAACGAGTGAGTACTCATATGGTTTTAAAACGGTGTTCAGCACCGCTCGCGCCCTGGCTTCATACTTTGCTTCCAGAGATCCGATTTCTTCGCGAAATTGCGCCCACGTTATCACAGGAACCATCAAGAAAATGGTCAACCATGACAACAATCCCCTTATTTTTTTTTGCAAATTTATATGTCTCATCAATCTAATTATCGACAGACACTCAGGATTTCTTGATGGCTAAAATGACACATATATTAAAATAAGTCGATGATCGGGCTAGACCCGGCACCTTGATCCAAAAGAAGACATATGGAACATCACGGACAGCGATGGGGATCAATACAGACACAGAGTTTTTAATCTATGAGGCACTACAGAATTTTTTATTGCCTTTAGCCCAGTTGTTTGCCGGTTTTATAAGACAGAGAGCAAGGGGGGGGATGAAGGGGGCACTCTAGGGTAAGGTCTAGCGAGAAGTATAAAAAAAGCGGGAGGCGTTAAGCCTCCCGCAAGAGACCTTCTTATGTCGGGGAACCACCAAACCCTCATAAGATGTCTCCAAAAAAAGGAGAAAAATGAATCATGAACACACAAACAAAAAACCTAACTCGATCCAAGAATTCAAAAGCCATCCTAGCTTTTTTTACTGAATTCTCGAGGATTAGCCACTCCACTCACGTTCCCTCTTGGCTTTTCCTTCGGCTTTCTTCATCCTTGAAGCGCCTTTCATTTGTAAGACGCAGCCACTCTATCGAAGGGTTAATATTATGTGACTTTTTTTGAAAATTTTTATTATTTTTACCATTTTCGTATATTCCAATCGAAAGCCCTCCCCCTCCCCTGCCAAAACTCGGCCGGGCTGAGTACAGCCTCTTGACAAAAATCCAAATTCGCTTCTAGTATTAATTTACCTCTAGACAAAGCAAACATGTTTGTGGAAAGCGGCAAGCAACCACAGCACGAATGAAAGTTTTCTAGCAAGCACCGATGGTGAAATTGGTGTACACTAGATAACAAAATCTAACGACATCCCCGGGTGGCGAAATTGGTAGACGCACTAGCTTGAGGTGCTAGCGCTCGAAAGGGCGTGCTGGTTCAAGTCCAGTCCCGGGGACCAAATTTATTGTTTACTTAAGTTTATGATCTTGGTTTTTTCAAGGTCAGTTCTTCAGGATTGCAACGGACTCTTAGGGGTTATGCCTTCTTTCTAAAAACCGTCTGCTCCAATTTTTCCAAACGCTCCTCAACAGAATCATTGGTATCCATAGATTTGCGAAGAAACCAATTCAAGAATGTTTGATAGCCCATTCCTTGTTTTTCTCCCTCGACTTCAAGCCAATTCAATATCTCGGGATCCAAGCGGAAAGTCTTAATGACTTTTAAATCCTTAGACTTTTTTGCTTTCTTTGCTTTTGAAAAATCGTATTCATCTCTCATAAATCACCTCGAATTATAGTGTTCAATTTCCCGTGGCTTGGCCTTTCTAGCTGAAATGATCCTGATTCTTTCGCCTTCGACTTTTTCAACGTAGACAACAACCAGAACTCGTATATTTTGCGATAGCCCTAAACGAACCCAGCGCTCTTCCTTTTCACTGTGATCGGGGTCCGACATTTCTACAGATAAATCATCACTCCACACCGTAGCCGCCTCAGTAAAGCGAACCCCGTGCTTCTTGTAATTGCTCTCCGCCTTTAGGTCGTCCCATTCAAATTCCACAGAATCCATCCTATCTCATTGTTACAACAATGTAAATACATTTATTGAAATGCCACTCATGCCCTGTTTAAAGCGATTTGCCCAGTAAGTAACTCTGCTCGAAGGACGAACCTCCCCCTTAGCGCAATTTATTGCGCTCAAAATAGTTTCAACTTTTTTGACCAGTCAAAAAATCAGTTTAGGATAATTCCCGATTGTTCGACCACAACACGTTTTTCTGAGACGATCATTTGATGATTGTGATGAAATACATTAACTCCAAGTGCTTTTAGAGCAGAGACATGTT
>JAEUWH010000039.1 GCA_016785955.1 Pseudobdellovibrionaceae bacterium | reverse complement strand
GAGATCATATAAAAAGAATGACTAGGAAATCTTGGTGTACGTCAAAGATAGTCGCAAACTTAGAGAGAAATATATACATCTATATCGCTAGGAACAATGGCTATGTTTTTACCTAGAAACGCACACTGAAATGGTTCAGTTTCTATTTAATTCCTTGAAAATTTTCGCAGAACCAAAAGAAAAATGTTCGCGAGTGTTCATCGGCGCGATAAAATTTAAATTCCTCTTTCTGGCATTGATCAAAGATCGCATAGTCCATGGGATTGTCGGGGTATTTTTCGGTCGTTAAAATCAGACTATCCATTCCCTTCAGGGCTTCGGTCGTATTGCGTTTTAATTGCGTCACGGTGTAATGGCTGACGAATTTATTCAGCATGACGACATCAGCCCGGGTTCCCCATATGGTTTGCGCCGTGGTTTCGTAACGGATCGCCGCCAAAAACGGTTTTTTCCCGGTGTCTGAATGGATTTGGCGTTGTTTTTCAAGCATTTTGCTGCCGGCTTCTGGCCAACCGAAAAACTCGTTGGATAAGTCATTGCGTGTGTCCCAAGGTTGCGAACTGATCAAACGATGAACTTTCGGCATGAAGGGATATATAAAAGGAGTGTAAATAACAACATTCAGAAGTGTAAAAACAGAAACAATGGCTATCAGCCACTTTCGGCTTTTTGGTGCCATCCATTGTCGTCCAAAGAGTTCCAGCCCGTTGTAATAGAGGTAACCGACGACCATCGTGATAAACAGGGTGGCGGGGCCAGACCAGTGAGGTTTGTACTCGGCAAAAAAAGGTTGGATGTAAAACACGACAAAGCTGGGTAAAAACAAACTCAGTAAAAACCGAAAGCGTAGGTCCTTAAAATTTTTAAAACAATACGCAATCGCCCCTATGATCAGCAGATAAATGGGTGGCGTATAAAATAAAAACTGGGTGCCAAACCACTGCAACCATCGTTCGATGGAAAAGCCGGCACCAGTATGGCGACCTTGAAATTGATATTTAAACCCGGGCCAATCAAATTCCAGATTCCAGATAAAAATGGGCAGACACAAAATCGTCGCGATGAAAACTCCGACCCAGGGCCAAGGTGATAAAAGTGTACGACGATAGGTCGGTGTCGACAGCAAAAATACACCAAAGCCAAAAGCCAGCATAGCCATTACAAATTTGGAATTTAATCCAAGTCCCATGGTGATTCCCAAAATCAGCCATACAGATTTAACAGACCAGCGTTTGTTGTCGGGGCGAATGCCCTGCCAAAACACCCAGGCGGAAAATACCCAAAAGAAAAAGAATACGGGCTCGGGTGCATTAACATAGCCGCCGAATCCCCAGAACGGCGTCCACAACAAGAGCTGGCTCACAAAAAAGGCTACTTTTCGATCAAAAATTTCTTCGGCTAGCTTCCAAGAAAAAACCAAGGTCAGCGTGTAGAAAACAAAGGACGTTATACGAACTCCCATGATTGTGTCGCCAAAAATACTGGTTGCTAAATAATTCAGCCAAGCAATCATGCCCGGATGGTCATAGTACGACAGCATCAAGTCGCGCGTCCACGACCAATGGTAAGTTTCATCGTCAATAAGGTTCACGTTCAAAGCAAAAATGATGCGAAATAAAAATGTCGCAATAAAAATAACCGTATAAGGCATAGTGGGCTCACCGTATCGTTAGTTTGGCGTCCTGTCACTAAAGTCTTGTCGTCGTAAAAAATCCCCTGATTTACCAAAGCTTAAATTTCAGTGGCCTAATAATTCATGATGATTCATGTGGTCTCGACCAACTGCCAGATCAGCGAACGGCGGCTATTTCAAGTCATGGCGGAAAGATGCTATACTTTTATTAAAAGGGGAGTGTTATTTTCAGTGTGGCCATACAGTCTACATTTATTATTGGTTTAGTGCTGGGGGTTTTGGGATGTGCTCAAAAAGAAAAGGCAGAATCAAAAGCCCATCCGGCGTCTTATTTGTCAGACATTTTTGGTGTCGACAACGGCATGCCCATGCGAGAAGTGCAGAAGCAAGAATTCTATTTTAAAAAGTGCGAATTGGAATCGCGTCGACCGTTTCAATCACGAATTGAATTTTCATGTAACGAAAACTAGAGCGTGTGTATCCGTGTCAGGACATATCTTGTTTCGGAAATAAAAAAGCCGCTGATCACAGCGGCTTTTTAGTAGAGTCGCTCATGCGGCTCCTGTGTTCGAGAGCATAGGAAGGGTCTTCAGACTATCGTTTTTGGATACTGAAGGCGACTTTCTTCAAACCATTCGATTTAACGGCATCGATAATTTCGGTGACCATTTCTAAAGTGACCGCTTTATCGGCCACTAAAATCGCACTGGTGTCTGGATTCTGAGACGCGCGTTTTGCTGATTCCGCTCTTAGTTGGTCCAGGTTAACGGCGGTGCCATCAACGAATAATTCACCCTCTTTACCGACCGTAATTTTCAGCGGTTTTTTCGTTTTATCGATGTCCGTTGAAGACGACTTGGGTAATGAAATATCAATTTTAGGCTGCATCACCAGCGGAGCGGCCACCATGAAGATAATCAACACCACCAAGATAATATCAACTAACGGAACGACATTAATTTCTGTTAAAATTTCCCCGTTTTGATTGTTACTACCGCCTGCCATGACTAACCACCTTTTTTAGTTTTTGAGTACAACATGCAAAGATCTTTGGACGCATCGATGTTGTTCAAGATCAAAGACACTTTCTTTTGGAAAAAGTTGAACGCGATAACGGCGGGAATTGCCAGAGCTAAACCGACCGCCGTGGAAACCAGGGCGTGGGCAATACCTGACATAACCACTTCATTGCCTTGGCCAGGGGCGTTTCCTAGGTCGTTAAATGCTTTCATGATACCCATCACCGTTCCCAATAGACCGATATACGGAGCATTCGAAGCGATCGTTCCCAAGATATAAAGGTTGCCTTCAAGCTTGGGTTTTTCCATCGTTTTGAACGAGCTAAACATTTCGTCTAAACCTTCAGCAGAGGCAGATTTATTGATGTGATTTAATCCATATTTCAGAGCGCGACCTTCTACGGAAGAATCATACTGAGTCAATGTCGCCACTTTTTCTGGAGACTGAGTTTCGATGACGTCACGAAATTTTTTCTCGAGTTCTTTGCTGTGAGCCCCAAGTTTGCGCAGAGTTAACCATCTCTCGGCGATAATCGCAAAGCTGACGATACTCAAAAAACCCATGAAGTAGAGGATGAAGTTAGCACTTGCTTCCGCGATTTTGAACATTGAATCCATTATTATTGCTCCTTTTTTTTAATTTTAAAATTTCTATCTTTTATTTCTAATTTTAATTTTTATCTCATTGTAATTCTATTTTTCACTTAAATTTTATTTCTTTACTTAGTTTTTAACTTCTCTAATTCTATTCCAATCTTTATCTTTATCTTTATCTTTATCTTTATCTTTATCTTTATCTAATTCTAATTCGCTATTTAGTTTCAAATTTTAAATTTCTTTTTTTAAAATTTATTCTCTAAAAAGTAAGTGCGTATAAACGTGGGTGTCTTAACGGACTATCCGCTTAATTAACAGCGTCAACCAGTTTGAATTCCACTCGCACCAAGTGGTTGTGCTTCACAATCGGAGCCCCCGCATCGTCCATAAATGGCTTATATTTATATTTTGAAACGGCTCGGCGGGCTTCCGTTTCGAAAACATTTAATTTGTCACCACTAAGTACTTTCAAATTTTCAACGGAACCGTCTTGAAGAATGTCGATTTGCATTAAGACATGCCCTTCAATTCCCTGAGCCAATGCTTCTTTAGGGTAACGAGGTTTAACTTTGTAATAAGGAACGTCGGTGAAGTTCGTGTTAGAAACCACCGTGGTTTTTGGAGCTTCTTTAGGGGTTTCCTTTTGCAAACCGGCCACATCAGAGGATTGATCTTGCATTTCTTGAGCGGCCACAGGAGTTGGATCGGCTTTGACGGGCTCTTCAATATCTGGCTTTACTTCCACTTGTTTTACGTCTTGAACAATTTGTGGTGGCTCTTCAAATTCTTGATAGCCAAGATCGACATATTTTTCCTCGACGGGAGGAATAACTGTGTTCTCAAAGTTGCTGTATTTTAAAGCAACAAACGCTAATACATGTAACCCAATCGACAAGCCGATGGAAAGCGATGAGTTTTTATTAGTGTCATAATAAGCCTGAGAAGACTTTTTTGTTGGTGCTTGCGCGTGCGCTGTGTTTCCCACTGTCAGACTCCCTCCATAACATAATCTCAGTACAGTCAGATTAACCCCACATCATGACTATACAAATTCCGAACCATCCATTTCGGTGCCACATTGACTCAAGTCTTTGGCATTGATTTTGTTATCATAATCAAATAGATATCAATCGGGAAAGAAAAAAAGAGGGGAAAACAATGAAATTTTTACGTCCAGGAGCGCTGTCTCCAAACACTACATATAGTGAAAAAAGTATCTTGTTCAGAGTATCGGTAGCGGTGCTTGTCAGTATGACTTTGGTAGTCCCTGCGAATGCACAGTCGACCACCACCACACCTGCGGGCACAACGAACGCGGTTCCAGCGGCGCCTCGAGAAGTTGAACGTGTTGAGGTGATCGGGACACGTATTCGTCGTTTAAATGTGGAAGGTCCTTCCGCTGTTAAAACGTTGAAAAAAGAGCAAATGGAAACGGCTGGTAACACGACGGTATCCGATGCCCTTCGAGACACGACATCGTCTTCGTTCGGGGTGACTCGAGAAACATCGGGTGGCAACGCAGCCGCAACCAGTAATATTGGTTTGCGTGGATTGGGATCGACTCGCACGTTAATTCTTTTGAATGGCCAACGATTACCTAAAGACCCGACTACTGAAGCGGTGGATTTAAATCTGATTCCTCAAAGCGCTATCGAGCGGGTGGAGATTCTTAAAGATGGCGCGTCGGCATTGTACGGTTCCGATGCTTTAGGTGGCGTTATCAATATCGTTACTAAAAAGAATTTTACCGGAAATGAGTTTACCATACAAGAAACGATGCCGGAAAGAAAAGGCGCCAGCAATTTGAACGTTTCGCTACTTACGGGTATGGCTTCTGATCGATCGGAATTATTGGTTGCGTTTAATTTCAATCGAAAAGAAAAACTTTTTGGAAAAGACCGCGAGTTAACGGCCGGTGTGCTTTCACCGGTTGGCACCGTTCCTGTTTATGCGGATTCCACGGAAACATACAGAATCAGCCCGACGGATACGTGCTCTCCCGAGTTTTTGAAAGACAATCCTTATGGTCCAGGGCAGGCGTGTTATTTTAGGCCATTTGATATTGCGACCATTCGCCCAACAGTAAATCAGACAAGCATCTTGACAGAGTACACGTATCGAATGGATTCGGGGCTCAAGTTTTACAATAGAAATATTTTTGTAAATAAAGACATTGAGTGGAGCTACGCACCGACTCCTTTAGTTATATCGACACCATCCGGTACGGCTTCGGTCCCGGATGCGCGTGAAATTTTATATCGTGATTTATCGGCGGGTAATCGTGATAATCAAGATAGCGAACGAAATTTTTCGTCATTAGTGGGAGTCAAAGGAAACGTCACTGATATTTGGGAGTTCAATCTTTCTGCCGGGATCAGCCAAATTCAACGGTTGAATTTTGGAGTCAACGGGTACATTGATAATTCTGCGCTTAATCGAATGATTGCGAGCGGAGCGTATGATCCTTTAAAAGCGCCAGGCGCGCGAGGTGATATCACTCCGGCCAAAGTTGAGACCATGCAAAAATCAGTTTCAGATTTATTTACTGCTGACCTCGTTTTTTCGGGCGAAGTGGGTGAGTTAGAAAACGGACCTATCGCGACTGCCGTGGGCGTGAGTGCATGGAGTGAAAAGTTAAACCAAAAAACAGATACGAAATCAGCGGCGAAACTGATCAGTGGAAGTTCCGGTTCAAATGACAGCGGATCCCGTGATGTACAATCCGTGTATTCAGAATTTAGTATTCCCGCAACGGCGGCGCTTGAGTTAAATATTGCGGCCCGAGTTGATAAATATTCTGACTTCGGAACGACGGCGAACCCCAAACTAGCTGCAAAATATAAAGTTGGCGACTCGACGCTGTTACGTGCGTCCGTGGGCACTGGGTTTAAAGCGCCGACTCTGACTCAGCTTTATAAAGCGACTTCAGACGGATATGTCACATTCATTGACCGTTACGCGTGCCAATTGGCCGGTGGTACTGGACCTACCTGCGATGCTAACCAGTACAAAGTGGTGAGTGGTGGAAATAAAGATCTAAAAGAAGAAAAAGCGATTACGGGTGGTTTTGGCGTCGTATACGAATCAAGTGCGGATTTCTCGGTGAGTACAGATCTTTGGTACACTAAAATTACGAATGTTGTGGGTATGGACCTAGAGGCCTTGACAGAAGCCGAGGCAAAAGGGATTAATCCAGCTCAGTACGGGGTCAGTACCAATCGGAATGCCTCTGGACGATTACAGAGTACCAATCCAATCGTTGCGCCAAGTTTAAACTTACAAGAAGAAGAAATTTCGGGCGTGGATTTAAATATCAGCTCAAAAGTTTCGAATTCTTTCTTAGGTCACAGTTGGACTGTCGACGACGATTTAGGTTATATCGTATTTTACAATCGTGAAGGTTTTCCTGGCGCGGGAAAAAGAAACGTTGTCGGTGAGTGGGGATACCCAGGCTGGAGAAATAATTTATCGACGACGGCCAGACGTGAGAAAATGGCCTACACATTAACTTTGCGTACAATTCCCGGCCAAGGAATTATCGATAGACAAAAAGATGAAAAGATTTCGGATTTGAATGAGTTCGATCTTACGGTTGTGTACAAACATTCACCTACGGCCGCATTCAATTTGGGAGTCAGAAATATTTTAGATTCTAAGCCTCCTTATGATAAAGAGGGCGGATCTGGAGGTTCTCCAGAGGTGAATGCCGATCTTTACGATGTTAACCAACGTACCTTCTTTGTTGGTTACTCTCAAAAATTCTAAGCGATTAGAAGTATAGAATTAGAAAAACAAAACCCCACAACTCTGAAAGTTGTGGGGTTTTTTTATGAACCTCATAAAATTGTGGATTGGGGATAAACGTATCGCTGCCTAACCTAGAGAGGTGGGTAAGGACAATCTGGGTTCCTAATAAGCATAGATCAAAGAGGTTGTAAGTGATTTTTGGACCAGTCTTCAAAGCCTATGAAGTGTCATTACCAACCTATGAAAACTTAAGCTCGCCGTATGATTTTACGGATTTCAGAAAAAGTGCGTTTGTTTTCTGTCTCTGACAATGGCTTTTGATACGACATTTGAATCCACATCGAAAATGCTTTTTCTAAATCTGGTTGCGAGTTTTTATTTTTTTCCGGTAATTGCTGTAAAATTCTGTGCAGCCAATTCACGGGTCCCTCGTTGTCCTTTTTTTGTAAATCAAATTGGGCGGCCCAATTGTTGATCTCATTAAAGCTCAGTTCGGAAAATTTCTTTTTTACGCCGCGTTTTTGTAAGAGATTAATAAAGACGGAAATTATGAATAGTGCGATTAAGATCATCACCAATGCTCCGCCTAAAGACAGATTCAGGCTTTTTAAAATATCTTTCTGTCGATCAAAATCATATTCCAGTAAGAACGTGCTCCAGCGATAATTGATGTTGTCGAACCACATGGAGAGCTGGGAAATTGTGTCGGTGCTGCTTATTTTTTTTCTGATTTCGTCTTCGGTCAACATCTCGTTGATGATCGAATTGTACACATTTGAACCCAGCTCGATTCGCTGTGGCGCCACCACCGAAACAGGATCGACGTATATCCAATTATTTTGCGAGTTAACGTACTCTACCCAAGCGTGAGCGTCTTTCTGACGAATGGTCCAAAAGTTTCCCATGGGGTTGAACTCACCCCCATGGTAGCCCACAACGACTCGGGCGGGAACCCCGCTCAGCCTCAGCAATAAGGCCATAGCCGAGGCGTAGTGTTCGCAATACCCCTTTTTTTGTTTAAACAAGAAATCATGAAGATTCAAAGATGGATTTTCACCGGTCTCCAAAGTGTAAGCAAACCGATTTGACGAAAAGTGATCCAATATAGATTTGCTGATTTGCTCTGGTCGGGCATTTTTGCCCTTCAATTGGGAAACTAAAACTTGAATTTGTTTTTGTTGCTCGGCCGTTAACATCGACATATCCGGCATTTTGGTATTACGTGCGATGGTGACGGCGTTCACTTGCGGACGAGCCTCGCCAAACGAGGCCAGGATGACGGCTTTTTTTTCCAGGAACGAATCAAAGCGAAAATTAAAATCGAGGTCGTGATAGATGCCTAAGGTTTCGGTCATCATACGTTCGGTGTTTCTCAACGAGAAAATGTAACTACGATAGTGAGGTTCTAAAATAATCTTGTAGTCAGTCTCTTTGGGAACAAGAGATTTTTTTATTCCTTCATTTGTGCGCAGATAGTTCCACGTCATTTGTGAGTTTTTTTCTAAGGACTGGCCACGAAAATAGAGGCTGGAAAGGTTGGTGGCATTGTTAAATAACTCCACCCTCATGACGATTTCCGCACTTAAACTGAGACGTGAAATCGAACCGGGGGAAACAGATTCGGAAAAACCAGACGTGCCATAGCGTGAACTTGTGGGAAGCTCCATCAGTTTTTTGGTGATTCGCGGAAAAAAGACAAACATAAGAGCCGCCATGGGGACGGCCAGCAGACAGACTTTTCCAAGATAGAGGAGTGCTCTATTTCGACTGGCCTTAAGCCAGGCAGTTGGGAATAAATTAAGTGTGAGTAACACATAAATTGGGATGGAGAGAATCAAATACGTCAAATCATAGGAAAACAAGAATTTGGAACTGATCAGGAAAAAACCCAGCAAGACTAAGAAATCTTTTTCGCTTTCTTCACTGAACTCTAGCGATTTTAACCCGGCAAGGATGACGATAAAACTGGCAGCCGGCTCTTTTCCCATCAAGGTTCGAAAATCAAGTAAAACGACACCCAGGGCAAGGAAGGATAAAATCCCAGTGATGGTTCGGGACGGAATCGTAAAATCAAAGACATGGCAAAACAATCGCCACAACCAAAATAAAATTCCCAAAGTAAAGCACCACAGAGGAACGTCTGGAAACAGCAACAGCGTTGATGTAAATATACAAAAAGCCAGGCTCTTATAGTCGGTTAAAAGTAAACGGCTCATGTTAAATCCTGTATGCGAAAAACACTTAATTTTTCCAATAGAGATTCAAATTTTTTTCGATCGTCTAGGAAGGTGACTTCGTCATTGCTTAATTTGACGACAAATAAGGTATTCCATTTTTGAGAATCAAAGATCCATTTGGTCAGTTGGTTAATGCGTTTTTCAAAATCACCCACATTTCGAAAGTACTCGGAAAAGTCGATGTAACAAATTTTCGAGCTTTCCGTCTCAAATGTTTTTACATACAGTTTGTTTTTGCGGGCGTACACCTTCCAGTCAATACGTTTATAATTTTCATAGGCCGTGTATTCTTTGTGTCCTAAAAAATTGTCGGACTGCGAGTCTAAACGGGCCGAGGTGAGATCTAATTTTTTGCTTAGCTCATCTTCGCTGCTGTATGGGGGGTCGGCATGGCCTTCACGGGCCGGATAGACAAAAAACTCCTGGTCCCAGGTCAGGCGTTTCCAAGAATAAAATAAATTGAACGGAAACTTGGATGACAAAGTAACTTTGGGATAATGGTATTTACCCCGAGATCTTTTCTGTAAAATCATTTCGGTCGTTTGAAATGAATTAGGTGGTATCTCGGTGACGACGCTCGTTAGGCCATACCCGATAATATCAATATTCAAAAAGCGAGCTGAGTATTTTGAATGATTGTTGTGCAGTGTGATTTTTAATATGCCTGTTTCATCTTGAAAAAAATTTGGCACGAACAATTCAGAAATCTCGATGGACTTAATATTATTGTTCGTCAAATGCATAGCAATAAATAATACGCTCGAATAAAAGAATGCGATCAGATAAATTAACTGATTGGCGTAAGTATAGGCCAAGGCGATCAACACCAGAATCCCGCTGCCAAAATACACGCCGAAGCGGCTGGGGATAATATAAGGCCGCTTTTGTTTCTTTATGTTCCGGTCGGGGGTGTATTTAGACAGGAACCTTGGTGCCTTGAAGAATTTCTTCAGCCAATTTTTTACCAACTTTAACTCCTTCGGATAAACCCAAACGATGTCCCATCACGGCAACGAAGACCTTCTGAATATCTTCAGGAATAACATGATCACGATCGTGAATATAGGCATACGCTTTTGCCGCTTTCGAAAGAGACAAACCACTGCGTGTCGACAGCGGTGGATAGCTTTGATTCCGGCGAGTAAAGTTAAGAAGCTCGTAAATGTATTCGGCGATCAGTGGTGAAATAAAAACTTTTCGTGTGTTCTCTTGATGCTGAATGATTTCGGTTTTAGAAACTAATGTGGTTAAGTTTTTTACCGCCATTCGTGCATCAGACCCTTGAAAAATTTTAAGTTCCGAGTCTTTATTCGCATAGTTTAATTCAAGTGCCATCAAAAAACGATCCAGTTGGCTTTCGGGCAAGCTGAATGTGCCGACTTGTTGTTTCGGATTTTGAGTGGCAATCAAAATAAAAGGCTTGGGCAGCGAATACGTTTGTTTGTCTTGAGAGACCTCAAATTCTTCCATGGCCTGCAGCAAGGCGCTTTGCGTGCGCGGGTTTGCGCGATTCAACTCGTCGGCTAAAACCAAATGCGAGAATAACGGCCCTTCGAAGAATTTAAATTCTTTCTTTTCGGGATCGTATATCGAATTACCGATGATGTCCGAAGGAAGCAGGTCGTTCGTGAATTGAATCCTGGAAAACTTAAAATCCAGCAATTTCGCCAAGGTCTGCACCAGCGTGGTTTTTCCGACTCCGGGTACATCCTCGATCAATAGGTGTCCCTCGCTGAGAATACATGTCAGCGCTAAAAGTGTTTCGTTGTGTTTATCCAGAATAACGTCGCTGGCGGAATTAACAATTTTTTGGAAAATGGATTTCATCCATTTAATTAGACATTAAAACTACTACCACATCCACAGTTTTTTGTCGCATTGGGATTATTAAAAACAAAGCCCTTACCATTCAATCCACCTGAATAGTCTAAAGTCATTCCGATAATATAAAGGTAGCTTGTGGTATCGACTACGACCTTGGTATTGAATTGTTCAAAGACTTTATCGTCGGCTTTTAATTCGCTGTCGAAGTCCATTTTATACGATAACCCAGAACAGCCTCCTTTTTTAACTTGAACACGTAAAAAATAAGTAGCCGATTTGTTTTCTTCGGTTTTTAAGTTTTCAATACGTCGGGCGGCTGTTTCAGAAATTTGAATCATAATTTTGACTCCACTGCGACCAAGATAACAAATCTAGTCCGGGCATTCAATGGATATGTCATTCTTCTGATACAGAACAAATCTATGTTATAGGTCTAATGGATTTAAAACGTTCTATTGTCGTTTTAATATCATCTGAGGTCGTGTACCGACCGACACTAAGACGCAGGGTTCGGGCACTTTCTTCAGGGGTCAGCCCAATGCCTTTCAATACATGGCTCGCCGAAATTTTGCCGGTGCTGCACGCCGAGCCAGTCGAGACGCCCACGCCAGGTATGCGTAATGATAAATCGGCGCCCAAGCGCTCGGGAAATGTAATCGATAAATTAATTGGACTTCGCTGCTCGAGATCGGCAGGGCCATTCAGTTTAATGTCTGGGTAGACGGCCTTTAACCCCGCCAGAAGTTGGTTCAAAAGATTGCGATAATGTTTCATTTCCTCGCCAAAGTGTTGGCTAATGATCTCGCACGCTTTGCCAATCCCAACTATACCCGGAACATTCAATGTACCCGATCGTTGTCCACCTTCTTGACCACCACCTAAAAATAAGGGATCGATATCGACAAAAGGATCTTTTCGGCGCTTATATAAAACACCCACCCCTTTGGGGCCATAAATTTTGTGGCCCGAGAACGATAATATATCTATTGGCAGCTCACGTAAATTCATGGGCAGTTTGCCTACAGCCTGAGTTCCGTCCGTATGAAAATAGATCTTTTCTGATCGCGCCAATGTGCCAATGGCGACAACGTCATTAATCGAGCCGATTTCATTGTTGACCCACATAATAGAAATCAAACGCGTGTGGGGTTTAATTTTTAACTGTAATTCGGCCGGGTCAATGACGCCGTCCTTATTTACGGGAAGAAAATCAACTTCAATGCCCAGTTCCTGCGCGTATTTGAGTCCATTCAAAATCGAATTATGCTCTACCTGGCTCGAGATAATATGTATTTTCTGGCCGGGTGATTTACGTTGGATATGATGAATTAAACCAAACAGCGCCCAATTGTTACTTTCCGTCGCTCCCGAGGTAAACGTGATTTCTTTATTGTCACAACCAAGCAACGATGCCACCTGAGTGCGGGCAATATTGACGGCTTTGTCGGCGGCCCATCCCCATGGATGACCTTGCGACGAAGGATTGCCAAAATCATCTTTTAAAAAGCTCAACATCGAGTCGAGCACTTTAGGATCTACGGGCGTGGACGAATTGTAATCTAAATAGATCGAAGGACTAGTCATACTTGTTCATTATAAAGTCTTCCCGTAAAATTCAAAGAGAAAAGGATCAAATGACACGACTAAGAATTACCCCTCGCTTTACAAAGGGAAAAACGGCTGAAAGTTTTTTTAATTGGAAAAGGTTCGACAGTGAGATCTTAGATAACGAGAAAAAAACTTTTTTTAAGCGCACGCACCTGGAATTCCCAGACTTTTGGTCTTCGTTTTCCATTGATATCACGGCTAGCAAGTATTTTCGCACCGTTAAAGGCAAGACCGAATCCTCATTAAAAGAACTGGTCCAGCGCGTGTCCAAGAAACTCAGAGCAGAAGCCATCGGCCAAGGTTATTTAGATACTCGGAACGCACGTTATTTTGAACACGAGCTGCGGCATATTTTATACAGCCAAAAGGCGGCGTTTAACAGCCCGGTTTGGTTTAATTTGGGCGTATTCAAACAACCGCAAACATCGGCGTGTTTTATACAAAGTGCCGGCGATTCTTTGGAAGAAATTTTTGATCTTCTAAAAAATGAAAGTCAGATTTTTAAATATGGCTCTGGTTCGGGAAGCAATTTTTCAAACTTGCGCAGTTATCACGAGAAATTAGATACCGGTGGTTACTCGTCAGGCTTGCTTGCCTTTTTAAATGTTTTTGATACAGCGGCGGGCGCGATCAAATCCGGAGGCATCACGCGACGAGCCGCTAAAATGGTGATCGTCGATGTGGACCATCCCGAGATCGAAGACTTTATCAGTTTGAAGGCTCGCGAGGAAGATAAAGCCGAGGCATTGGTGAAGGCTGGATTTAATGGCACGTTCGAAGGCGAAATTCTGACCTCATTGAAAGGACAGAACGCAAATAATTCAGTGCGGGTCACTGATCAGTTTATGAAAGCAGTCCTGAAAAAACAAACTTGGAGCTTGCGTGCGCGAAAAGATAAAGCCGTTATAAAAAAAATCCCCGCGATCGATCTGTGGCGCAGTATCGCCACGGCGGCTCATCGGTGTGCTGATCCCGGCTTGCAGTTTCATGACACAATTAACAAGTGGAATCCTTGCGCCGAGTCTGATCAAATTTATGGGTCTAATCCCTGTTCGGAATTTATGTTTTTAAATGATACAAGTTGCAACTTGGCTTCGATTAATCTGATTCATTTTCTGGACGCCCAAAATAATTTTTTGATCGAAGACTTTAGACATACGATTCGGGTCATATTTCTGGCCCAAGAATTATTGATCGATTTTTCGAAGTATCCCACCCCGCAAATAGGAACTAATTCGCATCATTATCGTCCGTTGGGATTGGGGTTTACAAATTTAGGGTCGTTTTTTTTAAAGCTGGGACTAGCCTATGACAGTGATCAGGCGCGAGCATGGGCTTCGTTCATTACCTCTTTGATGACCTCCGAAGCTTACCTCCATAGTCATCAATTTGCCCGCGTTCGTGGCGCCTTTAAGTACTTCAAAAAAAACAAAAAAAGTTTTTTGCGAGTGATGAACTTGCATGCAAAAGCCAACGGCAAAATTCACTGGTCATTATTGCCGAAAGCCTTTAAATCGGTATGCGAAATGAATTGGCAGGCCGTGGTAAAGCATTCCCGAGGAAAAGGATTTCGAAATGCGCAGGCCACGGTCATTGCTCCAACCGGGACCATTAGTTTTTTTATGAACGCTGAAACCACCGGCATTGAACCTGAATTTTCTTTTGTGAAATATAAAAATTTAATAACCGGGGAAAAAGACGGGGCGGGCGTTAAAATTAAGTTTGTGAATCAGTGCTTTGAAAACGCTTTAAAAACATTACAGTATTCGAACTCTGAAATTGAGCAGATAAAATCTAAGCTCTTGGCTACCGGTTTTTTGGATGAAAAGTTACTGCGTTCAGCCGAACATAAAAAAGTATTTCAAACGGCTGTTGGTCCTGATTCTATATCACCCCTGGCACATTTACAGATGATGGCGGCGGTTCAGCCTTTCGTTTCAGGCGCAATATCTAAAACAATTAACTTGCCATCGCGAAGCACTGTCGCCGAAGTCGAAGATACCTATTTAAAGGCGTGGCAGTTAGGTTTAAAATCCGTTGCGATTTATCGTGACAAAAGTAAGTTAGCACAACCACTTGAAGCCTCGATAGGACCCAATTGCGGTGACTGCGATAGTCCAACAGAATTACGTGGGGGATGTTTTGTTTGTCTAAATTGTGGAACAAGTGTGGCGTGCGGCTAATCTGTGTATTGTAAAAACCGTCCGTGAGCAGAAAAAAATATATCAACAAAATCTTCACCAGACTCAAAAGCCAGTGACGGCTGTTGATTGTTCAGCAGTCGGTCATTCACTTGTTTGGATCTTTTTTTAGCCTCTGGCCACGCGTCCGGAGCTTCGGGAGAATATTTTTCTAGTAGAACGCTGGCATCGTGAAGTTTTCCTGTTGTGACCTGAGAATAAGCACTATGGATCACACTCAGAGAGTGGTAGAATTCGGCAATCATTGGACCGGCGATCGAACTAGGAATTTTATATGAAATGGATGTAAGAAGTGAATGGACTTCGGGAAGTAAACTTTGCACGGCCAAGTAGGGAGTGGCTACGGTGGTTTTGATCGTTAGAGTTTGTGATACAGACACATCTTGAATATCAAGGCCTGGGCAAACAAAGCCATTCATGTTTTTGAAATTTTCGTTGCGATCCTTGCGGGTAATCCAAATAAACTGGTCCATGGATTTTAACTGACATTTTATTTTACAAAAAAAATAAGACTCCGATTCGGTGTTTTGAAATTGAGCTAAAAACTGATTGCCAAGTTCTGCTCGCATTTTGTCACTGATTCCGTTTAAGTAAACTTTAGAGTTGGCTAAAGTGTGACATTGACCTTCGTTCAGTGCGGGCTCCTCTAAAAGTTTTGTATTCAGAATTTGAGCGTGCAGAAACGCGGAAGCAAAAATCGTGAAGAGAGCCGAGCCGGTTAAAAGTTTTTCCATGGAGTGGATGTAAACCAAATAAATAACAGTTTAAATGTCAGCGAATAGACAGGTAAAAACTACAGTATTATACCTTTCAAAAAGAAACTCGCGACCGAGAAATAGATCACCAAGCCTGTGACATCAACCAACGTAGCGACCCCTGGCGCGGACGCCGTGGCTGGATCCAGGTCCATTTTTTTCAACAAGAAGGGAAGCATTGAGCCGCAGATCGTACCCCATAAAACAACCCCTATGATACTGACAGCGACCGTGATAGCGACATAAATGTAATGGGGACCATACTGGCTTTCACGACTTGGCCACAGTAATATTCGCAAAATACCCAAGGTTCCTAAAAAGGCCCCTAATGTCAGCCCACTCAGTAACTCGCGCATCAGCACGCGCCACCAATCACGGGGGCGCACTTCGCCCAGGGCCATGGCTCGAATAATCAATGTCGATGCTTGTGAACCCGAATTACCACCACTGGAAATGATCAACGGAATGAAGAGTGCCAATACGACGGCGCGTTCGATTTCAGATTGAAAAAATCCCATTGCCGATGCCGTAAACATTTCGCCGATAAAAAGGATGCCTAACCAACCAGCGCGTTTACGGATAAGTTCAAAAAGAGATGTTTTCAAATAGGGGGCGTCTAGCGTTTCAACGGCACCTAACTTTTGAATATCTTCCGTGGCTTCTTCTTGAAGGACAGAGGCCACGTCATCAAATGTGACGATCCCTTGCATTTGTCCATCGTCATTGATAACCGGAAGGGCCATTAAATTTTGTTGCGAGAAAATACGACCAATCTGCTCTTGATCCAGATTGACCGGAATTTTGATGACATCTGTTTTCATGATTTCGCGGACCAGTTTGCTGGGATTGGCGGCGAACAGCTCTCGGAAAGAGACAACACCCAAGAGCACTTGATTGTGATCCAGAACATAGGCGTAGTATATCGTCTCTACCTGAGTTTTCGCTTGGATGCGAAGATAGCTAATGGCTTCGTCTACGGTCATCTCGGGACGCAGGCGGGCATAGCGCGAGCTCATTAATCCCCCGGCGTTGTCATCGGCGTAGGCTAGCAGTGCCGTGACTTCACGGCGAGTTTGTGGGTCCAAGAGATTTAGAATTTCATCACGACTGTCGGGCCCAATTTCTTGAATAACGTCGGCCACGTCATCAGGGGCTAAAAGTCGAACCCAAGAACGTTTTTCTAGGCCGGAAATTTCGGAAATAAGCTCGGCCTGATCATGAGTGGTTAAACTTAAAAAAAGATCTTCGGCTTCGGTACGGGGAAGAGCCGCAAATTTTTGGCGGCGTTCCCCAATAGGAAGTGCCGACCAAGAGGTAGCCAAGTTAATAATTTCATTTTCAGGAACTTCGTCTAAAGAGTGGATGTTTTCTTCACTACTCTCGTTTGGATCCTGGTCCGTGATTGGTTTGTTTTGGCTTTCGCTCATGCTATTTCTTTCGGTAATTTATAAAAATAGTTGAGCGTTTAATAGCAGGGAAGAAGGGGGGATTCAAGTAGGACTTGCTTCCTCGAATTTTTTAAACTCACGGATGACTTCTTCGGCTGGACCAATCTTACGAATTTCTCCCTTTTCAAGCCAAACTATGCGATCGCATTTTTCCAGCGTCGATAGTCGGTGGGCAATAATAAGCACTGTTCGATCGCTAAAGAACTCTTCGGTCGCTCGAACCATGAGTTCTTCCGATTGCGGATCCACCGAGCTGGTGGCTTCATCTAAGATGACGAATGGAGATTTTTGAAGAAGTGTGCGCGCTAAACATAATAATTGCTTTTCACCCACTGAGAGATTTTTCCCTCGCTCTTCGATGCGAGAATCAAGCACGGCCGTGTCTTGAACTGAGGCGATATAACCCACTTGCACCAAGGTCTGCAGGATGCTCTGAGAGGACATGAGCTTTAACGGATCAAGGTTTTCACGCAAAGACCCTTGAAACAGCACAGGATCTTGGGAGATATAAGAAAAATGTGAACGATAGATGGTGAGATCAATATCATGGATCGGTTCTTGACCATTCAGGCGAATATGTCCTTTTTCGTAGGGGTACAAGATAAACAAGGATTGGATCAAACTTGTTTTACCCGAACCGGTGCGACCAATGATCCCAATTTTTTCTCCGTGATTAATTTTCAAGGAAATACCTTTTAAAACCCAAGGCAATTCGGTGGAATAGCGAAACCAGAGATTATCTAAAACAAGATCTCCTTGCTGGTGTTGACTGGCCAATATGTGGGGGGAACTCAGTCGTGACAACAGCTGAGGAGAGCGAATAAGTTCAGGAAGTTGATTAAGATAGTCATTTTTTTGGCCATGCTCTAGATCTTTGTTGAGATACTGACTGAGGCGCTCAACACCAATGATGCCTTCTTCTAGCTGGGACAACCATTCAAAAAACATCTGAATCGTATTTCCTGAATACACAATCAAACCAAATGAAGCGCCGATGGCTCCCGCAGAAATTCTTCCGTCGCGAATCAAGTAAAAAGACATCAAGCCAACAAGCAATAACAGTAAACTGCTGAGATTATTCATTTGCAGTGAAAACTTTATGATCTCGACATTCGTTTTCAAGCGCTGATTGTTATAAAAGCTGTCTAAAAACTGAAAACGTTCCCTGAAGGTTTCTGAACGGCCGCTGATTTTTATCGTGGTTGAGCCTTGTGTGCTTTCCGCAAAGTGAGATATCGACGGGGATCGACTGGCAGACAAAGCTCGACGTTCATGACGCAGCTTATGGATGTTTTTTTTATAAATAACGAAATTTAGGAAAATAATAATGACGAGTGGGATGGCAAAGTAAAAACTGGAAGTGATAATTAAAATTAAAATACATATAAGATCAAAAATAATGGAAATAAATTCTGCAAGCGGCCCACCGAAGAGACGAAACACAGTTCCGTAGTCAGACGAAAATCGAGTGATGATTCGTCCGGCTGGATTTTCATCAAAAAAACGGATGGGAAAACGCGATGTTTTAAATGTGACCCAATCGTAAATAGAAGAAACGGCGTAAGCGGAGTAACGAGAAAATAAAACTCGAAAAATTGAGGTGAGTGCAAAGCCGGCAATTCCCATGAAGGCCAACAAACTCAAAAAATGATTATGATTCCAGCCCGTAAAAAAAGCATGCGATGGGCAGGGGGTAGGAGTTTTGCATAGTGAATCGACCCAATACCCAATGATGTTGGCTTGTCCTAAAATCAGGATGCGCCCGACAAACCCACCAATAAGTACGATGATAATTCCCGTAAAGTAAGGCCGATAAGCAGTCGACAACGTTTCAAAAACCGCCTTCGAGAAATTCTTAGAGGAGTCCGATTTTTCAATAAACTTCATAACGGATTCCCTTGGAAGTCGGGCGTGGTATTTTCTGTCAATTGATTGCAAAATAGCCGAAAGTCAGCATCTTTGTTTAGTAAATCGGTGTAAGAGCCCGAAATTTTAATTTTTCCATTTTTCATGAAATGAATAACGTCCGCTTTGGCCAAAAGATTCAGGCGATGGGTCGTCATGATAACCGTTTTGTTTTTCCAGGCGCCATTGACTAATTGATTGAATATCAAATGTTCGGTTTCAGAGTCCAAAGCGCTGAACGAGTCGTCCAATACGATGATATCGCGATTGTCAAAAGCCGCTCGGGCGATATTGATCCGTTGCTTTTGTCCACCTGATAAATTTACGCCGCGTTCGCCGAACTCTGTTTCGAGGCCATTTTCCAACACAGCCATGTCTTTTTTAAACTGCGCATGATAAAGTGCTTCGGTTACTTTGTCGTCGCGATTTTTTTGAGAATCGTATTGTAAGAATATATTGTCACGCAATGTAGTCGAGACAATCAGGCCTTCTTGTGGGACGTAACTAAATACACTTTTAAAATCCACCACGCTGGGTGAAATTTGATTTCTATTAATCACATAACGAGACCACTCACAGTTGGTCTCACCTAGTAAAGAAAGAAGCAACAAGCTTTTCCCGCAACCGACTTCGCCGACAATCATTACATGATGTCCGGCGGCGACCTTCAATGACGGGATATCCAATATTTTTTCATCCTGGATGGATAAACTCAAATTATCGACTTCCAAAATATTTTTGGAGACCGTTGAGACTAAATCGGCTTCACGGCGATCATGTTTATTTTGAATAGATAAAAACGACTCGATACGATTGATACTGGTGGCTGCATCAAAAGCAAAAGTAAAGAACCAAGGCATTTGGCGGAATGGCCGAGTGAGGAATACTCCCAAAATCCATAAGAGAGCAAAAATTTCTCCAGGACTTAGTTCCTTTTTATAATACAGAACCAAAAGCCCTAGCGTCACCACATTAACAATGAACGTAAACGACGAGGAAATCGAGTTCATTATCTGTCCATTCGTAACCATTTTGATGCGATTTTTAGTTTCCACTTCACGCTTGGCAATGATTTTTTGTTCAAGGATTTCTACCCACCCCAAGATGCGCAGCGTACGCATGTTTTGTACCCACTCGTTAACAAAACCAAGACGTTCCGCCGCCAACATTTTAAACAAATAAAAATAATTGGACTGGCGAAAAGCCAAGTAAGTATTCAAAAGGGTAACTCCGGCAACAAGCAGCAGGGTGTATGCTATGGGGGTGTCGAAAAATGTGACTAGAACAAATGGCGTAATAAGCAAAGGAAAAAAAGTCGATGATCCCGAGGGCAGGGTTTGGTCTAAATAGACCGTGGCTCCCGAGACGTCAGTGGCATACAGGGAAACCACTTCGCCTAAAGGACGCTTGGTCATGGAATCCAGCTTTAGCGACAACATTTTGTCATAAATTTTCTGGCCTATTTTTTTTTGCATAAAAAGAGATTCTTTGATGCCAATATAATTAGTCACTTGGTTCAGCAACTGACTTAAAACCAATAGTCCGACCGCCCAAAATAAATAGGGAAGGGGGCTTGAGAACGTCAAGGCCTCGGGCAAATAGCCACGGTCATGAATCAGGTGATCAATAAAACCTTTTTGAAAATAGGGCGACAAAATCCCCAACACGGCGGCGAAAAAAGACGTGGTCAGAATTAACAATCGCCAACCCAATCGATTTAACAAAATAAAACGAGTTAAAGATTTATACTCGTGCATTACGCCTCAGCCAGCCAGTATATGTGTATCGAGGTACGCGAGTGAGCAAAACTTCATGATAGAATAAATCACTGCGAAATAAAACAAAAGTGCCGCCTTTTGGTTCAATTTGGCAGATAATACGCTCTGGATTTTCAGGGCTATACAGAACCAACTCGCCACCATGTCCCGGTTGCCAATCAGGATTAAGGTAAAAGATGAAGGTAAAAAGTCGGTGGGATTGACCGCTGGCATTGTCGATATGCTTCTGGTATCGAGCCCCTTCTGGATATATTGAAAAATGGGACTCAATAAAATCAATAGGCAAACGAAAATGTGTTTTCAACTCGTCACTTAGATTTTGGAGCCAATCGCCTAGCACCCGAGTTTTGCCCGTGAACTCGTGGAGCCAATAAATTTGGTCCGAGCGAATCTGTGTTTCTGTGGATTCAAATTCTTTTTTACCGATTTTTGCGCTTTTAAACTGGTCCATTGAGTTCAGTGTGTTTACGTGTTGCTGCCATCCCTTTACATGATCATTATCCAGAAGATTTTTATGAATATAAAATCCAGTCTCTTCGATCTGCTCCATCATTTCCAACAGCTGGTGTTCGTTGAGTTTTTGACAGAATTGGGGCCAATTTCCTTGGGCGGACATGATAAATATCTTTCACTTAAGAGGTTGAGGTACTATACTACCAATAAAAATGGACAGAAGAAAGTTTTTAAAAAATAGTATGAATTCCGCCAAAGCGATGTCTCTGTTAAGTCTGACAGGTTGCGCTGCGCTTGATCGGTATTTCGAAATTGAAAAATCGGAATATTCTAAAGAGGTGTTGGTGTTTGGGGCTGGTATTTCCGGGCTTTGTACTGCATATTTTTTGAAAAAAAACGGAGTGCCTTATCGAGTGTTTGAAGGTTCGAATCGGGTGGGGGGGCGAATTCTTTCCCAACGGTTTCCTTTGCCGATCGGCAGTATTGATTTGGGCGCTCGTTATATCGATTCAATGGATCATGATTTATCCGAGTTAGTAAAAGATATGAATTTAGAACTCGAGGAAGTCCCTATGGGTAAAGACGCATATTTCTTTTGTATGAATAAAGAGATTGTGACTTATAAATCATTGCTGACCGCTCATTCCGCAACTCTGAAGTCATGGAATCGTGAACTAGCGCGCGTTCGCAAGCTTTCCGATCAATTGTCACAGGATCCCAAGAACGATGCGATCATAGACGAGATCCAATCGTATAATCGGGTTTCATTTGCCGATATTCTGAACGACTCAAAGCTAGATTTTAAAGGGCGATTTATTTTTAAGAATTGGACGGAAATGCATCTTCAAAAGAAAATTGCCGATATTTCTTATCTTGAATGGCTTTATCAATTAGAAAAATTGACGTTAGCAAGTAAGAAAATGTTTCTACCCAATGGACTGACTCAGTTTGTAGATATCTTAAGTCAACGAGTGAGTGGTGTTATTCCAAATTATAATCTGCAATTAGAATCCAAATTGTTGGAAATTCATCGTTCTCAAGACAGTTGGGTTTGTCATATACAAACTAAAGAAGGATTAAAAAAGTTAAGCTCTCCTTTTGTTGTTTTGGCACTGCCTTTTAATCAGTTGAAGTTTATCAAGGGAATTGAAAACGTGTTTACGAATAAAGAGTTCCGCGATTCTTTGAATCAGGCACAGTTTAAAACTCATTATCGAGTCGTGTTTAGATCGCATCAGAAATCCAGTAAAGAAAATGGAATGTATTACTTTTTCGAAACGAATCGGTTCCATATAAATAAAGAAGATTTTGTGTATACCTTGGACGTTGATAAAGCCGTCGACCAAACGGATGTAACTGTGATGAAAAACCAGATGTCAGCGGTTTTCGGTGTTAAAGATTTTGAAGAGGTTAACTTTTATTCATGGACGCAGAACCCTCAAATTAATGGCAGTGATTTGAAGGTAAACTCGGCATCTTTGCTGACGATAAAGCAGGCCTATCTGGAAACCTGGGAGCGTATGACGTTACAATTGGCGGGTGACTACCTGATTTCTCCAGAAAACGCGAATCTAAATGATTGCGTAAAAACGGCGTCTAATGCCTCAAGGTATCTTACCCAATTAATTTTGGAAAAAGACTGGTCGTAATAAAAATCATTGTTTCGATTTTTGCTTTTAATCAAATGCCATTATATTTCATTTGACGTCTTGTCGCAGTAAAACATATTCAATCGACAAAAAACCCGTTGATCTCTTGATGATAAACTATACAAACCATAGAGATAAAGGAATATATGGGCCTTAAGATAGAGATAGACGCGACCGAGACCTTGAAAGATAATAGCGAAATGAATATTAAAAAAGAAATTTTAAGTCATGTTTTACCTTCTCCACATAGTGATTCAGAACTCAGCGCCGAGGAAAAAGTTGAAAAAATTAAATTTCATTTTACCGAAATCATGAAAACTTTGGGGCTGGATCTGACGGACGACAGTCTGCGCGATACGCCCAAGCGTGTGGCGAAAATGTATGTGAACGAAATTTTCCGAGGATTGAACTCGGCTCATTTTCCTAAAATCACCACCATTGAAAATAAAATGGAGTACGATCAAATGATCGCGGTGAAAAACATTGATTTGATTTCTTATTGCGAGCATCATTTTCAAACAATTCAGGGGCACGCGACAATTGCCTATATTCCCCATAAAAAAGTGATTGGATTGTCTAAGATTAATCGCATCGTGGATTTTTTTTCGCGTCGCCCACAGGTCCAAGAGCGTCTGACAAAACAAATCGCCGATTGCTTAGAGTATGTTTTAGAGACACCGCACGTAGCTGTTTATATCAATGCAAAGCATTTTTGTGTGATTGCTCGGGGAATCGAAGATGCCAATTCTACAACGATCACGACGGATCTGCGAGGGGATTTTAAAACGCGTGCAGAAACGCGGCGCGAATTTTTACACAGTTGTAATCAGCCAAAATAAAAAAAAGCCACGTGATAAACGTGGCTTTTTTCTTAAAAAGAATAGCTAAAAACTATTTTTTAACAGGTTTAACTTTTTTCGCTTTTTTGTGACCAGCGTCGCCTTGTTGTGCTTCGCCAGCTTTAGCAGCCGCAGCAGCATCTTTGTGTTCTACTGTACCATGAGCTGCATCTTTTGGAGCTTCAGCTTGAGTTGTAGTAGCAGGAGCTGGATTGTTAGCAAAAGCGATTGTAGCCATTAAGCTTACTAGACCGATTAAAAGTTTTTTCATAGGATCTCCTTCAATATAAAGTCTGAAATTAGACTTTTTGTTTATGAATTCACTGTACGCTTAAAGGTTAAAGACGATATTAAAACCAAATTAATTGTTTTTAATCTTAAATTGAAACTCGCAGCCGCGGGGCTTTAGGTTGTTGAATTCAATAGAGGATTGGTGAAGATCGCTTATTTTTTTGACAATAGCTAGACCCAGCCCATATCCCGATAACTGACTCATTTCTGGGGCTCGACTGAAGCGTTCGAATAAAATAGGTGCTATTGTGTCAGAAATTCCAGGTCCCTCGTCAGCGACTTTCACGATCGAAAACTCCTTGTCCCATATTAGATCAATGCGAATTTGGCTGTCTGGAGGTGAGTATTTCATGGCATTTTCGATCAAGTTGTAAAAAAGATGTTTCAGTAAATCAGGATCTGCGGTGACTTTGGGACTGGATTGATCATTGTCCACAATATTAAATAAGACCTTGGGTTGATGAGTGTGGGATCTTCGACGTAGGCTGGAGATAGCTTTTAAAATAATTTCTTCTAAATGTATGTTGGCGAAATGCTTCTCGTGCAATCCGGCATCCAGACGAGCCAGTAGAAGCATATCTTTGATGATGTCGATTAAATGATTCACCTCTGTTTCTTGATCAGTCAGGAAGGCCCTCAAGTCAGGGATCATGGAAGATTCTTTCAACTTACTTTCTAACGACGATTTTAGAATGGTCAGTGGCGACAAGAGTTGGTGAGAGGCATCGGCGACGAAGCGTTCTTGGCTTTGGAAGGACTTTTCGATTCGATCTAACATTTGGTTCATCGTCAGGGCTAGCTCTCGAAATTCATCTCGAGTGGGGCTTACGGGAACACGTTCTGATAGCACATTCGCCTTGATGCTGCGTGTTTTGTGAATGATTTCTGTAACGGGGATGAGTGCGCGTCCAGATAAAAAATATCCCAGAATCATCGAGATTAAAATGGCCAGAGGAATACCAACTTGGATGACCTGAAGACGATTTTCAATTTGTGTTTCTAAAAGCGTGCGGGGTGCCAGCACCTGAATAAAGTATTCTGGATTCTGATTCTCGAGGGGGAATGTGATCAAACGGTATGAATCGGCTTCTGAACTGGGTAGTGATTGAACGTCATGCAGAGTCTTAAATGTGACGTCAGTTCCGGTTTTTATTTTTTCTAGTTGATCTTCAAAAGGGGGTTGATAATTGCCCAGGTTTCCATACTGACTTAAAATTTTTCCACTGCGGTTACGCAGCAAAATCCGAGTCGTACCTAGTGAAAATGGTAGAATCTTTTCTTGTTCCAGGTCAATAGAGCCGACATTGAATCGACCATTATTGATTTGATGTTCAATGGAGTCGCTGATGTCGATACAATAGTTGTAAAGGGCGTCGTCAAAGTCGCGTCGGAGGGCATCGATTGAATAATCGAAAACAACTAGATTGAATGAAATTGTCATGACACCAAAAATGAGGGCAAAAATGAGTGTCAGGCGAACGCGAAAATTCATAAAGACAAATGCTTTTCTAAAGATTGTCGGAATGGACTTCAAAGAGGATATCAATTTGCGGACTCGTCTTGTTTAAGAACGTATCCCACACCGATGACCGTGTGAATGAGCTTTGATTCAAATGGGGTATCGATCTTTTTTCTCAGCATATTAACGTAAACATCAATAACATTACTTTCTGAATCAAAATGCACATCCCAAACATGCTCAGCAATAGAGGTGCGGCCAAGCGGTCGGTTGGGATTTCTCATGAAATACTCAAGTAAAGAAAATTCTTTTAGTGTCAGGACAATTTCCTTTTGTGCGCGGTGAACTTTGCGTAAGACCAAATCCATTTCTAGATCACTGAAAAATAATTTCGTATTGGACATTTGAGAAGGGGATTGGCGCCGCAACAGCGCCCGCACGCGAGCTAATAACTCTTCGAACGCGTAGGGTTTTGTCATATAGTCATCTGCGCCCGAGTCGAGCCCCAAAATTTTATCTTTAGTGCTAGAAAGTGCCGTTAGCATCAAAATGGGGGCATTGAGGCCGTCACGCCGTAGGTGACGAGCTGTATCGATGCCACTTTGGTCAGGCAGACCGATATCTAAGATAACCAAATCATATTCCGAAGAGCTGCAATAGGATTCTGCTGATAAACCTGACTCGGCTACGTCCACAGAGTAGCCGGATTCGGTGAGTCCCTTTTTTAAAAATTGGGCCATTTTTGCTTGGTCTTCGACAACTAGAATGCGCATTATTTTTTTATCATATCATCCAAAACGGAATTCAAGTCACTTTTTTTATTGGCTGGAGCTTTACTTTCGGTAAGTTCAACACTGGTGATGACATCATCCGTGATTTTTACATTTACGTTTTGGTTCTTATTTTTTTGGCTTTTGATCAATTTTTCTTTCAACTCACCTAAACTTGGGCCTTCTTTGAGGACGTAAGGGCCTTTGTTTTTACCATCAAAAAAAACCTCAATGATATCAGTTTCTCGAATTAAATTCACCCGACCAGAAAACGATACGGTGGAGGACTCTTCTTTTTCATAAATATCCGCACTTAAAGCAGAATTTTTGGGGGCGGGGCTTTTTTCAGCTATCGTTTGATCGGACGATTCTCTTTTTTCACCCTCGTGTGCGTGCCCATTCAGCGAAACGATAATAACGAACGCGGCAAAAATCTGTCTCAAAATGACACTGTACTTGGTCATAAATTCCCCCAAAGCTGTCTTTCTCTATTGTATATTAAGACTTTTTGTATAAAAAGTAATATTTGAAGCAGGCCGAAAACTGCTATAGAATGTAAGTAGTTAAAACTTATATAAGTTTAGAGGGTGTTATGAATTTAGGATGGACAGAAATTCTTTTGATTGGTGGAATAGCATTGTTGATGTTTGGTCCATCGCGACTACCGGGGTTAGGTAAGTCTCTTGGAGAAGCCATCCGCGGATTTAAAAAAGGCCTCAGCGAGGATGAAATTCAAGCCAATGCACGACCAGTAAATGATCAAATTCCTTTTGAAAATAAAGGCCAGGCAAGTCAAACAGAAAACAAATCAACAACGTCAGCTTCAGCGCAGAACGAGAAAAACCACTCTTAAGCTCAGTTAAGAGGGTTAAGGAAATGGTTAGTTGAGTCGTTAGTTAAGACTATAGTTAAGTCGGTTCGTTTGAACAATTCGTGGGTCAATTTATCGTTAAAATGAATTTATAGAGTTTTTTGCAGGTAGAGTCGTACGATTTAATTATTACTGTATCGTTTATCGCAATAAAGCTTGGTAGCGGCCCACCTTCTGTACCTA
>JAEUWH010000034.1 GCA_016785955.1 Pseudobdellovibrionaceae bacterium | reverse complement strand
AAGGTCAAAATAACAAAGCAAAAGTGGTGATCAGAAAATCCTACGGATTTAAGACGGCAGAAGTTCTTAAAATCATGTTATATCATAAACTTGGAAAGCTTGAAGTCCCAGACCTAGCCCACAAATATTTTTAACGAACCGATAAAACTGTGTTGGAAAAAATTAATGATCCTTTGGTGCATTTGATCAGGAACTCGGTGGATCACGGCATCGAGACCGCCGACCTTCGGCAATCGATAGGTAAGCCATCGCGTGGTCAAGTCAAGCTGGGGGCCTATCATCATGCCGGAAAACTCATTCTAGAGATTAGCGATGATGGTGGTGGCTTGAACCCCGAGAAACTCAAAAAAAAGGCAATCGAAAAGGGTATTTTAAAGACCGACAATAACCTAAGTGATAAAGAGGCAATGGCTCTCATTTTTGCGCCTGGTTTTTCCACTAAAGAGAAAGTTACGGATGTCTCGGGCCGAGGAGTCGGCATGGATGTTGTTAAAACGAATATCCATGAGCTTGGTGGCGAAGTACTCATTGAGTCTGAACTTGGGAAAGGAACTACCTTCAAAGTCGTGCTTCCGCTGACTTTGGCCATTATCGATGCGATGATTCTTCAGTGTGCCAACGAACGATTTGTTGTTCCTTTGAATCATGTGCATGAAACCATTAGACCAAGACCCGATCAGATGACAAGTGGGCCGTTAGGAAACATTTTACTTTTACGTGATGAAAACCTTCCCATGTTTTTTTTGGGAGATTTTTTCGGAATCAAAAATACAAATAAAATAAGCGATATGATTTCGATCGTTATCAAGTCCGGTCCAAAACCTTTCGTATTGGTGGTGGACGATATTATAGATCAATCCCAAGTAGTGACAAAACAGTTAGGTCCGGAACTGCAAGGTATAAAAGGCATCAGCGCTAGTACAATTTTGGGTGATGGTAAGCCCGCGCTTATCTTGGAGCCGCAAGAGTTACTCTTGAGAAAAACGCCAACACGAAATGCAGTCAGCAGAGGCGCTGCATGAGTCTGAAAATAACCACAGCGGCCGAATCCGCCGAAATTGTAAAATCAGTTGTTGAACAAGTTTCGGCCATCGTCTCGGAAATGGCGGGCATTCAGTTGGGCGCCAAGCAGGCCCCCATGGTAGAGAACAGATTGAAAACGCGAATGGTACGGTTGGGTGTCCCTACATTTCAGGGATACTTAGCACATCTTCATGACAACCGGGAATCAGAAAGCCAAGCGTTGCTATCTTTGTTGACCACGCATCATACTTTTTTCTTTCGCGAGTTTTCTCATTTTGAATTTTTATTAAATAAATCTTTGTCGTGCTTAATTGAAACTGCCCGTCAAAGGACGGACAAAACAATTCATATCTGGTCGGCTGCGTGTAGCAAGGGGCAAGAGGTCTATTCGCTGTCTATGTTTTTTAAATTTCATCTTGGGCATGCGGCTCCGGATATAAAATTTCATATTTGGGGAACCGACATTGATCCCGAGTCTGTCCATCACGCCAAAAATGGCGTATACAAAGCGGACGAGCTTAAGCAGTCTCCGGCCATGTACATTGATGGAAATTGGATTCGGGGTAAAGGAAATGTCCAAGATTTTTCTAAGGCAAAAGACTCATTGACTCAGCCGTGTTCATTTACAACCGCAAATCTATTAGATTGTGATTCTTTCTTAAAAGGTAAAACGTTTGATATCATTTTCTGTCGCAATGTGTTTATCTATTTTAATCAAGAACAAATAAAAAAAATTACGAATTCATTTATGAAACATCTTACGCCATCAGGATGGCTGTTTCTGGGTGTCTCAGAGACACTGAATGGTCTAGGTTTAGACACTGATCTTGTTGGGCCGTCCGTATACCAAAGCAAAAACAGACCTGTTTTCAAAACGAAACTTGCGCCAGTCGTTACAGAAAAAGTGATCCCGGCACGGCCGTTGGAGGTATTATCTGTCGATGATTCTCCGGTGATTTTGACGTTGCTTTCAAAAGTTCTGACAGCCGAGCATGGATTCATGCAGATAAAGACGGCTAAAAATGGGCGAGAGGCCGTCGAGATTTTAAAAAATAGAAAATTTGATGCGATAACCTTGGACCTTCATATGCCTGAACTGGATGGATTAGGCTTTCTGAGTGAGTATAAAGATCGATCAATTCCTATTCTGGTGGTTTCGTCGGTGAATCGCGATGACACTTCGATCGCGCAAAAAGCACTCTCTTTGGGGGCCAGTGACTATGTAGAAAAACCATCACTGGAAAACTTAGCACAGGCGGGAAATGAAATCCGTTCCAAAATTAAGACGTTGATTGGAATTAAAAAAAATTCGGTCGCATCTGTTGGGCCGATGACTTCTGTGACCGCGCCAGTATCAGCAGCATCAAATATGACAACCAAGAAGATCAAGGTTTTAATCGTGGATGATTCTGCAACCATACGAAAAGTTTTAGTTAAAATTTTATCTAAGGACCCACTTTTTGTCGTTGTCGCCGAGGCCGAAAAACCGTCTCAGGTGGAGAATCTGATAAAAAAATTCAAGCCAGATCTTATTACGTTAGATATTCACATGCCTGAAATGGATGGTGTGACGTTGTTAAAGAATATTCATCCTGTTTATCATATCCCGACCGTGATGATCAGTTCGATAAGTAAGGAAGACGGCCCTCAGGTTCTTCAAGCGTTAGAGGTCGGAGCCGTAGATTACATACAGAAACCTCAGATGAATGAATTGGCAGACGCAGAACAGATGATTATTGATCGATTGAAAGTAGCCGCCAGTGCAAAGGTTATTCGATCTCCGCGGATTAAAAAGTCCATTAGATCAACGGAACGTATTGACGTTAAAAGTATTGTTGTGATGGGTGCTTCAACGGGTGGAACAGAGGCTTTAAAAGTCGTCTTAGAATCTATGCCTGAACAAATTCCACCGATACTTGTTGTTCAGCATATTCCGCCGATCTTTTCGGGGGCATTCGCCCACCGTTTGAATTCATTGTGCCAGTTCGAAGTGAGGGAAGCAAAAGATGGAGATGAAGTTAAGCCGAATTTAGTTCTGATTGCACCTGGTGGAAAGCAAATGGCAATAAAAATCCTTAAGGATAAAACGGTCGTTCGTATCAATGATGATCCGCCGATGAATCGTCATAAGCCATCTGTTGATTATCTCTTTAAAAGCGTTGCGGAAAGTCAGCACACTAAAGTGGTAGCGGCTATCTTAACGGGGATGGGCGCAGATGGTGCAGCACAAATGAAAGTGTTAAGAGATTCCGGGGCTCATACAGTGGCTCAAGATGAACAGTCATGTGTCGTTTATGGAATGCCCAGAGAAGCCTTTCTAAGGGGAGGCGTCGAGTTCGTTTGCCCCTTAGATAAAATTGGAGAAAAAGTGCTTCAACTTTGCCAAATTCAGGAAATGCAAAAGGTGAAGAAAAGCTCGTGAACGTTGGAATAGAAGATTTTTGGATTGTGATAATGAAGGAGTTTATTTATGAGCGATGCGATTAGAAAAGCTGTGCCCATCGAAAATGGAGGACGATATTTGTGTTTTACTTTGGGGAAAGATAAATTCGCAATACCTCTTCTGCAGGTAAAAGAAGTCATAGCGGATGTCGAGACAACCAATATCCCTCAGGCCCCTCCTTACTTTCAAGGGATCATGAACTTACGAGGTCAAGTGATTTCCGTAATAGATCTGCGAGTAAAGCTTAAACTGGGTAAACCGGAAAAATCGCCAGAAACTACGATTGTGATTTTAGATTTATCGCCGCTTATACTGGGAGTTGTTGTTGACAGTGTCGACAGCGTTGTCGAGTACGAAGGCGCCGATATCAGTCCAGCGCCCGATACAGATTCTTTGCTGAAGACCGACTATATCCTGGGGGTTGCACGGTCGGAAAAAACATTAACATTACTGTTGGACCTAGCGAAGGTGTTAAATGTAGATGATTTCAAATTTATGAAGATGCAATCGGCAAAGGCTTCTTAGTTAATAATTTTAATTTTTTATAAAGGAAATGATAATATGGATTTTTTAAATAAATTGAGCTTTAAAGTGAAACTTTTTTTGTTGTGTCTGTTTATGGCTGCGGTCAGTATTACGATTGGTGGAATTTCTTTTTTTGGACTTCACCGTGTGACCAAAACCTTTGAGCATATTACGGACGTGATAAATCCTAATCTTGAGCAAGCCGGTAATATGCTGTCCGAGTTTAGGGAGGTGAGAGTCAATTTTCGAACGCTGGGGTTGCCGGGTATTTCTCATGAAATAGAAGAAACGGCCTTGAAGAAAGTTCAAGAGTCGATTGATAATTTCGAAGTTGCGATGGATAAATATGCCAATCTTCCCTTTGTCCCGGGTGAAAAGGAAATTTTTGAAGAGGTAAAAACGTCTTGGAAAGAGTTCAAGGCGGTGGGCGAAAAAGTTATAGAGATTAATAGTGTCAAATCGGAAGATAAAGATAAAAAGCTGCTGGCATTGTTTCTAAATGACTGTCCAAAAAAAACGGCGGCATTTACAAAACATATTAGGGCTCTTATGAACTTTCAAAAGACAGAGTCTGCGAAATATCATGATCTTGCTGATGGAGCTTCCAGTGGTACTATTGTTATGATGATAGCGACTATTTTTATTGGCGTCCTGACAGGGTTAAGTGTGGGCTTTATTTTCGCACGTGTGGTGACTAATTCAATTATGGAAGTAACAGAACATCTAGCGGAGAATGCGGACGAAGTTTCGGCGGCGTCTACGCAGATTGCGGCGTCGTCTCAAGAACTTTCGCAAGCGGCGACAGAACAAGCGGCTTCGTTGCAGGAGACTTCTTCCGCAGTGGAAGAGCTTAGCTCGATGGTGCATAAAAATGCTGAGAACGCCAAGAGCACGGCCAGTTCTACATCAGAGTCTCAGCAGAAGGCTACGGAAGGTCGTGAGGCCGTTGACCGTATGATATCTTCAATGGATGAAATCAATCAATCTAATGAAGCGATTATGAATCAAATCAATCACAGTAATCAGCAAATGTTTGAAGTGGTGAAGGTGATTCAAGAAATAGGCAATAAAACAAAGGTGATCAACGATATCGTATTCCAAACCAAATTGCTTTCGTTTAATGCGTCTGTTGAGGCGGCCCGGGCCGGAGAGCACGGAAAAGGTTTTGCGGTTGTGGCTGAAGAAGTTGGAAATTTGGCGCAGATGTCGGGTAATGCGGCCAAAGAAATTTCCACTATGTTAGAGGGAAGTATTGGTAAAGTGGAAAGTTTGGTTCACGAAACCAAAAACAGAGTGGAAGCACTTTCTCGTGAAGGAAAACAAAAAATTGAGAATGGTGTTAATGTGGCTCAACATTGTGGAGAGATTCTTGGTGAGATTGTCAATAATGTATCGGGTATTTCCAGTATGGCTAGCGAGATTTCCAGCGCCAGCCAGGAACAATCTCAAGGCATTAGCGAAATCAACAAGGCGATGAATCAGCTTGATCAAGTGACTCAGCAAAATGCGGCTGCCAGTGGCGAAACAGCAAGTGCGGCAGAAAAACTGTCGACTCAATCGATTTCACTCAAGGGATCGGTGGAGGATCTAATGAAGCTAATGACGGGGCATGGATCTGATACTAAGGCAGCCGTTTCGGCACCGAAATCTAAAGTAGTTCATATGCATCAGCCCGAGATACGACATAAAAAGAAATCGGATGTGCAAATAGCAAAAACAGATTTCAAGGCGGCCTCGGGAGATTCCGTTTTTCCAAGTCGGAATGACCCGGGTTTTGGTGAATAAAACGCATAACACAGAAACGAATGAATACAGAGATAAATGTCGACAAAAATAGCTTAAAGAGCTAGTTTGTTTTGGTAAAGCGATTTGTTCTAAGCGAGAAAATGCGATGAGTAAAGCTCCCAAAACTGAATACAAGCCACAAGTGTTAAAAGATTTTTTATTGGCGTTTCTGGTTCCCACAATTGTTAACAAAGTTTTTATGGTTTACTTTGGGATTCAGTACGCCAATTACAAAGACGAAGGATATGGATACGGTCTTGTTGCGACGATTTTGTTTTTGTTTTTTACAATGGGTCGTTTGGTATGGAAATACCGTGATAATCCAGATCCATAGATCCCTCAATTTGCCTTCGTGACTTTAAGTATTTTTTTATCTAGAGTGGCGCCATGAGTTATACAGATATTATTCATGGGCAGCGTCGTTTTTTTAAAAGTGGTAAGACACGATCAATAGAGTTTCGTATTGAGCAACTTCGTAAGTTGAAGAGTGTCATTCAAATTCATGAACCCAAAATTTTGCAAGCGTTATTCGAGGACCTTCGTAAGCCAAAGTTTGAATCCTACATAAGCGAAATTGGCGTTTTGATTGAAGAGATTGATTTTACAATTAAGAATCTTGAAAAGTGGTCCACCCAAAAGTCAGTGTTAACTCCGGTGGCTTTGTTTCCAGCAAAAGGGAAAATATACGCTGAGCCTTTTGGTATTGTTGCTGTCTTTGCGCCGTGGAATTACCCCGTACAATTACTTTTGGCACCAGTCGTTGGAGCGATCGCTGCGGGCAATTGCGCGATTTTGAAGCCGGCTGATTTGACCAGCAACACTCAAAGTGTTTTGTTGAATATGATTAATTCCAATTTTGACCCTGGGTTTCTGTATGCCATCGGAGGTGGTGTTGCGGAAAGCGAACAGCTGTTGAAGGAAAAATTTGACTATATTTTTTTCACAGGTTCTGCGCGTGTGGGTAAGATCATCATGCGTGCGGCCGCCGAGCATCTGACACCTATTTGCCTCGAGTTAGGTGGAAAAAGTCCATGCATTGTCGATCAAGATGCCGATATACAAGTGGCCGCTCGACGTATTGTCTGGGCCAAGTTTTTCAATGCTGGACAAACATGTGTTGCGCCGGACTATGTGTGTGTTCATGAAAGTATTAAAACTGAATTTCTGACAGCCATGAAGGAGTGCATGGACGAATTTTTTGGACTACATCCTGAGAACTCAGATTTTTTTGCGCGCATTGTATCTGAAAAACATTTAGAGCGTTTGGTGAATTATTTAGATAAAGAAATAATTTTTTGTGGTGGCGAGTTTAATTTTAAAACTCGTTATTTAGCTCCGACTATTTTGAGTAGTGTGGCGTGGGATGCACCCGTAATGCAAGAAGAAATTTTTGGTCCGATTATGCCGGTGATCGAGTTCACCCAAATTTCAGATGTGATCGAACAAATTAATTCGCGGCCAAAGCCTTTAGCGCTCTATTACTATTCAGAAAATACGACAAAACAGAATCGTATGATTGCCGAGACCTCGTCGGGAGGAATGTGTATCAATGATTGCATAGTGCATTTAGCGAATCCTCATTTGCCATTTGGCGGGGTGGGGAGCAGTGGAATGGGTTCATATCATGGGCACCATAGTTTTAATATGCTTTCACATAAGAAAGGCGTCTTGATAAACTCGACTAAGCTGGATATTCCCTTGCGCTATCCACCCTACACGGAAAAAAAATTTCGTTGGCTGCGACGATTTATTTAGGGCTTAGACGCTGCACTGATTGAGTGATTCAAAAAGCAACACTATTGGTAGAAGTTACTCGTCTGGCGGGCGACTTAGCGATTCTTTGGCAGAACCTGTGTTCGCATGTTTGGAATTTTTCCTTGCTCTGCCAGAGTGACGAAGTCTTTGGTCATTGGAAACCAGGTCAAGCCGCCATCCACGCTGAACTCCATAGTATGAATGACGTTCTCCGCCGAGATGGGATCGCTTAGGACGTGTCCAAAGAAAAGTTGATCACCAACGGATTTATCAATATCAGGAGTATCTTGAGCCGCGTACTTGTGACGAAACGGGCTAAGAGGTGTTCGGACAAGAGCTGAAACAGATGGGCCCCCACAGTCTTTTAACGAGTATCCTCCTATTAGAGTGGTCATGTGCAATGTACTACAGCCAACTAAAGTGCTAAGTTTGCTGGAGGGAGCCTTTTCAAGCCAACCCGTATCAACGATTTTCCCCAAACGATCCACGGGCAACACATGATAGCCCCAGCCTCCATTCATGATGAAATTTTGAACCATAGGCTGAGCAAAGCCAACATCTGTCATTAGACGGCTCTGGCCATCTTTGTATATGGTGCCATTATTGTATCCAGGAATTTTATTTGGGTTTGGAATTGGAATTTCAAAACCGTCAATGTCCGTCTTAGGTTGTGGATAGCGCTTAAGAACTTCGGTCTGATAGGTGGCATTTGTGAGCTTTGCTTGTTCATCGAGGAACTCCTGTTTGCTTTGGTTTTTTCCACTCCAGCGGGGAATCACTTCCGGAGCTGCAGAATCTGTGGAAATCCAATAGCGATTGTCGTTCGTCGATACAAATTTCTTTTCTCCGAAATAGGCGATTCGCCCCACTGCTTCAATTTGAGGATGTGTCATTTGAAATCCAACAACTGCTCCTATGGGTGATCTTTGTTTCAGGCGTTTCTCGATTTCCCGGTCCCATTTTTTTAGTGCCGCTTTTGTATGGCGAGTGAATGGATCTTCCGAACTTGACGATTTCAAATCCTCTTTTAAGGGAGGAAGGTCTCGTTGTGAAAGATACCAGGTTTTGAACTCTGGACTTCTGTCATAGAGCCTCTCAAAAGCAATGGACGCGGGGGAGGATGATACTGGCTTCACGAAGTTTTCTGGCTTTAAACCGACCTCTCGGAGTGTCTCTATTATTTCAAGCGATATTTGACTATCGATGAGTTCCAGTTTTTCAGCCTCGTTTCCTTTCGCTTTTTCTAGCTGTTTTTTAAATTCTTTATGCTGGAAATTATTTGGATTGTTGTGGTCAACCTTCTTGAAAGTATCTCGATAGGAAGGATTAGTCCTCATAAGTTCTCTGTGAATCGAGATTAAAGACGCAGAGCTAAAGCGGTTCCAGCGCAACTGTGTTGAAGTAGTTATATTCTGAACCTCTCTTCGACGAGCGATTTCTCGCTCGATGGGTAGGTCCTTCAAGTTATTGAGAAGTGCTTGCTCTTTTTCAAACCCTTGATAACCCACTCGATCAGGAGAAGTAGGTAATGCCTTAGGGGCCGCAGTCTTTAAGGGATGTGAGACGGGTGTAGGGGTAGGTGGAGGCGTTGGTTTTTGCTGTAAATTTGTGTTCGAAGGCGAGGCGCTTGATCGAACATTTGACTCAACAGAAAGCGTACGGGGTGATGAAGTCTTGATGGAACTCAATTTATCGTCAAGCTCAACGACAGAAGGGATCGTTGGACTCGTTTCCAAGGCTTTTGCCGCAATTTTTTTAATTGCAACTCCTGCCCCCAGACCAGCGACTATTTCCCCTGCAAGCTCACAATAGATACGTTCTTTCTCTTCTTTATTCAAACAACGAGTCATCTCGATGACCTTTTTATTCAAGTTCACCATGAGCACTTGAAGAGGAGACTTGTCTCTAGAAAGAACAATCTGCTTTTTGGTAACGAGAGTGCTTAGGTTTTCTTCATACTTTCGTTGCTTTCTTACAAGAAATGCCCTGATTTCAGAGCACGGCCAATCACGTACTATTTTTTCAGAAAGATCATCCTGAATACGATGCTCTTTAAGAGATTCAATAATATTGAAGTTGTACAGGGCGATGAGTTTCTGTTTTTCTTGTCCCTTGTTCTCAAAGCAGATGCGATCTTGTCTCAGAGCTTCGGCGATCAGCTGACTGACGCTTACAGGGAACATAAGGAATGAAATAATACCTTTCGTGAATCCATCTTTAACATACTGATCGCATTGGAGTGTACCTTTAGATTCAAATCCCGCACAGATATCTTGAGCCGAGCAGCTTAAAAATGTTTTATGCACGGTCTGAATTTTCTCCGCTCTTTCGTTTAGATTTGGGATCTGTGAGGCTTTCTTAAGGGCCGCCGCTTTCATCGGATCGCAGCTGTTGTCTTTGAGGTGGGATTGACACAAAACCTGAAGAGAGTTCAATAGCGTGAGCTTAAGTTCAGGTGGCTTTCGGCACAAGGAATGATCGATGGACGAGATTTTCGGGCATGTTTGCTCCATCTGTGTGAAATAATTAGCCTGCGGCCCCCCCCCCCTCGTCAGGAGTCTTGCTATAGGCGAAATTGATGTTCAATAAGGGTATTAGAGAAAGGTTTATGATCAGGAATTTTTGAAAATTCATCATCATTTTTTTAATCGGCACTATCAAATTTAAATAATAGTCCAATTCTATTTTTGGGTGTGATCTGGCCCCGATTTAGTGGAAGGATTTAAAATAGTAATAGGAATAAATATCAGGTCTTAGATCTGATGGGGACCCTGTCTCGATTTGAGATGTTCGTTAAAACTCACGCATAAGTGCGACTCTGAACGTGTGGGCAGATACAGGAAGAGTGTCCTTACCAACCTACCTAGGTCAATACACTAAATTGCCGTGGCAGGTTTAAGGAAAATCGTGTAGGGTAATTCGGTATGAACATAAAAGAAAAAAATCCAATTTTTATAGTGGCTTTTAGTATTGCGAACAATGATAGTCTAGAGGGCCATGCCTCGGTTTGGGCGAAATCGACCAAAGAAGCCAGAGACCTGTTTACACAAAAAATTCGAGCATTAGATCCAGCTCTTAAAGCCATTGATCTGAAACGTTTTATCGTCGATGGTATTTATACGTTGGAAGAATTTGAGAGATATTCCGAAGATAAATTGGATAAAGAGCATCTTCCAGGTCCCAATGAAGTCGTCCTTTTTGATTTAGGTGATTAACATATCAGACTTGTTTTATTTATTCTTGTTTCATGTTTTGTGCTCTGTCTGAAGTTCAGAAACTGCGCCACTTGGTGGCGCGTATTCGTGTAAGAAACATTTCGATATTTGGAGTGCTTTTAGAGGCACGGAATGTCTCTCTTACGTTCATTTTCCGAATAGTTTCGTTTATAGCTAGTTGAGATTGAAATCGCTTTGAGGGATGAATGTCTTATTGAATAGTTTATTCTACAATTTGTTGAACTAAATATTTTGGTGCTGAATTACCTGGTACATTTTATTCCTTTTGCTTTTAAGTGACAGTTTTTAAGTGACAAAGGTGTATTTGGTGTATTTAGAATTTGCACAGTCAATACTGTAGACGATAAAATTTGACAGTGAAATGTAAGTTGTGCTTATTTTTATTGGTTTTTTTTGTTTCTGCATTCGAAGCTTTAGCTAAAAATGTGATAGACGATTTTTCCAAAGCTAAAATATTTTTAAATAAGAAACTTGATTACTTTGAATCTAGCACTATCTATTGTTCCTGTAAGGTAATTGGTAAAAAAATCGATCTTCGGTCATGTGAGTATAAAGTTCATAAAGATGCGAAAAGGGCCTCTAGACTTGAATGGGAACATGTGGTGCCTGCCGAAGCCTTTGGTAAGAGTTTCGTTGAATGGAGAGAAGGCTCTCCAAACTGTACTAAAAAAGGTAAAAAGTTTAAAGGAAGAAAATGCGCTGAAACGAACGCTGAATTCAGAAAAATGGAATCTGATCTTTATAATCTATTTCCTGAGATCGGTGAACTAAATGGTTTAAGATCTAGCTTTTCAATGGCGGCGTTAACTAGCTCAAAATATGATTTTGGTAAATGCAAAGTAAAGATTGATGACAGGAAATTTGAGCCTCAAGATTCGTCTAAGGGAGTTGTTGCCAGAACTTATTTGAATTTTGAAAAGAGATATCCTGGCAAGGGTGTAATTTCGGACAAGAATCGTCCTTTGTTTGAAGCATGGAATGAGATGTATCCTGTATCTGAAATTGAATGCAAACGTTGGGCGGCCTTTGAAAAGGTAAACGGCTATAAACATTTGTTCTCAAGCCAATGTAAGTAGTATTAAAATATCTTAACTATTTTTGGACTAGATCAATTCTTTGTAATTATCAAAATATGATGACCAAAGTTCGATGTTATTTAATTTTTTCACAGATAGGAAGTAGGGAAGTAGGGAAGTACGTAATGTTTAAGATAGAATTCGTTGTTTTGATATTGAAAGGATCATTTATGGCTGAACCTAAAATGGGAAAGAAGAGTGTTGTCGAAAATGCGGCCAAAAGATTCGAAAAACTTTATCTGTAAAAGTTTAGACTTTATCGTCAGCCCGTGAGCAAAAACATTTCTGATTTTAGTAATTTTTCGTATTTCTGAGACAACTACCAGTTGTCTCAATTCGTAGTACCTTAAGCACCAATGGCAGAAACCTTAATATGTTTCTGCTCGGCCTGCCAAAGATCAAAATTAGATTGTAGGTTAAGCCAAAACTCAGGTGTGGTCTTTAATGCATCAGCAAAAGCTAAAGCTGTTTCAGCCGTGATGCCACGTTTTTTATTTACAATCTCATTTATTTTCCCAGGTTTCCATTTTAAATGATTAGCTAAGTCTGATTGAGTAAGGCCCATGTCATCCAGAAACATGCGTTGTAGGATTTCTCCCGGGTGTCTTGGTGCTCTATTTTTTGGTCTCATATAGTCTCCTTAATGATAATCTATGATTTCAACATCAATGGCATTTTGCCCATCCCACTTAAAAATAATTCGCCACTGATTGTTTATGCTTACACTCCAAAAGTCTTTAAGGTTACCTTTGAGTTTATGTAAGCGATTACTTGGCGGAACTTTTAAGTCATCAACTTTAGCAATAGCGTTGATAGCATCCAGAAGATCCTGGGCGCGCTCGTGAAGTTCAATGGGAACCTTCCGAGCGGTTTTAGAATTGTCGCCATCAAATATATCTTGGGTCGTTTTTCCCTTGATGTTCTTAATCACTATACTACTATACCATATATCGGCATAGTTTGAAACAAACAAAACCTAAAAAATGCTTCGATGAAATAACCTGATGATTTCAAATATTTAGAAGAAAGTGGCGGGGCAAATGGGACGAGTTTAGAACTTATTTAAAAGTAATTTGAGTATTTAGACACCGCGAAGCTCACTGTTTGGTGAATCCGGGGCATGTGTAAGTATACGCACTGTTGTCACCATAACATTTTTCAGAATTGCAAATTGTGTCAAATGTAAGTGAGTCATACTTAACTGGATGAATTCCTAAGGGACCAAAATCTGCTTGATCTTGCCAACTTCCACCAACCGCAGATTTTTTTTTGAGGCTATCTCGAGCACATAAAAAGGCCTGATTAGCTATTCTTAATATCTTCTCAACGTGGACAATTTGCTCCCGACAAGAATCAATATCCATATTGTGCGGATGGGCAATCTCTATTGCCTCATTTTTATCATTCAATAACAACATCAAGTATTGATGCCTCCATTTACCTTCTTCTTCGGCATTCAAAAAAAGGCACTCCTGTCGGATACGACTTGGCGAAACCTGAACGACTTGAAAATCTTGATTTTCAATATGAAAAGTTTTGATTTTATAGCCTCCAGTCGATTGGCATGCTGAATTAAAAACGCACAGCAAAGTAAAGAGGATACTATTTTTTAAGCGCTTCATAGTGCTCCCTATAATTTCTCAACCCTTTCTCTTTTAATACTGATTTGCCTTTAAGCCACCCTTTGTATTCTAATATTGTTTCTTCATCGCTGGGCTGCCTTCCCAATTTACTGCGAGCAGTCTCCTGTTTTCTATATAACCAACGTACAGCCAAAGGGATCGCAATCTCTGGATTTTTCAGATCTTTTTGTCGAATTTCTCTAAAAATAAATTCTTTGGCTTCACCCTTGGAGTCTAGAAGAATTTTTAAAGTTTTTTTTGTGATTTGAGTAATACCAATAGCAATTTTATTGCCTTTCGGGTCCTCCTGAAAACCTGACTCACTAGCAATTAAAGCCTTTACAGAGTCGGGATCTAGCGGCTGTTTAACGCCAAACTTCTTGCTGAAGTAGTCAATCCAAACTGCAATCAGATCATCATATTCGTCGCTATTTTTATATTTGTCTAAAAGTTTTCGTGAAGAGGGATAGATGAGACTTTTACGGGAGTATTTTTCAGCCACTTCCAAAATTTGATTTTTATCAAGATCTGTCCCTGGTAGCCTGCGAATATGGCGGTCTCTAATGGTTTTTCCTGTAGGATTTTTTTTGCTTACCCGAACAGCCAAAGGATGTTCTCGAACCATAGTCGTCGAAGTCGCTCTTGTGTCGCGCTTCAATTTTCTTTTTGTCATAGGCTATGCCTCGTCCTATATTTCTAGTGCTTAGTCAATGAGGTCATATTAAGCCACTTTGCTTCGCGCAATCCACAAATCATACTCAGCTTGTATACGAACCCACATTTCCGCTGTTGTTCCCAATACGTCTTCCAGAATAATTGCAAACTCGGGAGAGACGGCACGCTTGCCATTTACGATCTCGTTAATTTTTCTGGGTGAGCAGCCGCATTTTTCTGCAAGTTGGGATTGATTGAGATTCATTTCTTTCATGTAAATCTCATTCAGCACAGCTCCTGGATGCATTGGTTTTGGATTTTTAATCATAAACACCTCTAATGATAATTCTCAATTTTTACGTCTATAAACTCACCGGTTTTGTATTTAAAGGTAATGCACCATGGGAGTTTGATAGTTACGCTCCATTCGCCTTTACGATCACCCTTAAGCTTATGTAGTCTGATGTTCGGCGGCTGACCTTTAATCTTGAGATCATTTATCTCTGTTGTTCCGTGCATAATTGTTAGTAATGCTTTTGCCCGGATCCAAAATTCTCTTGGAAGAGACTTAGAACTATCAGTTTCCCATATATCTTGGGAGATCTTATTTCCAAAGTTACGAATCATGCGTATCCTTCTAGATTACACTATACCGTATAGTGTAATAATATGCAATAGCTCGATTAGAAATAATAAAGGTTCTGGTCCCGTATGGGTTGCCTCAAAAAACTGATATAAGTTTTTGATTTTACTGATAAAATCGCGGTGTAAAAATTGGCGAGTTCGCCCCGGAGGCCATGAAATCAGGTGCTTACACCTGAAGTTTGAGCTAACTTAGCCCAAATATGATGTCTGGTGACGTTCAGTGATGTCCGTTAGGTAGCTGTGTCTAGTTGACAATTACCCCTAATAGGGGTAATATGAAAAAGTGATAAAGACCGTAAAGTTAAGCAAAAACGTTGAAAAGCAGTTAAAGAAAGTCCCGGACTTTATCGTAGATAAGCTTCTTTCTTGGGTTATGGAAGTCGAACGGCAGGGCTTAGAAGAAGTGAGAAAAATTCCTGGATATCACGATGAGCCTTTAAAGGGAAAACTAACGGGAACAAGATCGATCAGGCTTAGTCGAAGTTATAGAGCTTATTACAAAATAGTGAACGACCGTATTGAATTTGTTTTGGTCGAAGGAGTTGATAAACATGAGTACTAAAGTAAAAAAATCAGACGCAGTAAAAGCACTTGAAAAAATGACTGGAGGGCCGCTTACTTTTGGACGATTGCTTCGCTCCATACGTATGGGTGAGGAGCTAACATTGAAAGACTTCTCAAAATCATTAGATATTTCGATTCAGCACTTGAGTGATATTGAAAATGACAGACGAGTGGTGAGTCCCGAGAGAGCTGCCAAGTTTGCGGGTCTTTTGGGGTACTCAGAAGCTCAGTTTGTGGAACTTGCCGTGCAGGATATGTTAAATCATTCTGGCTTAGAGAATTTACGAGTTAAGGTTTCATAAAGGATTCTCCACCAAGGCTTTTTTTGTGTTAACTCGATTTCAATGTCTTTTTTCAAAGCATGCACAAAATTTTCATTTGATCAGGGGAGAGTGCCACTTCATTCTTACGAGTAAATTGGCGGGGTGGATTTTTTCGATCCTAAACCCGCGAAATCATTCAAATCACACAGTTACGAGTAGCATGAGGTAGCTATTTATAGCCTGATCGGGTTTCGAAATCGTAGAATAATCAAGGTTAAAAATTTAACCTCTTTTTTAACTCAGAAAATTCTTTTTTTGCCAGGATCAAATCCGGTGATGTTATAAAGGGTTTGTTACTAGGTAAATTTAACCTAGCGATTTCGTCCTTCATTCTGGAAACTCGGTTTTCGGTGGTTCCATATTCAGGTATATCAAGATCTTTGACAACAAATCCTGAAATTCGATGGAAAACTTTTCGAGACTCGTTAACCTTGTAAATTAAATTTGGACCTGCATTGGGATTATAGCCCGCCTTGACCACCAAATGGACCGCATTTTGATCTGCTTCTAGTTCATCTCTCTTTTTTTCTTCAGAAGAAATACCAGAATGAAACTTTATTACGTGTGTAATTTCATGGGCAATAACGTATGCGATCTCATCGTCGGATTGTGCTAGGCTTATATCAAATGGCGCCACTTCAATTGTCGATTTTCCAAAAACACCGGTACCTTGAGTTTTAGTAGAAAGCCTTACACAATTAACATTAATGTTCATTTGAGGGGCACTGGTTACAAAGCTCTGAAGACGATTTGCTTCAATCAATTTGTTATAAATACGAACCACCACTTGCGTGATGTTTGGACAAACGCCATACCAATAACTTGATGAACCATGTATCGTCTTATCATACTCCGCAGCCATAAGTCCTGGCGTCGACGAAACGAAAACTGACAAAAAAATTAGACCTAACATCTTATTTAAAAAATTACTCATAAAATTATAATAGTACTTTGTTTTCCAAAGTATTAGTGACTATTTTTTGAACAGTAATACTTTCAAATTAATATCGTTCGTGTTTAATTTCATTATGCAAAGCCTACAACCAGATCGGGCTTAAGATGCTACTTCTTATAAAGCTGGATAATTTGGCCAGACTGCCCAGATGGGACAGAATATCCAAGTTTATCAGTTCCACCTTTAACATCCACTCCCGCGCGCCTTAAATAGCCGTTTGTGGTTCTAAGTTCGGCATGACCAACTATCGACATCACTCGTGCTAAAGATTCACCTTGAGCCAGCAGATTCGTAATGAATGTAGCTCTTAGATCGTGAAACTTAATCGGGGTAATGCCAATGGCCAGGCAGAATTTTTGAATCACTTGGGCCTGTTCGCCACGTTCCCATTCGGGGACTCGGGGTAAAACGAATTCAGTTTCGTCAGCTTTGATTTTCATACTTTTAAGAAAACTCAGCAGGCTTTCTGAAACTGGAACCACTCTAGTTTTTCTAGTTTTGGTGGGTCCAAAGCCGTTTTTAGAAGTCCATTGTCTACCGACGGAAATAATTCGGGCATCCAAATCGATGTCGAGCCATTTCAGTGCGTAGAGTTCGCCGGACCTCATTCCCGTCATCAACGCTAGCGACCATATTTCAAAGAATCTATGATCATGCTTTCGCGCCTCGTGAAGAAGTAAGTTGGCTTCGCTCGTTGTAAGAACTTTTTGTTCCACCTCAGGCACTCTGATTCGAATTCCCAAGCAGGGATTTCGCTCGACTAAACCTTCCTCAAGTGCAAGTTGAAAAATTCTTTTGGTGAATTTCAAAATACATTTTCGAGTATTTGGTTTCAACCGCGAATCAACATCTTCCAAGATAGTGCGATAAACATCATCACGCTTGATGGTATGAATCTCACGATCTTTCCAAGCGGGTGTCATCCATTTGTTGAGTGTCGTGCGGTAGTTGATGATGGTCGATGGTTGGAAGCTGCCTTTCATTCTGTGAAGGCAGCTTCCAACCATTCTTCCCACCGATAGGGGATAGCTTGCTCTCGTAATTTTGCTAACTCTCTTTTTAGTTCAAACTCAATACTTTGGGCTTTTTTAAGTGTTTCGATATTTTGCTTTCGTCGTTGTACACGGCGTCAGCCAGAATCAAAACCGTTAACGTAAACCTCATATAATTTCTTGCCTTCGTCTTCGTATGACTTAATTGACATTCTTAAACTCCTTTCCGAGTGAAAAGAGTTCTCAATTCATCTGTACGAAACCTAAGACGACGCCCTAATTTATGGAATCGAATTTGATCTCGATGAACCATTATCCTTAGAGCATTTTCGGAAATTCCCAAGTACTCAGCAGCACTTTCAGTCGTTAGCCACTCTTGTGCGATTCGACTTTCAAAGAACAAATTTTTACCAGAATCAAACCTTACACCATTTTTACTATTACCTTCAAACCCTTGTGCACCTTGTATCATATATTGGATTCCTTTCTTCATCAGAACCCGACCGTCGCCTTTCCTTCTGTCTTCGTGACCACTTACAACAGTTAAACATCATAGATGTAGGTTGTGAGTGGTCACGAAGCTACTGAAGAAGGATTGGCGACGGGCGGCCCGCATTAAATGCTGGGTTTGCCTGAAGAAAAGTGGAAAAGTAGGGGGCAAAGAATTGAGCGGATTAAAATGGGAGGGCTCCCATTTTGTTTTGGTTGTTAAAATTATTTTATAGTTGGCTATTTGTTTATTTCTGGATCTTGAAACTGCAAATCGCGAAGTGGATTCCATTTATCAAATGGATCGGGGATTTCAATGTGTATCCAGTTTCCGTCTTTGACGTAACCGTATCTACACATGTTTGGATCTCTTTTGGGGAAATCGGCAGGTGGCGGTTCGTTCACAGGATATTGCTTAAGGTATCGAACTCCTGAGGTTTTAGAAACTTTGTTGGATGATTCCATATCTTTCCTTTCGGCCATTATAGGCCTATTTGAAGCATTAAAAGGAAAGTGGATTAGTAGAGTGCTTTATTAAGTAGGAGTCCCATAGAAGGGGCTCATATATATAATGAGCCCTTTTTTTAGTTTGCCAAGCTTACAATGGAAATTTTATGAAATTCCTCTGAATTTCGTTCGACCTTATAGGATTTTTGATTTGAGTCTGTTTTTTGAGACTTTCCGATATTGAAAATTAAACTTATGGAGAGCAACGCATACGTGTATCTCAAAAGGTGTTTGACGCATACTATTTGCGACTAATGAAATTTTCGTTAAAGCTTGGATAGCCAATTTGAAAATTCTTTTAGAAAAGTATCAAATTCGGGAAGTCCTTTAAAGTAAAGATCCTTAGTTTTTAAAAGTGCTGTTTTATAAAGACCCTTAGTTTCAGAATTCGAAAGAATAAACGCCTCGTTTTTGGTTAAATCTTTTTCATCCCTTGGTCGGAAACGATTTTCTTTATGGGTGTGATATTCAGCTGTGCCAATAAAATTTTTAACTCTATCGAGCTGTAAAAGCTGATAGACATCATAATAGTGACGCATAAAATTTACCGGCATAGTGCTTTTTTCCTGCTGCTGTCGATATTTGGTAGATATCGTTTGCAACTTTTCTACAAAAGTATACTCGGGAACGTAGCACTTAACTTCTTTTGCACGATTATCATATACATCAAGATCTATGGTGAGAGCTTTTTCTGAAATCCAACTAGATATAGTTTTCTTTTCATTTGGAGTGGTTTGATCAAACCCTACCTCTAATAGTATACCGTCTTTAAGGCCATTGATTTGACCAAACAAATTTGGATAATATAACCGAATGCCAGCATTACGCATATCTTTTGCATCATCGAAGGAGAAGTCTCTTTCGACCTTATCAAACCCAGCGATCTGAATTGTATCAGAAATTTCTTGGAAGTATTTTTTTCTACTTTCAATTTGTTTGGAATTATTTTGATTCTTCCCGGTCGCTACTTTGGAATCGATGGATGGGTGAATGAGTATATCGATGTCTTCAGAGAAGCGATCAATGCATCCCCATCCTTTTGACAGTGATGTTCCACCTTTGAGCTCATAGTCGAAGCCCAGATCTTTTAGCCCCCATAGGGCATGCATTAACCAATAATCTTTTTCGACAAGTTGAGGTTGAATTTTTAATTCATTACTTAACGCCGAAATTAGGTCCTTAAAATCGGAGCGTTCGTGAACAAAGGGGTTCATTTTGAGTATGCCTTCTCTAACAGTTTTTTAGTTTTAGGCCGACCATATTGTTTGGCTACATCTAAAACTTTTTTAGCATCAAATTTATCTTTGCTTGTCAAAAAACTAGCGACGACTAAGTTTTCATCTTCGGCTAAATTTTTTAAATTGTTGAGCATGTCTACCAATAGAAACTCTTTAGTCACTTGGCTTGGAAATTTGGGTATTCTTTTAAATACGAATTTTTTGCCACCTAACTCAAACTCTCCATGTCTTTTATAATTATAAACTATTTGGACATTATATAGCTGAGTTAGTCCAAGACCGAGTTGGTTATAGTTATTAAACGAGTTTATTAAAAATCGATCATCTTTCAGGAACGACTGAACCAACGACTTATCGTTTGCTGGTAAGTTTCCAAATGCAGAAGTGTTAGGTCGTAGGTACAAACCTGCAGAAACTTTTTGGAGTTTGTTTTCTTTAACTAGCTTGTCGAGATATCGATCTAGATTACTACTATATGTAGATAGATCGGCTCTACGATACACCTTTCCGGTTTCCATTTTCTTTAATAAAGCTTCGTCTTTTATCATTCTCATACTTATCCAATATACCTTATATCGGTGCATTTGTAAAAATATTTAGTAAAAATCCATGTATTTTATGTTTAAGTATATGAAAATACTGTGTTTAATTGATAGTTTCACACTGATACGTTCGAAAGACTAGCTATGAACTTCACTGGATGCAAACCTGTATAATAGAACCTCTCTAGCTTAATCCTTAAAACTCATAATTATTCAAAGCCTCGACTTCGCCATTTTCAAAATGCTTTTTTGAATTATGAATATGAGAAATTTGATCTTTTAATTTTGGTAGAATCGAAAGCAAAGAATTTATTGGCTGATTAAAATGAGGTGCAGGGTAGTGTTGCATTGTGTGCTTAATGCTGGATTCGGCATTTTGAAGGCTAGCATACAAGTCATTTAGATTAATTTCAGATCTATTTATTTTCTTCAAAAATGCTTCTCTTAAACTCACATTTTTTAAGTTGTGATTTTCAAAATTATACTTAGCTTCACTTTGTTTTTTAGACTCCAATTCAGTGACATACTTGCTATAGTGTCTGTCGATATGAGGATAAATAAACATATATAGCAATCCAACTATCAGAGGAATTAAAAATCCCCTACAAGAATTTTCATTTAAATAAGCCGCTATCGACTCAATTCTGGCTTTTGCATCTTGATTTCCAGTAAACGTATATATCCAAATTGGATAGTTAACCAAAATTGCAGAAATTGAAAACGGACCTAGAAATGGATGCTTAAGCCTACCTTCCAGATGCTTTAGAAAACCATCAAAATTCATAACTTTCTCCTTTTCTGAATCGACTTTTTAAGCTGATTGGATCACTTCAATCTGTAATACCAAAAACTCGGTAAAATGCCGGACAAATCTCAATTTTTGTATCAGTTTTTAAATCGGATATACCTATGACGGCTGAGTCGATAAATGACCACGAGGTAGATTGAAAAGTTTCAAGTTTTACTCCGAGTAAGCCTACTTTATATAAAATGTTTACAACTTGAAAGCGTACTGTGTCGATTGTAATTTTATTTTCAAAATATCCTTTAAGGCTTTCTGAAAGTTGATCTTCATGTTGGGAATCCGAAACTGCGACGGCAAATTCATATAAATTGTCTTTCTCTATTTTTTCAATTGTAAATTGTTTTGGAAATTTTTTAAGGAAAGTGGCGGTATATCTCAAAGTAGGATAGACACCCATCCACTCTTCACATAGCGCTGTAAATCTTGATTTAGAATACTGCCCTTCTGCAGTTTTAATAATTTGCGCTCCGATCTTTTCCTTGCCATCAGAATGCTCTAGACAAATGTTAAAAAAATCTACTATATCCCTGGGCGCGTGTAAGGTTCTTTTGACGAAATAAGTCGCAAAGGGTTCATTACCGATCGTTTCTGGGTAAAGCTTTCGGACGGGAAAGTTTTTCTCGAATCCTCGTTTCTGAACAAGTTTCTGCAACCTTCGGTCTAACACTTGAATTAATTCTTTCTGAGACCAATTCAATTTCAAATAGAAAGATTTATATTTTTGCTCTTGCAAGCCGTCTTTTTTTACATTTGCAAAAACCGAATGTAATAAGTCCTCTCTGATTGCTAAGACAATTTTGACAGGCTGAAATTTTTGTGAAAAATCCCTTACCACTTCAAAAAGCGCTCGAATTAGTTGGTAGCGCACGCTGCTTTCGGCCCAGTTTTCATCAAGTTTATCTATTACAAGATAAAATTTAGGTTCACTTGGTTCTCCATCAATGACAGGGGCAGTCAGGGAATCTGTTAGAATGTTTTTACCACAAAACGTTTTAACAAAAGGAACCCTAAATGCCCCCGATCAGACCAGAATCTATCATTGGATTGCCAGATTATAAAATCATTTCCTGCCAAGGAATAAAGACCATAGAAATTTTAGCAGAATACACGGGAGTTATTGGCTGCATCCACTGCGGGTCAGTTAATTTACGTAAGAAAGAGCGCTTTAAT
>JAEUWH010000069.1 GCA_016785955.1 Pseudobdellovibrionaceae bacterium | reverse complement strand
GAAATCAAATATTCGACGTCAGGTTTATAAATCGCTGAAAATCGTTGCCAAAGACCGCTTCCAATTACACAATTTTAACAACAACCAAGGAAAAACTAGATGTTAGGATGGATCAATTCGGGCTTAAAAACTCCTATCCTCATAGTTTATTTAACCGAGCTTTATTGCTCTCGTTAAGATTCAAAAGGTAAGTTTCATTTGAGCGTCCATAGTGAATACGCCGTTTTTGATTACGGCAGCCTCGACAGTATGAATTGAAGCCATCTTTTGACTGTCTAGATTCGCCAAAGAATTCATAGTTTAAAGCTCGACGACACGAGATGCATTTTTTTGAGTTTGTGTTTTGTGAATGACTGGACACATTGGTGATTCTACCAACTACATCGCGTTCGAGTACAAAATAGCCATCCTTGGCTCGATTCTGATCAAACAACCTTGTTTTTCCTAATCGTAAAGTCGATTTCTTCCGCTATTTTGCCAATCACATTGGTGGTTACGGCATTCCCTAGTGTTTTATATCTATGCCGTAAAGGAAGGATACCAGTCCAGTTATCAGGAAATGCTTGTAGTCTTTCACATTCAATTGCAGAAAGTGCACTTACTTTTCCTTCCCTGAAGAACTTCATGGAGTTTCCGCCATCCACTGAATAGCTTGCTGTAATGCAATTATAAGTAAGACCGTCAGATAGATAGCCACCAAAGGCATTTGTAGCACCAATGCCTTTGATTTTTCTTATCTGGTGCGCTTTTAAAAAGACATAATCTGGAGGGTTGGCTTCTAGAAAATCTTTGAATGAATGATATCTAGGAATTGCCTCTGGAAAGTTAAATTCACTGACGCTTAAATCATTGCGGAAGCAAACAAAGTATAGCCGCTCCCGATTATGAGGAATTCCGTAGTCAGCAGAATTTAAAACCTTTGAAAAGACCTTGTATCCACATTCTCGAATTTTCTGCTCTATATACCAACGAGTTTGCCCATCATCGTGACTAGCCAGCCCTTTGACATTTTCAAGAAAAATGCATTTCGGTTTTTTATGTGAAATTATTTTAAGAATTTCAAAAAATAGTTGGCCTCTCGGATCATCTAGTCCTCGACGTAATCCCGCGATTGAATAGGACTGACATGGGAATCCTCCAGTTAAGATATCAAAGTCTGGAATTTGATCAGGTTGAATTTTTGCTATATCTCCATAATTAATGTGATTTGGGAAATGACTTTTATAAACTTCAATAGAGTTCTTATTGATTTCGGAGTATCCAATACATTCCCACTCAGGAGCTGAGTTTCTAATTCCCACTTCAAATCCACCGATTCCAGAAAACAAACTTAAGTATTTCATATTAGGCTCCCTTCTTACCGTTGTACCATTGGACAAATTCATGAATTGCTTCATCAAATTCATTGGGAATTTCGATATCAGGTTGATTGTGACTTTCTTTGAAAAGAATTAACACTTTGACGAGATCATGAACCTTCGAGCTTAACTTTTTTGATAATGAGTCAGGTGAAATTGGTTTTTCATTTTTTGGTCCAATGTTTTTGGTTTCTATTTCGATTTCTTTTCCACTGCGAATGGCAACAACAGAAGAGTTTTTTATTTCCTCTGGAAATAATTCAAGGCGAACTTTCTTTACAAGGTGATTCGATACCCCACATAGTGTAGCTATGTGATTATCTGACCAGTTTTTTCCTTCTGAATCTCTCAGAATTAAAGTCACAGAATGCCATTTATCATCATTAGTAAGTCGAATTCCATGGCGGGCGTTGGATTGTATTGCCTCAATCAAAATATCAATATGGCGACCTTGGCGAATTTCTGCATTTATTTCCAAAAGCTCTAATCTTTTGTGCGCTTCAAATCTATGAAACCCAGACGCAAGAATATAAGATTCCGCTTGTTTAAAGACCACAATAGGTGGGAACTCAGCGCCTTGCTGAATTAGATCCATGTAGTTTTGGACTTCCACTTCATTAAGTTGAACTCTTGGTTGATAGTCCTTGTTCACGATAACTGTAGACAGATAAATTTTCTGAGCCATATGGCCCTCCTGTTAAAAAGACCCTGAGAAATTGGCAAAACTCGGGGCGATTTTATAAAAAACCAATTTCAAAAATCTTAGAAAGTGATGGGGGATTCTTTGGGGGATAAAAAGAAAGACTTGTCGTGTGAAAGCTAAAATGTCTAAAATGGTTATGTAGTTAGCTAATAAAAATAGTTTATTTATCTTGAGGAATTATGATTAAAAAGTCTGATGAGATTTATTCCCGTCTCAAAGTGAAACAAAAAAAATCACTTAATGCTTTCGAAATTAAATTTACACGAGAAAGCTTTTTTGAATGGCTTGGAAATCAGTACGAAAAACAGAGTGGAAGATGCTATTACTGCAATACTTCTCAGGAGGATATTTGTAAAATTATCGAGTCCGGTTTATTAAAATCTAAACGCTTCAAAACTCGAGGCAGATCACTTGAAATTGAACGATTAGATGCGCGAGGGAATGAATATTCTACTTCTAACTGTGTACTTGTTTGCTATTTTTGTAATAATGATAAGTCAGATGTTGTCAGTTCTAATGATTATATTCAATTTTTTGCAAAATCTAAGAATCAATATTTCCAATATTTAATAGAGAAGTTAGAAAGTTCCAGTGTTTAGCTATGATCAGCATTTACCTATTTGATGACCCTTTTTTAGATGATCTTTTTAAGAAGGAAGCCGTTTTTAACATTTGTGATATTTCTGGCCGTACCGAAGAGTGTATTGATGAAAATATCCTCTTAGAATACTTTGATAACCTATTGCCACTCTATATCCCCTATCACAGAGAGGCTGCATCGGCGGTATTTGAAGGTGGTAGTAGTTTAGATGATGGATCAATGGTGTGGGAGGCTATCGAGCAAGACTTTGGTGTTTTCAATCCAACGAATGACCAATCTGATAATGAAGCGATATTCGAAATTCTATATGGCAAATCGGAGTATTTTGATAATCCAGTATATAAATATCATGAAAGTTATGAAACTGATGATATTAGATCTTATGAATATGAATACTGGGAAGCGTTTAAGCAAGAAATTCGACATGAGAATAGGTTCTTTCCAAAAAATACATTGGATTTTAGTAAATTTGAAGAGTTGATTGAATACCGAAAAATGCAAATAAATAAAGGAGAGTATTTCTATAGAGCAAGAAAATCATCAACACTTCTCGATTCTGATCAAATGGGCGCACCTCCTAAGGAACTTTCAACGGAAGGTCGTGCAAATCCACGCGGCATTCCTTATCTTTATCTTGGAAAAAATGAAAAAATTTGTAGAAAAGAAATAAAAACGCAATCAAGTTGTTCTATAGGGTTATTCGAATTGACTCAAAACATAAAAGTTGTTGATTTTTCAAACCATTATATAACTTCACCATTTTATTTTGGAAATAAAATTTCTTCTTATGTTGGAAGCATAGAAATTTTGAAAATGTATATTAATGAAATGTCAAAACCTGCTGACCCGGATCACGCCTATCTTGACTACCTTCCAACACAATATATTTGCGAAAGAATGAAAAAAAGCGATTATGATGGAATTTTATTTAAAAGCTCATTCGCTCAAAATAATAGCGATTTAAATTTAACATTATTTAAAACCGATGTAGCCATATGTAAAAGTGTTAGTTTCCATTCCGCAATTGAATAGTTCCACTTAGAATTTTCCAATTTAACTCAATCTAAAAAAGTTGATATCATTTTTATTAGACTATTTCGGTCGATTCTTTTTTCTTTTCAATCAACTAAATATGTAGTTAAATTCCTCGGAGTAGACGAGGTCAACGACAGCCGGCATAGCTTTAGCGTAGGCGGGCTCATTGCAAGTACAGAAGTCCAAATGTACGTCTACAAACTCAGAAGCATAAAATATCCGAATCAAATCTATACCGGCTTAACTACCGAACCAAAATCAAGACTACGATAACACAACTCCGGCAAATCAACCCACACAAATAAATTCAAACCGTGGCGAATGGAAATATGCATTTGGATTCTAGACAATCGCAAAGCAATAGATTTTGAGAAATATCTGAAGTCGGGATCTGGTAGGGCATTTAGTCGCACGCGTTTTTAAAAGCCCCATTCTTTGTAATTACAATGGTAAGGCTTATTTTCTCAATGAGTGGAAACCTTTAACGATGACGTCTTCCTAGAGAGGAGTTTGTTTTGGACCAAGCCACCTCTGTTATTAAATTCGATAAATTCTTCAAGGTAAAGGTCGCGTGGCTACTTTTTTGCTATTTATCTCTGTAGAAACTATAGAGGCATTGGATTCATTTGATGAGCTACTCTTTAAAGCGTACTTTACGACTGTCAGACAATATATGGCTCTCTGTCATTTGCGCTATATTGCTTTCTATAAGTAGCTCAATAGGACTGGCGTCGGGCTTTTGCTGGGAATTTTACGCGGAAAAGCCAATGGGTGTTAAGGAAGTAAAAGACAGCCACACTAATATTGGTTCGGATATATTCACGTTAGTTGAAGTGCGCGAAGGTCTGCACGGCGGAAAACGGTATGTTATAAAGACCAAAGTGGCCTGGCATGACTACATAAAGGAATTCACCGAAGAGGGCGGCGATCTGGTTCAGGACTTGAGAATATATGCGGCTCTTTTAGGAAAGAAGGCTGGATATTTTTTTGGGTACGAAATTTTGGACGATAACCACGTCATTGTTCCAAGCGCGCTGGAAGTTAGTAATGCGATAAAGAAATTTAACGAAAGTTTACCAGAAAATGATCCACGAAGAATTTTGATAGGACTCTATCCTACGGTGGAAGGGTTAGTGGATTCGAGAATATACAGACATGAGTTTATCAAAAACTCTCGCATACCGATTTCGTTAAAAAGAAAACATTTTTTCCACGATATCGCGGGCCATGCTCTACAGGGATTTTTTATTCCCAATGTACTTACCTATACTGCAAGAAAACGTCTGGACATTTTTCAAAGATTTGCAGATCGCATTCAAAACTGGAATCCAACCGACGCAGAAAAAATTAATGAGATCATAGTTTCCATAATTGATGAAATCTCTAACTTATCAAATTTCTATCTTGATGCGGATACGAAAATTAAATTAGGCCGATTGGGTCGAGAACTCTACGAAGAGAGTGAAATGGTTCAAAACGCTTCTGATTCAAAGGAACAATATAAGTTGTCTCAAGCCTATGCACCTGGACATGCGGTCGTAAAGGTTGGTAGCGAGAGCGAGGTTATTTACCGGGGAGATACTTCCACTGGCGGAATAAGTACACATAGTCGTCCTTATCTTTTTTTGAACTCATCGCTAAAAGATAGCTTGGTAGCCTTAAAAAAGTATGAGTCGACGACTTTATCCGACGAAACCTATTTCGCATTTGAAAAGTTTCTGGGCGAGATCAATGAGGATTTAAAATTAGAATCGGTAAAAATCGTATCTGATATTTTAGTCCGTATGGGGCAAACTCAAGATCGGCGTAATGTTTTAGTGCCATCTCGGATGGTCCGCCTGAGAAATTTTTTGCTACGTAGAAAGCCTAAGGAGCGACTCACCCCCGAGGAAATCGTCATTCAGCAAAGAATAGAGCATGCGGAACAAATACTACGGAACTAGTTAAGACGTTGTAAATTTGGAAAAACAGAAACGGATACAGAAAAAACTAAGTTCTCATTTTGATAGTCCGGGTCATTTGGCGACTGTAGTGAGCCAGCGGCCCCATAAGTCGATCGTCTTCATGAATTTTATAACCCATTTTTCTGTACGTTGAGACTCGACCGCGATACATTTTTAAAAACATTCCATTATATGAATCAACAAAATCAATAATTTTTGCTGAAGTTTTATCTTGGAAACTTCTATGAATTCGTCCTGCGTATTGAATTAATCGGCCTTCAAAAGAAAGTGGTGTTGAGAAAATCAAAGTGTCCAGTTCCGGCAAATCAAAGCCTTCGCCGATGAGTGAAGCTGTTGCCAGGATCATGACTGGCCTCTTCGCGACACGCAGTTCTGTAATCAGTGCTAATGAAGTACGGCGTTGTTTATTTGATAGGGTTCCTTCAAGAAGAATTAACTCTACCGTGGGATTTGCAGTTTTGATCAATCCGCCCAACAGATCCAAATGATCTTTTCGATCAGAAACTAAAAGTGGAAATCGATTCGCGCGTAATGCTTCGGTAACCTTATCTGCAATAAGGATATTACGCTTTTCATTGAAAACAAGATAATTGATCAAAATATGGTACGGAGGTTGGCGGCCAAGTTCTTCTGGAAAAACGAGTGACGTTTCATGAATTGAGACTTCTTTTTCTAAGTCAGATACTTCGGATGGTAAAATTTCATGTCGAACTGGACCGCATTGTAAGAACATGATTTTTTCTAAGCCATCTTTTCTATACGGTGTCGCAGAAAGTCCTAAGACATATCGGGCTGGCAGTTGCTTTAAAATTGCCTCGAAAGAGGCTGCGGGAATGTGATGGCATTCATCAATAATAATCTGAGAGTATTTTTCAGCAATTTCAGATAAATCTTCAAGACGACTGATTGATTGAAGCATTCCAACATCAATTTTTCCGGTCATCTTCTTCTTTGAACCGCTGAGCGTGCCAATTTCTTTTGTGGGAATTTTTAGAAAATTTGAAATGCGCTCTTTCCATTGTTCAAGAAGCGGTTGCCGGTGAACAAGTATTAATGTTGAAACTTTGCGATCAGCAATAATTTTACAGGCCATTACCGTTTTACCAGCTCCCGGGGGCGCCATTAATATACCTAAATCTGATTCTTTGATCTTTTTAACGGCTTTTTCCTGGATAGGAGTCAGCTTGCCTTCAAATTCAGTTTTAATTTTCTTCTTAGCTATGCGTTCGTCACGAATAATGACTTTTGCGCCGGTTTCTTGAAGTAGTTTTGTGACTTTGTCTAAAACCCCTCGCGGCAATAACAAATGATCTGGCCTCATTTCGCCTGCAAATATAAATCTTGGTTGAGGGTAGGTCTGCATTCGCATGCGCTGAAGTTTATAAAATTCAGGATTTGCAAAACTTGATGTTTTTTTAAGTCGAGCAATGACTTTAGTTGGCAAACCTTCGACTGGAATGGAAAGCATTGGGCCAAAAGTGATTTCGACGTCTTTATCTTCAAGAGTGTTATCGTGTTCTTGTGCGGTTGATGTTTTATCAAGAATCTCATTATCGGTGAGCCAAGCCACATCTTCAAAGCCATCGGGTCTTTTGAAATTACTTTTTGGTAAATATTCTTTTAATAATAATTCGACTTCGTATTTATAAATACGTCGGACTGATGCTAGGTAAGCCCATTGATCTGGTATGACCTCAAATGATTCATCCACAAAACAGCTGTTGCCAGTATCTCGCGGTATTTTTTGCAGGGGCAGTGCAATTAAGTTTCCAAACCCGCCTCGTGGTAAAAAGTCCTGAGTTGGAAAAAAGCGATCGTAGGATTCAAGGCTTAGGCGAATATTGCGTTCGGAGCACTTGGCAATAATAAGCGTGCCAAGGGATCTCGCTAGCCTAGCGGGCACTGGATCGGCAAAAAAGATCCAGGCGTGACCTCCTTTGCCAGAGCGGGATCTTTCGATCGCGACCTGAATTCCCAAGGATTGTGCAGTTTCATTGAAAGCCATAATGTCGGCCTGCCATGAAGATTCATCAAAATCGCACGCTAAAAATATGCAGGTATCATCTTGGCGAATGGCATAAGTTCCTATGGTGGCAGTTCCACGTAAGTGTGAGGCAACTGCATTTTCATTAAGTGGAACAAATTTCTGGAAACTGCAATCGCTACATTTAATTTTTTTAGTAATCTTATGACAAACAGAAGTCCATTCATTATCGCAAACCGGTGAATAACCACTTCTGCCGGTCTTGGTATTTTCCCATCGTTTTGGAAATATGTCTTCGCGACTTCTAAATAAAGTTAAAAATAAATCAGTTTTTTCATCATTGGTTTCAGGAGATTTTAGTAGAGTTGGCCGACCGAGCAAAACGATAGATTTCTGATCATCTCTTTGAAGTCGTAGCTTTTTCAGATCGTTTAATAAGTCAGTTCGTTCTTTATCAAGGGAAGTGAGTCGATTTTCAATATTGCGAATTTCGTCGTCAATTGCCATTTTATTTGCCGGGAAAATGATATTGTTTAAATTCTTTGTAAAGCCGATCAGGAACAACGACATCCTTCATTTTCGGATCACTCAGCGCTGCATAGCCGATATCGAAATCCAATGTGATGACAAAAAATAGTTTGGATGACTTTAGCGCATTTAAAATCATTGAATCACTAAATGCAGTCCCGGACTTCTCACAAATATCTATAGCGGCAGGCCACCCAATTTGGTTATTAAATAATTCGATTTGAGAAGGATCGTTCGGACTAATGTATTCAACTTGGCGATCAGATAAATCTTTGTCCGCAAGAGCAATTTGATCTTTAAGATAAGCTTCACAAATTTCGAGCCAGCCTTTTTGACCTGAATGAGGACCAGCTGAAAATTCTTTTTTAATTTTCTTGAGCTGAGATTCATTGAAAACTTCAAATCTATCGGCGTCAGAAATTACACTGGTTTTAAGGCTGCCCTTAAGGGTTTGAATTTTTGCCCTGACTCGACTGGCAATTCTAATTTTTGAATGTTCATCGATTGAATCAAAAAGACTTTCTGTTAAAATTAAACGCCGTTGAAATTCAAGATATTCAGCTCTGGTGTTGACGGTTGCAAATAGGCGATAATTTTCATCTGCTAAAATATCTAAAACTTTGGAAACTTCCTCTGAATCATTACTGAGCTCATAGCTTGAAGAAATCAATACGTTAGTATCAAGTATAGTTCCGCGGTAAGTGTCCAATTTTTTAATGGAACTTAGATATTTTGTTAGCTCAGAAAATGGTACAACTCGTCCCAATTAAACCTCAGGTTGTCTTGCAATTTTACGTTTTGAATTTTCTTTTGACTGCTCTTTTTCAATTTCGTCAAAAACTTTATTGAGTTTTTCAATTTGATCTGGCGTTAGTTTTCGCTGACGACGAGCCTTTAAATCGCTTGCTAGTGTACGGAAACTTTTGCGTTGTTTTGTTTTCATTTCAATACCTCCTACAAACATCAATATAGCATAGATTTATAGGGTATAACGGCTTGAAAGTACATAGGATTTTTAAATGCCTTTAAATTGCTTAGGGAGCCATAATTTCGCATTTTTCTCTTAGATGCAGAGTTAGCAGCAAATTCAATTAGTCATTTGTTGGAGTTTTCCAAGACGCAATCATTCCAAAATTACAGAAATAAAAACAGTCGATACAATAAATTTTGCTCGCGCGATTCAGCGTTTTTGAAATCCACTGACAAGCTACTAAGTATGTAGTTAAATTTCTAGTACCATAGGACACTCCATAAACGCTAACATCACTAACTCTCAAATGTTCTCGGATTTTTTCAATGTCCTTGGCCGTATTGACTGATGAATAGAACTCCGGATTTTTGTAGTCTTCTTCCAGTTCAGGTTTTGAAAAAG
>JAEUWH010000008.1 GCA_016785955.1 Pseudobdellovibrionaceae bacterium | reverse complement strand
GATTACGTTTAAGAGTTCAAACCAGCTTGCATCTGCATATGGAATTGCGGTTGCGGGCACCATGGTTGCGACAGCTATCTTGGCATTCGAGGTGGCTCGTCAGCGGTGGGGTTGGGGCGTGGCTAAGGGAATTTCTATTTTTGGTACGTTCTTGTTTATTGATTTGGTATTTTTTAGTGCGAATTTAACAAAGATCGCTCATGGAGGCTGGGTGTCGATTGCTATGGGAATAGTGATATACACTCTCATGACCACGTGGCAAAAAGGTCGACGTATTCTTTATCGAAAGCTTAAAGAGCGAAGTGTGTCTATTGAGGATTTTTGCCAGCGGCTGCTGCAGACGCCGCCGATTCGAATTTCAGGTACGGCGATATATATGGCTGGAGATCCTTGGGGGGTTCCGGTGCCACTTCTTCATAATTTAAAGCATAATAAAGTTTTACACGAGCGTGTGGCTATCTTGACGATCATGACAAAAGAAGTGCCGGTCGTTTCTAAGAGGTCGCGTGTAGAGATTCATGAAATAATACCAAATTTTTATCGCATCATGGTTTATTACGGATTTTTAGAAATCCCTAAAATGAAACATATTCTTGAGGCCTTGAGGCAAAACAATATTCATTTTAATATCAAAGAAACAACATTTGTATTAGGTCGCGAGACAATTTTGCCATCCAATGAGCCTAATATGTCTTTATGGCGTGAGCGCCTATTTGCCTTTATGACTCGCAATGCGCAAAGACCAACGGCCTTCTTTAAAATTCCCCCAAATCAAGTCATAGAAGTGGGTATTCAGGTTGAAATCTGATTTTTATCGTCTCGAAAAAGTGCAATAATCTTTTCTTTTGCATCAAGTGCATCTTGAAAGCCCATTTCTATAAGTTCCGAGCAAAATGGCGATTCGAATAATAAATAACTGACAAGCTCATTGGCGTCTTCCAGACTGCCTAATCCTTTAATTAGATAACGAATAATTCTAGGAACTTTGGAGATATGTTTGGATGCTAATGCGCCAATATCACGTGAGGGTGAAATAAAAACAAAATCCAATTTTTTATAGGACAGATTCTGGCTGTTGTCGACTTGGGTGACGATTTGATTCATGCGAATGAGTCTTTCTATGTCGTGTTCTACGTTATCTAAAAGAACCGCGTTCATCAGTAGATTCACAACGCGGGCGACAGAGGGAGGGTGACCCATCGAGTTTGTATCTTTTGAATACCCCTTGTTGGCGCGACTCTTGACCCCAATGACCAATAGTTTCTGTGCGCCAAGGTATATGCTGGGGGCGCAGGGGTGTGAGTTTCGTACGCAACCGTCTCCAAAAAAGCGATTCTCTATCGGACGAGGCGGGAAAAGCAGAGGTATCGCGCTTGAGCCTAGCACATGATCTACTATTATTTTTGCTTCTTCAGAAACGCGACGTTGTTTTCGCCAAGGCTTAAATTCTTTGTTGGTTTGGATGAATGATACGGCCGTCGAGTCGTAGTAGTCGACGGCCGTGATGATGAGTGATCGAAACAGATTTTTATCTAAATTTACGCCGATCTTGTGCATATCCAGACGAGAGTGCAAGAGGTGCTTTAGGGGCTCTGTATCTAAAAGTGCCCGACCCTCTTTGCTGGTGCCCGTGGCGCCACCCAAAGATAGATCGCTCACCCACTTTAATCCGATTTTCCCCAAGCTGATGGCGTCGGTGTAATAGATGTCGGAGCTTTTTAATTGCGACCAAAGATCCACCAAATTTTTAAGGGCAATTTCTTTATCTTCCCAGAGGCTGGCTAAATAAGAGGCGTTAATGGCACCCGCGCTGACTCCAGAGAAGTGATCGATTCTCATGGGAATGGAGGCTGACTTAAGTACCTCGTAAATACCTTGAACAACTCCGGCTTGGTACGCGCCACGAGCGCCGCCTCCAGATAAAATCAGTGCAATTTGGCTCATAGGTTAAAGAATACTCTTAAAATAGTATTGTTAAAAATAGAATAAATAGAAGTCCGGACCTTTCTCTTGTTTTTAAATTTCGGTGCAAGTGAGTGGCTGAATCCCTGTGTTTGAACTTTGAGTGTAAAAAATGATAAAAATTACTTTATGAATTTTACACAATTCTATGAATTAAGGAGAATGTTTTCTAATTAATAGTCCAGTCATAAAAGACCTGTTATGTTTGTTCACCATGTTGCGATTGTTAGGCATCAGTGTCGTCCTTGTTGTTTCATGTTTTGCTTTGGCCAAGGCCGAAAGCGAATCGAACGCGGAATTAGGTGAATACGTTCATAAAACAGCAGCTTCATCTGTCGAGTCAAAAGATATTGATTCCGAGATAACCAATTCTCGATTGCGAGCTTCGACGGGATCAAAATCTCCTCTTTCTGTTCAAACAGATTTTAGTTTTAGTGGTGGGTCGGTGTATAAACCTTTTGGTCCGACGCGACCAAAACTTTCTCCAGGTCCGGTGTTTGAGCGGAATACAAAAATCACTGGAAATGTTTCTGCTAAGTACAGGTTAAATGAGAATAATCATATAAATGTGGGGACTGGGTTAGGGGTGGTTACGCCGGGATTTTCGGGGCAGCAATGGCAATTGGAAAATCCATATTTTTCGTTTTCAAATTTATTTGGGATTGGGTCGGCTCAGCATGTATTTTCAACATCCATCGTCAGGTATTCTGCAAAAGAGTTAGTGGATGAGATGGCGCTGGCTTATGAAGTTAGCTTTTTCTACACGTATCTTTTGGACCTTAAAGAATTAGGTTGGCAGACCGGGGTTGTATTTTTGTTTGCGAACGAGATCTATAGTGACTATCGCTCCGAGAACAGCGAAGAGACTCATAATACCGTTGGGTTGTATCCTTTTGCTGAATATGAATTTAATTCCGTTTACTCGTTTCGTACAGTGTATCGTGGCGCCAGTTTTTACTCGAATCGTGAGAATTATAATAAATATTTTTGGGATGAAGCTACTCAGTCGTTGGGAGTGGGTATAACATTAACGCGAGACGTGTATTTGTATCCAAATCTTCAGTGGGTTTGGCGGGATATCAATTGGCAAAAGACGAATGTTTCTTTGATTGCAAATATCAATTTTTTCTAGCGTTGATTTTTGGCAGCCAAGCGAGATGCGACTTTTTCGCCACTTGGTAGAAATAAAAGTGGATCGTAGGCTTCTTTATTTTGTCGAATTTCAAAGTGAAGGTGAACTCCGGTAACGCGGCCTGTTTTGCCCATCAAGCCAATCAGATCACCCTGGCGAACTTTATGTCCTTCTTTAACTAAAATTTTATCAAAATGTGCGTAAATTGTTGCCCAGCCATTTTCGCCTTCCACTAGAAGCATTTTACCGTAACCCTTGAAGTCTCGACCAGAGTACACAACGACACCTTGATGACTCGAATATATCGGGGTTCCTTTATTAGCAGCTAAATCAATCCCCCAGTGTGAACGCTTTTTTCGTTTTCGCTTGGGGTGTGGAACGGGATCGGCGCTGTAGCCACGAGTTAAGCGCGCTTCGTCGATAGGCCAATCAAAGTACTTTCGTTGAATCATTGATTGTGGTGTTCTTGATAACTCACTAGAAATCTTTGAGTTTCTAGATTCTAGAGGGGGTGTTGGGGTAACTCCAATTTCACGACTGATCGCCGTTGGTGATGTAGAGCATGAAGAGGTTATACCCACAAATGAAAATACAGCTAGTAATATGACAAGAAGACCATTTTGATTTTTCATGTGCAAATCCCATTATATCCAATTTACGTAATCGGTAAATAATAAAATCACCTAAATCCTTAATTTGATAGGACAATAGCCTTGTTTTTTTTGATAGAATTCGTATTTTAGATGTTCTTTGATGTTTCCATGTAGATAAGTTTTTGGTGCGAAAGGTCTCTAAATAGAAACATAATATTTCTTAAAAAATCAAATCGTCATCATAGAGTCTAGCTGTTTCTCAATTTTTCACCCGCGCAAGATAGGCAGTGCCTGATTTAATAAGGCAGTGGGAACTGTTTGCAGAGTTCTTTAACTTCTTGATGGACGTTCGCTTTTATGTGAGCATCTTCGACATTGTTAAGAACCTGAGTTATCCAACCCGCAATTTTTTTCATCTCACTGGTTTTCATGCCGCGTGTTGTAAGCGCGGGGGTACCAATACGGATTCCTGAGGTTACAAAAGGCGAGCGTTTTTCATTTGGGACAGTGTTTTTATTTACCGTGATTCCAGCTTCATCCAATGCGATTTCTGCCGCTTTGCCGGTAACGGACGATTCGCTTAGGTCTAGCAGCAATAGATGGTTATCGGTACCACCTGTGACCAGTTTAAAACCATTACGAGTTAATTCTTCTGCTAGTGTTTTAGCATTGAGTAAGACGTTTTCAATATAAACTTTAAACTCTGGTTTAAGAGCTTCGCCAAAGCAGACTGCTTTGCCAGCAATGACGTGTTCAAGTGGGCCGCCTTGAATTCCTGGGAAAATTCGTGAGTTCATTGTTTTTGCTCGGTCTTCGCTTTGAGTTAAAATCATGCCGCCGCGAGGCCCACGTAATGTTTTGTGGGTTGTGGTGGTTACGTAGTCCGCGTAAGGAATGGGGGATGGGTGATGTCCCGAGGCTACGAGTCCAGCAAAGTGGGCCATGTCGACCAACAATAAAGCGCCAACCGAGTCTGCAATTTCTTTAAATTTTGTAAAATCAAGAAATCGGGGATAGGCACTATATCCGGCAATAATTAATTTTGGTTTGTGTTCTTGTGCGGCCTGGGCGATTTCAGAATAATTGAGTACGCCAGTATTAGGGTCTAGTTTGTAGGAAGTGGCGTTGAAGAGCAGGCCGGAAAAATTCACTGGACTTCCGTGAGTCAAATGCCCACCATGAGAGAGATCCATTCCTAAAATTGTATCTCCGGCTTTAAGCGCCGCCAAATATACAGCCATATTTGCCTGAGATCCTGCGTGGGGCTGAACGTTGGCGTAGGCGCAGTTAAATAGTTTTTTTGCACGCTCGATAGCAAGTGTTTCGATCTCATCGATATAGTGACAGCCGCCATAATAGCGTTTGTTTGGGTAGCCTTCGGCATATTTATTGGTTAAAATAGATCCTTGAGCTTCCATCACCGCGCTGGATGTATAATTCTCTGAGGCGATCATTTCTAGGCCTTCTTGTTGGCGAATAGATTCCTTTCCAATTAAACTGTAAATTGCTTCATCTGTTTGTTTCAGTGAAGTTTTTTGCATAAGGCCTCCTAAATATTTATATTTTAAATTTTTTCTACACGTAGAGCGTGTCGACCTTTTGCGAAAGGTGTCGTCAAAAATACTCTTACCATTTCTATAGCGACAGAGGAATTAAGGAAACGGCCAGGCAAACATAAAATGTTTGCATTATTATGCTCCCGAGCGAGAGCTGTTATTTCAGGACTCCAACATAGAGCTGCACGAATTTGTGCATACTTGTTTGCTTTCATGGCCATTCCCTGTCCAGAACCGCAGACCAAAATCCCCAGCGAGTTATAGGCAAATGCATCCTCACTGGCTATAATTTTTGGTTGAGACATGTAGTCGTTAATAATACGTGTGCAAACGTTCTCTGCTAAGTCAGGATAGTCAGTAGAGCTGTTTGTAAAGCACCCCACATCAGACAGATTGGTCTGCGTCGGGATATTCAGCATGCTCGGCCACAGCTTGAGTAGCTCTTGTTTAAGTTCGAAGCCACCGTGATCTGAGCCGATATATACTTTCATGTTGACCTATAATTTGGAAAAAATAAGTGAGCCGTTTGTGCCGCCAAAACCAAAACTATTATTGAGTACATGAGTGATTTTGCCATCACGTGCTTGATTAGGAACATAATCTAAATCACAGTCTTCGCTTGGGTTTTCTAAGTTAATAGTAGGAGGGACGACCTGATCGCGAATGGCCAAAATAGACCAGGCGCTTTCAATCGCGCCGGCGGCACCTAAAAGATGACCCGTCATAGATTTTGTGCCAGATACCCATAATTTTTTTGCATGATCCTTAAATAGGTTTTTCATAGCTTGCGTCTCAAGGCCATCACCCATCGGGGTTGAGGTCGCGTGGGCATTGATATGCTGAATATGCTCTGGCGCAATGCCAGCATCCAAAATTGCAGCGGCCATTGCGCGACGGCCACCATCTCCTTCAGGAGCGGGACTTGTGAAGTGATACGCGTCGGAGGAAGCTCCGTAGCCTGTGATTTCGCAAAGTATATTGGCCCCACGATTGGTGGCGCTCTCTAAAGATTCAATAAATAAAACAGCGCCGCCTTCGCCAAGAACGAATCCATCGCGAGCTTTATCAAATGGGCGCGATGCTTTTTCTGGAGAGTCGTTACGTTCTGAAAGTGCTCTCATCGATGAAAATCCACCAATAGCAGAAGGGCATACGGTCGCCTCAACGCCGCCTGCAAGCATGTAGTCGGCCCGACCATAACGAATGTAATTGTAAGCTTCGCCAATTGAATGAACCCCTGTGGCACACGCGCTGGTAATGGCAAAATTTGGTCCTTTGAGACCATGTTCTATAGATACTTGTCCGGCAGCTAAATTCGTAATTACGCCGGGGATGAAAAAAGGAGAAATTCGATTTGGCCCACGGGCCATGAGTTTTTCAAGTTGCTCTTCGATCATCGGAAGGCCTCCGATGCCGACTCCGATAAAAGCGCCTGTTTTTAGGAGCTGATCTTCGGTCAGTTTGATATCAGCCATTTCAAGAGCCATCTTGGAGCAAGCCATAGAATAATGGATAAATGTATCCATTTTCTTTTGTTCTTTCTTTTCGATGTAAAGATCAGGGTTGAAACCCTTAACTTCGCCCGCTATTTTGGTTGAGAAAGCAGCTGTATCAAATTTTGTAATTTGAGTGATTCCACTTTGCCCCTTCAATAACGCTTTCCATGACTCTTCTAGGGTGTTCCCTAGCGGACTTACAAGTCCTATCCCAGTCACCACAACTCGACGTTGTGGCTGTGATGGTCTCTCGAAATTGGTAGACATAAAACTAGATTTTGCCTTTAGTCTCTAGGTACTTGGTAACGTCTTGTACCGTTTTAAGTTTTTCAGCGTCTTCGTCAGGAATTTCAATGTCGAATTCTTCTTCCATAGCCATTACAAGTTCAACGATGTCCAAGCTGTCTGCGCCTAAGTCGTCGATGAATGAAGCTTCTGGTTTTACTTTCTCAGGATCAACGCTTAATTGTTCAACGATGATATCTTTAATTTTCGGACTTAGTGACATAGTAGACTCCTTTTGTAAATCCATAATAAACCTCTCTTAATTAATTTAATGGTTAATCTAACTCTATTTTATAAACGTAATCAAAATAAACGATTTAGGCCTGATATCAACAAAAAAAACACCGAAGTGTTTACTCCATAAATAATCCGCCATTAACGCTTAAAGTGTGACCTGTGATGTAGGAACTTTGATCACTCAGTAGAAATTTTACAGCTTCAGCAACATCCTTTGAAGCCCCCATACGTTGTAAAGGTATTTTATCCATGATCTTTTGTTTTACATCGTCAGAAAGCACCTCGGTCATATCTGTCTCAATAAATCCAGGCGCCACACAATTAACGCGAACACCGCGCGACCCAAGTTCCAAAGCGATGGATTTTGAAAACGCCACAACCGCCGCTTTGGAGGCGGCATAGTTAGCTTGGCCAGCATTGCCTGTCTGTCCAATAACGCTGGTAATTTGGACAACCGAGCCTTTGCGGCTTTTCATCATGATTTTTGTTATGGCCTTAGTTAAGTAGAAGGTACCCTTTAGATTTGTGTTAATCACACTATCAAAATCTTCGCTTTTCATGCGCATTAATAGGCCATCTTTTGTTATGCCGGCATTGTTAACGAGACCGTCAAATTCTTTCCAATCAGCGATCAGGGTTTCCAGGGCCGTGTTGACAGAATTTTCGTCGGCGACATTCATTGCTAAAATGCGGTGGCCATCACCGGGCAGGGATTCTAGTATTTTTTGAGCCGATGCTTGATTTGAGCTGTAGGTAAACGCAACCTGCGCGCCCGCTTCTGCCAATGATTTGACGATTTCGGCGCCAATGCCTCTGCTACCACCCGTGACGAGAATTTTTTTACCAGTAAGCATGTAAATCCTTAGCTTTGAGTTTTAATTAATTCTAGATCTTCTTTTGTCTGAGTACTTAAGATTTTGAAATTAGGGTTTTCCATTTTCTTGAATAGACCCTTAAGTACGGACCCATGTCCACATTCAATACCGGTGAACCAGGATTTTGATTCCATTAATTTCATTGTTTGAGTCCATCGCACGGGCGCCGAAACCTGCTGAATGAGGTTTTGTTTTAATTCTTCAGGGGCGTCAATTAACTGGGCATTAAAATTTTGGATAACGGGAAATTGCGGTTTATTGAATTTCACAGAAGATAAAAAAGAGTCCATTTTTTCTTGAGCCGGTTTCATCATTGCGCAGTGAAATGGCGCGGAAACATTCAATGGAATTAACTTTGCTCGTTTCGGAGAGCCGGGGATCAACTCTGATTTAAAATTTGCTTTGAGCCACTCAATACATTTCATTGAGCCGCTGATAACGACCTGTCCAGGGCTATTAAAATTTGCCGGTGAAAGAGGAGTCGCTCCAGATTCTTTTTCAGTCCATTCACACAACCACGTGACCTGGTCCGTTTCTAGACCCAACACGGCTAACATGCCACCCTCGCCAACAGGAACTGCGGACTGCATAGCTTCCCCACGTAAACGAACGGCTTTCATGGCGGTAGAAAAATCCATCGCACCTGCCGAGACCAGGGAAGCGTACTCGCCAATGGAATGCCCCGCTGTCGCTTCTATTTTTAAAGGTATTAATTCTTTGAGGGTTCGATAGGTGGCTATGGAAACGCTTAGAAGCGCCGGCTGGGTGTTTGCCGTCAGCGCAAGGTCCGCTTCAGTGCCATCGTATATCAATTTTTTAAGATCAAGGTTAATCGCCTCAGATGCTTCCAAAATTGTATTCTTAAAAGTTGCGAAATTTTCAAGAAGGTATGAACCCATTTTTGGGGCTTGGCTTCCTTGGCCAGGAAATAATAAAACCACAGTGGATATCCTTTTCTATTTCTATGAATTTACCTAAATTTAAAATCTGAGTAGTAAGCTTCCTGAGGTCAGTCCTGCGCCAAAAGCGGCAAGTAAAATTAATTGGCCACGTTTGATCTTTCCTTCTTGGAAAGCCATGTCAAACGCAACGGGAATGCTGGCCGCAGATGTGTTTCCAGTTTCGTGCAAACTTACAACGACTTTTTCAGTTGGAAATTCGAAGTGACTGGCGACGCTTTCTAAAATTCGTAGGTTTGCTTGATGAGGGACGAGCCAATCAACTTCGTGAGGCTTGACTCCATTTGCATTTAAAGCTTCATGGCAGCAGTCCGTCATTGTCCGAACAGCATTTTTAAAAATTTCTCGACCCTTCATTTTCACATACTGAGTTTTATTGGCTAAAACTTCGGCGCTGAACGGTATTTTTGAACCACCAGCAGGCAGAACAAACAAATCACCCAGGTTTCCATCGGCATGGAGATGAGAACTCATTATGACATTTGGGTATTCTTTTTCGGCACGAGAGACGATCCATGCGCCGGCCGCATCACCAAACAAAATACATGTTTCGCGATCTTCATAATTAACAAAAGGATGTAAAACCTCACCGCCAACAACAAGAACGTGCTTATACATACCTGTGCGAATAAACTGATCAGCCACAGATAAGCCATAGACAAAACCAGAGCAGGCGGCAGACAAGTCAAAAGAGAATATATTGCGACAGCCTAATTTGCTTTGCAGAACACACGCTGTTGAAGGCATGACCTGATCACCACTCACTGTACAGACAATAATCATGTCGATATCTTGCGCAGTCAAATTCGCCATTTTAAGTGCTTTTTGAGCGGCGTGATAGCCCAGGTCGCTCACGCCTTCGCCGTCTTTGGCAATGTGGCGATGTTTGATGCCGGTACGCTCAATGATCCAGTCATTGTTCGTATCGACCATTTTTTCTAAATCGAAATTCGTAAGGATTTTTTCGGGAAGGTAGGATCCAATTCCCGAAATTTTAGATCTGAATTCGCCGGCACCATCATGTCCCATGGGTACCCGCTTTACTCAGCAGTTTCTGTATCTTCAGCGGACTTTTTAACTTTAGCAGGGATGATTTCTTTGCCACGATAGTAGAAAGCGCCATCAGATGATTTAAAAGCGCGGTGAGGAGCATGGAATTCTCCCATTTTCTTGTCAAACCCAATAGCCGGAGTTTCTAAAGCATCGTGAGAGCGTCTCATGTCGCGGCGAGATCGTGAGGTTTTCTTTTTGGGTGTTGGCATACTAGCTCCTTAAAAAACGAGTAATTATATTAAATATTATTAAAGACGAATTAATTCCTTAATTTCATTAAAAAATCAATCTTTGAAATCAGCAGATAGTCCTGGTGCGTAAAAGTTACTGAGTCACCTTTAAGGATTTTAAAACAGCAAATGGATTTGTTGCCTCGTCCGTTTCGGGTGCCTCTTCGTAGGATTTAATTACGGTTTGAACATTCAGCCCGCAATCGCCACAGTCGCCTTTTTCGGTAATTTCTGGTGCGGGATTGAACGGAACATTTAAAGCGATGGTTTCGTGGAGATACTCGCCAATAGCCAATTTCATGCCGGGCGAGTACTCGAAACTTTGAGGACCTTCGGCTTCATTCTCGTCAAAATGATTAGGCTTTGCATAGTGACCATCGCGGGTCATTTCTTGTGGCGGAATAAGTATCTCGTTAAATTTAACATTTACAGGAAATTTAATTCCTTGGCCACAATAGGAGCAAATTTCTTTAGATTTAGTTTTAATTGAACCAGTGAGTGAAAAATCCCGTGAATTTAAAGGCCGAATAAAAAACTGAGTTACATAATGATTGTCGCCAATAAGGTCTGCGAGTGTTTCGGTCACTTCTCCAGATTCAGTAGAGTATTCATAGTTACGGCCTTCTTCTGGAATTTCAGCAAGATTAATAATCATAATAGTTTAGTCCTAAATTTTCAAAAGTTACGGGTCAATGAATTTTACCTGATTTCACTAATTTACACAGAAAAAAGCCCTTTAAGCGGGGTCATGTTCTTGTTATAGCGCTTGGTCAGATTTGAAAGATCTGACCAAGCGCTATAACAATATTTTATAAGCTGATAAATTGATTCTCTGCTTTCAATTTGTTTTTAACTAGCCCCAGGTCTTTCATTTGTTGAATGAGCGTACTCCAGCGGGACTCTGACATTTTCCCTAGGCCTTCCGCGGTTTGGATCAAAGGAATTTGGGCGTCCGCACTTTTTTTAAACGTTTCTGGTTTCATTCCCAGATTTAATTTGCTCATGTAGGCATTCGCTTTTTCGGGATTTTTCAAATAACTGGCCCAGCCGTTGGTGACGGCGTGGTGAATTTTTTTAATAACATCGCTATTCGCTTTTTGAAAATCTTTACGAACGGAAAGAACGGTCGTGTAGGGGTTAAAACCTTCATCGGCGACTAGAAATGTAGACACCGCAATATTCAAATCGCTGGCGGCGATAGGCTCGCTGGTGATGAAACCTTGTTGAGATAACAGTTTGTCTTTTTGGAACTGAGCTAATCCGCCTAAGTACGGGACCATTTTAACTTTCGAGTGAGGGTATTTTTTTTGAAGAAAAAGGGAATATGATAAACCTTTTTGCCATGCTAAATAACCTTCGTTTGTAAGAACGTCGCCAATGCTTTTGAATTTTCGCTCTTCATGAGTCATAATGATTTGAGGATTTTTTTGAAACGTTGCGAAGACTCCGACGGCGGGGTTTTTCAAATTTTTATCATTTGAAATTAGAATTTCTTCCGCGGATACGATGGCGAAATCGACGACGCCTTTGGTGAGCATTTGCACAGTGGGTGTTCCAGACCCACCAGGGATGATTTCAACATTAAGACCTTGTTTTTTAAATTCATCGTCAATCAACGCCTGGTAAAAACCGCCAAATTGAGGCTCTGGAACCCAGTTTAAAGCTAATTTGTAAACTCGCCCGACGCTGGGTTCGGTGGGTGTTTGCGCATGAGTGCTGAATCCAATGAGTGCAATGAGTGTCGCGAGTGTGATTTTCATGTGTGCCTCCGAAGCTTTGTAAAAAGTGATTAAAGCTTAAAAGGTCTCCATCGGGTGATCAATAAGTTTATGCCATTTAGTAACATAATTTGAAGTAAGCCGATCACGGCAAGGCCGATGAGGCTGGCGAAAACCAGATCAATTCGCTGTTGAGTGCGAGATGTATCTATCAATGCGCCCAGCCCTCCCCCAGCTACAAATTCGCCCGCAACGACCCCGATCACGGCCAATCCGGAAGAGATTCTGAGTCCAGAAAAAATAAAATAGTAGGATCCCGGGATTTTTAGATAAAATAGAGTGTGCCATGCGTTTTGACGATAGACTTGAAATAATTCGAGAAGATTTTTATCTATCGTGTCTAAACCAACGAGTGTATTGGCTAAAATTGGAAACAGGCTAACAAACACGGCGGCCGCTAAAATCGTTTGAGGGCCATAGCCGAAATAAATAACCAGCAGAGGGGCAATGGCAATAATAGGGACTGTTTGAAAAAAAATGGCTAGTGGGAACACCGCTCGCTTAATCCAATCATTTAAAGAAAATATCACTGCCAACGTAAACCCCAGAATAAAGCTCAGTGCTAAACTTTGCATGCTTAGCTTGAGTGTGCTGGTAAATGCATCCACGAATGCGTCTTGATTTTCTGTAATGGTTTGCAAAATGACGGACGCTGGCGGAATAGATTGAGCATCCCAATAAGAGAGGCGATATAGAATTTCTACTATTGCTGTCACTAGGCAGACAAGAATGATGGTTGGAGTAAGGTGTTTCATTTTTTTACTCGCAAGTGTTCGGTAACGGTCGTGACTGTTTGAAAGTACTCTGCCGAGTTTCTGTAAGAATTCGCAGCTGTTGACGGTTTTTCCAAAACCCACTCTTGAAAGGTTTTTTGTTGTCCTTGCGGAAACAGCCACAGCTTTTGCGACAAAAAGACACTTTCGCTCAGGGAGTGCGTGACAAAAAAAATGGTCATATTATATTGTCTCCAGTATTCGAGCAATTCGTCTTGGAGTTCAAACCGAGTGAAATCGTCCAGCGCCGCAAATGGCTCGTCCATAAAAAGAATCTTTTTATTATTTACTAAAGCCCGAGCGATAGAGACGCGCATCTTCATCCCGCCAGACAGTTGACGAGGGAACAACTGAGCGGCGTCCGTTAGTTTCACGACTTCTAGAATTTTGGTTATTGCGGCGTGCGAATCACGTCCTTGGCGCTGTGTAGCGCCCAAGGCTACGTTTTCAAAAACATTCAGCCACGGCAGAAGGCAAGACTCTTGAAACACAAAACCAGAGGGATCTTGCGAGGAGGTGGAAAAAGAGCCCTCAGAAACAGTGTCTAGACCAGATAAGATTCTAAGCAAGGTTGATTTGCCGCAGCCAGAAGGTCCAAGAATCGAAATGAAATCCCCAGCATGGGCCGTAAGATTCAAGTTTTTAAATAACCATCGTTGCTGAAATTCTTTGCCGGCGTTTTTTAACTCGAACATCTATCGCCAATCATAATTAAAACTGACGCTTATGCGCAGTTCGTTTGTGCTGTTTTGAACGACTTCGTGGCGAAGCCAACTTTCAAATAATACAACCTCGCCCACCTTGGGGATAAAATTATAAAAATTTACGTTTTTAAGCTGGAGCTTCTTTTTTTTAGGCGGCACCGCCATCATTTGCGTAAACCGAGGGTCTTCAAACTTTAGTGACGGGACATCCTTTTTAGGTAGGCTGACGTAAAAGGTTCCTGACACAACACTGAGTGGGTGTATATGTCCTGTATGGATAGTTCCTTTGGGCATCACATTGACCCACATTTTTGATAAATGTAAATCGTCGATAGAGATATTCCATTCTAGTTGTTGGACGAATACGTTGACCTGTTTATCAATTTTCTTTTTCAAATCTTGAAATGACGTCGAGAACAGGTGCAGCTGGTCTAAAGACCCGTACGAAGTGTAGCCGTAAAGATAGTTTTCCGAGGACCATCGCTGTCCATCTGTATCAATTTCGGACAGTTTTACGATATCAGATTTTAAACTTTTTAGTAAAGGGTGATTGCGAGGGGCGATAGTAGAATTCAGAATTTGGGTTGGGAATAGATTTTGGATCATGCAGATAGCATCAATGAGATACATTTCTTTATCAAATGTTTTTTAAATTGTCTCGTCGTCGTGTCGACCTAGATAGGTTGGGAGTGACAATAGTGACACTGATAAGGACGGATGGGTTGACGAGGACAGATAGTAGAACATCTGGGTAGGGTCGATAAGAAGGGGGTAGGTGTTTAAGCGCAAATGACAGAGGAAGCGTGGGCAGTCCTCGGCGCCGAGGACTGCGTATTTTTCTCAAAATGAAACATGATTTTAGCTGCTTAGGTGTGATTGCATTTTCTGTGTAGACTTCTAGACATCCACTGACAATATTCATCACCTGAGTCTATTTTGGCTATTAGAACGCATAGATTTCAGATGAAGGGCGCCAAGGTTGCAACTGTGTCTATTGAACAGTTTGCAGGAGAGATCAGTATGAAAGCTTTATTTTTAGTCCTAATTCTTAGCGTAAGTGTTTTTGCAAAGGTTGAAGACTTCAATGCGCTGATCAGTGAAGATACTCAGGCGCAGAAAGAGCTTCATAGTAAATTGAAAACTCAGGTCTATTCAAAAAATGAATTGGAAGCGCGCAAAAACATAGCGCGTACTAAGAATAATGAAAATCGTGAAACTGTTGTTCTTTATGATGAAACTCAGACGGAATTTGCAGCGCCCTCAAGTGATAAATTTTTCCGCTTTAAAAAAGAAGTGAAGCAAAAACGTACGAATGCACGAAAAAATCAACATCGAGTCGCTAAAGAGCTAAAAGAGCTAGGTCTGTAATGATTCGCGTGCGTGTGTCACTTATTAAAAAATAACTATTAAATCTAATACATGGTGCTCGAGGTTTTTTAAAAGGTTCTTGTGTAAAAAAAAATCCCCTAATGCTAGCGTATATTCATGGAAGAAATCGAAAAAAAGTTTAAGTGCCCGTATTGTCTAGAGAAAATTTCTATGATTTTAGATCTGTCTGAAAACGGTACGCAAACCTACATCGAGGACTGCGAGGTTTGCTGTCGTCCCATTCTCGTTACATTTAGCGTTGAAGGTTATAGACTGATAGGCTTTGATCGGCAAAGAAGTTCGTAGTGTCTTAAAAAACTGATTCGAATGCTGTTAACGCATTATTTTTGGTGTTGATAGGTTGGCAATGACACAATGACATGTTGATGACTTGTCGGTAGCCTTTGGTTGCGTTCATTCTTTAAAAGTGCTTATATCGCCAGAAATATCTGGAGGGGTTATGGCATTTAAATCTATTTTATTTCAGCTACTGCTGTGTTTTGTTGTTTCGTTTTCGGTGACCGCGCAAAGTGTTTACGTTCAATCTTATGGGGATGCTGTCAATGATGTTGGCCCGCAAGGTCCAGTTACAAATGGTATTCCTAATTTTCAAAAAACCACAGATGCAATTTATCGTGGAGGGCGGCCTTCAGAGCAAGGGTTGTTGTATTTAAAAAAAGCCGGATTTAAGACAATTATTAATCTAGAGAATAACGAGCCGGCTGTCGCTAAAGAATTGGCATTTACCAAGAAAATTGGAATAAATATGTATTCGGCGCCAATGTCACATTTAATAACTCCAAACGAGGCGCAAGTGAATTCGATTTTAAAGGCGTTGTCTGACCCCAAGATGTATCCTGTGTTTGTTCACTGTCATTATGGAAAAGATCGCACAGGGATGATTGTCGGGCTCTATCGTGTATTGATGCAGGGTTGGAAGCCTCAGGACGCGTACAGAGAGATGTTGAGTTATGGTTTTCATCCAGAGTATAAGGCTTTGGATAATTACTTCCGTGTTCGTACGCAAATGCGGCGTTAATATTTTAATCCTGGTTCTTAGGGCTGTTACAACACCCATAGATGGCTGTGTCTGGATTATAGAATCAACTTTCTCAGTTCGTCTTGGGTGTAGACATAATCGGCATAGACCATTGTGTTGGTAATATTTCGATGTCCGAGCGCAACCTGGACCAGTCGTAAATCACGAGTTTTTCTGTAGAGCTGAATTGCAAATGTATGACGAAGTGAGTGAAACTTTTTAGGAACCGGTCGGTAAGTATCCCAAATCTGATAAAGACGATCATAGGTGATGTTAAAAACTTTCGTCCCGTCGACTGTTTCAGTGTAACGCTGAAGACGTGTGAATAACAAATTGGGTAATGGAATTTCTCGATCATTACTGCCTTTTAGTCCGCGAATAAAAACCGACATATCATACGTATTTAAATCACTTTTTTGAATATTTAAAATTTCTTGCGCTCGGGCTCCGGTTTTTAAACCCAATTGTAAAATTAAACAGTTACGAGTGTCTCGATCAATATATGTACTGATGATTGACATAAGACGATCGATCTCGGGATCTAAAAGATACTTATTTTTGTTTAATTGATAGCGCAAATCCACCCCAAAATGACTAAAAATCGTACTCAAATATTGAGTCCAAATATTGAACTCTAAATCTAAAGAATCATTTAAAAAATGACGAAAGTAAACCAGTGAATACTGAAAAAAATGAATGGATAGGTAGGTTATTTTAAATTCAAATATCTCGTAAAATGAGTTGTTGAAAAGTTAAAACTCAATAGTGACATAATATTATTTTTAAACAGATGGTTGTGCTTGAGATAATGAAACAGAATATTATTTTAAAAAAAAACAGCTTAATGACTTTTGATATTATTTTTATGTTAAGTTTTTCTGTTTTGTTGGAAAAATCTAAATTCAAAAGAGTTAAACACCAAATCACCAAATAAAAATATTCAATAAAATCAATAATATAAGACTAAAGCTTATAACTATAAGCTTTAGTCGAATTCAAAAAAAGGCATATAAACATACCTTTTAACATCAAACCTGCGCCAAGTCTTTGTCTTCAGATGATTACAAAAATTAGATGTTGTAAAATACATCTGTTAATAATGTGAAATAACTATTTTATATTGCAAAATGCAACAGTCTAGATGTGTTGACGAAATGCTTGGATGGTGAAATCATAAATTTATGAACATGGATGTAGATGTAAATAATGAAGAAAAAAGTAGGGTTTTTGACTCAAATTTAAGGGTAAAAACATCAATTCGTTTAAATTATGAGGCCCAGGTTAAGGTTATTCAGGATCAGATCGGTGATTTAGAACATATTAGAAATACCTTATCGCTTTCACAGCGAAAAATGGCTCAATTGTTACTGGTTGACCCATCCTCTTGGTCAAGGTGGACTCAAAAAGGTCACGACGTTCCCCCTCATATTTACCGGGCGCTGCAGTGGTATATGATTCTTCAGGAGAAAGTGCCGGGTTTGAACGCGTCGTATTTTTTGCAAAAAGATATTCGTGTGTTGAAGCAGGAAGTTGAAAGCGCATTGACTAAACGAATGGATGAGCTGGTTTTTCATTCTGCTTCTGAAAATGATCGTTTTGAAGGCGAAATTTTAGATTTAAAAGAGAAACTCAAGCAGGCCGAGGATGCTCACGGAGCGCTCTCTCGACATATGAAGCGTTTGTATTTGGTTATTTTTTTCGTCTGCCTCGCATTATTTCTCGTATTTTTACTCTAACTGCGACATAGTCCTGTGAAATTAATTTAATAATCAAAATTCACAAGGGGGGTCTATGGCCACATTTGAAGTTATTGCGAAAACAGGAAATCACGAACAAGTCGTATTTTGTCACGATCCCGATGTGGGCTTGAAGGCAATTATTGCTATTCATAACACAACACTTGGTCCAGCCTTAGGCGGCACAAGGATGTGGAATTATGCCAACGAGGACGAGGCCTTGGTGGATGTGTTGCGGTTATCTAAAGGTATGACTTATAAAGCGGCGGCCGCAGGTTTGAATCTTGGTGGCGGTAAGGCCGTTATAATCGGCGACTCGAAAACTCAGAAAACAGAAGGTCTTTTTCGTGCCTTCGGTCAATTTGTTAACTCTTTAAATGGTAAATATATTACAGCTGAAGATGTGGGAACCTGTGAACAAGATATGGAATACATCTATATGGAAACACCTTGGGTCACGGGAATCTCGAAAGATTTTGGTGGGTCCGGCGACCCCTCTCCCTACACGGCACATGGTGTCCTGATGGGAATCAAAGCATCCGTTAACGAAAAACACGGAAGCGACAGTTTAAAAGGTCTTCGCGTTGCCGTTCAGGGGCTAGGTAATGTTGGCTTTAATTTAGTAAAATATTTAGATCAAGAAGGTGCCAAGGTTATTGTTTCGGATATTGATGCGGAAAAAATAAAGAAAATTAAAGATATGTTTCCAAATACGCAAACGGTGGCTCCTACGGAAATTTTGTCGGTTGAGTGTGATGTTCTGGCTCCTTGTGCTATGGGGGCCATTGTGAATGAAAAAACCCTAGGATCTTTCAAGACACCAATTATTTGCGGCGGCGCAAATAATCAGCTTCTTGAGCTTCGTCATGGAAACGCTTTGGAAGAGATGGGTATTTTATATGCACCTGACTATATCGTAAATGCCGGCGGCTTGATGAACGTGTTTGTTGAGTTGGAAGGGTATTCTCAAAGTCGTGCATTTGATAAAACAAAACGCGTATATGATAATCTAAAACAGGTTTTCAAGATTGCCAAACGAGACAAGATCCCAACCTATTTAGCTGCGGACCGCTTGGCCGAAGAACGCATCAAAACGGTGGCAAAATTGAAACAAAAACATCCTGGAAAGTCGAATCGTTCTTTTACTACATTGAGGGAAATTAATAATCGCTAGTTTATCAATCACCACTTAATTGCTCTTTTCTTTATTCAGTAATTAATCAGTAATTAAGTGGTTGACTCAAGACGCAAGTCCTGTTGATCATTGTAGGGTCAAATTATCAAGGAGATGCAATTGGATAATGTTACCCCTAACGGCAATGATGTAAACGGGACTACTCAGAAATCAGCCACGCATGGTACAACTGGGTTTGGAATTTCGAATCGTGAGCTTGCCAAGCAAGACAATTTTCAAAGATATCTTACGCTCACTTTCGATTGGATGGTCGCAAATAAAGTATTGATTATTTTATTCTTGGGTGTCGTGGCTTTCTCAAGCGTGGGTTATGTTATATATAATCAGGTAAAAATTGATACACAGTTGAAAATTCAAGATCAGTACTATGTGATTGAGAAAGACTATCTAAAAATTAAAGGTGATTTTGAAGAGGCTGATCGTCAAGCTAAAGAAAATGCGGCGAAAGAGGCCGGAAAAACTAAAAAAGACGCCAAAGCCGCTGTCGAGCCTAAACCAGAAATTAAAACTCCTGCCACAGGTGATTTAGATAAAGATTATGGGACTATTGTTGCTCGGTTTACGGAATTACAAAAGGCCAATCCAAAAAGTGTTCCCGGCAAAATCACCAGTTTGGTCTTGGCTGACTTATACTGGGAACATAAAAAGTTTGAGTTAGCTGCGCAGACATTGGAAAAATCACTTGAGTCTACGCCTAAAGACTTGGTGGATCATTTGGTGTTAAAGAAATGGTCGGCGACTCAATTGTCTCTGGGGAAATTTGACGATGTGATTAAGAAAAATCAGTCGGTGGCTCAGTCAACGCGCTATCCATTTTTAACTTCTTATTTTAAATTGCAAAATGGTCTGGCTTATGAGGGGCTGAAGCAATGGGAGATGGCAGAAACTCAGTACAAAGATGTTATAGCAAAAGGTGAATCGGTGCCGGCAGCTATGCCTAATGGTGAAGAAAATGAACGTTTGAAAAATCATTTTGGTGCTGATCAATCCGCCGCCGAGTTGGCTCAGAAATATCTTCTGTTGTTACGTTTGAAAAAAAATAGCGATCAAGTGGGGACATAGTGAGCGTGACTGAAATGTCGTTGCGCTTAGGACTGGCTAGCGCCTGTGTTCTGTTTATTTCGTGTACGAGCTTTAAAACAGGCGGGCCTGCAGAGAAAAATGTTCGAACAAAGATTGAATTTATTCGATCCACAGTGGGCGCTGAAATTACACGCTTCCGCAAGATTAATCGGGCGCGAGTGTTGTTTACCGACAAGTTGCTGATTGCGTCTAATGCTCATGAAGGCTTAGTGGCCTATGATATTGAGTCGGGTTATAAAAAGTGGACCTATGTAGTTCCTAATGGTGTTGAAAAAGAGCCCATTTTATTTAATGCTCGTTTGTATTTTGGTGGAAATGACGGCTATTTTTACAGTATTAGCGCAGACACGGGCGTTGAGGTCTGGAAAACTCATGTTAAATCTGAGATTGTAGCGACGCCGGCATTTGATACGCAAGAGGGTCGGATTTATTTTATGACCACAGCAAACTCTGTGCTGGCGCTGGAGGCCGAGAGTGGTCGTCAAGTTTGGTCGTATACGCGGCAAGATCCGTCGAGCTTTTCAATTCGTGGTGGCACCACACCGCTTATTCACAAAAATTTGCTTTATATTGGCTTTAGTGAGGGTTCTTTTGTTGCCTTTAATAAATCAAATGGGACTATTAACTGGGAAATTCAGCTAAATAGAAATAAAAGATTTAAAGATATCGATTCGAGTGCTGTCATAGACGGCGAAAAAATATATGTTTCAGGTTATGACGATCGTCTTTATGTTTTATCTGCAAATAATGGAGATATCTTAAGTAAGTTTGATGCTGGCGGGTACGTTCCTGTCACCCTGAGTGGCTCAAATATTTATTATGCCTCCTCGAATGGAAAAGTGTACGCTTTAAATAAAGAATCTCTGAAAGCCGTTTGGGAGTATGAAGTTAAGGGTGGTTTGCCATCAGAAATCGCAGTTTATGATCAGTATGTTCTCTTTGGAGAGTCTCAGGGTAATTTAACCATATTAGAGCAAAACACGGGACGAGTCGCTCATCAGTTTGACCCAGGCCGTGGAATTCAAAGTCCTATTGTCGTCAACAGTCAGCGATCGGAACTTTATTTTGTTTCTGGTGAAGCCAATTTGTACAGCATGGGGATAACATGGAAACCAAAAAATTTATTTTCTTTTGCGGATTAACATTAGTATTTATTGGTTGCTCTACAGGCAATTGTCGCTCTCAGAAAATTAAGTCCGAGCAGGCCGGTGGGCCTGTGACGCCTAAAGAGAACAAACTTCTTCAGGACCCAAGTGCAGCCGATCGCGTCCGCGTATTTAAACCAAATGGATCGCTGCAATGTGGTCAGGGGAAAAGTATCGATGTGGCCACGATGTCAAAGGACTTAAAAGATATACACATCTACAAATCCAGTGTTGAAAACGATGGTAAAATTCGAATTCAAATGTGTGGTGTGCCCACGGGTAATGTGAACGTTTATGAAATTGACAAAACAAGCTTAGAATCGGCTCTATCATTTGGTTTTACAGAGTGGATTCGGTAGAAGGAATCAGAATGATCAATCAGAGAAAAATGTTCGAACAAAAATTGAATTTATTCGATATAATTGTAAAAATAAGTTTAATTTTAGGTTTATGGGTGTCTATAGCTTGGTCTGCGGCGTCGCCCGTTGGTATCTGGAAAACAGTCGATGATGAAACAGGGCATGTGAAGTCTTTAGTTGAGATTACCGAATCGAGCGGGGAACTTAAAGGAAAAATTGTAAAATTGTTTCGGAAGCCAGACGAAGATCAAGACCCAAGATGTGAAAAATGTGAAGGTGATAAAAAAGATAAGCCAATTTTGGGTCTAGATATTTTGTGGGGTCTAAAAAAAGACTCGGATGCTAAATGGTCTGGCGGAGAAATTATGGATCCCAAAAAAGGAAAAATTTATTCATGCAAAATGGAAGTTATCGATGACGGTAAGAAATTGCGTGTGCGTGGGTTTTTGGGATTCTCTTTGCTTGGCAGAACACAAACTTGGGAACGCCAAGAAGAGCTGGTGCCTTAGCTTGGTTACCGTGGGATAAGGTGATGGTTCGAAGTTTTTTTCTTTTCATAATATTTTTTTTAACAAGTTTCCAGGTTTCTGCTGTCGAGTCTGTGTTTGCTAAGCCTGTACGTATTTCCTGGCTAGCACCGAAATTTTTCCATCAAAATGAAGCCGAAGTGATCGGTCTATACTTTCAGATTGATCCTGAGTGGCATGTGTATTGGAAAAACTCTGGTGACTCGGGGGCGCCTCCTAAGTTTAACTTTCATGAGGGGCATTATCATGTCGGCCCTATTCAATGGCCCATTCCTAAGAGGATTTCTGCGGCTCACCTAGTAAATCTAGGTTACGAAAAGGAAGTTGCGTTTTTATTTCCTGTGACGCCCACAGGGCCTGAGTCGGAAAAGGAATTAAAGTTATCTGTGAAGTTAGAATGGTTAGTCTGCAAAGTAGAATGTATTCCTGGCTTTGCGGATTTAACACTGACTCGACCTATCCGTGGACAGCCAAGCGAATGGGCTCGGCAAGATAAAGACAAACTGTTTTATTTTCAGCAAAAAATACCAGCCAATGCTGCCGCCTCACCATTTAAAGTGAGTCTGGTAGAAAAAAAAGAAGACCAGTTGATTGTCGACGTTGTGCCACTTTCAGGAACATCGACGTTGAGCATGCCAGATATTTTTCCTGTCGAGGGCGAGTTGATTCATCCACAACCGCCCCAAGTTACGACAATCAACTCGAGTTTTCGATACACATTTTCGATGCCCGCCGGGCGCCTGAACGATGAGTCAGTAAATGTCCTTTTAGTTTCAGAAAATCAATCCTGGGAGCAGCCCATTGTTGGTCTAGGGAGGGCTGGGCTTAGTGCGGCGGTTGATGATAAATCATCTGATAAATCGCCGGACGGAGCGAGCCTGCTGGGTCTTTTGTTTTTCGCATTCATCGGCGGTGTGATTTTAAATCTTATGCCCTGTGTTTTACCTGTGTTGTCGATTAAGTTTCTTTCAATCATTAGAACCTCTATCCAAACTCGCCGGCGCGAAGCTGTTTTGTATATGGCCGGTGTGCTTGTTACCTTTTTAAGTCTGGGTTGTGTGCTTTTGATTTTACGTTCTGCCGGTGCTGCGATTGGTTGGGGTTTTCAACTGCAATCACCGGTGATTGTGTTGATTTTGATTATTTTATTTTGGTTGATGTCGTTAAATTTTTTAGGTTTTTTTGAGTTTGGCGAATCGGTTACAAATATGACAGGGCGATTTCAAAGCGCCGGCGCTTTTTCAACGGGAGTTTTAGCTGTATTTGTAGCCGCCCCTTGTACGGGACCTTTTATGGGGACGGCGTTAGGGGCTGCCGCCGTCCTACCGGCACCCGCAGCATTAGGTATCTTTTTGAGTTTGGGTTTAGGTCTGGGGTTTCCGTTCGCTCTCGTCTCTTTTGTCCCTTCTGTTTACAAAATGTTGCCTAGGCCGGGTGTTTGGATGGATAAATTAAAACAATTTCTGGCGTTTCCATTGTTGGGCACCGTTGTTTGGCTCATGTGGGTTTTGGGCGTCCAGTTAGGCACTGATGGATGGCTAATTGCAACCACTTTGATGTTACTTTTAGTATTAGCCATTTGGTTGGGAAAAACATTTTCCAAAGTTTGGGTTGCGGTTGCGTACATTGCATCCATTGTTGTGATTGCGTTCAGTTTCATATCTATTAAAAAGATTCAAGCCGCACAGCTTGTGCCAAACAACAAGACCGCGTCGGTGGCCGCTTCTATGGCAGGGTCTACGGCGGATGCGGCGTCGGCTTGGACAGCATATGATCGAAATTTGATTGATCAGGCACGTTCTGCTGGACGTTCTGTATTTGTAGATTTCACGGCAGCATGGTGTATCACGTGTCAGGTTAATAAGAAAACGGTTTTAGATACCGAACACATACAAAATATTTTTAAAGAAAATAATGTTCTGATTATGCGAGCCGATTGGACTAATCAAGATCCTCTTATCACGCAAGCCTTGGCCGAGTTTGACAGAAATTCTGTTCCTGTTTACCTTTTTTATGAAAAAGGGGCTGCCGCGATTGTTTTACCGCAAATTTTAACATTCAATGTGATTGAAAGTTTGTTTAAAAAAAAGGAGTAAGCAAATGAAAGTATTTTTGTTTTTGTCGTTTTTAATGATGGGCACTGTATCTTTTGCATCCAGCGAAGCGGTTCCAGGCAAACCTGCGCCGGCGTTTGAGACTAAAGATGCAACAGGGAAAGTTCATAAACTGGCTGACTATAAAGATAAATGGGTCGTTCTGGAGTGGTACAATAAGGATTGTCCTTATGTAAAAAAACATTATGGATCAAACAACATGCAAGCGCTTCAAAAGACATACACCGATAAAGGTGTGGTTTGGTTATCGGTGAACTCATCGGCCAAAGGGAAGGAAGGTTACACTGATGCGGCGGCGGCTTTAAGAGTTGCAAAGGACGCAAAATCGAATGCAACGGCCGTACTTTTGGATGAAAAAGGAATCATGGGCAAAGCATTTGGATCTAAAACAACACCTCATATGTTTGTGATCGACCCTCATGGTGTGGTTGTCTATGCCGGCGCTATTGATGACAATGACTCTTCCGATCCTGCTATCATCCTTCAATCTAAAAACTATGTAGCGATGGCTTTGGACGCGGCTATGGCAGGTAAGAAAGTAGAAAAAACATCCACAAAACCATACGGCTGCTCTACAAAATACTAGTTTTAATTGATACGCTACAGGTGCCGGCTGGCGGCGTCAGCAGGGGAGAAGATTATGGAATATCTTCATGGGTTTGATAAAAAAGAACAGCAAAGATTAATACATCAGGCGCAGATTTTAGAGCCTTTTGTATACGCAGATGTCGACTTTGGTAAGGGCGTAAAACGATTAGGAACTGCCGAACTTGAGTGTGTTTTTTTATAGATATTATTGAGTTATTTTAATAGGTTATGGTTGATTTTGTAACAATTGTGACAAAGTTTAAGCTAACTATTTAAAATTAGTAGCTATTTTTTAACGAAAGGCGCACACAAGTGACTCAGTTCCAAATAGATAGCGAGCTGTAACATAATGTAACTTATCAGATAGTTTTATCCGTGATGCCGGTTATATTTCAAGATCAAAATCAGAACGTAGTTTTTCTTTGGAAATCATCATCTTTTTATTATCGAGAGTGTCTTTTAAGTAAAAATAATTATGACTTTCTTGAACAACCTCGTAAAGAGACGCTGATTGTTTTTTCTTCACACGCATTCCGGTGCGGACTTGATTATAAGATTGCTCTAAGCTTTTTAGTGCTGCAGACCGAAAATAAGCTAAAATAAACAGTGCAAAAACAAACGATAAACCGACCGAAAACGCCGCGATGGCATTTGTTTTTTGCTGCACTAAAAAACTAAAGCTGATCGGTGCCGAGATACTGCAAAAAAAAATCAATCCCGATAAAATATCGGTTTTTAATTTTTGCTTTTTATAATTACTTTTATACGTGTTTAACTTAACAGACATTTTAAAAATCCTCCTGATTTTTAAAACAAGGGCCTGAAATCAGTGTAAAGTATGCGACCTAAAAAAATAAAGAAAAATATTTTTTTATTTTCGTTAACCTACTTTAAGGTCGGTGTGACTTTTAAAGTAATCACTTCATTAGATCTGCGTATCTTTAAAGGCACTTCTCGATTGGGTTCTGCCGCTTGCAAACTAAAAACGTAGTCATGGATAGAATCAATCGCTTTGCCATTGAATTCAATAATAATATCTTTTGCCAGCAAACCACCTTTTTCTGCAGGTGAATTTTTAGATACTCCTGAAATACGCACTCCCTGAACCCCCTCTTGGCTATAGTCTGGGATTGTCCCAATATATATTCGAAAGGATCGCTCGGTCCCTTGCGCTCGTACCCCGCCCTCCACTTTTTCATAACTCAGGGCAATCGTGGGATTGGTTGAAATTTCTTGAATAAATTGCTGAACCACTTGTGTAATTTTTAATAGTCCTGGGTAATTAATTTTCTCAGCGGTATCACGTGGCGTATGATAATCTATGTGCGCACCGGTAAAGAAACTAATGGAGGGTATTTCGGCCAAATAAAACGAAATGGCATCCGTTGGTAAATAGGGATCATTTTGTAGCGATACAGGGACCTGACTTCGCAGGCTGACAAGCTCAGCCATACGATTCCATTCTTTGGCCGATCCAACACCTTGAATAATTAATTTCTCTTTTAGTCGACCCACCATATCTAAGTTTATTGAAGCAATGAACGAATCTTTAATCTTTTTCTTACTACTGGATTCCCAGTCGTCAACAAAAGCCTTGCTTCCTAAGACTCCCATTTCCTCGGCACTCCATAAGCCAAAATAAATTCCATGTTTTAGTTTTTTTTGATTTTGTGGTTGCGAGTAATAATGAGCTAACTCTAGTACGGACGCCACTCCCGAAGCATTGTCGTCGGCGCCAAAGTGAATAGGGTTGAAATCGTCACTGGTGGCCAACGAGTTGCCAACATCACCTCGACCTAGGTGATCCATGTGGGCGCCCACAATAATAGATGACGAGTTCTGGGGACCGGGAATAAAACCAATTATTTGTTTCGCTTCTTTTTTCTGTAGCTCAAAATCAATAGTCGCGGAAATTTTTGTATTTTTGTTTTCTATTTTTTCCGTCAGCTCGTTTTTCTCCATAGAAATTCTTAATTGCGCATACTGTTCATCTGTTAAATTCATAAGCTGTAGGAAGACATTTAAAGAAATCTCTACGGCCGGCAGTTGCGTTGGGGCACCATCAAACCGCATTTTTGTGATTTTATCCCTGTTGATCAAATTGGGGCCATCTACGACCAGTACACCATAAGCACCTAGATTTTTAGCTAGCGTCATTTTATGAGCTAAACTGGAGAACGGAACTAGGTGATTGCGTAATTCTTTAGAAACCTGAGTGGGATAGTCTTTGAAGAAAACAACCCATTTATCTTTCACGTCCAAATCTGCGTAATTATTAATTGCTGGCAAAGTTTCCGTCGCTGGTGTCTTAAGGCCATAGCCAACAAAAGTAAATGGTCGAGCTTCAAACACTCCGCTTTTACTTAATGATATTGGCCTATACTCGCGGTTCAGTTCGATATTTTTTTGATTCACCACTAGGTCATTCTTCGACTTCAGCGTGATTCCAGTCACAATGTCAAAGCTATGAGTAAATCCTGACAATCGCCTGATTCCTGTCGGCGAAACCAGTCTCCATTTTTTAAAGGTGGCTGCTATGTCATGAGTCAGCTCTGTTTCCTCGCCACTGCCAGGCAACCGGCCCGCCATTTTCTTGGACGCTAGGTAGGCCAGAGTACTTTTAAGATCATTGATTTCAATATCTTTCGAAAATGTGTGCGTGGCCAACTTGAAGCGGGCATCTGGCTCTGTTTCACTTAATTGCAACGCGCTTAAAGCTAACTCGTGATTCCAGTCAGCTAAATAAATCTGACTCTCCCCTTTTTCATTTCGATGCGTCCAGGTCATTTTCTTACCATCCGGCGAAAATGCCGCCAACCCATCAAAGCCATCATCATTTGTCACACGAATTGGCTTTTGTTTGCCTTCCGCATCGACCAAAAAAAGTTCAAAATTAGAATAACCCAAAACACTGGATGCGAATACAATGTACTTCCCCGAAGGATGAAAGTAAGGCGCCCACGACATTGAATTCAAATGAGTGATTTGTTTTTGATCAGAACCATCCACATTCATTGTGTAGATTTCAGCAGTGGCCCCAGTTTTGTCAAATCGACGCCACGTGATTTTGCGTCCATCCGCGCTGAAAAAAGGCCCTCCGTCATAACCAAGACTATTGGTTAATCGACGGACCTGTGTTCCATCGGACTTCATGATGTATATTTCCATTTGACTGGATGGATCTTTTTGAAACAACTTTTTTTCTTCTTCGTTTAAAGGCGAGCTGTATCCTGTCCGGTTGCTGGCAAACGCAATCCATTGACCATCAGGCGAGTAGGAACCCTCGGCATCATAACCCAGTTCTTTAGTCAGGCGTTTAGCATTCTTCCCATCCAAACTCGATTCGAAAATATCGTACTGCTCGTCGTACGACCATGAATAGCGGCCTTTTACTGGATTTTTTCGAGACTCAATCTCTTCCTTTTGCTTCTTTTCCCATTCGGGGTCCAAATGAGTCGAAGACCACATAGCTTTCTTCATGTTTGGATGAATCCAACCACACGTCGTCTTGCCATTGCCTGGGGATACGCGCGTAATTTGCCCCGACTTTAAGTCCATAATATACATTTGATAAAACGGGTTGTTGCCATGTCGTTCTGACTGAAGAATCATTTTCGTCCCGTCAGCGCTGAAATAACCCTCTCCTGATTTTGGACCATCAAAAGTGATTTGGCGCTGTCCGGAATATAACTCGACGCCTAACTCGCGAATCTGATCTTTAGAAGCGTTAGGATTTGGTGCCACGAGCGAAGATTCAGGGAAAAATACGACCGAAAGCAAAGAAAATAGCGCTAAACAATAAAGTGATTTATTCATATTTGTTTTCATGAAATAACTTAATCAAAACCCGGCGGAAAGGTCAATTTTAGTTTGACAATAAATGATCTCAAGAATGGAATTCGTTTATGCTTAACGATCAACGCGGAAAAGGGCGTATGCCCGGGCTGGATAAGGTCACAACTGTATCTTTATTGTTTATTTTGATTGGCTTAGGATGTTCGCAAAAAAAAGTGACTCCAAAATCGGAAAACAATCGTTCAAAGTTCTCCTCGACCTCTATGCTTCCTATAAGTGCAGACATTTATAAAAAGGTTCCTTTTATAGACCGATCTTTATCTGCAGCACCCTATTTAGCCATGAATGTCGCGTTTGAACCACTTGCGGAAATCAGAAGGTCTATTGAACATTCGGAAAATATCGTACTTAAACATCGCGGCGAGGCCCATATTACCGTCATTGCTCCACCGGAATTCGATCAATTAAAATCTGGATTATCGGCAAAGCTGATTAACGAAGTGGCGTTGTTAAACCGAATTCAAGAAACGCCATTTCAGATAATTTGCCTAGGAAAAGGCGAGAAACATGAAAATGGGAAAGTAGTATCGACTTTCTTTATTGTAGTCGATGCCCCGGCGCTCAGAGACCTTCGACAAAAAATAGTGACTTTATCGAAAACACAAGGGAAATCACCTGTCGAGGTTAAACCCGATGACTACAACCCTCACATTACGGTTGGGTTTACCGAGCGAGATTTACATGCAGAAGATGGTGTTTTTAAAAATAAAGCAACTTGCTTTAGTCAAATGCAGATAAAAGCCCAGTCGGCTTTAGACTGAGCTAGTATTTAATAAAAAAAAGGTTACACTGAATCGGAATGAATAAATGGCATAATTTTCTAACTCGTCTGTTTGACACTCGCGAAAATGTCCATGAGTTTTCTGAGCCTATCCTGACGACACTTTTAGAATGTCGTTTTTTCTTTCCGGAATTTAAAATTGCCTTTTGGTCGGTGAATGTTCGAAAAAATGAAATTAAAATATATCGAAAAAAAGGCAAGCAACTTGTCGTGTTTGATCATGCTCTTTCACAATTTAAATTTGAGTCTTTGCTGCGCTCTCGGTCAAGACCTTACTATGTTTTTGAAACAGCGGCTCAAAAACGTGTACTCATTCCCTTATTTGTAGACAATACATTCAGTGGTTGCCTATCCATTGCCGCCCCTAAAACCTGCGACCACGTCTTTTGGCAGCGGCGCATGCCCTATTTTTATATCGTTGCTAAAAGACTTTTAAAAGTTTTAGAGTTCAATATTAGAAATAATGCGATCGATACTTTGATGGAGTTAAACCAAAATCTTGAGGATAAAGTTCAGGAGAAAAGCCTATCTTTAGAGCAAGAAAAACGAGCACATATGCAAGCCGGTAAAATGGCCACTTTGGGCGAGGTCGCTGTTGGCATTGCTCATGAAATTAATAATCCCCTGACTATCGTGGTGTCTCGAGTGGGGAGTTTGGAAAAGAATTTAGCTAAAAAAAATTTGTTAAATCCAGACATCGCGGAATCTATTGTTAAAATCAACCAAACTATTGAAAGAATTGTCAAAATTATAAATGGCTTGCGACATTTTGCATACAGTGGCGATCACCGAAAGACATCGACGACACTGTCCAAGGTGATTTCGGACTCGTTAGAACTTTGCCAAGAGCGACTCAAGAAAAACGATATAGCCCTCAAGGTTGTGAAATCTGTCTTTGATGTGGAAATTTCGGTTTACGATACGCAGATGATTCAAGTCCTGTTGAACTTGATCATCAACTCGCTGGATGCCATTAAGGATCTTTCTGATAAATGGATCGAGATCGAATATAAAATTCAAAATGATCATTTAAATATTATTGTGCGTGATTCTGGATCCGGCTTGGCGGCTGACGTTGCAGCCAAGATCATGAACCCCTTTTACACGACTAAAGAACGTGGCAAAGGAACAGGTTTGGGGCTGAGTCTGTCAAAATCAATTGTGGAAAATCATGAGGGTCGGTTGTTTTACAATGCCGATGCTAAGAACACAGAGTTTGTCATCGAGCTGCCCTATATGCGATTGTTAAACAATGAGCCTCAATTGTAAATATCTTGAAGTCTGTCGTGGATGCCCGCTGGGTGGGATGGAATACGAACAGCAGAAAAATCATAAAAAGAAAATGTTTTTAGATCGGTTGGAAAATCATCTTTCCCCTGCGGCCCGAAAAAACACCCAGTATGAATTTGTTTTCCCAGTATTTGATCACTATCGCACCCGCAGTGATTTTATTTTCCAAAACGGCCAGCTGGGTTGGTACACGGCTGAGCGCCAGTTTTTAGCGATCGAAGAATGCACGTTACAGACTCGTGAACTGAATGAATTTGCGCAAATGGTGGGTAAATTAGATTGGCCCATTCAAAAGGGCTCCATGCGCTTTCGGGTGGCTCCTGATGGTAAACGCGGACTTTGGCTAGATCTGGCCAATGTGGACATCAAGACCATTCTTTCCGCCCCCACCCTATTGCCATCCTTAATCGACCAAGGAATTGTTATCGAGATGGGACAAAAGGGAAAGCAAGTCATTCAAGAAGATCAAATAAAGTTTGTCGACCCCATCCCATATCCTTGGTTTGCCACAGAGTACGAAAACAAATCAGTTCCCCTGAAGACCTTGATCAGCTCGTTCACGCAAACTAACCCAATATTAAATGTACACATGATTCAGTTGGTTAAAAAGTATCTGCATCCTTTACGCTTTGATCAGATCATTGAATTTGGCAGTGGCACGGGTAACTTTACGTTGTTTTTAACCGAGTTGTCCCGGGAGGTGTTGGCCATTGAAAACGATCGGCGCAATCTATTGCCTCTTCGACAAAACCTGGCGGACTTAAGCTTGAGCCACCATGTAAAAATAATCGAAACTGTACAGCTGTTTTTGAGTCAGGAAATCCACGAGGCCGCCACGCGATTATACTTTGTGAATCCGGCCCGCAGTGGTGTGGGTTCGCTGTTTGATCGGGACGTCATGGCCACCGATGTGATTTATATATCTTGCCACTTAGATAGTTTTATCCGTGATGCTGAAAAATTGGATACGCAGGGATTTCAACTGGTCCAGGCGACTTTGTTCGATCAATTTCCTCATTCCGCACATTTTGAAATTGTCAGTTTTTTTAAAAAAGCCACGTAGCCGCACATGAATCAAGAAATGAAATGAATCAAGACTGATTGAGATGATCAATTTAAGATGATCAATTAGACGTAATTTTTAAACCAGAAATTTCACCGGCAAGATCTCGTTTGAAAAACCAAGACAATATCGGCAACGTGACGATGCCAAAAAGATAAATAATGAATGTTCTGTAGATCACTCGAAAAGGATACGACAATAAATATCGCTCCTGAAAAATGCCCAAACGTACATCGAAAACTTTCTCGCCAAAGGTTGCCCCACTGAATGTTCTTAAGACAACCAAGTAGCAGAATTGAATCCATAAAAAGATAACTCCAAAAAGCTCAACGAAATAAATTTTATGCGGCAAGAACTGAGCTAAATCAGTTTTAAGAGAAATTAGGTATAAAAAACACACGAATAAACTGATCGCCAAAATCAGCAACGAATCCACCAACGCGCTTAAAATTTGAAATTCAATCAGGCGGCGCCCTTTGCGTTTATGCGAGCCACTCATAAAGCCTAACTCTTGATAGATCCGTTGATTCACAGATCTATCTTCTATTGTGCGGCTTTCTTTAGTAACCGGCTCGCGGACGATATCCAAACTTACCTCGGTGCTGCCGGGATGGGCTGAGCAGAGTCAATGACTGGTGCCGGAGCCGTTTGATTGGTTGTTTCGCTGGTCAGGGGCGGTGCCGGTGTTGGATCAGTTGGCTGCGTAGGCTCTGGATTTACCGGAGTCGGCGCAGGATCCACATAGGCGGGATTTGATCTTTTCTTATTATGGCTATTGCAGGCATTTCCAAGAATATGAGTGTCTCCCACAAGGTCAATGATGCAGGAACCACCTAAAAGAAGCCCCAGTCCCGTAAGCACGTCCGACATTCCCCACGAACACGAGCCCGCAAAGGTAACCCGATTCTGCCAATCCCCACAATCTGCACTGTCGGCAGTTGTTGCTCCGGCGACAGTCGCCGCCACCTCCTCTTGTGGCAAAGAAGATGGTGCCGCCGCTGGTACACCGGTGGCTGGTTTGCTGGGAGGACAACATTTATCTGTAGCGGCTTGTCCATCTTTACATTTGCAAGTTGCGGAAGCTCCGTTAGCGCCGGGGACTTCCTCAAAACTACCTTCTGGCCCCCATCCGTCACAGGCCTTGGCGATTGACACAGAGGGTGCGATCGTTAATAGGTCTTCAACAGCCCAAGCTCGCTTCATCAAACCGTCACAGGCGCCGTCCTGTAAAGCGGGATCCGTGCCGATTTTAATGCCTTTTTTTCTACGAGCATCATCACTGTATTTATATTTTGTTGGCTTATTGTTACTATCTGTTTCAGCAATCGAGCAGATTTTTTCGGCGGACTTAATGTACTTTAAAAGTGGCTCTCGAAGTTCCTTCATGATTTTTGCATGAAAATTTGCATCTTTAGAATAAAGAACCCCGTCTTTAACTTCAAGTAAATCCTCTTTTCCAATTTTTGCACGTTTCATTATTCCCATCAAGAACGCTTTTTTGTCGTCCGCAGTTTTTAAAGGGGACTTCTTCTCACATGGGCCATCTCCATGAGTAGCCCTGTTGAATGTGTTTTTATCTGAAGTGTCGATACAATGTGGTTTACCCTCTTGAGTAAATCCATACACCACCGGGTTACATGCGATGAGATTGGGGTTATTACACTCTTTGGAAAACTTAGATCGTTGAAAAAACTCACGATTTCCCTTGCCGCCATTCCAAGGGCAGGAGTACGTTCCATTGCTACTTTTTTTCCATTCCATCGAATACCCGCCAACGATGCAACTTGGTCCGTACTCCTCGTCGGCCCCTCGAAAATCGTCAGCAGCATTATACCCAATCTCCTCGGCAAGAGTTTTGGCTTTTTCTTGAGCCACAGCAGCCTCTTTACCACTAACAGTCTGGGGTGACGCGGTCGGGGCTGCTGGTTTTGGGGCAGATCCACCGCTGCCGCCAATAACGGTCATATCCGCATAGGCCTCTTGACCGATGAAGGCTTTTTGAATGAAGTCTTCAAAGGACTTATATGTGTCCGTCGATGTCACTTGAAATGCGGGTGTATTATGAACTTTGTATGCGGCTTCAAGTAATTCGCGGAAACGCAGATAGTATTCAGCTCGTTGCCCTATTCCCAAACGAGCCCATTGTTCGCTGGTGGGCACATGACTTTTGCTGAATACATTTTTTTTCAATTCAGAGTATATTTTAGCAAAGGCGGGAACAGTTTTTAGGCGCTTATCATATGCTTGGCGATTTTTTGTGTCCTCTTTGGTAAATAACACGCCATCAATCTTCATGACCTCATTGCCGTTATTAAGTATTTCAAACACGATGGTTTGATTATTTCTAGTCACCATCATTTTTAGTGCGGACTGGCCTTTGTATTTAAACTCCTGAACTTGTGTTTTAGGAAGCTTTTCATTGCCAAACATGCGCGCCAGTTGTTTGAGTACAAATTTGTCCGCTTTGGGATATTTCTTAGAAAGATCAGTGTAAAAATCAATATAGCTTTTACTTCCCGTCATGGGCGTGGCTTTAACTAGTTTTTTCACATTATCTATTTCCGTCTGATTCGCTGCCATCGCGAACGGCGACACGGTGAATGTCACGGAAAAAAATCCAGCAAGGAAAGATTTTAAAACATATTTTGGCATAGCATCCTCGTATTAAAACTAGTTACAATATTATTTTTACATAATCTGTTTCGGATTAATATGAGAAAACTTTAAACTCGATCTTGGGAACTGGACTATAGTCGATCGAAATGTTTTTCCGACTCTACCAATAAAGATAAATCCCGACACCAGGAACTGTCATCGTTCAAACATGGTACATAATCAAACACCTCTCCCCCGTGGGTCAAAAAAAGCCCCCGGAGTTCGATCTGAATTTCCTCTAAAGTCTCTAGACAATCCACGGTGAATGCCGGGCTTAACACCAAAATTCGTTTTACTCCGGCGTGTACCAATTCAATGATTTTCTCATCGGTGTAAGGCCGAATCCACTCGCCCCGACCCAAGCGAGATTGAAAGGTTGTGTGCGCCGCAAGGCCTGTGTCTAGAGCCTTTAAAATGGCGCGAGTCGTAGCCATACATTGGCTGCGATAACAATTATTCTTCAGCCCCTGATCGCAGCAATGGTTATTCAATTGGCAGTGCGGATTCTTGAGAATCGCCTTTTGCGGCAACCCATGATAAGAAAACAAAATGGCATCGTAGCGGGTTAAATCTTGTTTTTTAATTTTTTCAACATAGGGATTGATAAAAAAATCACAGTCATAAAACGGCCTCATCGCGTACAACTGAATGGATTTATAATGATGAAAGTATCTGTTCCAAATTTCACGAAATTTTTTAAGACTGGCTTCGGTCGTGGCCGCAGAAAACTGCGGATACATGGGAATAAAATATAATTTTTCCAGATCTGGGTTTTCGTCCAACAGTTTTTGAATGGCAGTTTTAATTGACGGATTTTGAAAAATCATCCCCGTCTCCACCGCAATCGTATCACAGGCCGCCCGCATTTTTTGAGCTATAGACCGAGTCATGGAAACCAATGGCGATCCCTGCGGCTGCCATATTTTTTTATATTTTTCTGCAGATTTCGCTGCCCGAAAAGGCGTGATGATCAAATAAACTAATATAAACCGGAACACATAAGGAAGTTCGATCACCCCAGGGTCCATAAGAAACTCTCGAAGATAAACCCGCACCGATCGAGTGTCTGGACCATCGGGAGACCCGATGTTATTCAGAATCACTGCCTTTTTCATATTTTTTCTCGATTTTTTTCTGGATGGGCGCTTTGAAGCCCGGATGCTTTTTCGGTCCTCATGTATTTTTCCACCAACGCCGCATTGCGCTCGTGAATACCCGTCAATCCCAAAACCCCCAAAAAATTTCCCGTAATGTTTTGAGTTAACGACGAGTGTTCATCCAGAAACTGCTTCAAATCATGATTGTAACTGGGGATAACGTCGGGCCAGCGATGAACAGTCATATCCTTGATCTCAAAGACAGATTTAAACAATCGTTGTCGATCGAGACTGATCTTGTCTTTGATTTGCTCATCTGACCAGCTCAACAAATGAGGCTGGGTTGAATTTGAAAAAATCCAGCTTTCGTTGTACTCGCCTCGATGCTCGAAAATCTTGGTGTTGGCCAGCACCCCAATCGCATTAAAATTTTCTACATTGGGAAATAAAACTCCAAACCCGTCAATCTCGTCCGTCACTTTTTTAAAGTTTAATGTCACCCGCACCAAAGATAACGATCTCAATCCATCTGTTTTAGAGACTGTATTTAATAAACTGGAATGACAGAGAACAGAATAAGCGGTTTGAAAGTTTGTTGCTAAAAAAGTATTATGTTGCAAAATCGACTCGTCTAAAAAGGGATCTTTTTCAAACTCGATGCGTACGTTATGGCTTACAAGGTAGTCTTTTATTTTTTGCATGACTTCATCCATACCACCGGCCGCGCTGAGTAACCCTCGCTTGGATTTTTTCTTCTTCTTATAAAACAAGGCTCCCAGCACAAGCTGAGCATTCAATAGATTTGTTTTTTCGGCAAAGATACCATTCACCATCGGCTGAATAAGGTATACATCTCCCGCATTACCAAGAACTCGCTGTGCCCACGCGTGCAGCGTCTCGTATGCCTGGGGTTTTCGACGTCCCGTCACCACCGCCCACGCCAATCGTCCGATTAAAATGATCGTTTCGGAAAAACTTAAAGGCCAGCGCCGAAGACGCCCTCGAAATATATACTTTTTTCTTGATTCCGTGCGAGTTTCCAGAGGTTTCACCCCGATGTCTGCAAATAATTCTTCTATTTTCTCGGACGCTAAAAATCCATTGGCCGCCGATTCGACCAACATTTGATTCTGCCGCGAAGATTGAATCACGCCGCCCACTCGATTCGATTTTTCAATCAACGTGACGGCATAGCCTCGTTTCACAAAATGATACGCCAGCGATAAACCTGAAAATCCCGCTCCAATAATACGAATCATATCGACTGCGAAAAAATCCGTGTTTGCGGCTGCGATTTTTGAAGCCGAGAATCAAAAAACACCGCGGCATTCCTTAAAAAAGGCCGACCCAGATCAGTCAATTTCAGCGTGGAACCTTGAATCTCTACCAACCCATCCAAAATCATTTCTTTTAAAAAAATCTCTGCGGCTGTTTTTTCTTCCGCCGACAAGAGCACTTCGAATTGAGTCATAAATTTAAGGATTTTCCATCTTTGCGTTTTATCTTCATCAGTCAGCACATGCCCACGCAGGGTGGGAATTTCATTTTTAGATATCTTTTGTTCGTACAGGTTTAACACCTTTTCATTTTGATGAAATGACTCTGGGGTCTCTGAAATACTGCTGACACCCAAGCCCAGCAACACATCCGTCTTCTGATCGGTATAACCCATAAAATTCCGATGTAATTGTTTTGATTTCGTCTTTTCATACAGGGCATCCGTGCTTAAAGCAAAATGATCCATACCAATTTCCACGTATCCATTTTGCGTCAGTATCGCCCGAGCAATCTCGTACAGTTTTCGTTTATCTTCCCCCTTGGGAAGATCCTCGTCTTTGAATAATCGCTGCTGCGGCTTGATCCACGGCACGATCGCTAAACTGTATAAAGCAATGCGATCAGGTTTTAAAGCCACCGTTAACTGAGCCGATCGCGTGATCGAATCAGGCGTTTGTTTAGCCAAACCATAAATTAAATCAAAATTGACGGACTCATACCCCATATCACGAGCCCATTGAGTCACTTGCTGCGTTTGCTCAAACGGCTGAATACGATTCACCAGACGTTGAACCTCGGGATCAAAATCTTGAACCCCCAAACTGATACGGTTAAACCCGCGCCTTTTTAAGGCCTGCAATTGTTCATGCTTTGTTCGTCGCGGATCCACCTCGATCGCCCCCTCAAAGTGATGCGAATCACGCCTCACCCGCTGGTCAATAGCGTCCACAAGTACACCCAAGGCCTCTGCCGAAAAAAAAGTGGGCGACCCTCCACCAAAATGAATTTGCCGCAACGGTTTTGTTTTAAGCTCAGGAACATTTTGTAAATACAAATCAAGTTCGCGGATCACCAGATCCACATACGGTCTTTCCTTCGCATGATCTTTCGTGATCGAGGTATTGCAACCACAGAATGTACACAATGTTTCACAATACGGCAGATGAACGTACAGCGCCCAACTAGTCTGGTCGCCCTTTAAAGCACGACGCAAATGTTGGATCCAGTCTGCCGGAGTGGGCGTCTCGCTCCAAAAGGGCACCGTCGGATAACTGGTGTACCGAGGCGCGGGAATATCGTATTTCCTGTAAAGCTCTTTAAAACTAGCCACCACTTGCAAACTCCTTGCGGATCATTTCAATAAATGTATGCACATTTTTTTCAGGCGTGTGCGGTAAAACGCCATGGCCTAAGCCACACACCCACCGCGCGCGTTCTTCGGGCGGCATGTCTTTGAATGACTGCATGTAAAACTTTAAGGTTTTTTCAAATTCGTGCGGATCTTGATGCAACAACGCCTGATCAAAATTACCCTGAACAAAAAATGGATGTTTGTAAGCATTTAAATTTTTTAACAACGACGGCAAATTCCAGCGGTGATCAAAACCTAATCCCGCCCACGGTGCCGTAAAGAAATCTTTGGGAAAATACCCGCCCATCGTCCCCTTCGAGTAATACCCTAGCTTCTTGGGATAAGTATGAGCCAAATCCAATAATTGCGGCAACACCACTTGTGAATACAACAACGGATCAATCTCGCCCGCCGCCGTATCAAAAATCATAACCACTTCCGCACCGCCCTCTAGCTGAAGGTCTATGTTTTTCTTCAAAAGTGGGATCAATGCTTTACAGAAATCATTGTATATCGGAAGATATTTCTTAGACGCCGTCAAACTTCCCTTGTGTGATCCTTCGACCGCATACACGAAAAGGGTCCACGGCCCGCCAACAAATCCAATCAATGATTTATGCTCAGGAAGCTTACGACGAGTGAGTTCTAATACTCGTTTTTGAAACAACAACTGTGGCCACGCGTCCTCAAAGGGCGTCATGCGCGACAACACCTCGGGAGTTAAATGAATATCTAACTTAGGGCCATCATCGCTGTACTGTAAACCAAACCCCAACGCTTGCAGCGGAAACAATAAATCTGAAAACATAATGGCTACGTCGAAATCAAAATCCGTGATGGGACCCATGGCCACTTCGGCCGCCAAGTCTGGCAATCGACACAGATCCATAAACGAGTTTTTCTTACGCAAATTCTGATAATGAGAATGGTACCGCCCCGCTTGTCGCATAAACCATATCGGAGGCACCGGCTGCGCAATTCCATTGATTGCGTTCGAAAAATTAATATTCATTTTTAATCCTATCTGTGGAGGTCCATTGATAACCAATACCTCGTACATTTCTAATGACATCATCGTTGTTTAAATCTAAAAATTTCTTAATTCTCACAATCGCATTATCGATACTGCGAATATTGACGTTTTTATCTTGCCCCCACACGAAGTCCATCAACTCGTCGCGTGTCACTGGCTGCGGAGATTTTTTTATCAGGAACTCGACAATTTTCAAATCAGACTGTGCCGGATACTCCAAAGTCCCGTCCCGCTTGCGCACCGACATTTGGTTAAAATCCACATCGATCCCATCCACGTTCAATCGGTAAGGCTTTACTGAGTGATCCGTTAAAACATGACGAATGCGAATCATTAATTCCTTAAGATGAAAAGGTTTCGGTATGAACTCTTCCGCCCCTAACTCGTACCCCTGCAAGCGGCTTTCGGCATCACTTTGCGCCGTTAAAAACAAAATATGACTTTTGGATTTATTGACCGTTTTCGCTACCTGAAAACCATCCCCATCGGGCAAACCAATATCCAGGATAATCAAATCAAAATCAGATTCTTTGATTCTTTTAATCGCCTGATGCTGCGTCGCCGCCCAGCTGACTTCAAAATCAACCTCTAAACGTTCTTTCAAAGTTTCACCCAAGGTCAGGTCATCTTCGACAATCAAAATCTTTTTCATAGGTAGATTTTCACTCCAAACCCTTGAGCAGGACTGAAAAATTCGAGTCGCCCGTTTAGTTTTTTGATGATTTCAGAACACAGATACAGCCCAATTCCCGAGGTCTTTTTTTCGTTAAACCGAAAGTGTATCACGTCATCAATCTTTAGCTTTTCAACCGCGCCCACACCATCGTCCACCACGGTTATCAATGTCTGCGATCCTGCACTCTGAATTTGAATTTTGATACGACTGGACCCACCGTGAATCAACGCATTTTGAACCAAGTTGCGAAACACAAAGTGCAATGCCCGAAAATCTGTCTCAATGCTAACATCTTTATTCAGTTCAATCGTCATTTCTTGGAACTCGTTCTTAATGCCGGTGATAATTTTGGAAATAAGAAAATTCTCTTTGATGGTTTGTATGCTTTCCAACTGCGACATCCACAAAGAATTTTCCAACTGCAAATCCAATTGATTAATGTTTTTCACTAAGCGGGCAATTTGCTTGTTATTCTTAAATCGCTCGTCTTCCGCTAAAACGTCCCCTTGCAAGCGCAACCGGGAAATTGAAGTCTTGAGCTCATGAGAAAATCCTGCAAAAAAATTACGGATCGACTTGTTTTTCACATCCTCGCGCTTCATAAAATAATACATCAAAAACCCACCGGTTACCTGGGCCAGTAAAAAAAACGATCCTTCCCAGAACAACATACGGCGATGACGTTGATACTCGTCAGGCCCCAACGGCGTGGCCAACTGATCCAAACCATAGAACCACCACCAGCCGATCATCGACGTCGTGAACAAAACCCAGACCAGAATAAAAACCGTTTTCCACTTCATCTTAAATCAACACACCTTTGATTTTACCGAGTGTTTCCTCTAGCACTGCATCGGTGTGGGCCAAAGATAAAAACCCCACCTCGTAAGCGTTCGGCGCCAAATACACGCCTTTATCCAAAAGTTTTAAAAACATCGACTTAAATATTTCGCCTTGACCTTTGGGGATCAGATTCAAACTCCGAATAGGCTCACTGGCTTTGGTATGAATCCAAAACAGCGAGGCGTATGTGGTGACATCTAAATCAGAGTGTTGATTCAACAACGCCTTCAGACGACCACAAAATTCGGACGATCGCGCGTTCAGCACCGCCCACCCCTGTGTGCTCTCCATCTTTTGCAGAGTCGCAAGGCCCGCCACCATACCGACTGGATTGGCCGACAATGTTCCCGCTTGATAAACCGGACCCAACGGCGCCACAAAATCCATAATTTCTTTGCGCCCACCATAGCATCCCACCGGAAAACCACCACCTAAGATTTTTCCATAACAAACAAGATCAGGATTTAATCCTAAATCCTGAATCATCCCCTGAATGCCCACGCGAAAACCACTAATAACCTCGTCCACCATAAACAAAGCACCGTGACGTTTGGCTAGCTCCTGAATTTTTAAAACAAACTCTTTCCGCTGCACTAAAAGACCATAATTGGCCGGCAATGGTTCAATCACCACCACGGCGATTTCCGCCCGATGCGTTTTAAATACCGCTTCCAGCTGCGCTTCACTATTCAGATCCACCACCAAAGTTTCCCGCGCCATCCCCTCGCTGATCCCGGCACTAGAGGCCGCAGACTCGCCGGCTAAACCACTGCCGGCCTTGACGAGCAAGCCATCCACATGCCCATGATAACACCCTTCGAATTTTAAAATTTTATTTCGCTGCGTGTACGCGCGCGCCAATCGCAGCGCCGACATTACGGCCTCGGTGCCACTGGAAACAAATCGTAATTTTTCTACGCTCGGTATGCGTGAGGTAATCCACTCGGCCAACTCTAAAGAATAAGGCTCGCACGCGCCAAACGTCCACGCCAAATCAATCTGAGACCTGACTCTCTCTGTCACCTCGGGATCTCGATGCCCTAAAATAAGCGGGCCAAAACTTTGACAAAAATCAATATACCGATCGCCTTCAACGCTCCATAAATAGGGACCTTCGGATCGTAAAAAAAACACCGGTGAGCGACCAAGACCTTTAAACGATCGCACGGGGGAATGCACTCCTCCCGGGGCTACTTTTTTAGCACGCTCAAAGAGTTCGACTGATGATTTTGCTGATGATTTTATTGCGTCCATTTTTTTTTCCAATCTTTGTAATTATAGACGGTGATTAAATTTTTAGGTTCCACATACTTAGAAACAATGTCTAACGTGTTACCTAAACCGCAGATATGCGTTTTCGTCTTCAACCAGGGAAACCGTTTCCAACAGGAAAGAAACAATTCACCATGGCTCCAAAAGAAATATTTTTTGTTTTTAAATTTATAAACCTGGTCCCATCCTCGATATTGAATTTTGTAAAGCTTCTGCAGGGCAGCCCAGCGCTTGACTCGCCCCTGCTGATGCGTCAGTTTTTTCCATTTCAGATTCCGAGCATACAAAGCATCGATTTCGGGCCTTTGAGTCTCGCCCAAGGAATCATAACTTCCGGTCACCCAAAAACCCATCGCCGCCAGCTGCTTCCATGTCTCGATACCGCTCGTCCAAAGACACGTCGGCTGACCACTGTTTTTATGCAAAAGGTTACCCTTGGTGATAATCAGAGCTTCGTTTTTTTTTGCACGGTACGGTTTCAGATTTAAAATCTGCTTTTCTAAATGAGCGTGCGTCTCGACAACGGAATCAATCGCGATCGGTCTCTGCAATTGTTTAAATGGACCACGTAAAATATCCTGATTCCATACAAAATTATCACCTTGATCCAAGCCGCGCTCAAACCGCATGACATGCTCAGATTGCATTTTCAATGTCACACCCATTTTTTGATGACACCCACCACCCCAGCTTTTGAAATGCTGACGCTCTTCGGTCACCAGCCGAAAATCCTCGGTCGCATTTATTGCCTTAAGGATATTTTTTATACGTCTGTTTTTACTGGCAATTTCAATGGCCAATGCGCCTTGAGCCGCCGATGTAGGACTTTGACTAAGGGGTATGATCTGAATTTCAAATTGCGCCAAGGCCTTCTTTAAAAATTTTTGTGTGTCCACAAACTCGCTTGAACGAGCCGTCAACAAACGATCCAGCGCCGCTTTGGCGATGATAATGCCATGGACATCATCCGTCGCCATTGCCTTTTGGATTCGTGTTTGAATGTTTCCACGCACCGGCAAAAACTCAACACTCGTCGTTTCAAATGGCAGACTCCATTGAAAAAAAGGCACCAAATTGAACGCACGCCGAGGGGACGATGAAAACACTTTGAGCGCTAATGACTGCCCTTTGCTGGGCCGGCTCTGTTTCTTGAATAAAAACAAATCGCGCTCATCGGCCCGCGGCAGAGACGCCACAACGCATGTAACACCAGATTCCTCGATCGGCAAATCCTTCCAAGAATGAACCACTAAGTCTGTCTTTCCGGTCACCAGATCCTCTTTGAAATCCTGCGTGAAAACACCTTTTTCTGGCATTTTCCACAACGGATTTTCAAGATTTCGATCCCCCAACGATTCGCGAAACTGATACTCTATTTTCACACCCTTGACATGTTTTTGAATCGCCTCACCCACAAGATACGATTGCAATCGGGCCAAATCACTTTTTCGCGATGAAATTCGTATCGTTGATTTCATGAACTTCCCCTGATCTTTTTGCACGGCTTAATAAGTTTTTATTAAACCTAAGCTGTCTAAGCCGTCTAACACGCCAATAAGTCTAACACGTCTAATAAACCTATAAACTTACAAATAAGTCTAAACTGTCATCATCAACCCATTCAGGCTGTTATGTCAGTCATGACCGTCACTGCGACCACTCACTCAACCCGTAGCCTGTCATTACCAAATCATTCAGACCGATTTCATTAGAAATTTAAAACTAGGCACAGAAATCTTCCCATCCCCAAGGATTATGTTTCGCTTTTTTAATAAACTCCAGAGCCTTGATTTGAATATCTGCACTGACGTCTCGAACGCGCTGATCTTGCTCTATTTTTGATTTTTCGTCATTACGTTTTAAATCATGAAGATGAAAAACATCTTCGCATTTCTTCTGAATCCACCGTTCATCACCACGCCAATCGATGACCATACGTATATTAGGCCAACATCGCAGATGCTTCTCCAACTCAACGTTCGTAATATTGGCGGCGACTACTAAAACCGTGGCATCCAATGCAAAAGTCAGATCATGTACCATCTCAACTTGAAACTGCGAGAATGAAGGCTCCAAATCACGAGGTCGACGCAAAATCACTTTTTTATTCGACACATGCTTTAACCAAGGCGCGATCTCCTGCGCCAACTGCCCAGATCCTACAAGCACCACACCGTCATTTACCCTAAGCAATTTACGAGTGACTGATCCATAGGTGTTATGCCCCCAATTCTGAATCCGAGAATTTCTCAAGGCCTTACAATCCGTCAATATTTGCTGAAAAATAGACATTAACCCCTGCGCTTCAATTTGACTTTTATTTCTCACAACAAACTCTTTGAATTGGCCAAAAATCTCGGTCTCCCCTTTAATCAACGAGTGAAGGCCACATATAACTTCTAACGTAAATCGATAGGCTTGCTCAAAATGAAATGTCTCAACCAAATCAACCGCGTGTTTTAATTTTTTAAAATCACTATTTTCTTTATCCACCGGCGAATTAAAAAATATTATTTTGCGCAAACACGTTTCAAAAGCCACTCCCCCAATATGGGTGGTAAGTGACATATTTGCTGTGCCCGCTTTAGGAATATGAATCAGATGTAGTTCCATGTTTGATAAATCTAGCAAAAAAAACCAACCTAATTGTCATTTAACTGTCATCTAGAAATAAAAAAACACTCCAAATTTGCCCAAAAGACGATCATTTTGAGCCACTCTCAAGACAGCATCAATCGACTTTGCAGAGATCTTGCTCTGATATTACACAGATCCGCAGGCCTGATCGAGATCGTGCATAGATCACGTGCAAATCTTGCGTTTAAATCGATATAGATTATGCAGATATCCTAAAATTCAAAACCCATAAGCAACACAGACAGACAAGCAGGCCTACCTACATACACATAGGCGGACAGACAGACAGAGGCGCGAGAAAAGTGAATAAACTCGAAAAAAATAGCAAACACAGAAATCATAAAAAAGCCTCTGCATTCAAGCAACTGATAGTTCAACATCGCGAGTTTTATAAACAAATAAACAAATAAAAGAAAACACGCAATCCAGACCAAAAAAATCGCAAAATCGCAAAATTCGAAATCCAAACCAAAGTTTTTCACCGATGTTTTCTTTCGTACCGTCCACCCCCGAGGTTTTAGCGCAAGCCTACACGCGCATTCCACTAGGACCCGCACGAGCCTTCGATGAGGATCTAGCAGTCTGAGCCTGGCGAATACACCCACCACTCAGGGCACCGCCCGCACGTCCCTGAGTGGTGCGAGTTTGTTTTTGAGAAGCGCGAGTCGATCGCGGAACATACGCCACCACCCCCAGAGCCTCTAACATGTTCTGAATAATGTAGAGCTTCACCAGACGATACTCCCTCCCCCAGGTTAACACCCGCGAGTAAACCAAATACCCCCAAAACCGCCGCTGATTCTTTAAACACGCCGGCCGGCAGCCCCTTGAGGTAGAGGCACCGCCCGCTACGAACGAAGAAGATCTCTGGCCCACCCGTAGCGGGCGTGAGGGTGGCTTGACCACAGGACACCGACGCAGGATCTCCTGCGCCAGATGTCCAGCAAACACCCGAAAGAAGTTCTGCATCCCGAGCCGGGATTTAGCCTTTACCAGCAAATGCACATGATTGCCTGCTACGGCATACTGATACACCCTAATATTAAACCGACGGGCTGATCTAAAGAGTATGTGTTTAATCAG
>JAEUWH010000122.1 GCA_016785955.1 Pseudobdellovibrionaceae bacterium | reverse complement strand
CGTAATCCCAAAGTGCCTTCAAACATTTTCAAATTAGAATACACTTGATCGGCCCGTGTCATCTGAACGGCAATTCTGAAAATGGTCTTAGCAAGCTCGCGTTCGGTCGTTTTAGGCGTGCTGCTTTGTCCTTTATCTAATAATGTAATCGTCTTGGTTTTTTCATCAATAAAGAATTGACCATTGTGAAAATCAGGATCACTGATGATTGGTTTTTCAGACGGTTTATTATCTGGTCCTAGTCCTTGAATACGCAGTTTTGCGACGCTTAAGAATGCTTTCATCGCCGCTTTGTATGTGTCAGGAGCCGAATTTAAAATGTGCCTTGCAGAAATGCCAGGCGCCACGTCCATAACCAGGCTGCGGCCTAGGACTTCGTCCACATGCACAGAGCGTACGGTCCAGTCACCTACACGATGTGAGTACTGCACTTCAGAATAGTCATGCATTTGCTTTGCGCGTTGTTTGTCGAACTCGGAACTGACAGAATCTTCAACAAGGCGAGCGACGCCTCCGATAAAGGCGAGATCAGAGTTCGTAGAGATTTTATTGAGTTCAGCTACAAATTTCTGAAATCGTTTGAAGTCATTTTTAGCTTCGATTTCTATATCTTCGCGAAGTGCATTGAGGATTTTTGTTGCTCCTAATTTATTATCTTTTACTGTGATCGCAATATTTACCGATCCAGACCCTTTGATTCCTAACACTTCAAATCGAGCCGGGTCCCAGGGAACACCCATTGATTTTTCTAACAACTTCAACATGCCGATATAACTTAAAGGAAGTGCCGAGTCTTGAAAGGATTCGAATGCGGATCTGAATGCTTTGAATCGACTAGAGAAGGCCATGAATTGGCCAAACTTAGTTCCGGGCACACCGTAACTTTCTAAGAATGCTTTTAACAAGTCGGCTCCTGCGGGTGCATTGCCAGTACCCGAACTCATCGATTTCTTTTGAGCTAGAGCATAGCTGAGTAAAAGTCCGTATTCTCTGCCTTCTGCGGCTTTTAAAGCAGCAATAACTAGATTAAATGATGCGCGTGATTCCAAGGGGACATCCTTAAACAACTCGGCTTCGAGTTGAGCCTGCCCTGTAGACTCTAATAGTAGTCCTGTAGGGCCGGTTAAGAATGAATGAATAATTAAACTTCTAGAAAGCTCATCGCTTTCGGTCATCTTTTGCTGAAGCTCTTTAGTCCAGGCTTCAAAATTTCGGTTCGTAATCTTGCCTGCTTTTTTAACATTCACATTGTCATCTATACGATATATAAAAGCCGGTACCACTGATGTTTTACCATTAATAAATTGAATGAAACTGATTTGTTCTTTTGCTGGTAGCTCTCGAACGATTTCAAGAATTCCGCTAAATCCGCGCGCTAACTTTGAAAAGTATCCCCCAGATAATTCAGAAATAGTTTGTCCTTCCGCAGGATCAACTAAACTGCGGTTTGGCGGCTGTATTTTTAAAGCTTGCGCTAGACCGTTGCGATACAAAGACGTCAGCGTATCAGAACGATCTAGCTTTAATTCTTTTTCAAGAGTATTCAATATTTCTGGTATTTTATTAAGATCATTACCGGCTTGCAATAGTCGGCGCCGAGATTCTAATCGCAATATCGCAACAACTTCGCTCTCATTTAAAACAGAGCGTAATTTTTCAATTTTTATTTTTGAAATTTTAGTCTTATGCGGTATCTGCTTTAAAATCTCTACTGACTTCATTTGTAGAATATTTTGAGTTGCAGCTGAAACACTATATCGAGAGTATCTCATTGTTAATGCTTCTTCTAAAATTTCTAGCCACTTGACGGCCTCTTCTCTGCTTGATGTTTTTTTACGAGCAAGTCCTAAAAGCATGGATTCGACAACTCGATTAGGTGTGTGCTTTTCATTTAATTTTTTTAAATAGGCGCGCATTTCATCTAAATTGAGAGAGTCCCAAAATGAATTTAGGCGTCCTAAGTTCTCTAGAATTCCTAATGACCATTGAGCCATTTCCGATTTGTAAATAACCGTGTTTGGAATCGGCAATACAATACTTTCTAGAGCTTTTTTCTGTGTTGGAGAAATTTTTAAATCCTCATGTTCAAAGTATCTTCGAATAGATCTCCACACCTCAAGAACCTGGGGAATTTTGTCTACATTTACATCCGGTAAGCGTTGAACTAGCTCTTCAGCAATCAAAGAATCGTAACGAAGGTTGTACGAATGACTGACTCCTTCTTTTACATCGTGAGCATAAGAATTCAGCGGATTCAATCCATTGAAAACAAGATCTCCAAAAAAACGACGGATTTCGTCCTTGTATCGAGAAAAATTTTTGCTATTAAGAAGATTCAAATAATTCAGCTGTTCAAATGGAGGCGATGAGTAATCAGGAATGGAAGCCGGAACATCGTGACCGTGTTTCCATGCGGTCTCATAAGCAGGATTGCTTTTCATGGTTACACGAATAGACGCTGCTGCTGGGAACGTAAAGTTTACGAAAGTCCCTTGAATGATCGTATTCTGAATGGAATCCATTGCAGCGGCGATAGATAGTTTTAGACTGCGCGCATCTGGCTGAGTAGATGTCCAATTTACGAAATTTAACATGGCCTGAATCGCTTTATCTTTAGTCGCTATGCTATAATCAGGATAAGCCTCAAATTTTCTCAGCGACAGGGCATGATGTGTCCTACTTTCCGCGTTTTCAAAAGTGACTGATTTAATACTTTCAAACCCCATCAATATGATAGCTTTGCGTAGTCTGGGCGTTGCCAATTTCATAAAATCATCGCTGAACATTTCGTCATCAATGCGGCTACCTTTGTCGATTAAAACAAAACTATCGATCGTCTTTTGAAAATAGGATAAGGCTAGTTTTTCTATCTCCGACCACTGCCCGGGCGTTTCAATGGATTTGGGTATTCTGGCCAAATTTAAAAGTGCTTTGTCACTATGTGGACTTTTCGTAAGAAGAGTCAAAATTTCTTCTCGTTGTTGATCAGTCAGTTTCTTGAGCCAGTTTTCAAGCTGAACAGCCGTTGATTCTGAAAGTTTAAAATTTATTTTTGCTTTATCAAATCCATAAGAAACTCCATGAGTTAAGACTCGATAAAATGTGTTCGCTTTTAAATGATCTGATGTGCTTATGTTTTCTAATTTTTCTATAAGCTGATCTAAAATGTCAGATCGTACCGTTAAGGAAAGGGCGTATGTGTGCCAATCGAAATTTTCAGTTATCTGCTTTGGATCATTTTCGAACGCGGCATCTAGACTCTTAATGACATTGGATGGAAGTTTTGCGATACGTTTAGGTTCTTCTTTTTCTGAAAGACGAACGTAGTAGTCTGGTAGCGGTGTTGATGGGATTTCAACTTCTAGTTTTCTTTTTTTGTAACGAACTACGGCTTCCGCCAATGCTAAGCGTATTCCTTCATGAGGATGACTAGAAGCTGCGTTATCAATCGCTTTTATGATCAGGTCTTCAACTTGGTGTGGGGCTAATTTTTGGCGAATTTTTCCCGGTTTCATTTCAAATATGGATTTGAGTGCCGAGATGGCTTCGTCTAAATTGAATAAGCCAACCATAAAATCGATACCTTTTCCATCGGCTGCGAATTCTTTGATATGTCGATCGACCCATCCCTTGGTCATTTCTTCGTAAGTTATAGCGCTGCCATCTTGAAGATGTTTTTCAACGATATGACCACTTTCATGGCCAACGACGAACGCCAATGCATCGCGAGTTTTAGGAAGAGTTTTAATAAGGGCGGTGGTAATTCCAAACTCGATAAAGCCGATATCAGGATTGTAACCCAACGCTGCGCTGATAGCCTTAGGGTTTAGCCCATCTAAAGGTTTTGATTTTGGACTAAAGCGAGCCACCCAAGCATTGGGAGTTTTGCTTTCATAGACGAATACACGAATAGGAATTTCCGCTAAAGCCGGATTTTTCTCTTTGAACTCAGTCAAAATTCTGTTGATGTCCTCGGCAACAAGTACAGCATCCGCGTTTATTTCCCCAGGCAGTGATGAGTTCATCCACTTACCTCGCATAATTAAAGCTTGTTTGAATCTGGCGATAAACTCATTATTTTTTTCTTCTTCTTCGGTACGTGTATCAGCAATCTCGGTTTTACTTCCTTCTACGCTACTTTCATATTCCGAGCGACGATCTTCATCGTCATAACTAGATGCTGCGTAAACAGAACCCGAAATAAGGATGATCACAATGAGCAATCCAGAGCCTACATGTGTCCACAAAAGTGACGATACTAAGGTATAGAATTGACTTCTGTTCATTTGAAATTCCACACAGGTATACAGGTGCAATGGTGCGACCGGTTCAGTTGTCTCAAAACGAGAAAAGTATCTTCGTATTGAATTGCTAGTTTTTGCAGTCTAGGCTCCCGGAACTCATAGTGGTGGCAATTTTTTAGCTAGGCCCATATGATCCAGGATTTTTCAAATGACCTTGAGATCTTCGATGGTCGAAATTCTTTGTACCTCGGAAACCTGTTCTCCAGGTGCGAACACATTTTCCATCTTAACGATTTTTCGTCCGAAACTTGGCCACGTTTTAGCAATGGTCATCGTGAGTTCGGAGGAAAAAATGAAAGTTGCTTTGCAGATACTCATATGTACATTCCTATTTGTTGGTGGACTGTCAAAATCTTGGTCCACTGAACAGCAGTTCGACAGATTTGTTGTTATAGTCCCAGTTTACAGAGAGCTGTATAGTCAGAACATCGGTGTAGTTCTGGAGTCTTTAAGTAAACAAAATCTGGACGATATGGCTTTTAAGAGAATCGAAGTCGTTTTTGTTGTCAATAATACCTTCAATGTCGATCCTGCCATAAGGACTGAAAACCAAGAAACCGTATCGTTCCTCAATGATTTGGCTGTAAATAAGAAACCGAGTGTTAACTTTAAACATTATATCCTGAAAGCGATAGGTCGCATGCCCATTGCTGACAAATTAGATATTAAAGTTATTGATTTGACGACACCTGGACAGAAGCAACGAAATATCGGGGAGGTTCGCGATATCGGGCTTCAAAACGTACTAAATACGATAAAAGAAGTGGATCGTAATCGCGTCCTTATTGCACAGTTGGACGCGGACTCGGTGGCCAGCCCAGAGTATGTGCGAAATATTGTAATGGCCTTCAGACACAACAATCTGAAGTTTGCGATTAATTCGATGTACTATGGAGACCAAAACAATGCCGATATGCGCGTTTATCAAAGAAAAATCGTAACCGATTTGTTATCAGCCGCCTATGGCTTTGTACTGGCCAACGATGGCGAATTCCCCGGGGGCGGAGGACCGCGAATCGTAGCGACGGCCAACGCCATGATCGAAGTAGGCGGTGTGCCTCATGAATTTCTTGGCGAAGATTCAGTTCTCATCAAAAAATTAATTAGTAAGTTCCGAGGCCAAGGTCGCCTTATAGACAATCCTGTTTATGCCAATTTCCGGGCGCGTGAGGATGGTTATGATGCGAAAACTTATTTGAGGCAGCTTGATGACCCTATTGTGTTTGGTCGGTTTAGTCTAGATGCTCTTAAACAATTACCTGAGGTTCTGGCCACTTTCAAAAGCGAGCCGATGTTACAAGTACTTTACGAGGAGGCTTTGGAGCACCAAGTAAGTACACAAAAAGCGACGGTGGCTCGATTGCGAGCCCTAACTAATGTTCTTATTTACGACCTTCAGGATGGGAATTTGTCAATGAAGCCTGATCTGAATTACCCCGCGCTTATTGCGAATCATTGGTTTCACGATATGATTAAGGATCTGATTAAAACTCATGGAAGTGATGTAGAAAAAATCATGGACGTTTTAACAGAAAAATTTCCGTACTATTACTCGAACCCACCCAAACAAATGTCTATGGATATTTTGCGTCTCAGGGCGGCCACGCAAGTTCTTTTACACAGACCCAACTTGGTGGGAAAAACGTGGGATATTGCCCGTTATGTAAAAGTGATTGAGAAACGATTCCCGCGCACGGCTGATTTGTATAAGAGTAGCGTCACAACAGATAGCGTCCATAGCGATATTATTCAAAAGCTAAAAGATGCTGATTTGTCAGGTCGTAAACCCTGTATCAATTGTGGTAAGTTTCATGATGATTTAGGCAATGACATCAAAAATTACTCTGCGCTTAGTCCAGAGGAATTACGTGCCTTGATTAAAATAATAGATTTCCCGCAGTATGTTCCGCTTCGACCTAAATTGGAGAAAGCTATTACGACCTATCTTGGCGCAATTACTCAAAATTCAAAATTTCTCTATAATGAGTATGAAGAGGTGAAAGATTTAGCTCAGTATGTAAAGTATCCCGCTCATATTCACGCGCTGAACAACATGAAGAAAATTAATTTTGGTTATAAGTGGGAAGAAACTATTCTTGCCTTGGAGAAAACTTATATTAAAGGCAGGAACGAGCGTTGGAAATGTCCAAATTGTTTTGATTTTCATCTGGATAAACCACCAAAATATAAAGGGGTAACATTTGACATTCACATACCTTATCTCGAAAAAATGATTGAACTTGCTAACGACAATAACCGAGATTACACGACGGATCCTGAACTAAGGAAAATATTCGAGCCAATTTTTGAATTCTATGACCGAGCCGTGAACCTCGGGGTTCCAGGTCTTGTGAGCGAAGCAGGCGCCAAAAAGTATGAAAATATGAAGAGGCTATTTTCATCCCCCTCAAGGTTCTGCATTAAGTTCTATAAATAAAATTGTACCGACTAACATTTTGAAAACCAGCTCGTCGTTTTCAAGGGAAGGACATCGTGACGCTTTAACTCTTCACGCAAGATGATAAGATGTAATCGTCTTTGTAGGCGCTGGGCTTTTAGCTTTTTACAAATTTAATTAAATCTTCAAAATCATCTTTGTCCGCTTTTTTAAGTGCAGCGACGTAATCAGATCTTGTCCTACCTTCAACTTCGAGCGGAGTATAGGCTCCTAATGTTCCCCAACTAAATTTATCTTCGCCGAGCTTTTGTAAAAGTAAATCCGTCATCAAACGTGCATGACGACCATTTCCATTTGGAAATACATGAATTTGTACAAGGCGATGATGAAATCTAGCCGCGATCTCATCATTACTGAAAGTTTTTTTTTCGATCCAAAATTCAGTATTGCCGATGAGGACGGCAAGATCAGTCATGATGTTTTCCTTCATGACCCCGATGTTTTTATTCGACTTCCGAGTTTTTCCTGCCCATTTCCAAACTTGCTTAAACATATTGGTTCGTTAAAAATATTTGTGGGCTAGGTCTGGGACTTCAAGCTTTCCAAGTTTATGATATAACATGATTTTAAGAACTTCTGCCGTCTTAAATCCGTAGGATTTTCTGATCACCACTTTTGCTTTGTTATTTTGACC
>JAEUWH010000081.1 GCA_016785955.1 Pseudobdellovibrionaceae bacterium | reverse complement strand
GGTAAATAAGTTAAATTTTGGGCATGACGAGGCCTCCTGATTTTCAAAAACGAAAATCTTGGATAGAAAAACTTTGTTTAATTTTATAAAATGAAAATCTATTCAATTAACGCGCTTTATCCGCGAATCTGGGTTTTAAGTACTTAGAACATTTGCTGATTTTTGTTTTTACCAAATTCCTTGGGAAGAAATTTGGGGTGACCGACGGGGATTGAACCCGCGACAACCGGAATCACAATCCGGTGCTCTACCAACTGAGCTACGGCCACCATGTTGACAAGACTGTCGACGAACATACATGGATCTAGCTGGCATGGCAAGAATTCGTTATAATAATTTGCCTATTTTTTTTGCATATAATAATCAGACCGCCGCGCGCTCTTTTAAACGATGATTATAACTACACCAGTTTGATTATTCTTTCAGCTTTTTTTAACTACTGGCCCTAAAACAGACCCGCGCCGCGCATGAAAAATATCTAATATTTTTTCTAATAAATAACTATTAAACCAATTATTTAGACCGATCACCACTCTCTCTGTATTAATAGTGCGGCGGTTTTTCGTGTCCTCGAATCTCTTCAGAATTTTCGAGCAAAAATTTTAAATTTTTAGCGATAAGATCAAAAGACTTTTGTAAATTCTGGATTTGCTCTTGCTGTTTACAAATCACTTGATTGAGCTGCTCAATCGTATCTTCTTGATACAGAAATTTTGTTTCCATTTCAATCAGTCTTTGCTCAGTCATAAACATAGTCTCCAAGACACCTATGTATTACTTTTAATGGGAAAAATCCACAGATTCTCGTTCTTTAAATTTTAATACCTTCAAACCACATTCTTACTAAAATTTTCTTTCCAAAACGGCTATTCTTTACAATCGTCCAGCTCTACCGTGCTAAACATCCACTCACCGTCTGCCTGACTTAACTTACAAAACCTAATCCCAAAATCCTCGCTTACGCTTATGGGTGAATCCAACACCCCATGACTTTACCCCCGGTAGAAACTTAAACAGCAATGGATGCAACAAGCGCCTTGGCATCAAACGTCGCAAATAATAAAAAAACTCGGCATCTAAACTGGCCGGCACCCACAAAGGGGGTCGCTCGGTTTGAATCACATGAAGAACTAAACTAGCAACAGACTCAGGTGTCGCCCGAGACAGCCCCATCACCTTAGAAACAAAAGGCTTCATGTTTTGGTAAAATGCCGAATAATCATCACGACCATTTTCCGAATGCCTAGCCTTTTCTGTGTAACGAACGTTTTTAAAAGACTCCGAATGAATAAATCCTGGCTGGATCAAGGAAACATCAATACCAAACGGTCGCATCTCATACCAAAGGGCCTCGCTCGCACCTTCAAGCGCCGCCTTAGACGCCGAGTAAGACGACATGGTTGGCATCGCCAACATACCACTAACCGAACTGATATTAATAATTTTCCCACGCCCCTTACCTCGCATACTAGGCAAAACCGCACGAATCAAGGCCATAGGACCCAGATAATTCGTCGCCATTTGCAATTGCTCATCCTCATGAGTCATATGCTCAATAACCGAACGATACGAGATACCCGCATTATTGATCAAAATATCAACCCCACCCCACTCATCAGTGATACGATTAGCAATCGTGCTGCGAGAACCCTTTTCCGTCACATCTAAATCCCATATCCGTATATGATCGGCAGGCAAAAATATCTCTCGTAATTTAGCAATCGAGTTCGCACGCGCCGTAATGACCGTGCGATATTGGGGTAATTTATAAAACAGCTTAGCTAATTCCAAACCAATACCAGAAGAACAACCCGTAATTAAAATCACTGGCTGGTAAGAATTGGGACGAATGCGTTTAAACCAATAAATATATTGATAGAGAGACAATCACCACTCCTTGGAAATTGAGATTCTTATTCTTATTCTTATTCTTATTCTTATTTAAATCACAAAAAGTCTAAATAACAACCGTTATTCTGGTTCACTATCTGATCCACCAATAGTCAAAAGGGCGAAGCCTTTAGACTTCGCCCTTTTTCTGTTGATTTGCTAGATTTTTTAAAAACAAATAACTAGTGAGATGATTTTTTGCGGTCTTGCCAATGTTCTAATTTATTACCGGCCTTATAAACTGCTTCACCAAGCGATTCAGCGCCTGCCTTTCTAAGTTTCTCCCCGGCCCGCTCAAGTTTATCTCCGGCCTTATGACTGAGGGATTCTTTCTCAGAAACGCGAGAAGAATTATCACCTCGTCCACTTTGCCTGGGAGATTTCGAGACATCAGAGGTGTTTTTCGTTGCCGCCATATTCGCTCCTTTATGTATGTTTAAAATGGACGACATAAGTAAGAATCCCTTTAAGGATTTACTTACCTATGTATCCACACATCATTCCACTACTACAATTCACGCGCCAACAGCATACCTACCGTAATTTTTATTTCATATTTTTTCTATGGAATTAATCCCCGACCTACTGAAGAAAAATGTCCAATCCCTAACAATGTGCCAAGCGTCACCTTGTAAGAATGATTGCAAGGAAACTTATTTCTTGGTTCTACTGAGGTCTATGAAAAAAACAATCTTAGCAAGTGTCTTTGTGCTTTTGCAGCTGATCTCTTGCACAAAAAAATCAGCCGAGCCGACGGTATGGATTTACACGTCTTTATACAAAGATACCGTATCCGACATACAGCCCCAACTAGAAAAAGAATTCCCAGGTGTGAAATTTAATTTCTACCAAGCCGGCTCGGAAGATGTCGCCGCTAAGGTTCAAGCCGAAGACCTCGCTGGAAAAATCCAAGCAGACATTTTAATATTTTCTGACCGTTTTTGGTTTGAAGGAATGACCGAACAAGACAAACTGTTGTCCTACAAACCCACAAACTTTGACAAAGTCGGTACAACATTTAAACAACCAAATGGCGCCTACACGACGGTCAGCTTTCCCATCACGGTCCTGGCTTACAATTCTGAATCTATCCCCGAAAAAGATGCTCCGAAGACATTCAAAGAACTTACAGACAGCAAGTGGAAAGGAAAAATTTCTACGGGCAGCCCCCTCGCTTCAGGAACCGCATTTACAAGCGTCGCGTTTTTAGCAAAATCGTACGGATGGAACTACTTTAAAGATCTCCGCAAAAATGATTTAATTGCCGAAGGCGGAAACTCGGGAGTGGTTCGTCGCCTGCAAAGCAAAGAACGCCCCATCGGGATTGTCTTGATGGAAAATATCTTACGCCTATCGACATCAGATCCCCGCATCAAATACAAAGTTCCCGAAGACGGTGCCATCATACAATCGAACATTCTGGCCATCGTAAAAAAAGACGGTGAACACACGCTTCAAAAAAAAATAACCGATTGGTTTTTCTCCGCCAAAGGCCAAGCGGCCATGGCAAAATCATTTATGTATCCTTCCGTACCTGGCAATGCCGACCCAGCAGGCGCACCTCAATTTGCCCTGATTCTAAAAACGGCACCCGTGTGGTCCGATACTTTTCTAAAAGAAACCATGCAGTCGCGTGACAAGATCAAAGACGAGTTCACCAAGATTATTTTTTAATGCGTAAATCACTTTACCTAATAGGCTGGCTGATCATATTGGCATTTTTTATTGCCCCTTTGGCCTATTTGACAACACTCCCATCGACGTCGCAAATCATGGACGTTTTAAAAAACGACAACCTTTTAAAATCGATAACCAATACATTTATAGTTTCCCTGGCCGTCGGCGTGCTTTGCGTATTGATTGGCGTCCCCCTAGCCTGGCTACTAACCCGCACAAATCTTCCCGGCAAAAATCGATTTCGTTCTTGGTTCTGCTTGCCCTATGCCATCCCACCCTATGTCGGCGCCATTGGTTGGATCATTTTAGCTAACCCCAATAGTGGCGTTTTGAATACGCTACTGGGGTTGAAATTAAATATTTATTCCTTTACAGGCCTCGTGTGGGTCGAGACCAGCTTTCTATTCACATTTGTCTTGTTAACAACTCTGACCGCGTTGGATCGCATGGATTCGTCGCTTGAAGAAGCCGCGCGCCTGTCCGGTGCTCGCGCTTGGCACGTGTTTCGCGATATCTCACTGCCCCTTCTGAGACCCGCTATTTTCAACGGATTCGCCCTTTCATTCCTTGCGACCGCGGCAAGCTTTGGCGTTCCTGCCATGATCGGTGGTCCAGCTCGCCTATATCTAATGACCACACAGATATATACGTATCAACGCATGGGAACCACACAAGGAATTCAAATGGCCGTTGGTGTTTCCGTGCTGTTAATGATCACAACCTTGGTTCTCTTACTTGTTGTGCAAAACACTCTTGGCCAGCAGACGTCTCACTTAGTGAGCGGCAAATCCACACGCCCCTCCTTACTGCCTCTGAAAGGGGCCACCGTTCCCGTATGTATCGGACTGATTTTATTTTTATTTTTAATTTTTATTCTACCCCTACTTGGTCTTCTACTGTCAGCCCTGAGTGCCGTACAAGGATCTTGGTCATGGCACAATCTGGGATTTGGCAACTTCGCACGTGTGCTGCTCGACACTGAAGAAACCATGCGTGCAATCATGAATTCATTGATTCTTGGCCTTTCAGCCTCCGTCGCCTGCGCTTTATTTAGTTTTTTCATGTCGTATTTTATCACCAAAACCACTTGGCGTGGACGCACATTAGCCAGCGTAATGACCTCGATTCCATTTTCAACCCCAGGAAGCGTGCTAGCCTTGGCCCTGATATTGGCATTCAGCCAAGGCTATTTCGGCATTGGCCCCTCTCTCTACAACACATTGGGCTTAATATTAATTGCCTACATTATTAAGTACATGAGTTTAAGCTTAAAAACTCTGCATGACGGCTACTCACAAATCCATCCCTCACTGGAAGAGGCCGCTCGTATTTCTGGCGCCGGGTTCTGGGCTACACTCAGGACGATATACTTACCTTTACTAAAATCGTCCCTGGTGGCCTCGGCATTTTTTGTCTTTATGCCCGTCATGAGCGAATTGACAATGACGATTTTGCTCACCGGGCCTGGCTTAGAAACCATCGGTACTCTGATTTTCTGGTTCGTTAAAAATATTTGTGGGCTAGGTCTGGGACTTCAAGCTTTCCAAGTTTATGATATAACATGATTTTAAGAACTTCTGCCGTCTTAAATCCGTAGGATTTTCTGATCACCACTTTTGCTTTGTTATTTTGA
>JAEUWH010000080.1 GCA_016785955.1 Pseudobdellovibrionaceae bacterium | reverse complement strand
TCAAAATAACAAAGCAAAAGTGGTGATCAGAAAATCCTACGGATTTAAGACGGCAGAAGTTCTTAAAATCATGTTATATCATAAACTTGGAAAGCTTGAAGTCCCAGACCTAGCCCACAAATATTTTTAACGAACCATTTTAATTAGTACATTTTTAAGCAAGGCTAAGGCGATCGTCGATACCGCTAGCAACGGTGAAGAGGGCGTACAAAAAGCCTTAGCAAATGACTACAACATTGTGCTGATGGATATTCAGATGCCCGTCCTGGACGGCTATGCCGCGTTCCAAAAACTAAAAGCCTTTGGTTATAATAAACCCATCATTGCACTCACGGCAAACGCACTGGTTGAAGAAAAAGAACGAGCCTTCCAATTGGGATTTTCGGATTACCTGACCAAACCCGTGAATCGACAAGCATTGGTTTCCGCTATCGCCGACGCTGTTTTATAGAAATGGTCTCACACATAAAATCACTAACCTCAAAGCGACATCAGCAGACGCACGCTTTACACTTTGATTGATCCTAAAAAAGAATTCACCCCTGGGCTATCAACGATTTCTTCGATCATTCAATCTCTAGCGGCTTAATTTTTTGAATTGTCTAGGCATGACTCTTTGCCTTTATCTCTAAAAGGATTTCGACTTGTCCTCTGAATACACGAACCAACTTGTCTGTCATTTGCCTCCATTTGCCTCCATTTGCCTGTCATTTGCCTGATATTTGTCGTCATTTGACTGCCAATGATGTCCCTCCACACATTCTGATTTCAAATACATAAAGTCCTCCGGACTGAGAGCTAAAGATCTGCCATGATCTCGTTAAATTTAAGTCTGTTTTTAAAAAAGCTAAACTCGGAATCGGTCTCAACCACAAACCAAAACCCCAGGCCACGAAATATATAGCGATGCAGAGAGCCTTCTCTTTTAACCTCAATCGATATGACTTCACGTAATGAGAAATCCACATCACGGATATATTGAAGAAGTTTAGGTCGATCACTTAAAAATGCGGCTTTTGGATCATTTTTTCGCTTCATACACTAATGTGTAAATTATATGTAAATTTAATTCAAGCAAAAAAACCGCCTCGCGACGGTGTTTTTAAAATTTAGACTTTGGTTTAAAATAAATTTATGATTTCGTTTGTCCTTGAGTTTTTCTATCCACCAAAAACGACACAAGAATGGAACTTCCAATAAAAAAAGCAATGATCGCCAATGACCACGTGATGGGAAACTTGCCACCAAACAATTCATTCAGGTAAACCATTTTCGCACCGACAAATACCAGCACCGCCGCCAAACCATATTTAATATAGATAAACCGGTCCATCACGCCCGCTAACATGAAGTACATCGATCGCAGTCCCAAAATCGCAAAAATATTACTTGTAAATACAATCAACGGTTCTTTTGTTAAGGCAAAAATGGCTGGTACAGAGTCCACCGCAAAGATTATATCGGTTAACTCCATAAATACTAATGCTAGAAACAAAGGGGTGACATAACGAACGCCTTCTTTAACAAAGAAAAAATTCTGCCCTTCAATTTTGGGGTGAATACGAAAAACCTTTTTTAACTGCCGCACAAGAAAGTTTTTCTCCAAATCCTGCTCTTCGGTACCAGCAAAAAACATTTTTACACCCGTTCCAATTAATAACACGCCAAAGAACAACACAACCGCTTTGTACTCCATCAAAACGGATCCTAAGGCGACAAAAATAGCCCGAAAAACAAGCGCACCCAAGATCCCCCAAAACAAAACACGATGCTGATACACCTTGGGAATCGCAAAATAAGAGAACACGACGGCAAAGATAAAAATATTATCGATCGCTAACGACTTTTCAACCACAAACCCGGTCAGAAACTCGAGCGCCGCTTGCTTGGCCGCCTCGCTGGGATCAAATCCTGGAATCGCTAAGAGTCGCTCATCCATAGAAAAAACCCACTGACTGTATTTATAAAATAAGAGGTTAAAAATCAGCGCCAAAGAAATCCAAACCGATGTCCAAATCGCCGACTCTTTGAACGTAACGACATGGGCGTCTTTGTGAAAGATTCCCAAATCCAAAGCCAAAACGGCAAGCACAAATAAAATAAATCCTATATAGAAAGGCCAATATTGAATAAAGGGAAACCAAGAAACGGTCGCTACTGTCGCTGTCATTTTATTATCCTTTAGCCGAAGAACGGCTTTGTGTGATTTTTTAATATCGAAATTTTTGTTGCATTGATCAAATAGATAAATATATTAAAATGTATCGCTTTAAACGATACACAGAGAGACCCCAATGAATCAAACGAATCACACCAATCAATGGATCAATTATCACCATTTATTTTACTTCAAGGTCATCGCCGAAGAGCAAAGCGTCTCGAAAGCCGCCGAAAAATTGAGACTAGGACAGCCCACCTTGTCAGCACAGTTAAAACATTTAGAACACTCCTTGGGCGTCACTTTATTTGAACGACGCCATAAAAAGTTATTTCTGACCGAACAAGGAAAAATTGCGCTGGACTATGCTCGAAATATCTTCAAAATCGGTTCAGAAATGTACGAGGTCCTACACGATAAGATCAAACCCACCCGTCCGTCACTGTGTGTGGCCTCGTTGGATGATATCCCAAAGCATATCGTTCTAGATCTTGTTCAAGCGGCACTGAACATCTCTTCCTGCCAAATTACCCTACTCGAAGGAAAGGTCGACGAACTCCTACGAGAAATGTCATCATATCGTGTCGACCTATTGGTCACAAATTTTATCCCCACCGCATTGGACACGAAAGGGCTTCGCCATCGCTCGATCGCGAAAAATAAAATTTCTTTTTATGGCGCCCCAAAATTCAAAAATCTGAAAAAGAATTTTCCCGAATCGTTGTCGACACACCCCGTATTACTGCCCACATATGACAGTAAACTACGCTATGACTTAGACCACTGGAGCCAGATGACCTCGGTGCCTTTGGATATTCTCAGCGAAAGCCAGGATATCGCGATCAAAGAACTCATGGCCATCCATGGCTTGGGACTTTTGCCCGCAGCCCGCCACACAGTGACCCATCACGTGGAGTCAGGACGTTTGATTGAAATCGGAAGACTTCAAGGCGTCGAAGAGGAATTGTTTCTGGTCGCTGCCCAACGAAAAATCGAAAACACAATCGCCAAGGAATTGTTTAGATCATTTGAATTAAAAGCTTAGAAACTGCCGAGCTTGAGTGTGCATTTTTATAGATATTATTTGGTTGAAACTGCCGAGCTTGAGTGTGCATTTTTATAGATATTATTTGGTTATTTCAATAGGTTATAGTTGATTTTGTAACAATTGCGGCAAAATTTAAACTAACTATCTAAAATTAATAGCTATTTTTTAACGAAAGGCACACACAAGTGAATCAGTTCCTGTTGTCATCGTAGACTTATGCCCCCTCGCGAGGCTTTTTACCTCGACCTGATCCCACCAAGTGCAGCAAAGAGAATTTATTAAGGCATTAGATTTGCTTAACACAGTCAAATGACAACAAACCCTACAACAAATTCCGGGGGGAATTATGATTTCTAATAAATGGACAAAATTTTTTGTGTCGACGAGCATCGCTCTTTATCTAGGGGCCTGTGCGCACAATATAAAACCAACACCTATGGCGGCCACGGCTAACCCAAATGCAGAAGTCGACAATTTATCAGCGAAAGTGGATGCGGCACGCACACAGAATGTCGACGTACTGGCTCCGGAAAATTTCAAAGACGCTGAAAAAAGTTTGAAAGAGGCTCAAAATCTACGTTCAAAAAACAAAAAAGGCGAAAAAATTCTTGAAGCTGTAGGTTATGGCCATGCGTATTTAGATCGCGCCAACGCCGCTGCACAAAAATCACGAGAACAGCTTCCCGATGTTTTAAAAGCACGTGAGTTAGCCATGACCGCTGGCGCCGCCAAATACCACGAAGATCGCGTTGATCTAGACAAAGACCTTATGAAATACACACGAAAAATCGAAAAAGATAAGACGATTAACCGTGAGGACATCACCGATCTTCAACAAGACTATCTAGATCTTGAACTGAAAAGCATCAAATCTAACAAATTATCCGAAGCAAAAAACACGTTAGAAAATGCTGAAAAACAAGGGGCCAAACGAATCGTTCCTAAAGCCTATGCCGATGCTACGGAAAAATACAAAGTAGCCGAAAAAGCCATTGAAACAGATCGCCATGACGAACAATCCGTGAACACCGCAACAAGCGCCGCAACATCGAGCGCCCAACTGACGATGAGTCTTTTACAAACCGCTAAAGAAAATCGCAAACGTTCTCCCGAGCAAATTGCTCGCGAAATTGAAAATCGCGACCAACGCATAGACGAGGCATCGGCGTTGAACGACGCCGCAAAAGCCCAACTGACCGCTGCGGAACAAAAAATAGCACACGAGCGTACACAATTGGGAGCCATTGCCGATGAACGACAAAAGTTAGAGGAACGCGAGCGTTTCAACCAAGCTTTTGAGCAAGCTCGTGCTGAATTTAAACAAAATGAAGCCGACGTCTATCGCCAAGGCGACAACATGATCATTCGTCTTAAATCAATGAAATTTTCTCCGGGACGTTCTGAATTGCCGTCCGCAGCTCTTCCCGTTTTAAATAAAGTTAAAGGTGTCTTAAGTCAGATCAAAGCCGAAGATGTCGTCGTTGAAGGGCATACAGACTCTACCGGAGCGGCTACTTTAAACAAACGTCTATCATCGGAGCGCGCCGAAGCCGTTGCAAATTATTTTGTATCTGAAAACACCGTAGAATCGAAAAATGTAGAAGCCATTGGATACGGCTATGACCGCCCAATCGCCTCAAATAAAAACAAGACTGGACGCGAGCAAAATCGTCGCGTGGATATTATTATCAAACCAGCTCAGGCCTCTGCCGCTCAACCAGCACAGCAGCCAGGCACCTCGTCCGTTCAATAACGACCGATCACCAAAGGCACCTTGGCTAACTGCTCGCAAGGTGCTTTTTTTATTGTACGACAGAGTTTATCCGATTCGTATCTGAGGTCCACACTCTTCACCCCACTGACCAACGGCAAAGCCAACACGTGCATACATGTATCGCCGGTATAAACCAAACTGAGGCTAAGGTTAGTTTCCATATATAGGTCTAGCTTCTAAACTTAAAGATGATGTTATTTTCTTGGAGGCGTGTTTTCCAGTCAGTCAATGCCCGCTGAACGCAAACCTTGTCAGAGATAATAAATTTACGACCCCTACTTTAGTTTATTTACTTTCCTTCTCGAATACCGATGCTAACTACTGGAATGACGTTTAAAAAACTGGGAAAATACACATTACTTGAGCAAATGGCCGTCGGGGGAATGGCCGAGATTCACTTGTCTATTAGCGCCGGTGCCGAAGGTATTCATAAATTTTTTGCTATCAAAAAAATTCTGACCGCATTTTCTGAAAGTGACGCTTTCGTTACGATGTTTAAAGAAGAAGCGCGAATCGCCTCGCAGCTTAACCATTCTAATATCGTGAACATTTTTGATTTTGACATCGACCAAACAAACCAATTTTACATCGTAATGGAGTTTGTGCATGGCAAGAACTTAAAACAGATTCTGCAAGCACTGGGAAGTGAAAACAGAAAACTGCCTATCGAATTCATCGTATTTATTATTCAAGAAGTGGCCAGCGGCCTAGACTATGCTCATAAAGCCTGTGATATATACCTAGGTAAGCCGTTAAATATTATCCACCGAGATGTAAGTCCTCAAAACATCATGGTCAGCTACAATGCGGAAATCAAACTCATTGATTTTGGGATCGCAAAATCCTCTGTAAAATCCGAGTTCACTAATTCTGGAACATTGAAAGGGAAATTCGGGTACATGAGTCCCGAACAAGTCCGCGGGGACGAATTAGATCATCGCACTGATCTGTTTTCATTGGGTGTAATTACGTGGGAGCTTCTGGCCAATCATCGGTTATTTGCCTCAGCCACCGAAGTAGAAACATTTGAAAAAATAAGCAAAGGTGCCATTCCAGATCTGTCTCAGTATGTTGATGCAAAATATATAGAGCTTGTAAACATTGTAAACCGATGCTTACACAGCGATCGTCAACAGCGTTTTCAATCGGGGCAGGAGCTATCGAGTACACTGAATACTTTTCTGAATGTCCACTTTCCCGAGTTTAACAAACACATCTTCAGCGACTATATGAAGAATACATTTCACTATTCATATGAAAACTCGCAGGAGAAACTGGCCAAATACAGCCAAATAAACCCCAACATGGAGGATTCGCCAGAGCCAGCATCGACTTTGAAAGTGTACCCCCCAGGGACGGCTCCTTCAAACGCAACCACGCCAGAAGAAAAAGCGACGCTCAAGATTCAAGAACTTAATGAGCTAAAAGACCTTCAGCGCAAGAAAGATTTAAAATGGATCTACGCAAGTTTTGGATTTATCTTTGCATTCTTGATCTATTTCATTGCCTTTGAGGGCCCACTCAAAAAAACAAAAAGTCAGTCCACTATTGTCACCATCTCAGAAATCAATAGGAGCAAAATTAACATCTTTAAAAGTTTTGAAATGAACTTTGAGCCTATCATCAGCCAAATGACCGGAATTGGTAATCAAGCCTGCATTCAAACCATCGACCAAAAAACATATTGCTGGGGGGACAATCGTTTTCATCAGCTTGGCGTCAACACGAACAAGGACTATGTTCAACTTCTCGAAATTACTACTTTTCCAAAATGGGAAGAATTACAAATAGGTCTCTTTCATAGCTGTGGAATCACTAAAACACAAAAAGACGATGCCGAACAAAGGACATTAAAGTGCTGGGGAGACAACAGTTACGGACAAATTGGCGATCCTACTCAGCAAAATGCTGCCACCCCGACGACGGTGGATCCCAATACGCAATATCAAAAAATCAGCGTTGGACTCTATCATACGTGCGGCCTTACCATAGAAGGAACGGCCAAATGCTGGGGCCGTGGAGATTTTTCTCAGCTGGGATTGCCACATATTAAATCGTCTAAAGTTCCTCTCATTGTTGACGCCAAACTTAAATTCAAGGCCATCGCTTCCGGGGCATACCATACCTGTGGTTTGCTAGAAAACGATACTTTGCGGTGTTGGGGACGCAGCGATTTTGGCCAGGTTGGTTCAGGCCAAATCAGTTTTCAGGGTATCATCCAAAACATTGATATTCAAACACGCTATAAACAAATCGCGCTAGGAGAATTCCATAGCTGTGGTATTACCATAGATGACAAGTTGAAATGCTGGGGTAAAAATGATTTTGGTCAATTGGGCGTTGGCCATCAAGAATCGCTGGTTAGTCCCACTCTTATTTCAGACACCATCAAATTCTCCAAAGTAAAATTGGGAAAATTTCACACCTGCGGAAGAACACTCACTAATGATTTACTGTGTTGGGGGCGAAACAATTACTTTCAATTGTCTCAGAATCCGATATCACATTTCCTGAAGCCCACCCTGACCACCAGACTAAAAGATAAAAGTGATTTTTTACTGGGTGAATTCTCGACGTGCTTCTCACTTCCCAGAAAACTGTCATGCCGTGGCTATCACTGGGCTCAAGACACTCGCTCGCCCGCACAAGCAAACTAATAATTCTTAGGAACTACACCCACGCTGTAATAAGTAATTCCATTTGCAATCAACAACCTTATGCCTGGAACAATCTTGTCATTGAGCACTCTATTTCCTGGCGATATGTAATGGCATCGGGGTTCCAATACCGACCAAGGCACCACACGCCCCCCCAATAAGTACACCTAAAGTCATACCCACAAACATGATCAAACCAAAATTTGTATGCGCAGCGGTCGTAAACAGACCGGGCAATGGCAGAATATCCAATCCCACAAGCATCGAAACGAAAAAGAATAAGACTGCCCCAATCAATGAACCTAACAATGTTCCTGTGCGAATAGACGTTTTGCGTGGTTTCATAAACGTTTGATTCACCCCTAGCCATTTTTGCCTAAAATAAAATGGCAGTGAGCGCGTATTTTCTTTAAAATTTTTTCGTTGCTGCTGCACTCGTTCTGCCTTCACCATTTCGATTTCCACGAATGACCAATTCACCAACTCCCAAATATTATCCATGTACTCTCGTCGTTGACTTCGATAGTCGACATAGTAAGCATGCTCCCACAAATCGACGACAAAGATTGGAATCTTGCCAGACACTAATGGATTCTCTTCATTCTTTCCAAGGAGTATTTCCAAACTCAGGCTCTTATTCAGCACTAACCAACACCAACCAGATCCAAAAAGCTCGCCAGCCTTCAAGGTAAATTGTTCTTTAAAGTTTTCGAACGATCCAAAACTTTCATTAATTTTTTCTTTCAAAACATGTGATTGGATCATGTTACGCGCCGGAGTCATGCATTTCCAAAAAAACGCATGATTCCAAGCCTGATTGGCGTTATTGAAAATTTTAGTCTCGTGATCCCACTGAATTTTTTTTCCTGACTTAAGAACGATATCTTTTAACGATAAATCTTCGTATATAGTATCCGGGATCAAATCATTTACCTTATTAACATAACCTTTATAGTGATCTTCATAGTGTATTTTCAAAGCATCCGCAGATATCACCGGTTCCAGCGCATCAATGTTGTAAGGCAAAGGGACTGCTTGTATAGCCATCGGCCAACTCCTTTAAGTCTAAGGTGTGAAAGTTTAAAAAGGTATCCAACAAGGCATTAAATTTTTCAGGTTGTTCTAAGCTGACCAGGTGGCCAGCATGTGGAACTTTCGCAAATTGACAATTCGTGATTCTTCGAGCCATTGAATGATTGACACCCCAACTGGTTACTTTGTCATCAGCACCCACCACGACCATCGTCGGGCAGGTTACTTCTTTCAATAGCGATGTATTATCTCTGCGCGCCGCCATGGCGCCGATCACAGACATGATATCTTCTGGTGAGTTTTTCAAAATCATTTGTTGGACAGTGGTTTTAACATCCTCATTTTTTTCGTCCGACAAAACAGTTTTAGAGAAATCCGCGGCAAAACCTTTGATTCCTTCTTTACGAATTCGCTCCAAAACTTTATGTCTTTGCTCTTTCATCTCGTTAGAGTCCGCATCGGCTCGACTACCTACCAATATCAAAGAACTGATCATGTGCGGATATTTTCGAATAAATTCCAATGCGATATAGCCACCCATCGAGTGACCACACATTGTAACGTGATCAATTTTTGCTTTAACTAAAAGTTCATGTAAATCATCAACAAAATCCAATAACATCCATGGTTTGTTTTCTTTTGGACCTGACCCATGACCGCGCAAGTCTGGAGCCAACACGATTCGTTTATCTTGGAAGAATTCAATTTGAGGTTTCCATAAAGAGCCATTAAACGGAAATCCATGTAAAAATAAAATGGGTGTATTCATCATGCCCCCTCTATAATATGGCAGGCAACCGACGTGCCAAAACGACCTTAAGGGAATTGTCATACACGCCTTTTGTTGTTCCTAAATACCCCACAGCGGGGCTAATCGACACAGCCCTCAATATTACAAATTGGCCTTTACTGAATGAAAACGACAGTGGCAGAATTTAACTGAGGGGAAAATTCATGAAGAATTTTATGTTTATAGTTTTGACCGTTATCGGTCTAAACTGTGCCTTTGCGTTGCCAGGGAATGGCTTAAAAGGGAATGATTCAAATCAATGGCTTAAAATTAAAATACCTGGCGCAAAATGTGGCCTGGGTGCCGATTACTCGGTCTTTCTGCGACCGCAGTCAGAAAAGAAATTCTTAATCGAGTTTATGGGTGCGGGTGCTTGCTGGAATCTGAAATCATGTGTGACGATGCCCACCACTTGGGTTTACCCGATGGTGGAATTAAGCAGTTATAGCACTTTAACAAGCGCTCGTTGGGAACCAAACCCGTTCAAAGAATATTCATTTTTATACCTACCTTATTGCACAGGTGACGTTTTTACAGGAAACCGCATCAGCACTTACGAAGGGGTTAAAATTTATCACTATGGTTATCGCAATGTTATCCTAACTTTAAACTACCTTCGCGACAAGAAACTGATTAAATTTGATCGAGTCGAGGACCTGATCGTTTGGGGTTCTTCAGCCGGTGGCATCGGCGCCTTGACTCATGGCAAGCATATAGAAAACTATTTTCCATCTCAAACTAAAAAAGTGCTGATTGCAGACTCTCCGGGACTACATTTTGGATCGACGTTTTGGGACAAGTTTGATTCTGATGCACACATGGACTTCAAAAAAGCATTTAACCATATTCATCTCGATGTTGATTTCCACGACGGTTTTGTCGCCCGAAAGATTGGCCCAGTATTAGAACACTATAAAAACTGGAAACTGGGATTCTTGATTGGCTTAAGGGATTCGGTTATGTCTCGTTTTTTTGGAGAAATCTCGCCGACAGAGCATCAAAAATTAGTACTTGGCCACGAAGGCCTACCGGCCATCGCGGCACGCTACCCTCACGTTCAAGTTTGGCTTTCTGATTCATCTGAGCACCGCTTTCTACTGACCAAAAAAGCCGCTACGAGCAAATCCATCCAAAACCTTCGAGCCATCGATTTTGTTAAAGGTATCAGTGACAAATAAAAATCAGGAACTGCCCACCTTGAGTGGATCCACAGCAAATACCAAGTGGTAGTGCATGGCTCGGATGGCGAACTAATTTTCTTCGCGGTGTCTGTATATTTCATGAGAGCTTGGCCCCAGGTGTGCCTCTTGGTTATTTTATGCCCATTAAAGAAGCCCAGCGGATCTACTCCTGCCCCCATTGTTGCAAAACACACTTTAAAAAGCGCGGCTATTATTATCGCCGTATCTCTAAAACCTACATCCCCAGATACTTTTGCTTTGCGTGTAGACGCTCTTTTTCCACGCGCTCAATGTCGACTACCTTTAGACAAAAGCGACCAGATTTAAATCATCGAATATTCCTTGATCTCACCTCGGGAGTTTCCATGAGAAAATGTGCCTTAAATCATAATTGTAGCTTTGGGACGGTTTATAGGAAGTTCCTCTGGCTCTCTGAACTGGCTAAAGTTAAGCACTTAAATACTACGTTTACTCTTAAAGAGATCCAGTTTGATGAAATGGAATCTATAGAGCACACCAAACTTAAACCCCTGACCATTGCCATGGCGGTGAGTGACACC
>JAEUWH010000068.1 GCA_016785955.1 Pseudobdellovibrionaceae bacterium | reverse complement strand
GGTAAATAAGTTAAATTTTGGGCATGACGAGGCCTCCTGATTTTCAAAAACGAAAATCTTGGATAGAAAAACTTTGTTTAATTTTATAAAATGAAAATCTATTCAATTAACGCGCTTTATCCGCGAATCTGGGTTTTAAGTCGCCCGAGCTTTGCCTCGGATATTTTTGCTCTGTATCCGTTCAAAAAGTTAGGTTGCGATTTATCGGATGAGTTTTCGAGTGTAGTCAGACAGGTGCGGTAGTCCTTTTTGTATCTGCTTAATTGTCGCCTGCTTGACGTATTCATGCACTTTTTCAGCGGCATATCCGCTACCGAACAAAATCGTGAGTGCCACGAAAATTTCTTTTACTGACTCCATACTTTTTCCTCCTGGCGCTCTCGCGCCGTTTGCGATACAGGTTTATTTTCGCCTGTGACAGAGGTTGAAATGGTTATGGCGTCTTCGTGTGCAGTGTGTGTTTTCAAGTAGCCATGGAGTAGCCAAAAAGTAGCCAACTCCCTTGATGAGTCGTGATTTTCTGTGATGATGACGAAAAATTCTTTTTCTTCGAACCCGCTAAGTTATTGTTTTTATTGTTCTCTGTTTTCGCGGGCTTAGACTTTAACTATCTCTTGAGTAACTTTACTTTCCTCAGAAAGTGGCGGAGAGGGAGAATTCCCTTTCGGCCATCACTAAGTTCTCAAAAACATTGGCTAATTTCAACTCGTATTTTCAGGTTGTAGCAATCTGTAGCAAGATTTTATTTGCTACCTCATGCCACAACCCATTTTTTAAAAGCGTCCCCGATAATTCAGATGATGCTTAAACTAAGCGAAGGATTTTGCCCGAGCTTGCCTGCGGTACGCTGTACCCCAGTTTGTCGGTGCCTCCGGCTAGCTCAATACCAGCTTTTCTCAGGTAGACATTGGTGGTTTCAATATCTGCGTGTCCAACTATCGCCATCACCCTGGCTAGGGATTCGCCCCGAGACAGAAGATTAGTGATAAATGTTGCACGAAGATCATGAAACCGAATTTTTGTTATTCCAAGAGCTTTGCAGACTTGACCTAATACATGGGCTGCATCTCCGCGTTCCCATTCATTAAGTCTTGGCAGTACAAATTCATTTGTGGCTCTAAGCCGCTGCTCTTTCAAAAAATTGATCAAATCCTCACTGATCGGAACAACTCTATTTTTTTGATTCTTTGTTGGAGTAAATCCATTTTTACTATTCCAACTCTGAATCACATGAATGGACTTTGTTTCAAAATCAACTTCGGTCCATTTTAGTGCGTAGAGTTCACCTGATCTCATCCCGGTAAATAAGGCAACAAGCCAAACCGGATAAAAATGATGATTCGCTGAATGAGCAAACTGCAATAGCTTCTCCACTTCAGAATTTGTTAATACTTTTTGATCCGTTTCGGGAACCTTAACTTGTAAGCCTAGGGCATTATTTTTATCAAGCTTCCCGTGATCAACAGCCATCTGCAATGTTCGTTTAACTAATTTAAGAACATATTTTCTTGTATGAGGTGTTACCTTATCGCCGACAACTTTTTCATGAATAAGTTCGTGAATGTCGAGCTTTGAAATATTTCTTAGCTCTTTTTCATCAAAATGTTTATTGATCCATTTTGTGCAAACTTTTTCAAAAGAATAAACTGTTGAGGGACGACAAGATACCTTTAACAACGAAATACATTCTAAATACCATTCCGACCATCGCAGATGAACTTCAGCATTTTTGTGAAGTGCTAACTCTCGTTCAAATTCAAATTCCAAGTCTTTTGCTTTTGTAATGGACTCAACTCCGCGCTTACGCATTTGAATGCGTTTACCTCGTGAGTTAAATCCATTAACGTAGACTTCAAATAGTTTTTTTCCTTTAGATGTGTAACTTTTTATAGCCATATTTATGCTCCAGTTTTTTGAACTAAAGCGGCACAATCTGATTTCTTGAAACGCAGTCGGTTTTTTAATTTGTAACAAGGCAGAAGCCCTCTACAAACCATAATCCGAACTGCATTTTCAGAAATGGAAAGAAACTTTGCTACGTCTTTTGTTGACAACCATGCTTCCGAATTTTCAAAGAACATATTCTGCTTTTCAGCAAAACTTATTACATTTAGTTTCATATATTTACCTCGAAAAATCAAGAACTGTCGCGCCTTTCAAGGGAAGTAATTTTACGAATCAACCGTAATTTATTCGCTATTATCTCCACTGTGATTTGTTTCAGATTTTTTAGCGCGCAGCTTTCTTGGTTTTTTAATTTTGGGCTCAGGTGCTTTTGCGGCCACATTGATTCCAGTTTTGATTTCAAGAGCCTTTAACTCCGTGTGAAGTGCTAAAACTCTCTCCTGATCATTATCTTCGATAGCTTTTTTCAAAAGCGGCGTGAGCCAGTTTAAATGTCTTACCAAATCATATTTATGAGTTCTGATGAGCTTAATTTCTTTGGCTTTTAGTTGATCGCCGTGATTTCGGATTAGAAAGTTCACGAGATCAGACTTGCTGACTTCTAAAAACCCGCTGGTTTCAGATTTAATTTGATTCAGCCAATAATTCAATTTTTCAGCTTCATCTTTACCCAAAGTGACACGCTCAATGGTTGATTTATTTTTATCTGTCGTAGAGTCGGTCACACTTTCAGAACTTGATTGCTCAGAATTTTTAAGAATTATCTGCTCCATGTTGTATCCCTTTCGATTCGGTAGAGGTAATGACCCTCTTCCCATTCAGTTCCACCGTTTTTAATCACCGGAGGAATCCAGATTTTTTTAATTTCCGGTTTCAAAAGTTTTGGTGGTGGTTGATTGTTTTCAGAATTATTTTTTTCTTTCATATGTGTGCAACTTGATAAAAATAAAGCTAGGCCACAGTAAATTAAATACCGCATAGAAAATCCTTTCTGTGTTTTGTTTTTGATCATCAGTTGTTTGAATAGAAATGATCGAATAGTTTTGGTTACGTGATGACGTCAGTTGTGTTGAATGTGGCATTGAGTGGGATAGAGGTAGTCAGTCGGGACATGGTCCCCGCAAATTCAAGTTTCTAACGTCTTGGTTTTCCTAGAGTTTTGATCGGATTCAAATGGACTAAAACCCTTGAGCGTCCCTTATTAGTCCCCAGCAAGTCCCCTGGGATGTCCCCCAGATGTCCCTGCATATTCTCACGCAGTGATTTGACCTTTTCTGACCGCTCGTTGGTAACAATCGCATCCCAGCCGTTTTTTAAATAGTCATCTAAATCCACAAACAGGTGATAGTTGGTTGACTCTTCATTGATGCAGGCTCGAGCTCTGAGAATTACATCCTTTGTTTCTTGATTTTTGACCAACCAATATATGCGGTAAATGTTTCTTGCGTGTTTGTAGTAATCAAGTGTTTTTTCATATAAAGCCGGACGCTTACAACTAAGCTCCACTTCAAAAGCTAAAACCAAATTCTTATTTTCAGATCTGATCCGGGTATATCCATCAGGCCTATGATCTTTTGAGCCTGGCACCCACTCGGGGTAATCGGCCTGATCATGTCGCCTCATTTCCTGCTCGGACCAAAAATCAATTTGCGGAAGATTGTACGAACACCATTCACCTAAATGAAACGCCTGCACCAGTCTATCATGATAGTGATTCTCAGACAAATATCCTTCCTCAATAAGTGGCTTCATCCGCGAACGCAGCACCAAAAATCCTTTGCTCGTAAGTTGCCAAACATTAAACCGATCCACGACATCAAACTGACTTGAAATGTAATCACTGCGCTCAAGTTTTTCTAAAACTTTGTAAGTGGCATAGGGTGAGTGAATTTTATTGATGGCCTCATGAATGGATTCAGTGGATGAGAGTTTCCATTTCCAAATGTATTGCAGAATTTCAATATCCCGTGGATTTAACCCCACGGGACGACCTTTCAGTCGCTTATTCTTTTGATCATTTGTAGAATGCTTTTTTAAATTCATAAAAATCCTCTATTCAAACATATATGTTTGCACCTCGGTGAGTTTTGGTCCGTATTTAAAAATCGCGCGACCCTTTGCCTCGATGTCCAAATCAAAAGCCCGCTTTGTGCCAAGAGCTGCAATACTTGAAACCTGATTCACCATCGGGAAACAAAGAACTGCTGGCATGTTGGCTTTTACACTTTGATCAAAACTTTGTGAGTCCGGCTTTTGCGTTCCAGCAATTAAATGCATGGCAGCTGATCTTCCTTGTCGAGCAATTCTGTTAATCGATCTTCTTGCGGCCTCTTTTGTTTCCTTTGGAATGTCATCTTTGCCTTTAAGATAGACTTCGGCGATTTCATCGATCACGATATACATACGATTTAGTTTTAATGATCTCGTCGTTTCGCTCGAATCAGCCACAGCAACTTTTTCTTTTGCATATCTTTTCAAGTACTCGTCGAAATCCTTAGCGCCAGTTTTTTTGATTTCCTCTAATCGGGCCGATAAAATTCCGTCTAAGGTTGCGAGGTATTCGATACTCTCCTTATGACCATCATAGCCTTTAAATGATTTAAGATGCCCAACCTTGCCTGAAACCGAAGTGAGTTCTGTCCCGCCTTTAAAATCCAAAAAATGTACTTCAGCGTCCGAATCATTGCTGCAGAGGGTGGCCGTTACAAATTTTAAAAAATTCGATTTACCACCGCCGGTTTGCCCAGCGACTAGCATGTGCCCCACTTCTTTAATATTGAAGCGCACATCCGTGTCATAGGACTTTCCAACCGGAATTTCACCAGGATCAAGCACCATGGCTTCGTCCGGCAAAACTTTTCGTGGAAGATCTCTGATCGAGTAAATGATATTGAGTCTTGATTTATCGTTGTCTTCCGTGAACATTTTCACGATGTTGGCATTAAAATGAGCTTCGAGTTCATTTTTTTTCTGTTCAAACTTAAATAGCGGAATTCCTGGGACGTAGAGCTTCATCTGCCTGACATAGTCATCAATCGCTACATCGTTAATGAAAGACGGATAAATGCCGCCGGACTTTAGGTCACAGTAATCAAAACATTTCTTTAGTCTTTCAAGTAAGTGAGTTTTAGCTACCGCTTTTTCAATGCCAAAAAATAAAACACCACTTGTTGCAAGAAATAAAACTAGAAACGCTTTTTTTCCATTCGGTTCAAAATACCAGTTTGTACCGAAAAAATTTGCAACCGTGATATCTAAGTCGAGCATGAAATAGTACGCTGATAAAATTCCTACGCTGCAATATCTCCAGACTGGAAATCGATCGTAATAAATTCCAAGAACGATTTCTTTTCCAACTTCCCAAAAGAACTTAAGAGCTTTAATAACCTGATCGATAAATGCATTTTCTGTTGTGGATAATTTATTTTCATTTTTCATAATTTTCCTTTTCTTTCTCTTCATCGATGATGAAGTAAAACTCGGTGCCTGATTTCACCTGAATGATGTTGGGAGATTTTTTCATTTCTTCTAAGTAGGCTTCGCTCTGATCAAGTGCTGCCTTTGATGCTCCAGCAAGGGCTGCGTCTCTAGTCGTTGGTTTTTGGGTTGAAAAATACGATCCGCTGGTATTTTCTCTAAGCCCATCAGCCATACCACCTAAAAACCCAAGACCCATAGCCATCATCATTTTTTTTGACCTTGTGCCAACGATTGAGCCTTTGATACCTTGAATTTTGTCATCGCTTTCAAAAGCCTGTGCCCTGACTTTATAGGTTTCACCAGTCGGAAAGACTATTTTTTGAAACTCAATAAAAAGTCGATCCTCACCGGATTTACCAACACCGATCAGCGTTGAATTTTCCGGAATTAGTGGCTCGTTATCCACAAGCACTGGTTTCAAGATTTTAGCTTTGACAAGGCCATCGGTGCCGCCGCTCACAAGGACAGCTTTGCCTTCAGTTCCGACTGGAAAATTCAAAAGCGACGTGAGACTTGTGACATTGATAAGATCTTTTGGCGGAGAATACCTGCCACTAGATTTTTGGTTAAGCAGCTTGTCTTTTCCAATAAGTCCGGGGCTCGCGAGTGGCACCTCATACCTAAAATCAGGCGAGCCTACAGGTTTTGAATCAATTCCAACCACTTTTCGTTTTGAAAAAATCACGAATAAGTAAATCGAAATAATGGCCGAAATTACTACGAAACTTAAGAGCTTTAAGTACCTGGTATCAAGGTTAGTATCCTTAAAGTATTTGCTCATTCCGATGGTTTGAAATCCTTCGTCGGGCTTAACTTCTACTTTTTGTTCAGATTCTGACATTTAAAACCTCACTTCATATTGCGAATCCTTGGGATCTTTCACGATTAAGAGATCATCGCCGCCCTCCATGACTGATTTTAGGTTAAAGAGACACCGCCTCTCTTCGAGATAAATCACCACATTTGAATTGGCTCCGATTCGAAGGGCTGTTAGGACCAGATCATTTTTGATCTGCTTAAATTCAAACGCGGGATTTACTTTAACGATGTCTTTCGGTCGAAACGGAAAATTTAGGACCGTCACACGGCCATATGTAATTCTGACTGTTTTTGGATTTTTATCGTCACAGAGAATGCTTTTTTCCGCTACTTCTGTTTTAATTGAACGCCTGACTTCTTTTGATCTGACTTGGTCAATTCCTAGCAAGGTCACAAGTGACAATCCTATTAATGCGAGTTTCATCATTTTTTTACCTCCGGTTTATCGAGCTCAACCAATGACAAAACTAATCCATACGGATTAAGTTCATTGGGCTCTGTGGTTTCAAATAGAAGTTTAAGTTTAGCCTTAAAAGCTGACCTTAAATCTCCGACAGAAATGACACGGTCGATTTCGGCAGTGGCTTCATCGCGACTGATTTTGATTTCTCTCACGACGATTGTCTGGGACATGTTTTTATTTTTGAGTTCCACCTGTTCTGATTTTCGAAGATCGATTTGTTTTTCTGACAAATACAAATCAGGACTTACGGCTTCTGAATTAAACCTTGCTTCCAACATCAGCCTGACCGCGTATTTTGTATCTTCTAGTGATGGCACAAAACTCACGGGCTTTACGATTTCTCGGCCTCTTGAATTTGACTGAATCAAAATCGGATCTCTTGTTGCGAGATAAAATATGAGTACAATCAGAAAAAACATGAGTCCGAACAAAGTTCGTGTCATCATTTTTAGAAAACTGTTTTCTTTAGATAAAGCATCAACGCTTAATGAAAATTTCATTAATCACCTCATTTTTATTTTTTGTTGTTATAATTTTTTGGATCTAAGTCGTTCTTTTGACTTCGCTCTCGGTTTGCTCTGACTGATTTGATTTCATTTTACTAACTGCTGCAACGCCTAGAGCTTTTGAATTTGCAAGCATTCCGGTCGGAGTTAGAGCCGCAGCTCCTAAAATCATTCCACCCATATTCTGTGCAGCCTGAGTTAATTTTCCGCTCAGGAAGCTTCGCACAAGCATCGGTGTGAGTAAAACCGAAAAAGCCAGTAGTAGATTCAGCAAAATCGCCGTTAAAAAATCTACGTCGTACTCAGGCTTATTGATTTCTGATAAAGCAAAGCTCCATAAAAGCGCTGCGAGGCAGCTCCATAACACTTTCCATAAGCAAACTTCAATCAAGCTCATAAAAAGTCCCTTTGTTGCGCTTGCTAGCGATGGAAGAGTAAACGCCGCAATTAATATTGGCGAAAAAATGTATAAAAGCGTCCACACCAACAAATAAGCTGCATCTGCAACATAGACCGACACATATAAAAGAAAAAATGTCAGATATGAAATGATCAATAGAACCGAGTCCTTAACACTGACCCAAGACCATGTGAACTGTCCGATTTTTGCACCAAGCCTTGAGAGCACAAGTTTGAAATTATTCAGATTTCCAATTGTAGCCGCCAAGTTGTCGGTTAAGTCTGCCATAAAATTTAAAATTTCTGGAAACGCTGCTAAGATAAAGCTCGCAATGATCGCTCGTCCGACCAGTGTCAAAAATTCTGGAACTTGCCCCAATGGCATTTTAAAAAAGCTTACCACGACGCCCCCCACGATCATTGTGAGAACCATCGAATTAAAAAATGATGTAAAAATAAAATGAAGCTGTTTTGCTTCATTTGCTAACCAATGCATATCCATATTAAAACCTCATCACTTTAAATTCGGGGTTAAGGCCCATGAATCTTGATTTAAGTGCCGCGCCTTCGGTCAAATACTGAGCCGTTGAATCTTTTTCTTTTTTGTTTGCTATGGCCAACGCCTGAGCCTGAAGTTTTAGTCCCTGGCCTTGTGCGCGCATCTGTTGATTGAGGACATGAATCATTACACCTAAGCTCTGAGCTGTAAGTTTCTGGGCTCCGCCTGGTGACACCTGATGCGAATAGATCTTTATCTCTTCTCCAATGGTATCCAGTTTTTTTGCATATTCGTTGAGTTCATTGTTAAAACTGACAGCTTCAGCTACGGTTTGATCGGTGTTTCGCTGAACAGTGGCAAGTTTGGAATCTGTCACAGCGCCATAAAGATCTTGTATAGCCCGAGTGGCCTGATCAATTTCTCTAAGATCTTTATACAGTCCTGGATCAATTCTAATTCCATAAGTTTCAGCCATTCTTAATGAGTCATTAATTCCGCGATTAATGTCCTGCAAAAAGCTCAGGGTGTCCTTTCCGTTATCGACGATTGATTTAAGCTCTGTCAGCTGCTTTATGGCATTTGCTAAAATCTGAACCAGCACGGCTGTTTCCTCGCCGAAAATACTCGCCCGGGCAGAACCTAAAAAACTTGTTTGAATCACTAAAAAAATAATTAAAAATCTTTTTTTCATGAGCGAATCTCTCTTTCTTTAGCTTGCGCCATGTGGATACTTTTCTGCGAGAAATTTAAATAGGCTTAAGGTGTCAGGATAATCAGCTTTAAGCTCGTCCATTTTTTTCATATCGATCGGATCAGTCGTTGAAAGCCAGTATTCAAGAGGAGTGCTTTCAATTTTAACAACCTGTTTGTCGTCCCCCGAAATCAAAAATGCCTCAGAAAAATATCCTTTTTTTGATGTCACTGAATCAATCAAATCCATTTCACGGTCATTTAGTGATAAAACTTTTTGAACGAGCTCACGTCGACTAGTGTTTTGACGTAAGATCCATTTCACCGATGAGCATGAAAAAATAGCTTTTGCAATTTTTGAATCTGCAAAGTCTTCAATGGATTGTGAAATCGCAATGGCTGAAGCCATATATTTTCTAAAAGTTCGAAACACGCTTTCAATCAGTTTTGCTCCGGCATCGTTATCTAACAGGGTCCAGCTCTCATCGAAGATTACAAACTTTTGATTGATCTTGTCTTTTTGAACTTCACGCCAAATAAGGTCTGTAATCAAAAATAAACACACAGCCTGTAGATCTGGAAGGTTCTCTAATCCTTTAAGATCAAAACAGACAATTTTTTTATCGAGCGATAAGTTTGTTTTCTGATCGATGAACTTACCGTAGGGCGTGTCACCGCACCAAGGCTCTAGAATTTTTCCCATTTTTTGTACGGAATCATCGCTACTTTTTAGAAGCCTATTTTTTAAATCTGACAATTTTGATTCGGGATTTGTTTGAATGATGGATTTGATCATCATTTCAATCTCGGCCCTTTGGAGTTTTCGAATACCTTTTTCGTCTTCTTCTTTAGTCATTAGCTCCACAAGACTTGTCAAAAATTTAATCTTTTGGTCTTTAGCTTCAATATCAGTGCTCGATAAATCGAACGGGTTAATCGAGATTTGAGAATCTGCACCGATTGGAATATATTGACCATTAAAATTCTCAGTCGTTTTTTTGTAACTACCACCGACATCGATGATGAATACCTGCGGTGATTCTTTCATCAAATTTGAAATCAGGATGTTGCCAAAGTACGATTTACCAGCACCACTTGAACCGCTAATGAGCTGATTGTAGTTTGTGTGCGTCGGTGAAAATGGATCAAAACCAATTAGACCATTTGATTTATTTTTTAGTAGAACCCGAGGCTTTGTGTGCCCCAGCCACTCGCCATAAATCGGCAAAAAGTCAGCGAGCACTTCGGTATTCATGCGGCGAGTCCGCTCTGTGCATCTCGCGTTTGGAAGCGACACCTCATAAAAAATGTAGCTTGCAGCAATGGTTTCTAAAATTCCTTCAGCTCCTGAAATTTCACGGAGTTTAGATAGGACTTCTGCACACTGCGCGTCGAGCTCATCAGGATCACTATTTCGAAGCACTACATTTAGACTTACTGAAAATATCTTGGTTTCACCGCTGACGCGTTTTGCAAGGACCGCCTCAATGTCCTGAAGTTTAGCGGCACTTTCTAAATCTTGGACACCTTTTTTTCCTGAGTACATGGCATAGGCAATTTGCCGCTGCGTTTTTAATGCAAAGTCCTCTTTCATCTGATCAAGCACATTGATCGTCAAATACAACGATGAGTTAAAAGGGAGATTTTTGAGTTTTTCAGCCATCGTCGAGAATGTTTTTTCAGGCATCATCTTCAGCGAAATAACACGGTGGTGTGTGCCATTAATTGTAAAGCCTCTTTGACTCACGAGTAGATCACTTAGAATTAAATGATCCCTAAAGTCTTCGGCGTTGTATCCTCCGGGTGGAAGTACATATCCGGGGTTCCATTGATCATACAACATTTTGAAAATTTCATCTTCGCTCAGGCGTCTTGATTTTATGCCCAGTGATTCCAGTTTTTTCTGCATATCATCTTCAAGCTGCGTAAATGACTTAAGCTCTGGCTCCAAAATAGTACGTGAAAAAATGTCTACTTCACAAGTTGGCTTTCGCACGATGAAATTCAAAAATCTTTTCCACAGCGATTCTTTTTTATTTTGAGGTTTGGTAATAAATTTTCTGCGAATCACAAAAAGTCGTTTTACAGAAATGATCTCATTATTCTGATCTTGAAGCTGAATTTTTCTAACCCGCTCTGATAAAAGTTCGCGTGTAATCTGGTCAGCTCCTTCAACCAGTTGTTTTTGATGAGCATCAACAATTTTATCGACACCACCTGTAGTCATTTGCACAAATTGAACATTGAGCCCCTCCGGCAGTGAATTCAGGAAATGACATTCTTGAGATTTAAGAGAGTTAAGATATTCATCAGTTTTACAAGAAATGTCTTTGGCCTCTATCTCAAAAATTGAAGCCAACGAAAAATCTTTAAAAATAAGCTTACCTTCCTCAAAGCCCCAGACCTGTAGTTTATCGACTAGGTTTTTGCTCATGACTTATTCCTTTGCTATAATTTTTAAAAACAGTTCGTTTATTGGCGCGGCCAAATGCGAACTGGACCTTCGAATCAAAATAAAATTTTAAAAAATGCTGCAGATAGTTTTCAGGCTTTCCACGCTTCATGATTCTGATAAAGAGGGCCAAAGCTATGCTTGGCCCCCATGTAAAGAAGAACTTGTACTGGATTGATCCCAATATAAAGTTTAGAAACGCAAGAACCGTGAAAACTAAAAACAAATCGACAATTTCAAATCCGAACACCATCGATTTTTTATCTAAACACCGATACACGGGTGATGTTTTTAGTCCCATAGTTGAACCCCTTTTTAGTGAATTAAACTTCTGACAAGTGAGATAATCGACTCGGCACCAAAGCCAATCACGGCGCCCAGGATTGCATACACTAAGTGGGATCTCGCATTGGGTTGACCCGTAATAAAGCTAAATCCCGCAAAAACGAGCCCGCACATCGCAGCTAATGGCAGGACTGTACCAACCAGTTTTGTTTGCACAGCGGCAAGCGAGCTCTCAACGCTTGCGAAAGCAAGCATCGGTACAAGAAAAAGGGTCATGACGCTGATGAGTTTCATAGTCGTGTTGATTTTGTTTTTGATATTTTTTTCGTTCGAGTTTTTCAAATTTTTCATAGTTAAGGTCTCCGTTATTTTGTTTCATGATTTGTTTAAAATATTTTTTTGTTTTCTTGAAAAAATGGCGCATAAAATTCGTCTTATCTTTCATCGTCGTAAGAATACTCATCGTCGTCGCTCCATTCTGGTGTATCCATTTCATCTACTAGATGTTCTAAGTCTTGATCGTCTTCATCACATTCATCCTCCTCTCGGTATTCGATGACGTCTGTGGTGAGCGCCATAATTTCTCGGTAATGGCACTCAAGCTCTGGGTTTTGTCTTTTCTCTTTAGGTGAGATTTCATGCCAAATATTTGCGATTTCTTCTTCGATCATGACTGCAAGTTGGTAGTCTGACTTTTTCATATAACCATAAAGACATTGCTCTAGTTTTTGTCTTAAGTGGTGAATGTCAGAATCCAAGTTCGTATTGTTTTCCTTGTTTGTGATTTCATCGAAAAATTCTTCGCACATATTTAAAAGTGTTTGATTCAAGTCCATATTGACCTTCCTTTTTTAAGCAGCTGCGGCTTGGGTTATAAGTTCTGGGTTGATGAGGGCTGATTTAAGTTTGAAAACTGTGGCATCGATCACTTGATCAACGGTGTTCACTCCGACTGAGCATTTCCGAGCGATTTCATTGATTGAAAAACCGCACCAGTAGCGCAGGTACACATACTGGCGCGCGCGCAAGGAGGAAGCGCGGAAGAAACAACGGGCTTCTTCGATGGGGTGATTCAATAATTCTTTGTCATAATTTTCGGGCTTATAGGCTCTACTCTTTTTGAGGGGGCCAATCTTCTTGGTTTCCCAGACCGAGTTGTTCTGGGCTGGGTCAAAAAACTTTGCATCCCTCATAAGGTGTTGGGCGTCCGCCAATGCTGCGGTTTTATTGACTCTGAGGCGTGAGATCGCTTTAAATTTGTTTTCAGACACGAAAGTCTTTGAACGATTTAGCTCAAAAGCGATTTGCCTGACGGTTTTTCCTTCGAAAAATATTTTTCGTAAGATGGTTTCTTGTTCGGGCGAAAGTAGTTTTAGAATTTGATCGCAAAAGCTCTGTAATTGTGGACAGTTGTCATGACCATACAGTTCAAAAACTGACTGGCTTACTCGCTCGCCAAGAATTTCGTAGTGTTCAGTCTTAACTAAAACCTCTCGAAAGCTTCCCTCGTACCATTTCAGATATGAATCCCAGGTGGTACCATCCCAAGATTTGCTAATTTCTTTTAATTGCTCGGTCGGAATTTCTACATCCGACGATGTTAGCCATGGCCGACTTATTTTTATTTTCATATTTACCCCTCGCAGTGAATTGCGTTGATTCGCGAAGGACCTAGAATTCAAAACAGAATCCCTGTGCCACGATCAGGGGTAAGCATTTGAAAAATTGAGACTTTTTTAAAAAATTAGAAAATTATCAATAAACAAAATTGTTGAAGTTGGTCGAAGAATCGTTCAAAAAACAATTCATCGACCAATATAAAGGATTTGAAGTGATCGCTTTTACGTTCAGTGATCGATTTTAAGATCTGCACTTGTTGATAAGATTTTCTTATTGATCACTGAATTTTATTTTGTATACTTGCGGCTTAGATTCGGAGGACGCTAATGCTCCATTTTTTCAGACTGCAAAATTTGTTTTCTTTAGTCATTTTAGCCACCACATGTCTTGTTACTTCGCCTGCAATGACTGCCGATAATATGATCATTATTAATGGAAAACCTTTCAATTTTCAGCCAATGGATATTCCAACTTGTGGTGAAGTAAATAGTTCACAACAAGCAGCGGCTATGTTTGCACTTAATTTTACTCAATCTAATGGTGAAAGTGCTTGGATATCAGCATGCAAAGCCGGAGTTCAGACGAAATGCACTTCAGATGATATAAAAAAATTTGGAATTCAAATGATTTTTGATCTTGTGCGTAAGTATGAATCTGGCCTAAGTAATGCAGCTTGTAAGCTCATTCGAAAAGAATGTGAAGATAGATGTGTTGCCTCTAAGTTTTTTGATGAGCGAGCATGTCTTATCGAATGCAATCAGTATGAAACCTGGAAGCGATAACCAAAATTATAATTAAAAAATTGAATTTAAATCTTTAAAACAACATTCTGGATATTTTACTTAGATAATATTTTTAAACTAGACGACAACGATCTGTAATTGGCTAAGTGATGATTTACCAATGAGCTTCGTTCCGATATTTTTTGCTCGCGTTCTGATCTCTGGGTCAACATCTTGACCGGTAACTAACGCCGATTGATCAGCAAGACTTAAAGATTCAATAATATCTAATCCTGTTCGCTCATCCTTTAAATTGAAATCGCTAAATAGAAAAATTTCATCGCGGACTAACTGATTTAAGCGATGTACAAAGTCTGATGGATTTGTGAAATACTCTACGGGTGATGTAAAATTCAGTGAATTTAATTTTTCCTTCCATATATGGTGCATACTAGTTTCGTCATCTAAAATGAGTACCTTCGTATCTTCAGTTAAAATTATTTTGTTACCATAATTACTTAAAAATGAAATTTTTATGGTAGTTCCTAAATTTTCTTTGGACTCAATAAAGAGTTGACCGTTATTTTCACTAACAAATTTTTTTGCAGCAAAAAGTCCTAGACCAGTTCCGTATTGTTTACCAAAAGTAAAGTACTCTTCTCCAACCCTTGAAAGAACACTTTCGGGAATACCCTGTCCATTGTCTGACAAATTGAAAACTATACTATCATTTTCATCTTGAACTTTTAAAATTATTTTATTTGCGTTTGCCTCGATAGAATTTTGAATTAAATTTGAAAAAATTCGAATCATGTAGTGATGATCGACTTGCAATTCAAAATCCTTTGAGTTTGACTCAAATTTAATATCGACCATGTTATTTGTTGTGATTTTAATTTCTTCAATTAGAGTTTCAATTTTTTTGAAGATTGTTGTTTCATATGTTTTTTCAACTTTTGATTCTCTTTTAAGTGACATTTTTTTGTCCATTAAATCATCTACGATACTATTTATTCGACCAACACTTGATCTGATTGTTTCCTGTTGTTGAGTGTCTATGTTTTGAATGAGAGAATTCAGTAATACGATAGGTTGTGCTAAATCATGCGCTGCTTGTTTAGCTTTTTGAGCAAACTTTTCTATTTTATTTTGTTGCTCGCGACGAATAGCTAAAATCGCCATTAAAAAAATGATAGTCAAAGCTGCAAACACTGCGCTTGTGATCCAAAAAAGTGAACTAATTTTGCCTGAATAAATTGAAAAAATAATTCTTAAATTTTGATCTGACGGCGATTTGATCAAATAGAGCTTTTTAAGAAAACCAATCGTCTGTATTTTGTTTTCAGCATAATCGCTTCTTAAAAATTGTATTCTTTCACCAAATTCTAAGAGTGGCCCCTGATGGATATCTGTTAAGTCAAAAATCGCAACACCTTTTACAACTTCGCTAGATAAAAGCAGCTTCTGTGCTTTAGTGACACTTGAAAGTAAATTGCCTTCAATGATTGAATTCTCTTCATTTTTAGCCCAAGCTGTTACGGTTTCGACACCAACAGATTCCACATAGTGATCGAAAAGATAATAAAACAGACCAACAAAAGTCATTATGAGAATAAACAAGAGCGACAAAGGGAAAAAGAGTTTTTTCATAGACACATTCTTTCATAATTCTCATCGATAAATGGTGGTTGATTTTGAAAAAGACATCTGTGTACAAAGTGAGTTTTAACCGAAGGAATCTGTTCATCTACTGCGAGGTTTGGAAGGTCTATTTCTAGAGTTCCCTTTTGTGAGAGCCGATTATAAAAAGTGTCTTTACCTGCCATTGAAGCAAAATACAGAAGTCTATTTTCGTAATCTGAAAGGTGAATCGGCTTCTGCTTGTTCTGAATTAAAACAAGTGCATGTCGCAGTAACTCGGAAAATGATCGAATCAAAATTGACTCCAACTTTCCCTTATCGTCGCACGCTCCTCCAGTTACAACACCACCATTGAATTCTGCTATAACAATTACTAGTTTTTTTTCTGAATTTAAAATCTCTGGCTCAATGAAATGAATAAATTCAATCTTTAGTATACTATCAAGCTCAATCAATAATTTTTTGAGGATTTTGTATTCTAAACAGAAATCCTGTAATAAATATTTTTCGTGCTTATATTTTACCTGATGCTGATCCCACCATGTAGCCCATGCATATCTTTCAATGGCTTCGTTCAGTGCATTTTCTCTTGCATTATAAGCAGCCAGCGCAAAATCGTTAGCTATCGGATATGCAGCGATTCCATCAGATCTCTGGGTCGCACATGACCGTAATTTCGCTTTGTGTCCTAGATTAAATGACAAGCGTTCAGTCATTTCTGAAACTGCTTTTGAAAAAGCAACTTTCATATCTTTATCAAAGCCCGTAAATACCCGATCTGAAATAAGTGATTCATTTTTCTCACTGACTAAGTTGAACCAATGAAAATCTGCAATTTTTGAATACTCGATAGTCACTAAATTTTTTAGTTCCCGTGGTAATAAACTTGCTATTTCATGATTCGTATTCATTCTAGAACCTGCCATGGATTCGGTGCCGCAGATCCTTGAGGAATTTGTTTTAATTTTTTACTGTCTTTTGAAAAATAAAATCGTCGAACATGGGTGTAAACATTAAACAGCCCCTGATCATGCAAATACTGATTAACCTTATTAAGATTTTCTTTATTTGAGGGATTTTTAATACATTCTTCGATTAAGTTTTGTAATTGTTTGTCTCTCGATATGTAGTTAAGCGGTTTGTGAAGATTTGGAGTGAAAAGCATTTTTAAATCGCCCAGTGGATCATTTGCCCAAAATCCAGAGGCACCATTAAAAATTGCAATCTCTCCATTTATAAATTTTTCTGCTAGCTCTTTTCTAGATTTTACTACTATTGGAGAATTTCTTAAATTTAGTTCTGTAAATGTATTTTTTAGTGCTGTGACAAATGCTGAATTGATTTCATTTTCCACATAAGCCCATGCAATTTCTTTTTTTCTCAACCTATCTAAACAGCTTTCAAAATCGGAATTTTTGATTTTTTTGAATTCCACAGACTCAAGCTCTCTTCTTGGTAAGTAACCAGCAATAATTTTCGTAAATATGCTTGATTCTGCCGGTGAGTAGTCTTTTGTTAATTTCTCATACTCATTTCTAAATTGCTTAGCGAAGTAGAGACGACATAATTTATCATCAAAGGGCGCGATATCAGGATTTAATTGTAAAACAGAAAATCTCGAGGCCGGTAAATAGTAAAAAGAGTCAAGTTTTCTAAAAGCAGCAAGCTCATCTCTAGAAAACATTGATTCATTTCCAGCTACAACCGATTCAGAGCTTAGCTTGGGTAATAGTTTTACTAATTCTACGGCTGGAATATATTTGAACAAAATTTGATTGTTCTTACTTCCTCTGTTGCTAAAAAGGATAGATTTGTCACTTTTTTTAACAATAACATATCTGCCGCTTTCAGGTGGGCGCTCACAAGTAATTTTTCCAGATTTCAAATCAATACATTTTTTAGGAATAATTGAAAACAGTTCTAAACAAAATCTAAATAAGGGGTGAGGGTAATCTCTGGTCAAAGTTATCGAAATCTCATTGCCGATTACTTTGACTCCGCTAGGTAGTTTATTCAGTGGGTTTTCTTCTTTTAACCATTGATCTTTACCTTCAATAGATTCTATCACTGGGAATTGTGGTCTTGTTAGCAGCATTCTTTTAACCGATAAAACCACATCGTCTGTAGATATTGGTGTTTCGTCATTGTATTTTAGATTTTTTTTAACGACCCATCGAATAGTTTTAGTCTTTTTATCATAATTAAATGATTCTAATACTTGGCTTGTAATAGTATCAGATGCATCAATTTCTAAAGGTGTATGATAAATCATGCGTGCCACTGGTAAATTTTGCGTTTGATCAGCATCAAGAGGGTCATACGATGTCGGCACATCAGTTTCAGTAATAATATATTCTTTCATAGTCTTTCCCTCAGTAACGGCGCAAATGCAAATCGCAAAAATAATAGAATTTAAAAATTTTGTCATATTTGTACTACATTTTGTAGTCTTGAGTTGAAGGCGTCATACTCTTCCAATCTTTGTTTTCAATTTCGACTTGTCCTTCAGTGACAAATTTAATAAGGTTCGAAAGAACTTTAAGCGCAGTTTCATCCTCAATTTTTTTTACAGCATCAACATTTAATATTAAGACTTCTTTTTTATTTGTTTGAACCAAAACATTGGTGCGAATTAATTCTTGCATCAGCCCAATAGCGTGCGTTTTATTTTCAAATTTAGCTAGGTCTTCTGCTGTAACAACGATTGGCTGTGTAAAAGCTGCTGATTGAATCGAGGCCATAATAACTGTTGCAATAGTTTTAACTGATTTTTTCATTTTCTCCCCCTAAGCTTAAGTTAAGTTTTTTAATTCTACTTTGTAATGTTGAATATGGAATCTTTAATCCTTCTGAAGCGGCTAACCGAAGGGATCGGTACTTTTTAACAACCTCAAGTATTAATTTTTTCTCAGCTTCTTGGCTATGCTGATGAAATTCCTCAAAAGTAAGGCTCATTTTTTGTGTTTCAGTTATTGAAGATGTATCAAAAAACTTGCTGTCCAAATGTTTAATCGTAATTCTGGATTCATCTTGAAACACTGAGGTGATTCTTAAAAGCTCACTGTAGAGTTCTCGTACATTTCCAGGCCATGAATAGCTTTCAAATTTTTTTATGACCTCCATCAAAAACACTTGGCGAATTTTATTTTTCTTTCTGAAATTTTCAACGAGTGGTCGAATGTCTTGAATTCTTTCTCTTAAGGGAGGAATCTTAATATTAATGATGTTGAGTCTATAAAATAAATCTTGGCGGAATGTTTTAGCTAACACTTCTTTTTCAAGCTCTTTATTTGTTGCAACTATCAAGCGTACATTCACTTTTTCTGTTTTCGAAGAGCCAACAGGAAAAAATTCGCCCTCTTGAATGGCTCTTAATAATTTTGCTTGTTGCTCCAGCGGCATATCGCCAATTTCATCCATAAACAGAGTTCCACAATGAGCTTTTTTAAATAGACCTTGATGGTTTTCAGTGGCACCTGTAAATGATCCTTTAACATGACCAAACATTTTAGATTCAAACAGCTCTTTAGTGATTGCTGACATATTCTCGGCAACAAAGGGCATCGTATTTCGTTTCGAAAGTCTATGAATAGCTTTTGCTACTTCTTCTTTTCCGACACCACTTTCACCAGTAATTAGAACACAAGCATCTGTGTTTGCAGCTCGTCTGATATAATCAGCAATTTTAGCCATTTCTGGCGATCCGCCAGATAAACCAATTGATTCTATAATTTCTCTATAACTTGATTTTGGAGCAGAATTAAAAATTTCTGAAGACTCAGCATATTTTTTTATCGAAAGATTTATTTTCTTTTTTGTTTCTTCGGATGAAAGTCGTTTTTCGATAAAATCAACAGCACCTGACCTCCATGACTCAATAGCTGCCTTTTGTGATTCGTCACCTGAATACATGGCTACAATTTGATGTGGATTGATTTTGATAATCTCTTTGGTTAAGTCTGCTCCCGAAACTCCGGCCAAATTATAATCCATAAGTACAACAGCAAAATCATATGGAGCTTGATTAAAGATGGTCATAACTTCTTCAGAGTTTTTAGCTATCTGGATTTCAATTTCATTCTGATCCGAAAATAAATTTTGAACTGAAGACAAAATCTCTGGCTCGTCGTCGACTAAAAGGATTTTATATTTTCTATCAACGATGTTCATACTTCCCCCATCCATACAAACTTCGATCGATTTACATAACAAGATAAATGCCAAAGCCGAATTTTGATCCGAAAATCGGATAAGACTTTGAAATCGCTAAATAAAGTAAAGAACTTTAGTTAAGACCTTCTTTTTTCACTGTTAACTATTGGTCGAAGTTACGACCAATAAACTAGTTTGGAGCACCTAAGTAGCAGACTTAATGGGGTAATTTTAAATTTACTTTTTTACATATTCTTTGAAAAAAAGTAAAAGCGCCCTGGCTTCTAAAACTGAAAGCATGGGGACTACTATATTCAAGTTGAGGGAGTATTAACCAGGTTTTTACATAGTCCCCTGAGTTAGAACGTATTTACTGGGCAGGATTATATAGTTATGGCGACGCGAATGTGCCATGGTGATTGGGTTTAGGACCATCTTGTTTGATAGCAAGAAATATGCTACGAAGTGCAAGTCGGGAGGTTACTTTGATTTATAAAATTTTGTTTATTGTAAGCCTTTTCAGCATTTTAGCAAATGCTCAGCCTGTTAATTCCGACGATATCTCTGATGATCTTGCGAGAGACATTTTATGTTCTGTATTGTCAAATCTTGATACTAAAAATGGAAATGGAATCTGGCCTGAATACAATCCTCTGGAAAGTCCAATGATTATTAAATTTCGGGATAATACTTTTGGTTATGGGGAACCGAGTGCCTTTAAAGATTGGAATGAAGAAAAAAAAGAAAAATGTACGTTTTATTCTGCGCCCAAAACTTTTAAAATGCCAGTATCACCAATCGTTCCTTATTTGGATTTTAATGGAACTAAAGCATTTTTCTTTGACACAACAATCAAACCAAAACTGTCTGTCTGGCTTCTTTCTGCAATTATTCATGAACGATTTCATCGTTTTCAATGGGAACACTTTCCCAATATGTTTACTCTCGCTAATTCCGCATACTCAGGTCATAACTCTCGAGATAACGTAGCAGAAGGACTTTTGGAAAATAATCGACTCATTTCATACCTGCAAACCCATACGGAAAAGAACTGGAAAGATTTTCTTTCTGTGGCTCTTAATCGCGAATTAGGTCTTTCAAAAGAGTCAAAAGATTGGGAGCTTGAACAGCAGATTTCTGAAGGAACAGCAATTTATGTTCAGTTAAAAGCTTTTGAAGTTATTGAAAAGGAATTTGGCATTCGTTTTCGAAAAATTTGGACTCAAAAAATGATTGGAAACTTGGACAATTCCGAAGGTGTAGACGGCATTATAAAATGGCGACACTATGCTTTAGGAAGCTTGATTTGTGACTACCTTGATAGACATAGTTCAAATGAGAGCTGGAAGGTCTTGTTGCAGACTGAAAACAGCTCATCTCTTTTTCGCCATGTTTTAATTGGATTTGATGAACAAAGTTTGATTATGAACGGACAAGAAATTATTAAATCATTTGAAGGTGATCAGGCACGAATACTTGCTACAGAACTCATCTCTGAATATATTTCTGAAATTAATAGAGTAGCCGATCAAATTAACTCGTCTAAAATTCAAGTTAGCATTTTAAACTCTTCAAAAGATTGTTCTGGCGGAGGATTTTCTGAAAAAACATACTACCTTACGGACGGTGGAACCTTTGGAGTGAACTACTCTGGCTCATATCAATGCGGGTCTAATTTTCAAGAAATATATACAAAGATTCCCGTCTTAGCAAAATCAAAAAACTCAAGTTTATTTGGGTTAAGTGAGATTCAAATTTGGATCGACTCTTCTGAAATTCAAATTAGAAACGGCGAATTTAAATTTAAAAATATAGAAATAAAAAGCCAAATCTTTTCACTAAAAGCTTCTCAAACAGGAGTGGTTGTTATTAATAATTCGCAAATTTCTATTATGTTTGACAATTGAAATGCTTTAAAACCCTTCGCTGTGAAGCGGTCTGAATAGAAGGCTCTGTCGAAGTAGTGCTGAGTTGAAGCACGAAAAAATTCCGTCCCCGAAAAATAAATTTTGAAATTTTTTTGATTTAACGGGGACGCCCTTAAAACTGAACCTTTGCCTTCGTCCATCTTCTTAAAACGCTGATGTAATTTTTCGTCGGCGCTACCGACGAAAAAAAGACGCCCCAAAAGGTCAGGGCGCCAAGAATTCACAATCAGTCAGTTCGGAAGGGTTATCCGATCACTTTTTTTAAATCAAAAGGGCACGCTACGGTGGACCGATTTCTAGAAAGAGATGTTTTTGGATTGGTACGGAAGATGTTCATTTGAAAATTCGATTGTCAGATATGAACTCACGGACTCGCTTTCGATATCCTGTAATGAAATTTTCAAATGAAATATAATGCAAACAGTAGAAAAACATTGGATTTATAGACAGCTTGTGAGATTTTTTGCAAAAATGAGATATGCAAATTCGACCTCTTGAAAAGAAAAATCACACAGAGATAGCTCGCCTATATCAAATTAGACAGGCCGCCTACACGATTGAAGCGGGTCTTCTTAGTATACAACCAGACTTATTTTTTCCATTGCAAGAAACCTTAAATGATCTTCAGAACTCAACAGATGAAATATTTGTTTCTGTGATGGATGGCTCAATAACTGGAGCTATTTTTCTTGAAAAATTAATTGCATCTATAGTTATCAGTAATCTTTTTGTCGATCCTAAATTTTTTAGACGTGGCATCGCCAGAGCTCTTATTGCCCATTGTCTCAGCTTATACCCGAAAAAAGAGTTTCATGTAGGAACTGGAAAATTAAACTCACCAGCTATCCGTCTTTATGAAACTTTTAAATTTGAACCCCTCAAGGAAAAGATCGTTGAGCCAAATTTGAGGATTATAAAGTTGAGACGATTACCAAGTGAATAAATTCCCTTCAAATTAAAAAAATTGAAGGGATTGATGTCAGGCAGCGAGTACAGATCAAGTATTGAAATATTCCCTAGGGTTTTCAGTCTCTAGGCCGCAATTGTTGTGGTAGCTTGAGGTGTCGCCGAAGCAAATCTAAATATTGGGGAGTGCTCAAATCAGTTAAGGTATTTGCCACAAGATCAAATCGGTCCTGCCGTTGCAGTAAATTCATCCAATCCTTTGCTTCAATAACACTGGGGACCACTTGAGTCCGTTCGATTCCTTTAAGAAGACTTTGAAGCGCACTGATATCATCTCCTTGCGCGGCCTTCTTAACTTCTTCGATTGCTTTGGAATTTCCCTGATAAGCTGCCAATACCAACAAAGCTCCCGCTTCGGAGTGACCTGCCTTTTTAAATAGTTCTAGAATTTTAGGTATGGCCTCTGCGGGGACAACTGGCAAAGCCTTAAATGCATCTAAAGTATCTACACTACGGACATAACCGCCGAGTTCGGATGCCTCTAACACAATTTGAACGGCCTGAGGATTTGCCTTCTGACTGGCGATCAAAAGCATTCCGGCCGAATCCCATTTTACTGGTTTTGCCTGATCTTTCAAAAGACTCTCGAAGATAGGAACAGCGCGAGCTCGCAGTTGAGGATCATAAAATAGATATCCTAGAGCAGCCGTACGTATGGAGGGCGCTTGGGAAGTGTTCAGAGCTATTTGCTTCATTTGTTCGAATGTTACACTTGCGTTCTTCCCTCTTTTTCCAGTCGACCAATACAGGTTCATTTCTAGCAAGAGATTTCTTGCCTCTACCGAATTTATTTCCTTGAGCACCTGACGAGCCTCATGCGAAGCGAAACTATCGAAAGCATCTTTCACAAGCTCAGGCGACTGCGCAAGTTCGTCGGCAGAAAAGACTTTTTTCCAAACTTTGAAATCATTTTGCCACCAAGGATCCTTTGACCATCGCGGTGGAAAGGGTTTTAAAAAATCCCGTGTTGCCTTTCCAATGCGCATTACGGTCGAAGGCCAGACATCCTGAATCCCGCAAGCATTCGATTCTCGCGATGCTTGCAAAACCACTTTCACATCTTTTTCAAACATTGCAGGCTCAAGGGCCACGAGGCGAAGTGCCATTTTTTTTGGTTCACAATTCTTATCATCCAGAATTTGAAGCACGGCACTTCTAAACTCTGGGCCTTTGTCAATCAATCCATAAATCGCTAGTAAGGCGGAGACCTGCACGGAGGATATGTTTTCGTTAAGCAACGCCGATAGAGGTTTGACCAAGGAAAGACTGTTTTGCATTCGTGCTGCATAGATGCACGTTTCGATTTCAGGCCACCCACCGGGTATCCGTGGTCCTCCTCCTGACATGAGTGACGGGGAAACGTCACCTTGATCCAAGCATTTGCGAATCGTTTCGATCGCCCTCGCCCCTCCAACAGCACCCAAGTCGCCAAGGAACCGAAGTATTTGCTTTCGCTCATAATAGTTTTTTTCGGGCGGCATTGTCTCAAGGACTACATCGGCGATAGGGCCTGCCTGCGAGCCAAGACTGATTGCGGCCTTTTGCAAGCTAGTCTTATCGGTAGGAGCGAACCAACATGAACTCAGACCATTTTCCTCTCCGATTGCATTACGCCTGTAGATGGCTACTATCATCTGGATAATAGGGCTCAAAGGTTCAAGTTGTTTTAGCTCTAATTGAGAAATTTGATTCAAGCCCACCTTGCGAATTTGCGAAAGAGGATGTTGAAGCCTTTGAAGGATCTGTTCACGAATTTGCTCTGGCACAGTGTCTACCTCTCCTTTTGCGTCTGGACAGGATTTTTGGAAGGCTGTCGTTTGCTCAAGAGCCGTAGGTTTTGCCTCGTCGAATTGACATAGGCTTGATTGGCAAATCAACGGTGGCATCGGCGTTCTTTCCCTTTGCGCGCAATCGATCGCTGTACCCATATTTTGATATGTCTCAGACAATGCGGATTTCATTTTCACACTGACCGGAACCCAACCAGCACAAATGCCAGAGACCGCCGTGCAATCCTGAGCCGACTTGCAACGTAACAGATCTGCTGGGAACCCATTAGCAACGCTCATGGTTTTCTGATGGGAACCTCGAGATGCCTGAAGGTTGGACGAAAAAAAAAGCCCACCGAGCACTAAATATGAAAGGACTGTCTTTAAGTGAAGAGAAATATAATTTTTCATTTTTAAATTTTAAATGGAACAAAGGTATAGTCAACAAAGGTATCCTATTCGCGAATATATTGCTTTCCGTGACAACGAGCCTTTTGAAGCGCCTGCTAGCTTTGTTGACCGATGTCCAAATTGGCGATCTTGCCAGCGCCATCAAGAGGTTCGGTCGACTGGCTTTGAAGACCGCTACTTTAAACGATCTTTTTAGAACAAGAAAAAATCAGTCCCCGGTACTTCATTTTGAATTTTAGGGGACGAGTTTAAAATGACTAAATTTATTTATCAGGGACCTAAAACAGAAGCCACCCAATTTGGATGGCTTCGATTGATTTCAATTTTTTTAATTTGAAGGGCTTTTGGAATAGCCGAAAAAATCCAGCAGTACAAATCTAAGCACACCAAGCCACTCTATTTACAATTGGATACTTTTTTCATTGCTTGGCCTGTTGCATCTTTAACAGAGGCTGGGTTAAAATGAAAAACTCTACTAACATCATAATTACTTTCGCCAGACATAGTCGATACTATTCCCGAACTTTGATTGGTAAAATGAATGTTAACTTGAACGTGAGTTTTAACCTCTTGTCCAAAATCTTTTTCAGCAAGACTACCATTTGGTGGTCTACCGCTACTAACGCTAGAGGTAGTTAGAATATAATTTGCTTGCTCCGGGGATTGTACAAAACTAAATCCTTTCGATTTAAGTCGATCTGACAAATAGCCTTCATCACTATTTTGGTTCAAGACCGGTGAATAATTTACCCAATATAAAAGACAATTTGCTTGGGCATTTAAAGTAAATAAAAAAATAAAAACTAAACCAAATTTTTTCATGTATTATCTCCTTGTTGTAGTTCACATGCTGCACCTTATTACAGATAGAAAATATTTTCACCTGTCGTATTGACTCATAGGTAAATGATACTGAAGCAGTGCAATCAAGATCCGGTTGCACGGTTTCTTCTTTTTATCTCATCGACTAGTTCAAAAAATACTTTAAGTTTTTTATCCATTTCTTTTTTTAGGTAAATTGGATTCT
>JAEUWH010000066.1 GCA_016785955.1 Pseudobdellovibrionaceae bacterium | reverse complement strand
TGCCGATAAGTTTATTGCTAACTTCCAAACTAGCGCAACAGGTACCTCATATCGTCTATTGTTCTATATTTCCTCTACTAGCAGCGCTGCTTACAGTTTGAAGGTCGATAATATAGCGGTAAAACCATGCAACTACGTCTATGGAACACCAATTACTGACTGGAGAAGTTTCACATCAACCATTACCAATTTCACTGTATCTTCACAGCAATCTCTTTGGAGAAGAGTTGGCGATAGTATGCAGATTCGCTTTTTCTTTAATCTCAACAGTGCTGTTTCAAGTACTCTTCGATTTAATATGCCGTCGGGATATTCGATTGATGCTGTAAAAATGGACTACACTGCTAATGACGGGAACGTAGGTTATGCCACTGCAAATCGAACTGCTTCAAATAACTATATCGGACATGTTCAACCAGGAAATACGTCAGGTGGTTTTAGAATTATCACTAATGGTGGGAATGAATGGACAAGTGCAGTTCCCATAACTTGGCAGTCTGGTGATAGAATTTCAGCTTTTGTAGAAGTTCCGATTGTTGGATGGACTTCCTCTACTCAAATGAGTAATAGTTACGATAGTAGAAAAATTAAGTTTAGAGCTTCAGGACAACCGTCTGGCACGTTAACTACAGGCTTCAACTTAGTTACCTATCCAACTGTAAACGGAGATACCACTGCAAGTTATAGCTCTGGAACATGGACAGCACCGACATCAGACTGGTACGACGTTTCTGCTTCTATCGAAGCTAACCAAAACTGGACTGCTGGTAACAATTTAGGCATCCAAATATGGGCCAATGGTGTCTCAGTAGCAATGAACTACGCACAAGCTCCTAGAACTACAAACTATGGATTTCAATCTAAAGTATCAGCTAACTCGATCTATTTACTCGCAGGACAAACCATACAAATTCGAGCGTACTCTGACGGTAGTGGTGGAGGGTACTCTGAACAAGTACCAGGTGCCAATTACTTTACAGTTTCTCGCTCTAGCGATTCTCAAGTATTAAGTGCTACAGCTAAAATAGTTGCAACTTATAAAACTTTATCTAGTACCACGATTACATCAGGTACAGCACTAAGATGTACTTCAAAAGTTGAAGATAGTCATAATGCTTACAATACTACAACAGGTGCATATGTCGTACCAGAAGAAGGCACATACGTATTAACAGTATCAGGAATAAATGCTGGTGCGACCACAGATGTTAAACTATTCGTTAATGGTGTTGACCAAGGTGTTTTTGGTTCCTTATCAAACGGAACAGGCCGACAAAGTATCACAGTTCAATATCCACTACTATCGGGCGACAGCGTGACACTTGTTCCTCAAGCATCCAGCTCAGCAAGTGATACCGTTGGCTGGTTTACAATTATTAAAGTTAAATAAAGGAGCGTATGGACCTACCGTCGCCTGATCAACAAACAACTATGTACGGTCTACTTGGATTCATCGGCACTGGCTTGATGGCGATCGCACGCGCTTTGTATAAGTTCCTAGATGCTTACATTGATAAAATTAAGAAAGAAGCAAAACAAGCAGGAGTTGTAGAGGCAAAGATTGATAACTTCGCTTTAGATTTAAAGGATCTAAAGACCGACATCGATGCCATAGCTTTGTTTGTCGGCACACCTAGAGCGATTGCCACAAAAAAATCAAAAGAACAACAAAACGAGGCATCAAGTGATTGATTTACATCTAGATACTTCATACGATGAGTCATCAGCTAGCGAATCGATCGGCTTTGTTTCAAGGAAGGGACTAAGCCCTTCGAGCATTATTTATATTCTAAATTCAAAAGCGAAAAAAATTAACAAAAGGAAAATCTATGCAAGAATTCTTGGATAAAGCGCTACCTATTCTTAATTCAATACTTCAAATCTTAGGAGGCATCGTTATCGCGGCTACAGTGATTGCTAAGATGACTTCTAAGACCGATGCTGATGACAAATTGGTTGCTGGCTTTGCAGAAAAGCTTTTCAAGGTGATCGCATGGCTACCCACTATCGGTATCAATCCACAGACAAAGAAAATCCAAGATGCCTACGAAGAGTTAAAGGCTAAGAATGACTCCGACAAAGCTGCTTGAATTGATCTACAAAATCTTAAAGGCGATTGAAGCCGCCATAAGATTAAAACGCATTAAGGATTTAAAGGATGCTAAGAATACAGCGCTTAATGAACATGATCAGCGACATCTTGAAAAAGCTTTGGGCGGTAGCTCAGGGCCTTCTAGTGCTGATAAGTATCCAGGCATGTACACTCGGCCCAGTAAAAGAAAAGCCAAAGAATGAGATTTGGCTGCTGGATCCTGAGGTCTGCGCTTTATACCGCGTAACGGGTCCAGGACAAGAGCAAGTGATACCGATTCAGAATAATCCAGGCGCTGCTGAGAAATTCATGTGCATTGATTCTGATGAGGCTGATGAGTTTATTGAGGAGTATGTCGAGTGAATAAATTTTCTAAAATTTCAGAAGAACGACTTAAAACCTGTCATTCAGACTTGCAGCGATTGTTTAACGAAGTGGTCAAACATTACGATTGTACTGTGATATGTGGACATCGGGGCAAAGACGAACAAGATGAGGCCGTTCGAACTGGAAACTCCAAACTTAAATGGCCAGATTCAAAGCATAATCAATTGCTTTCGCTTGCTATTGACGTGGTCCCCTATCCTGTCGACTGGGCTGATAAAGCCAGATTCATGCACTTTGCCGGTTTTGTTTTGGGAATTGCTAAATCGATGGGAATTAAAATACGTTGGGGTGGAGACTGGTCGCAGGATCTTAACTTTAAAAATGATAAGTTTGTCGACTACCCTCATTTCGAGCTAACTGATTAAATCCGAGGTGAGGCCCGTCGGCTTCAAGAATCAAGAGCGCTTCGGCTGCCGTCGCAATCACTCAACGCAAAAGAATCATCTCTCGGAAATTTCAATTACTTCTTAGTAACTTTCTTAGCTTTAGTAGACTTCGCAGCTTTAGTTTTCTTCGCCGCTGGTTTCTTCGTCGTTTTTCTCATATGACCTCCTATATATTTTAAGGTATCAGCAGAGACTCAGATGTCTAGACTTTTTTTCAAAGACCTCTTTCTTGGGTAATTCAATCTTACTATTCTTGAACTTTGCTTCGATGAATAGCCGCGCTTCTTTTTCAGAAAGGACATCACGCTCTTGAATGAACGTTCCATCTTGAAAGACGATTGTAAGAACATGGGTAACACTTGAATAATCGATACTAGCAATTTCACGATCCATTATGCACCTCCCTGCTGAGTTGAGTATAGCATGACTTATGTCAATTGCAAAACAACTGGTCTTTTCAAGTGAGAAGCTGTTTGAAAGCAGATCTGCTTTGCCTCATGCGCTTGTGAGATTCGATCAATGATTTATATTCTGGGATTTTCAGAAGCAGAGTATGCGTCTGCTGGGAGATTCCAGATATTTTCATGGCCATGGTGATGTCCCAATATTCGAGATTCTTTGTCATATGCCTGATGAAGTGTTCCGGGCCATGCTTTAGGTACTCCCGAGTCATGGGGCTTATACGACGGTTAGCCACTTACCTCATCCTTGGATTTGAGTTTTTCGATTTCTTCTTTAAGCTTGGTGATTTCTTTGGATTGCAATTCAATTTGTTTTTCATAGAAACGGTGCTCACTTTCGTATCGTGGAAACAACTCCAGATAAGCACGTGCAACAATGCCTTCGCGTTCTCTGTGAGTTGTTCTTATAATTTCCTCCGCAATCTCGCGGGCATTTGGCTGGGTCATGGTTTTTCCTCATTTAAATCTTTCTCTTTCATAGATACATTAGCAGAAGAATAATTGTTGTTAAATGAATTGCTTGGTCTAAGCCAATAACTACAAAGAAATTATGTCTGTCGCCTTTTTTCCATAAATACGAAGTCGCTCGAGAGGTACACCAATCAACTGCAAAGTGAGCTAGTCCATTAAGAAGCATAAACTTCCAGCCAAATATTATAAATGGAATTGAATAAACACTAACATGCGATGCAAGCCATTTATTTGATGTACTTTTATTCATCGCCATCGTGTCAGTTTGGAAAATAAAATCAGCTACCCAGTGAATCCAAATTGCTAGTAAAATATTTAGTTCTAAACTCATCTCTCACTCCCATTAAAAATATTTGCGTCGGTCATTTTAAACTCCTAACATCGTCTTCATCTAGAATTTCTTTATCTACTAGTAACTTAACTAGCTTTCTAAAAGCCTCTCGGTAATTTTGTTGAGTCATGTCGTAGTCGCCCCAGAATGTTAGTTCTTCTTTCAAAAAGTCTTCGACATCGAAATCAGAGTCGGTCATACTTCCCCCAGATAAGTCCATTCGGTTTCTAATTCAGCACCAACGACTTGGATTTTTCGTGTTAAAGTGTAAATAATAGCAATTGCATGAAAGTAGTTATCGTAATCAACTTCAATCATCTCAAGTGTATCGCAGTGGAAATATATCCCCGGCTTCAATCGCTTGGTGTTCATGATAAAATCCATGTTAAGTTAGTCGATTCGCAAATAAGCCCATCGTAGTCGTGAACGTAAAATCTAGAAATTTCCTTTTCTATTCCATTCAATACCAAAAAACAGACGATGTATTTCCCGTCAGGAGTAGTTCTATGACTAATCCAAACGCTTTCTAGTTTAACATTATCAAATGTTGTGTCTCTTACAGCTATCTCACTCATTTTCTGGGGCCTTTTTTTCAGGTACAGATTTTAGTTTACGTATAGCTTTATTTATATCTGAAATCGTAAGCTGCTTTAGATAAGCGTCCGCTGATTTATCAAGATGACAACCGCTTCTATCAATCGTCTCTTCAATTGCCATAATTGCCCATCGAACACCTCGCAGAAAGTACTCTTTCTTTTCTTCATTTATCTTTGTTTCTTTGGCAAATTCGTCTGCTACGTATTCATAGTTCATAAAGTGCCTGTTATTCATTTCCCATTCTCCCCATAAAACTCAGCGAGGGCGGCGGAGACCTTTATCATTATAGTTTGCACTTCATGGCACTCTGGACCAAAAAGCATTTCGTCGTTTTCATTTGGCACATCTGGGGTCCATCCCAATTCGTTAATGCCATCAGCGATAGCTTGTGCTATTTTCTCATCTAGCGATTCAAAATTTGTGAGTTTCATTTAAAGGCACCTAAACTTCTCGTAATTCCTAAAATAATCATATTCCCCTTTCTTGTTCACATAAAGTTTTCTTCTGTAGACACTGTAATTCTGTAAATCAAAACCGAGGCATTCTTTTTTATAAAAATAGGTAAGGGCTTCATCACGAGTTTCAAACCATTTAATCTGGTAGTGAGCATTAGCTATGTAGCGCCGATTCTTTAACGATGTTTGCCTGGCAAAGTAGTTATAAGAAGGCCTATTCCAGATATCTTTTCCTATTTTCTCTTTAGATCGAATCATCCAAAGATGAACCCCATCCCTCATCGATTACTCCTTTGCGGCAAAGTCGAATCATTCATAAAACACGCCACGCGATTCATTTCAGAATAATATGTCTTGCAAAGCTCGTTCTTTGCCCATGCTTTGAAGCTTAAAAACGAAACGAAAATTAGAATAAATATTGCTCCTATTGCTGCTAATTGTTTATCACTCACGGCTTTGCTCCTTTATTTCTTTTATCCATTCAGGCTTAACAGTGCCCTGATAAATTAACCAGTTTTCTGGATCAGCTAAATCAGAAGCCTCGAGATCATTTGCAACAAGTGGAACGAGAAACTTCATTTGAGACCACGGCTTAAGATTGATTCTTTCTTCTAGTGGTATATCTATTGTCATCCGCACTTCGTTTCTTTTGTATGGAAGTTTCCCAGTTCCAATTGACCAACCTTGATCAAAAGACGGATTTTTAGTTAACCATTGCTTGTTGAAAAGAAAACTCGGCGGGTTAATGCTCTTAAGCATTACACCTCTTGTAAGACCGTCGCGCTTAATAGATTCGACAAATCTTTTCGCAGTAAAGTGGTAACATTTGCTCACTTCTCCACCCTTAATTCCCCAAATAAAATAAATACCCAACATACCCAAGTGCGAACATAGCAAACAGTATATTAATCACATCTAACACGTGCAGATTCACAAATCCCTCTCGTTCAATCCAAGCATGATATCTTTCCAATAGCTCAATCGAACTTTTAGATTTTCATCTTTAAACGTATTTGTTGGCTCTTTTCTAAATGCTTGAGCTGCTTCAATGAGCGGCTTAACATCACTCAATTTTACAAATTCTACGATTTCGTCCGAATGGTTAACTGGTTTCAGCTTTGTCGTCCCAATAACTCTGAATTTAGGTAAGCCATCTTTTTCTGGATCACCTTCAAATCTTGCAAACCATGTTTTGATTTTCATCTCGGTCTCATTTCAGTTTGCAATTTGTTCTTAAAATCAGCCACAAGCAGATTCTGAAATCTCTTAGCCGGTATTTCTAGAATCACGCTTAGCTTACCAAGCACGTTCAATGGAACTTTAGATAGCCCGCGTTCGAACAAGGAAATAAACTGCGTACTCTCGTAGCCTAGCAAGGTTGAGAGCTGTAGCTGCGTCATATTCTTTGCCACGCGCTTCTGTCTGATGATCTCGCCGATTTTTTGGTTTAGTGGGTTCATGTTAAATAAATCTCCTTTTCTTTAATTTTTTCAAAGCATTGCCTTCGTAGAACCAGTCCTGAAACATTGCCATTGCCTCAACAAGTTGAACTATAATTGTGTGACTGCTAAGCCTTTTAAGCTCAAATTCGCGTTTTAAATAAACCCAAGGTACGATTTTAAAATAGCCAGTCAATCCGCCGTGAAGGTTGCCACCCGGCCCAGCAGACGTTTGGATAAACCATTCTGGGTCTTTTCCGAAAGCATCACGAAATTGCGACAGTGTTAGTCCGTTCAAATTCTTTGATGAAATTCCATGTAAGTCCAAGCGATCTTTAATTCCAAGCTCACCACCCCGATTTAACTTCTCCGCAATCCATTTGCGTGATCGCAATCCAGAATGCTGCAATAGAAATTTGTATTCTTTGGCAGACCAGGCATCATGCCGGCGAGTTTCCTTCCTTAAATGCTTAAACTTCGGATCTCGATATCCGACGGTCATCAGGCTTTTAAATTCGCTATTCGTTAGTTTGAATTTTTTTTGACACTCACTCGCTGTATGTTTTAAAAAGTATTTCATTACAGGTTCGCGTAAATGCGCATGTTTGGTTATTCTTTTTTGATAGTTTTGATTACCTTTAAGATACCGATTTGCAATAAGTGTTATAGCCTCTCGAGAGCTACCAAGCTTTTCCGCTATTTCTACATTTGTAAGACCTTTATCTATCAAATTAGAAAGCATTTTCAAGTTCTGCTTGTTCCATGATATTCGCATCTATCTCTCGTTTAAGAATTTAGCAGCTTGAATAGCTGTGTTGATTGTTTCATTTAGCCGAGCGACGCAATTACATGCAGCGTTCACTGTGTTGGGAGTAATTTCGTCCTTTGTAACTTCTTTCATCATATTGTGTAGAGTAGTTATTGTATCTCCGACTCTAAACTTCTCATCAATGAAAGTAATCTTGTCCTCTTGCGACTTTCCGATAACTTGAACCTGTCTAGCTCCTTGTTGCAATCCTGAAGGATTCACTGGCCTTGAACCCTGTGGCATATCATTCATACTTACCTCACTTTGTTTTGTAATAATTTTTTTAAAATTGTCAGTTTGATCTATAGTTATTCTGTTTCCATGAGACTCAGAGATAAACTCAGCTCTTGATCGAACTCCCGCCTTTTTATAAATATTTGTAATATGAAATTTAATGGTTTTCTCGGAAACGCAAAGCAGATCTGCAATTTCCTTATTTGGAAGCCCATTCATGATGTAGGTGACTACTGAGTTCTCAGCCTTTGAATACATTTTTTCTTATTCCCTGTTTAAATGTACTAATAGTTAAAAGACGAGACTCTTTTGAATCAATTTTAGACAGAAAAAGGTTTAAGATTTCGCCGTCTTCATAGAGACGAGATATTTTTCTATTTATCTCGCTCAAAAATTGTGAGACACGAGACTCACTCACTCCTATTCTTGCACCGATATCTCTTAGCGTATGTCTCTGATTGAAATATAAATCGTAAATCATACCTTCTCGCCTTGTGAGTACAGACTTGTTTTGCTCATCGTATCCGATGTTATCCAGCTCATCTCCAGACACTCCGATATAATCACTAAGTTTTGTTGAATTTTCGTTCGAACTGATGATGGGGGCATCAAGGCTGACTCTGACATTCTTTGAAAGGAACCCTGAAGGACTGCTAAGTATCCTTTTGTCAGCTCGTTGTGCATCTGAATAGTCGATAAAATCCCACTCAATGCATTCTTCATTTCCTGACTTAAGACATTTGATTGCATATTCTTGTGCAAAATCCTCAGATTCATCTCCAAATCCTCGTTTAGCTGCATATAGCTTGGCTTTTTTGAAAAGCCTTTTATATTGTTCATCATCCATTCTCATCTTTAAGCCTACTCACACCGGGTTTGTTCAAATGCTTTCGGCTGGTTGTTTTACGGTTTAGAAAATCCTTTAATAGCAAACATGCACGCCTCTTCTAGCTTAGTTTTCACAACCCCCAGGTAGCGACCATTTTGCGGAGGCATCTTGTTTGAAATCAAAGTAAGCAGATGATCAAAATCACCTCTGATATCATTGATGTTTTTTAGCTGTGCTTCATTTACTGGCCATGAGCTAAACTCATGAGCGATTTCTTTTTGAGCAACGTGGTTTTGTTCACTTTGTGTTTCCATATTTTCTCTCTTTCCCGCGCATGCGGAGTTATTTAGTCATTGATTTAAGATCGATCAACGGAACAGAGTTACCAAACATATATACGGGTAAAACCCCATCCCATTTCTTAGCTAGTTCAAATTGCACAAGCCCCTTGTTTTGCGCCAACGCTTGAGATTTAATCCGCATAGACTCAGCCTCGGCTTGAGCTGTCTTTACTGTTTGAAAGGCTTCTTCTTGAATACGCACCGTTTCGTTTTTCGCTTTTTGAGCGTTCTGGATTGCAACGACTTTTTGTTCAACGGCCTGTTCGTATGCATTATCAAAATCTAGATTCACAAATTGTAAATCAGTCACAATAACATTTTTCTTTTCTAAGTTCTCTACAACTTCTTTAAGAGCAGATTTAGTAACAAGCTCGCGCTTCATCACTAACTCATCAGCTATAACCTCACCGATTGCATCTTTGATTGAACCCAAAACTACCGGTTTAATGATCTTATCAGTCAAGGCATCTAAACGACCAACATCTCTAAACAAGGTATGAACGTGCGCAGGATCGGCATAATAAACAACCGCAAATTTGACACTTACGTTTTGAGTATCTCGAGTAAAGATCGATGTTGTCTCCTCCCACTTCTCTTGTCTCACGCTGTATTCAGTAATACTTGATGTGAATGGATTGTAAAAATGAAGGCCCTCTGGCAACGGTTCACCCTGAACCGCACCAAGCCGCGTTTCAATCCCTCGATAACCAGTATCTACAATCTCGAATCCACAAGCACTAAGTGTTAGTGTTGCCAATATCGCTATAACGATTTTTCTCATCTCTTTTCCCCTTTTTGTAGTTAAGCGTAATCGCTGTTAAAATAATTATTGTTGTGCAAATTGTGATTAGTAAAAAAACTGCAATCATCACACGCCTTAATCTATGACCTTACGTGATTCCTCGAGCAGATGATCAAATTCTTGGACACTATCGACGAAATACTCACCAACAGGAATCCATTGCCCATGATGCTCAGCTTTCTCTTGCCCACGAGTGTGATCTTTCACGTGATCTAAAACTGTAGGCTCTTCGACTCTTATAAAAAGAGTTCCTTCATGTTCATAAAGCTGAAACTTGCCGCCGTACAAAGCGTGTGAGTTTGTTTGGCCTTTGAGAACTAAGTTTCCTGGCACTGGCTTAGCTTCAGATGGTATGATTTCGTGAGAAACTTCAAAGATGCTATCGAAATCTCCGCATTGCTTAATGATTACATCTCCTTGCATTGTGTATGGTTGCTTCCAAACAAGATCAGGTGTTCCTAATATTTTTTCTATGTTCATTTTAATCTCCTTTTTATGATAAAAATTGCGGTTCTCTGAATGTCTTTACTTTGTTGCGATACATGAGTGCGGCCTTAACTGTTTTGATATTTGGAGCTATTCCTTCGATATGAATTGCATCGATGGATTTGCTATCCATTTTTAAATATGGTCGCAAATTTCCGCGCCCATCGTAGTCAATCTGAAGCAACTCGTACTTACCACCTACTGGTGATTCGTAAGTATCAATCACGGTAGCGCCTAGAATTTGAATTGCTTTTTCGATACCGATCTTTTTAATAATACAGCGACGGTAATCAACATTCGTTTCGCCGATTATCATCTCTTTCGTAAATTCTTCTTTCGGTGTTTCAGCAATCCAAGCGGGAATTCTCACTCCATGAATTGCGTATAGCGCAGAGCCATCACTCCACTGCATATAAGGGCCTTGAAAAGAGTGCGGCCTGTTTTGATCATCAACTGTTAGCTTTCTTGGACGATCTGACACGATACAAAACTCAGGATGCATATATCTAAATGATCCATGAATTGAAGCCTTTTCATAATGGTCCCATTTGGAATAATCGATTTCTAATTTAACTACATGCCGAAAGAAGCTTAAGAAGGACGCTGTGCCGGACCAGAAGTTACCACCGTTATACATTCGCCAAGCTTCGGTCGCACAACGCAAGCCGAATTCGCCTATTTTTAAACTAACCGACAAAGATACCATTGCTTTGATATCGAATTGAAACCACGACTTTTTATCGGTAACTTTTTTGTTTCTGGCAGCGTATGTGGCAGCGTCTGTGGCAGCGTATGTGGCAGCGTATGTGGCAGCGCGTGTGGCATCGTATGTGGCAGCGTCTGTGGCAGCGTCTGTGGCAGCGTCTGTGGCAGCGCGTGTGGCATCGTCTGTGGCAGCGTATGTGGCAGCGTCTGTGGCAGCGCGTGTGGCAGCGTATGTGGCAGCGCGTGTGGCAGCGTATGTGGCAGCGTATGTGGCAGCGCGTGTGGCATCGCATGTGGCATCGTCTGTGGCATCGTATGTGGCAGCGTCTGTGGCAGCGTATGTGGCAGCGCGTGTGGCAGCGTCTGTGGCAGCGTCTGTGGCAGCGCGTGTGGCAGCGCGTGTGGCAGCGCGTGTGGCAGCGTCTGCATCCTGTTTTTTATTTTTTCGTAACCACCAAATGGCCGCTGCGAAACCTGCTGCAAATCGACCAACGAATGGCGATGGGACGAAAACAATTCTATTCTCCGGCGGCGGTGTCAAGTTCGCAGCCTCATACATGCCTTTGATTGCAATTTTCATCGCTGTTTTATCTTCGTCGTCCATTGGTTTTGTGGACATACCGTTGGCAATCCATTTTTCTGCCCAAGGCTTAAGCTGTGCGCGGTGTTCTTCGGTTAAAGTATATTTTTTCATGTGGTCTCCTTATGATATTTCTTCTTTAATTTCTAAATTTTCGTTTGTTTCACCGATTCCAAACTTTGCTAAAGCTGCTGCGAATTCAGGATTCTTTTTCACGTCTTCGAGTCCAGAGCGAGTAATGTCTTTTGAAAGCCGACTAAGCTCTTCCGTATGTTCTTGGGTTCGACGATAACCGCCTTCTGCCTGCGCTCTAGACTTGCCGAAATCGATTGCTGTAGGCTGCCCGGTAGGCGCTTTTAAAGGTGCTTTCGAATCAATGTAGACTGATGGGTCTGGATTGATCCACTCACGCCATGGCTTAACCTTTGCCGACTTAGCACCAACGAACGAATCGAAGTTCTTTGGCTTAAGCCATGATTTGTTTTTCTCGAGGCTTAGATACCGGACGTAGTTCACAATGGCAGTTCGAATGTTTATAAAATCGATTTGAGTTTTAATCTGCTCCGAGAGTCGTCGGAACGCTTCAGCTGTGCCTACCTTGTTCGGATAGATCTCTACGAGAGATTCAAAATGAAAGTTTGATTCGCTTTCTTTATCCTTTTCTTTATCCTTATCCCAATATATATCCTTATCCTTATCTATAGCCCCTTCTACAAGGGGCATGGGTAGCCCCTTGAGAATTAATATATTTACTTTAGGATAATTTGAATTTTCTTGATTTAAGATCTCGACAGAAACGATTTTGTATTTCTCGAGGCGTTCGATGATTGATTTATGAACAGTATTGCTCATTTTTAAATCAGAAAGAGTCTTAAGTTTGTATTGAAAAAGGACGAAAGGTTCTAAGAATAATTTGTCATCGCCAATGAAGAAAACTTTGCCTTGAAATGCGATCGCGATTTCTTCGACGGTCACAAGCTGGATCTGTTTTTTTGAATTCCTGTCGTTTACGTGAAATGAAAGTGACTCAAGATCAATTTCCCATATGCCTGCATGGTCGCAGTTGTCGCAAATGAAGTCGTTTACTGCTTTGAGTTTTGGCGATAGTTCACGGAACCAAGCCATTTTCCATTTACCGGTGTCAGTGAATCTCTTAGCCACAAGAAACCTCGAGTGGCGTCACTGTGGCGTCACACGTCTCATTTCGAGACCCTTTTCTACCCTTTTTGAGGATTCTAGGTTTAGGACTTAAAACTAGGCTAAGTATTTGAAAAGATTGAGAATGGTGCCCCGGGCCGGAATTGAACCGGCACGCCCGTGTTAACGAAGCCCAGGATTTTAAGTCCTGTGCGTCTACCAGTTTCGCCACCGGGGCATTTAGTATTGGTAATCAAAAAATGAGTTCTTAAAAAATCATTTTTCTTGTGATTTGTCATCAACAAATATTTAATATTATCATGCTTTTTAAAAAGGCCTTTCAGCTTTTGACGAATTTGAAACTGTTTTTGATCCCGGTGCTTATATTTTTCTGGATTAGCTCTGTTTTTGAGCATTTTTTAATCAAAAATATTGAACGTGTGATCAATAGTGCGGATCCGAATACGTTTTCTTTAATTGGCTTTGGTCTTTTACATTTGCTGAATGGGCTTTTATTTCCTACGTTGATCACCTTACTGGCCCTTTCGCGTATTCGTAACGACGAACGCCTCTCTCCTGGATATCAAATTGAACCTAGCCCCGCTGAACAACTTTTTATCGAGACCTTACGCAGCTGGGGCAAATCTATTTGGTGGTTTTTCGTCTTCATCCTTCCCGGCCTCTACAAATTTCTTTCCTATTCCTATGTTCCTCAGGTCGTCTTCCTGAATCCTGACTACGATCGCGGCACAGTCGATGCCCTAGAAGCTTCAACCATACAATTTCGTAAACGTTGGTTTTCCACCCTTTTCATCTTTCTCGTATTTTATTTTGTATTTCCTATAATGCTCAGCTCTCTACTTGATTCTTATAAAGATTTTAACGAAACTCCCGTGCTGGCCCTGCTGGCGAGCGCATTCACGGGAGGTTTAAACCTCTTTGCATTTTTACTCTTGGTGGCTGTTTATCAACAGGATAACCGAACTCCCAGCACGGCAACGACCGCTTAATTTTTTTAATACGCGAGCCATTCATTATACGCCTGATACGGGCGCGCAGTGAACGCTCCAGAACGCTTCAGGGGGAAGTTTGGAATTACTTTTTAAATGGCAAAATATTAAGACTCGCATGAAAGGTCTGACTTTTGATGATGTTCTCATCGTCCCGTCGAAATCTGACATTCGCTCTCGTAAAGATCCCTCTTTGAAAACTCAGTTAACTAAAAACCATCAAATCCATATTCCCGTCATCTCGGCCAACATGGACACCATCACCGAGTCCGAGATGGCCATCGCGATGGCCGATCTGGGTGGGCTAGGAATTCTTCATCGCTTTATGACGATCGACGAGCAAGTCCGCCATGTCCATGCAATTCGCAAACACGGCGTAAACTTAGTTTCCGCCAGCATCGGCGTAAATGATGACTTCAAAGACCGCGCAAAAAAATTGGTCGAAGCCGGCGTGCAAATCCTGACCATCGACATCGCTCACGGACACTCGGTCCAAATGCTGGAAACCATGAAATGGTGCAAAGACACATTTGCCAATACCGACATCATTGCCGGCAATGTCGCTACCCCCGAAGCGACGGAAGAGCTGATCGAAGCCGGTGCTGATGCCATCAAAGTCGGCATTGGCCCTGGTTCTATGTGTACCACGCGCATCATCACTGGCGCTGGTGTTCCGCAGCTTACGGCTATTGCCCTGTGTTCAGAGGTCGGCAAAGAGCATAACATTCCCATCATCGCCGATGGTGGCATTAAAACATCGGGCGACATCGTCAAAGCCCTCTCTGCCGGAGCCAGCGTTGTCATGCTGGGCAGTATGCTTTCCGGCACAATCGAAACCCCGGGAGAAATCAAAAACGGCCGCAAGCAATATCGAGGAATGGCCTCACGATCAGCACAGGATTCTTGGCGCGGCGGCGTCCCCCAAGGCATGGCACCCGAAGGTGAATCCACATTTGTTTCTGTCAAAGGCCACGTAAAAGACGTTATCCACGAACTCTCGGGCGGTATTCGCTCGGGCATGAGTTACGTGAATGCCACCCAAATCGAAGAACTTTGCGAAAAGGCGCGCTTTATCGAAATGTCCACCTCTGGCATGAGTGAATCACGCGCTCATGGCGTGAAAAACTAATGACCTCGCTCACAGCACCCATCGGTGTTTTTGATTCTGGCGTGGGCGGTTTGACCGTCCTCAAGCATCTTTGCCAAACCTTTCCCGCTCAATCCTGGATTTATTTGGGCGATACCGCTCGATTGCCTTATGGCACCAAATCCGGAATCACCATTCATGCCTACACCGAAGAAAATTTGACGTTTCTGAGCCAGTTCAACTGTCAGGCATTCATCATCGCCTGCAATTCGGCTTCGACTCAGTTCCCCAGTGATTTTCACAGCGGACGCCCCGTCTTTAAAGTGATCAAACCCGGCGCTATTCAGGCGCTACAGGAAACACGCAATGGAAAAATCGGTATCATCGGCACCAAAGCCACGATCAGTTCACGCGTCTATGAAAATGAACTTCATAGACTGGGATTTTCTGGCGAAACATTTTCCCAAGCCTGCCCGCTGTTCGTTCCCCTGGTCGAAGAAGGTCTGCTTCACGATGCAGCCACTGATTTAATTATCGATCGCTACTTACGCCCCATGAAAGAGGCCGGTATCGATACGCTTATCCTTGGCTGCACCCACTACCCACTTTTGTATCAAGCCCTCAATCGCTATTTCGGACCGTCCGTAAAACTTGTCAGCTCCGAGTTTCAACTCTCGCAATCTTTAGCTCACTCGCACTGCGTACAAACCGAGCCCCACACGCCGGGACATATTACTCTGTACACCACCGATCGTGTCGAGTTTGTAAAAGATATCGCCGAACGAATACTTTTGGGCATCACCCAAACCATCGAGTATCGCAATATCTCTGGACCACCTCTCTATGAAGGCAGTCTGTAGCAGCGGCTGTACCGGCAACGCTTGCCTACAACATAATCAGTTGGACACTTCGAACGCTCGTCGCTGCAAATTGTAATCGCTGGCCATGCTGGCCGCATAGGCACCACAATCACGGATCACAACAAAATCATCTTGTTTCATTTCCGGCAACACGCGGTTCTTTCCCAAAAAGTCGGCAGACTCGCAGATAGGCCCCACAACGTCGTATGTTTTTTCTACGCCATTAGCAGACAGTTTATGAACCCCATGATAGGCTTCGTACAACGACGGCCGTATCAAATGATTCATTCCCGAGTCTAGAATCAAGAACTCTTTGTACGGCGTCACTTTTACATATTGAACCTGCGCCAACAAAACCCCGGCATGCCCCACCAACCATCGCCCCGGCTCGGATTGCAACTCGAGATCAGGAACTAGCGCTTTTAACGCGTTCATTTCTGAAAACATCGTCGCCGCATATTCATTCAACAAACGATTTTCCATTTCTAGATCTTGTTTCTCGTAAAAAATCCCCAAGCCTCCACCAAAGTCAAAGCGATGACATTCTGGAAATATTTTTCTAAGATCCAAAAACAACGGTTTCAACTTGGCCAAAGAGTCTTTGAGACTGGAAAAATCCAACATCTGAGAACCCAAGTGCAACGAAATCCCTTTCACCGATAGATGCGCAGCATTTTCCTGGGCGACTCGCATCACTTCGGCAAATTGATTCGTATCAATACCAAACTTATTATCCTTCAGACCAGTGGCAATATAGGGATGAGATTGAATGCTAATATCTGGGTTTACACGAAACGCAACATTGGCCTTTTTGCCAAGTTTTTTTGCCACCTCACCAATACGATAAAGTTCAGGAATGCTTTCCACATTGATTTGATAAATCTCGTTTTGAATGGCCAGCTCCAGCTCGGCTTTTGTTTTTCCGACGCCACTGTAAACCAACGATTGATAGGAAAATCCACATTGAACCGCATGTTCGATTTCACCACCACTGACGACATCGACGCCCACATTTTCGTCTTTAAAAACAGAAAGCACCTGAGGATGTGCATTGGCCTTTAAGGCATAGAAAAGCTTGACGTTCTTCAAGGCCGTTTGCATCTGCCGTGTGCGCATACGAATAAAATCCCGATTGTAGAAAAACATCGGGCCCTGATAGTTTTTAACCAAATGGGTCAACGAAATCGACGACGAATCACTTAAAAAGACCAACTCATTATTTTGATAAATTAAAAATTCTTTTAGCATATCTCACCCTACAATAGCCGCTGTCAGAATAACACAAGAAAGACGACAAACACCGAGTTCCTAAGTGCAGAATTTCAAAAATGCAATGGACTAATTCCTTTCCAGGTTTTAGGGTATCCTGGTAAACCTGACGACAACAAAAGACGCCAATAAAATAGGACTCGTTATGAAAATGGAACTCTTCGCGCGCTCGCCAAAACATTTACCAATTTTTAAGTACACCTTTGGCGCGTCAGGACCACGTGCCTTGATCATCGGCGGTGTTCATGGAGACGAACCCGAAGGCGTCATCGCCGCTCAAGGCGTACTGGCCGCATTGAATGAATCATTTAACTACGCGCTGCAAGTCATCGTGATTCCTGAATTTAATCCCGAAGGGATTATGAATAAACAACGCATGAATTCCCATGGCGTAGATCTGAACCGCAACCTGCCCACCAAAGACTGGTCACCCATCGCCGCCAAAGAACGTTATTTTCCTGGCCCCAGCGCCGGCAGCGAACCCGAAAACAAAGCTTTAGTACATTTACTTGAAACGACACCACTGGATTTAATCATTAGCCTGCATTCTTGGAATCCAATGATTAACATCAACGGTTCCGGCTGCCAGCCCGAAGCGGACATTCTGAAAAAATACACCCAATACCCCATCGAACCCGACATCGGGTATCCCACTCCGGGCAGCCTGGGAACATATGCCGGGAAAGAACGAAATATCTCGACCATCACGTTTGAAATTCAACGGGATATTGAGTTTGATAAAATTTCAAAAATTCATGTTCCGGCATTATTAGAATGCTTAAAACAAACAGAAAAAAGGACACGTTCATGATCTTAGAAAAAGTTATTCAAAAAATTGATGCCGATTTAAAAGATGGTCTCTCCATCCATGATCTCTCCTCTGAAGACACTTCAGCTATCAAAGAGGCCATTCAATTATTGGATCATGGAAAAATTCGTGTTTCTGAAAAAATCCCGGGCGCCACGGGCCCTCAAAGCTGGAAAACCAACGAGTGGGTGAAAAAAGCCATCCTCCAATACTTTCGTATTCAAAAGATGCAACTGATGGAAACGAACGATTTTAATTATTTCGATAAAATCGCGCCCAAAAAATGGACCGGCCAGGAAGGTGTGCGCGTCGTACCACCAGCCATTGCTCGCTATGGTTCATTTGTTAACAGTGGTTGTATTCTGATGCCATCTTACGTGAACATCGGGGGCTACGTTGATTCGGGCACGATGGTGGATACATGGGCCACAGTGGGTTCATGTGCCCAGATCGGCAAGAATGTTCACCTGTCTGGCGGTGTCGGCATTGGCGGCGTACTCGAGCCCACGCAAGCTCAACCCGTCATTATCGAAGACAATGTGTTTGTGGGATCTCGATGCATTATTGTAGAAGGCGTTTTTGTCGAAGAAGGCGCTGTCATCGGTGCGGGCGTGACGATCACGGCCAGCACTAAAATTTTAGATGTCAGTCAAAATGACGTCAAAGAGTACAAGAGTTATGTTCCAAAGAACTCGGTGGTTATTCCTGGCACGATCAATAAAAAATTTGCCGCCGGTGAATACGGAGTCAACTGCGCATTGATCATTGGGCAACGCAAACCCAGTACTGATTTAAAAACGTCCCTGAACGAGACCCTACGAGATTTTCAGGTTTCGGTATAAATAAAGCCGAAAGACTCCATAGAAAAATTGACTAATTCTTCATCCGCATGACCTCAGAAGGCGAAATTTTCTCGATCGCCTTTGTGGGCAGATAAGACCCCACAAAAGCAATCAATGTGGTCACCAGTATCACGGCCACAAATAATACTAAATTCACTTTGGCCGGTATTGTTGAGTCATAATAAATATCAGGAAGAATGTTGATCGGATGCCACTCTAATACATACCCCACCAAAAGCCCCAGGACAGCCCCGATCAGAACGCCCACCATAGACAGACTCACGCCGATTTGAATAAAGTACCGCACGGCCGCTTGCTTCGAAAGTCCCAACGTACGAAGCATCGCTATATCGCGCTTCTTTTGCGAGATCAACAATGCCAGCACAGTTAATATGGAAAACGAAGCAATCAATCCCGCCAATCCCAAGAAGACCCCAATCATAAATTTTTCCAGCTTCAAGGCATAAAACAAAGCCGAGTTACGATCCATCCACGTCTGGATATTCCACGCAATCGGTGATTTTTTATCCTCGAGCCAATCTTGCAACCTATCTTTAAATTGACCGGCCTCCATCGCGTCTTTTAACCAAACCTCGACACCCACTTGCCGACTCATTGAACCCTTCAGTGAACCCAAGGTCAAATCGCGCATATAAAAAATATACTGCGAATCCAAATCGGCCAAATTTGTAGAGAGAATTTTCTTGATGCGCACTTTCTCGAACGTCGGCGCCGCTCCCGATGCCAACAATAAACTTTCCGGAGGCAGAACAGTTAAATAATCTCCCTCAAAAACCCCCAGACTCCGCGCCAAATCAACACCAATAAATATTTCGTTAGACTCGGGCACGTCCATTTCTTGCCACATCTGCGAATCCGCAGATATTCGCTTTAAATGCTTATCATTCTGTTCACGAATTCTTAAATTTAGATTTTCAAAACTTTTACGAACAAATCCTTGCGCAATAGCCCCTTTGAACTGCCCTTCCATCGTGCGGACAATCACGTCCTGGGTGTCAAAAAAAGAATGTCTTTCGGCTCCTAAATCTTTCAGTTTACCGATCAAAGGATCCGCTTCCATTTCTTTAAAACTAACGGCACTCTTGGGCAGAATCGTCAGATGCGGCTCCAGAGCGATCACGCGCGACTCAATGCTTTTATTCATACCGTTCATGATAAATAGAATTAATAAAAAAGCGAAGGTCGATACACCAATACTGACCATCGACAGTTTAGAAATTCGGCGCACCAAATTTCCCGCACGATCAGATAAAATGAGCTTTTTAAATAGAAAAAAAACCATAGCTAAGCGTAATGAATGCCCCCGTCCAGGGCAAGCCGATAATGACTTTGATGGCAACAAACTCTAAAGCCCCGGAGCGGCGGCCAGAATTATGGCTTTTTCCCTTTCTCACGGGCCGGCTGACGAGTTCCCTGATCCACCTCAGCAGCCTCTTCATCGGCCACTTCTTTGACGGACGAACGAAGGAAAAAATTCTTCTGCATCGCCTTCATCAACACAGTCGCCTCATCCAACGCTTCAAGAGCGCGTTTGGCGACGACAGGAACATGAGGACCATAGTCTTTCATCAAATTTGTAAGCACTTTAAAATCGTCGGTCATCTGCGCCAGACTTCCCGTAAGTTGTGCTAAATTTTTTGCCAACTGTGGATTCCGACGATTTAGTTCAGGCAAAATAACATTCAGTTCTTTTGTTAAGATGGCCGTTTGCGAGATTGTCTTCTTCAAATTCTCTTTGTACGTCAACTGCTGACTCAGCTTAATGACTTCCTCAGACATATTATTCATATTACTCATCAGCGGATCCAGCTTATCAAAAAGATTCAACATCGAACGGGTACGATCACGATCTAAAAAAGCCTCCATCAAAAACTGTAAATTCCCTAACATATCCGAAATTTTTTCTAAGGATGTCCCCAAACGCTTTCCACTGAGCAATGTCATCAAATCCAGTGTCTCTTCAGAATCAATCAACACACCCTCTTGAGCGATTTTTGCTTCAGGACTGCCCACGGAAAGCTCTAACACACGATCGCCAATTACGAACGGTCGCACCAGTTGAGCCTTAGAATCCTCGCGAATACGCTCGCTGAATTTCCCCAAAACATAGTAAGACACTCGAATTTTATTATTCCCAAGAAGTTCAACTTCTTCAACACTGCCCGCACGAAGACCCGCAATCAACACCGTCGTACCCGAATGCACACCATCGGCATTCGTGAATATCGATTCAAACTTGATCTTATTCTCAAACCAACCTTGCTTAATCGCCACACTCACGGCCATCACCATACAACCAATTATGGCAAACAGAACAAACAGACCAGCAATTCGTTCAAACTTATTAAATTTAACCTTCATAAACTGACTGCCTTATTTCCATCTAACGGATGAGCATAGAGCAATCCGCCATCCAGGTGAACCGTGACATGACTAATATGACTCATGAACTTCTCATCATACGAAGAAATAAAAACATGTTTCAGACCCCGCTCGATGCGATGTTTATTAACTAAATCAATAAACTTGAGTGCAGTTTCCTGTCCCAACCCCACCGAGGGATCATCAAGCAATAAAACCTGAGGGTGGGTCATCATAGGACGCAGCAGACATGCAATCTTTCTAACTCGACCGGGAATATGCGCAGGGCGCTCGTCCTTAAACTTTTCCAAATCAAAATATTTCAAAACTTCCATGACACGGCGACTAGCTTCCTCCACCTCTACCATCTTATGGTAAAGCAGCGGCAGCATCAAATTATCATAAATCGTGCGATTATTAATCAAACCACCGTAGTCAAACGTGTAGCCAATCGCTAACCGATAGGGAAGAAACTCTTCAAAAGACATATCCACGATGCTCGAATCGTTGATTAAATACTTACCCGATTGAGGCACAATTAATCCGCCCAGTATCTGCAACAACGTTGACTTTCCAGCCCCCTGAACCGATTGAATCAGGACATTTTCATTCGTTGGAAAGTCAAAATCAGCATTCATCAAAATGGGATCATTCGCTTCATGCTGGAAAAACAGACCTTCAAATTTCAAGCTTTTGATGATTGGCGCTTGCCCCGATAGTTCGATCATAAAACACCTAATTTCTTTAGTTGGTTCAAATAAACAACGGCCGTCACGGCGAGATTAAAAACGGTCACATAAATGATACTCTTCACAACCGCTTGAGTCGTGACCTGCGGAACCTCATGTGGACTTTTTTGTACGCTCAATCCCTGAAAACACGAGACGACAAAAATAATAACGCCGCTAAAACCGTTCTTCAGCAAAAAGATCGCAACATCTTCCTTACCAAAAGCTCTTAAAATACTTTCACTGTAAAAACTGAATGGAATATTGTTGAAAAACTGAGTGATCAGGTAACCACCGATAATAGCAATCAGCATAAAATAGAAAGCCAGACACAACACACTCACCACACCACCCACAATACGCGGGAATACAATAAAACTCAGGGGATTGATACCCATCGATTCAAGGGCTTCGATTTCACGATTCGCGCGCATATTGCCAACTTCTGTCGCGACCGCTGTTCCACTGCGCGCGATAACCACCAGCGCCGTTAACAAGGGACCAATTTCACGAACAAGCACCACAACGATTAAGTTACCAATCATTTCGGTGCCACCTAGCAGGGTCAAATTACTCATCCCCTGGATCACCAAAATTCCACCTGTACCTAACGCCAAAATCGAAATCAAAGGCATCGCTTGCCAGCCAGTGAAATAAATTTGCGTTGCGAGCACAGAAAGTATCTGCCGAAAACTTTGCGTTTGATCCAAAACACCCGCACGAAAAGAAAGATAGATCATTAAAAAAATCTTATATGTATACTCAAGATTTTCCGTAATTGAACGACCCAAAGACTCTATGCGACCCCAAACAGTATTCATGTCGTACTGTTCGGAATATCACCTCGAACAACCAACTCGTCCGAAGTCCAGTCTTTAGGCGACCATCACTCAAATTTTCTCATTTATATACGAACTAGGGCCTGTCCTAGTAGGCCCAAAGAGAGTAAAACAAAGACTTCAGTGTTTCCTGAAGCCGATCAAAGACAGATTCAGACTCGCTGCCACGACCAAGGAGGTGAGTCTTAATATCAATTATTTTTGGAAAAACCCTATAGAAGGTTCGCTTCGAACGGTACATATGCAAAGACGAAGTGATCAACAAAACATCTTGGCAATTCAAAATTTCAACTAAGGGCAAACTCTGCGTAGCATTACCAAACGTCGTTTCACTGCGTTTTTCTAGAACAACGTCCTTCTCATCCACCTCAGGATAGTAAATCCATAATGGAAAAATTTCTTTGATTTCCGAGTTAGGATTAACCCCGGCAATGATCAACTTCTTGATACTCCGATTCGCCAACAGATCCATTCCTTCACGAATACGCCCCGGCCCCCCGGTCAACACAATCCCACATTCGGCGTCTTGTGCCTGAGTCCAAGCGGTGGACTTCACTGAATTCACCGCTTTATATTCAAAATAAAATACGACTATAAAAACAATAATCAATGCGAGAGAAAAATAAAAAAATACCTTTCGTCTCATTATGCTTTATAAGCAAGAACTTCAATTTCCACTTGAACATTCTTAGGCAAACCACGCACTTCAACCGTCGAACGCGCGGGCGGATTGGTTGGAAAAAATCGGCCATAGATTTCATTGACGATTGGAAAATCACCCATCGAGGTTAAAAAAATCGTTGTCTTAACAACATTCTCAAACTTCAGCCCACCCGCCGTCAATACAGCTTCAATATTTTTCATCACTTGTTCTGTCTGCCCCTTCACATCCGGACTGACCACTTGCCCAGATTTTGGATCCAAAGCCACCTGCCCCGAACAAAACAAAAAAGGCCCAGCCTGGACGGCTTGACTGTAGGGACCAATCGGTGCTGGCGCATTCTCTGACACAACTATTTTTTTCATAAACACTCCTTAAAAATAAAATGTAATCCCCGCGCGAACCGGAGAATCGGCAACAGTTCTAAAACGCACATCTTTAAGCGACGAAATTCCTGCGCCACCTTCAAATGAAAAACCTAAAGAATCCAAACCCGTAAAGAAAAACTCGGCACCAAAAATAGCATTTAGCTCAAAACCATTTTGCTTCTCTCCACCGCCTTCATAGTTGACGAGCCCCAACTGACCACCAAAATAAAAATTAAGCTGATTTTCTTTAAACAAAACTTTACGGACGCCGCCATTGACGACAAACTTAGACTGATCTTTTTTCGTATCGATACCAATACCACCTGTGATACCGAAATCATGATTTGGATAATAAACCACCGACACCGCTGGAACATCTTCGGACGAGTTGTTTTTAACACCCACACCTAATCGACTCGCCAAATCTTTAGCCATAGCTATTTCTGAAAGAATTAATACTCCTGTTAAGATCTTTACGAAATTTCTCATACCTATACTGCTCCCCTAGTAAAACAATTGTAAAAATAATAAAATTAAAATGATAAACAAATTGTAGACGTGATTAACAACGAGTTTCAAGATCTTCAGCGTTATTCGGGCTTAACAACTTCGATTTTTTCGATTTTAGGCTCTTTTTTTATAATATCTATTTCCGCACTAATTTTAAACTTATGAGTCTCGGCAAATTTACCTAATTCACTGATCCAATCAATCTTATTAAATACACCAATAATTTCTTTGGATACTCGCTGAGTGATTTCATCTTTTGATTTATTCGCACTCTGAATAAGAACATTTAGAATTTCTTTAGGCAACTTTAGTTCCTGCAAATAAGAACGAATACTCTCTTCCGTCATGAAGGCCGCCGACACCCCCGTCGTAAAGACTTTTTTCAGCGTTTCTGAAAACAATCCTTTAGCATCCTCTAGCGAGGGGCCGCCCTCACTTTTTTTATCATTTTTACTAGAAGAATCACTATTTTCCATAAAGCTGCTGAATCCTTTTATGGTAACTAGAAATCATGTTTGGCAGACTCACACTGACCAGTGTATTGGCAATCGGACCCGGAACGAAAATGCCAAATGTCGCCTCCACATCATAAGTCGCTCGACACTGACCACCTTCCGGTTCAATTTTCCAGCCACCTTTCTGACTTTTAAAAACATCTCCCGAAATAAAATCCCACGTCACTGTCGACGCCCCATTTTCAACATAATTTTCAACCATTTGCAGGCGATAACTGAAGGATTTAATCATCGAAACATGATACTCAACAAGTTTTTTATTACCCTCTGTTTTAATCACTTCACACTTTTTAACTTCGCTCAAAAACTCGGGGTACTTGGAATAGTCCGTAACAATTTTATAAAGCTGTTCCGCCGTACATTTAAAGACTTCGCTTGTCTGTGCTTTTGCCATGCCCTAATTCTGATTACACCGAAAGTCGAAGTCAACTTAAACTACAATGTCTTTAAATGGTCTTTTAAAAGGGTTTCACAGCTAAATTATGAAGTGTCTCGATGGTACGAATAGTTCCCGTTTTTGATCGCATCACAATACTATGAGTTCGCGCCATGCTTTTAGGCAGAGTTTTTACACCTTTTAACAAAGGCCCATCCGTCACCCCAGTGGCACAAAACATCACGCTTCCTCGAGCCAAATCATTAATCGTGTATTTTTGATCTAAATTTTTAATACCCATCTTAAGCGCTCGACTTTTTTCCTCTTCATTGCGGAACTTCAACCGCCCTTGAAAATCACCACCCAAACATTGCATCGCCGCCGCGGATATCACACCCTCCGGCGCGCCGCCAATCCCTAACAACAAATCAATGCCCGAATCAGGCCAAGCCGCCGCAACCGCCGCGGAAACATCCCCATCACCAATCAAATGAATACGCGCACCCGTTTTACGAGCCTCGGCAATAAGCTCTTTATGTCGAGGACGATCTAAAATTACAACCGTCACATCCTCCACGGGTTTCTTCAAAGCATCCGCCACTCGATGAATATTTTCAGTCGGACTCTTATCAATATCAATCATACCTTTAGCCGCTGGGCCACAGGCAATTTTATCCATATAGGTATCCGGTGCATGCAAAAAGTTTCCTTGCTCTGCCAGCGCAATAACCGAGATCGAGCCAACTCCTCCGGTGGCACAAATAGTTGTTCCTTCTAAGGGGTCCAGCGCAATATCAATCTTAGGAGAATCATCACCCTTGAAACCAACTTTTTCACCTATGTACAGCATAGGCGCCTCGTCCCGCTCGCCCTCGCCGATGACCACAGTTCCATCGATGCGTACAGAATCAAATGCCCGCCTCATAGCATCCACCGCCGCCTGATCTGCTGCTTTTTCATCGCCACGCCCCATCCAACGACTACTCGCCAAAGCCGCAGCCTCAGTCACACGAACAAATTCTAAAGCCAGATTTCTTTCCATACTTGTGTCTCCATTATTTTTCTAAATTCTTTAGTTAATCTCATCGGTTTTAAATTTTTATCTAACGGAACATGTGTTGTTTCCGCCAAAACCAAAACATCATCTTTGTTTTGAATTTTATATTGAAAAAAAATACGAATGCCTTCCAGCTTAACCTGTAAAAACACCACCAGGGAATCCCCAAAAAAAGCGGGACGAAGATGACGAACCCGGGTTTCCAAAACAGCAAAATGGGACGCACTTTCTGGTTTTTGATAATCAATCAACCCCGCCGAATGCGCCCAAGCCACCCGGGCCTCTTCACAAAAGCGCAAGTAGTTAGAATGATGGACAACTCCCATAGTGTCGGTCTCATAGAATTGCACGCGATGCTGGTATGAAAAAAACTGGTTTGATTTCATGAATTTGGCTTTGGAATTTACACCGTTTATACTTTTTTTCAATTTTCTTTTTGCAAATGACAAATCCCATGACAAAACCTCACCACTGACCTACACCTCTGAGGATGTCAACGCCGCCCAATTTGCCTCGCTGGAAACAAAATCTGCCTATGCAACTCACAATGAGTCGCGTGTACGCTGTACCATTCATTATTTTCTTTCTTAACCAATCAAAATTCTTTTTTGCGATTTTAGCTGCCGTTTTATTCATCGTCAGTTCGATCACTGACTATTTTGATGGCTATTTTGCTCGCAAATGGAAGCTGGTCAGCAATTTAGGCAAATTCATGGACCCAGTGACCGATAAAATCCTAGTCCTAGGTGTTTTGATCTTTCTAACTCATAAAGATTTCCTAGATCCCTACGTAGTCATCCTACTCACCGTTCGCGATACATTTATCGGGGGCATTCGGGCCGTCGCCTCTGCTGACCAAATCATCATTGACGCTAAGAGTTCAGGAAAATGGAAGGCTGGCCTTCAAATGGGCGCTATTCCAGCATTGATTTTAGGTAAATCGTACCATGGCCAATATGAAGCTGACTACTTTTTAGAATTCTTTAAATGGGTGGGGCATATTGGGTATGGCCTTATCTGGGTATCGTCCCTTTTAAGTGTTGTCAGCGCTATAGAATATTATAACATCTACAAAAACGGTGTGGTCAAAAAGTAGGATACTATGCTTAGATATTTACAACCCTCTTCTTGGTTTTTTATTTTCCTGGCTCTTCTTTTAGGCCTCTACTTTTCTACAAAACTTCATGCCGCCAAACGAGCCACTCCCATGATGATTAGCCCAGCCGCTTTTGTGAGTTATGGCCAATAAATTTATCCTCGCCATTTTTATCAGCACTGTTCTTCTGCTGCCAGGATGCGCCGGTCTTGTGCAAGCCGTATTGCAGCCCCCCAAAGTCGACGTAGACTCTGTCAACTTAGTCGGCATGGACTTAAAAGGCTTAGACTTAAACATAAACCTAAAGGTTGATAACCCCAACTCTACCCCCGTTCAGATCGATAAAATTAAATATAATTTTAGCATTGGAGAAAGTTCTTTATTCAGCGGTATTTTTGATAAAACCGTCGAATTAAAAGCAAAAAACATCACGTTCGTAACAATTCCCATAAAATTAAATTACGAGTCTGCCAAGGTCGCTGTTGAAAACTATATTTTCAAATCCATCAAAGAGTATAAATTTAATGCTCAACTCACATCAGGAATACTGACCATCCCAATTAACAGCACCGGTAACATAGAAGGCAAAAAGTAAAGCTCATTCCACAACTATGTCATTACCAACTGTCACTACCAATCGAGCAAACAGACTTAACCTGTGAGTTTAATTTTATGTTCGGGATTAAAGAAATCCGCACTGAATTTGATTTTGGGATTTTTTGAGTTTTGCGCAAATTTTGGAGTATATCCCGTAGACCTAAACCCATACTGTAGATCAAATTCAAAGATACATTCCGTTCGGTACTGCTCACCTTCATTGGGCAGAACTTCCGCAATTTCAATAACCCGACGAGTGCCATCATTTGAACGCGAAGCTTGAACAATCAAGTTGATGGTCGACGAAATATCCTGACGAACCGAGGAAACTGGAACATCACTTTCCCCGCGCAGAATCATCGCCTCAATTCGCCTAAGAGCATCGTAAGCCGAATTTGCATGCAACGTACTCATACTGCCATCATGACCGGTATTCATCGCGACCAACATATCCATGGCTTCAGGGCCTCGAACCTCGCCGATAATGATACGGTCTGGGCGCATTCTGAGCGCATTTTTCAATAGATCTTTAATGTCGAATTGAACTTCCCCCACCGAGGAACGACACTCCATTTTCACAAGATTTTTAACAGACAATTGCAATTCACACGTATCCTCAATAGTCACGATACGTTCTTTAGTCGGAATAAATTGCGACATCAAATTCAATAAGGTTGTTTTTCCAGAGCCCGTACCACCACTGATAACAATATTCTGCCGAGCCAACACGGCTTGATTCAAGAAATAAAGAACTTTTTCATCAAAAGCCCCGTGATGAATCAAATTATTATAGTGAATCATGACCGGGGAAAATTTACGAATCGTAATGGCCGGGCTATCTATACTGATAGGCGGGATTACAATATTTACGCGCGAGCCATCACTCATTTTAGCATCTAAAAACGGGTTGCGTCGATTCAGTTCTCGCCCCACATTCACCGCCAGCGCCTGCACCAAGCGAATCAAATGATCGGCATTGTCAAATTTACCCTCTGTCTCTTCGATAATGCCCTTACGCTCAACAAAGATTTTGTCATAACGATTCACCATAATTTCGGTTACGGAAATATCATTTAGAAATTTGCGTATGGGACCAGCTTCATTTCTCCAGTCCGTCGGCGTCGCGCCTTTATTTGGTAAGTTTGCCATATAAAATTCCATCGGCACCCTGACCATGAAACTGTATATCGCCACGGAAAACCTAGGCTCGACAATATCAAGATCCCGACATAGGTATTGACAGATTTCTCCCTGCCGCTTAGCTTTTCTGCAATAAGGAGCGATATCATGTTTAAAATAGGAATTCTTTTATTCGTATGCACATTGACCTGGGCTAAAGAAAAAAACCCCGTGGTGGAAATCAAGACTTCAAAAGGAACAATCGTTGTCGAACTCGATAAAAAGAAGGCACCAGAAACTGTTAATAATTTTTTAGCTTACACAAAAGATAAGTTTTATGACGGCACCATCTTTCACCGCGTGATTGATAATTTTATGATTCAAGGTGGCGGCTTCACTGACGATATGAAAGAAAAAGACACTAAAAAACCGATTCAAAACGAAGCCGATAACGGTTTAAATAATGATAAATACACCATCGCGATGGCACGCACGGGTGATCCACACTCTGCCAGTGCGCAGTTTTTCATTAATGTAAAAGACAACGGCGCACTTAATCACCGCGGAAAAACAGCAGCCGGTTGGGGCTATACCGTTTTTGGCAAAGTCACCAAGGGCTCTGACGTAGTAGATGCCATTAAGGAAGTAAAAACAGAGACACGAAAAACAGCACAGGGACAAGAATTCGAAGACGTTCCAGTCGATGTTGTGAAAATTGAAAGCATTAGAATTAAAAAATAAAAACTAAATCGACAATAGCGATCATTTCTAATGGATCGCTATTGTTTGGCGCACGACGCCTCCCTTGTAATAATCAATTTCAAAAGTGAAATCTCCAACGCCTTGAAACACCCACACCAAACATTGCTCGTACTCGTGCGAAAAACCTGTTCCAAAAAACGGCGAGATCCGCGGACTACCATCCGAAAACCCCTTTAGATGTTTGATTGTGTCCTTTTCTGGCTGCGAGATAATTTTAAAATCAGCTGATTTTTTTTGTAAAGACGATTTATAACGAGGACTTTCCACGGCTCTAATTTTGAGTGCTTGCATCGAGCCATAAGTTGGAAAGTATCCCACGTTTTTAATAACCACCGATAGTTGCGTCACATTACTTTCAATTTTTTTAGTTTCTAACTCGTGAATCTCTACGAGGGGAGCCATTTTTGATACGGCAAAGCTGGCTTCAAAAACTTTTTCAACTTCCTCGCCCAAATACTTCGTGGGTGGATTGGTGATAAAAAACGCAGTTTTAAACCCACCAATTTCAATTTTTCCCAATTGCGGGTGATCAAATGGAGTCCACTCGCTAAAATACTGTTCACGCTTTAAATTCTGTTTCGCCCACTCGAGCAATTTGATCATATTTTCTGATGACAAGGTTTCATACTTTTCAACAGCTCGCTCCCAGCTCAAACCCGCCTTATCCCATATATCCCAAAACTCGACCGTTAAACCTATGATTCCTAAATGCAAGTAATACCATTCATCAAAAGTTCCCGGCAATGGCTGCCCCGGAACATAAATAAAATCGTCGGCACCCGAATGAAGCGAATATTTAGTTTTCTGACTCATCGTTTGACCAATTTTTTTAATACGCAACCGATCCTCAAGAGGCAGCTGCGTCTCTTCGACGTTCGCGGGCGTCATAATCACAAACCCTCCGTAGGTATGATATGAATTCGCCGCAAAAATATTTTTTCGACTCCTCACCGCTTCGGCCACAGCCCGCGTCTCTGAAAATTCCAAAGGCAAGGCGCCAGCACCTTTCTGTAAACCCTCGGGCGAAAAAAATGAAGGCGATTGCCTATTGAAATCATAACCAAAATCATAATTTTTAGCCTTCTTAAAGCCATCGTAGTTTTCCCAAACCCCCTCGGGCACGACTTGATAATACACTTCCGAATCTAAACTGAAATCAAACGCTTCTCGCGGAACCAAAACCCCTGGATACCCCGCAAGCTCTTTAAAAGGACCGGCTTTATCTGGCCAACGCATCAGCGTAATTTCACCATCACCATCCAGATCTTGTCGCTTGAAATTGCTATAATCATACTTTACTTCAAGCGGTGTCGATCGAGATGAATTCGCTTCTCTAAAAAAAGCCCGCGCTCCATCCGGAGAAAAGCGCGGCAAAATATAATACGTCATTTTCTTCATCAATTCCTTATGAATGGCCACCTCAGAATGTGTTTCATCCAAAAATCGCTCAATAAAAAACAACGCCCCTTGTGTTCCCGCCACCTCACTGGAGTGAATATTGGCGTCAAGCCAAAATGCGGGCTTTTCCGAATGGTGCTTATATTGTTTATCCGTCAAAGTAACCAAGAATATATCTTCTCCCAGGGAACTTTTTCCGATCGATTCATAATCGAAATAACGACCATATTGGTCTTTTTTAGATTTAAGAAATTGCAATAACTCGTCATTATTCAGGTATTTTTCACACGATTGATACATACGCATCCTTTAGCTTACTACCAACAGAGCAGCCTCTTCTATTTCTAAAAAATATTTAGGCAAAAGAATAGAAAAAAGAACGCTGCCACACAAAGCTAGAGATCAACTAGATAAAACGCCTGCTTGATACCTAGGCTAAATCCATTCACATAGTGCTTGAATACCGAGACGATGTCTTTCCAACAAAAGAATGTCATTAGCAACAAAAGAACGTACGGGGTCCCGATCAGCCGTATCGGCCAGGATCTGAAGCCTTTGGTTGAATTGAACAATGACGACCAAATTTTGAAGGTTTTCTTTCAAACTTTGGTCGGCGCTGATTTCTACAAATTAAAAATCTCATGGATAGAGATAGAGCACCTAGATAGGTTGGTAATGACATAATGACATTTGGTAAGGACACACAGCTGGTAAGGACAAATAGGAGAGTTAACAATCTACTCCAGATAGGCAACCCATAAATGAAATAAACGCAGCCGCCGAAACAACTCCAACAACGAATTTCGTAACCCCAGAGGCTTTACTATTCGTTACAAGAAAACCCATGAGTAAGTAAAAAGCTCCAAGAACTGCACTTGTACCCAAAATTACAGTTAGCCACATGGTAAAAACAGATCCTATCCCCCTTCCATTTTCTGCGTTAGCACTGGGAACTATAGATGAAAATAGAAATGCAAAAAAACTTTTTGAATGATTCTCGTTCTTAGCTATTTTCTTTTGCGCAATCAAACTAGCTTCCATTTGCGCTGCTAAGTGAAGAATAACATTATCCATAGTAATTTTTCTAACAGCAGAGGAATCAGAGAATTGATTTGGAACTAGCGAAATGGAAGCTCGTCCTAAAATTTGCAAATCATTTTGATCTAGAACCGTGACCGCTAATATTTGGTCTGTAACTTTAGCATCAATACGCATTCTAAATCCAGAATAAACCTCGTCTATTTTACCAGTGACAATTGAGTGTTCCTTAAATGCTTTTGGATTTCTAAACATTTCGGAATAAGTGATGGCATGCCCTGATCTGTCAAAATAGGTAAGTTTACTTTTTTCTTCCAATATTGAAATAGCACTAAGTAATTTTACACGATCGTCTTCAGATTTCTGAACTTCTTGACGATTTAAAAACTCAGAAGCTTGCACCGTTGGAGTGTGAGTTAAAATAAAAACGATTGATATGACATATTTAAATATAAATGATTTCATTTTTTACCTTTCTTTTCCGTCTACAAAGCCAACGAATTTAGGCATTTGGGTTTGTAGTTTCAATTTACATCAACACCCCGAGGATCTTATAGAAAATCAGGATCAAATCGCTCCAGGATTGGAGCACGCGATTTCAATACTGATTTTGAAGAGACGACATAGCGGCCGTTCTAGACAATCGCCATTGAAAATCCCATTCGGCTTTATCTTCAGGATATTTTTCTGGATTTGGATCTCGTCCCACCGAGGCTTTAAAGCCGTCTTTCCAGCTTTGAAAGGCCTGACGGCGAACGCTTTCTTCAGAAAACTGCTGACTCTGAACTTCTATTAGTTTTTCTTTGGTTACCATTCCAGACCCTACCATTTCGTAGGCCAGTATTGACTGACCAATTACTGCCTGGTGATTAGCAACCAAAGTGAATACAAAAAGACCTGTCCCGACCCAACGTACAACAGAAGAAAAATAAGAGACATACTGATGAAATGGCTTCAGAGTCCGATCAATTTCCTGAAGACTTAAATTATTCTGTCTAGCAGACAGTCTATGCAAATCTGCATCCGACAATCGAGAAATGCTTAATTTCACAATATCAGGTAAATATCCAACAAAGCCTAGGACCTTATAGTATCCCAAATTAACAAGGGCAGTTTTACCAATGACAGCCGCTCGATTTTTTTTATAGGATAAAGATTGCCTACTAGAGCGTCTGTGTTCCAACTCTTTTTGAACAAGCACTATGACTGACTTTCGATACACTTCTGAGGGGATAAATTGAGACATCCTGCCTTGTTTTTTCGGCAAATAGAATGCCTCGCATCGATTTGTAGAAGCCGAAGAAAAATCTAAACCAATAAAAAACAATAGGTATAAAGTTAGTAGTTTCATATCAACTCCTATCCTGTTTTATCCTAAAGATATAGAATTCTTATAAATTTTCCGGATGAAAATGCTCCAAAACTGGAGCGCTAATTATAGCGCCAACAATTCTTACCGGCTATAATATTTATGTTCTTCTAAAAGATACTGCCAACTTTCCACTACCGTCTGATATTGACTTTGGATATTTGAAGGGATGCCCACAAATGCAGGTTGCAACTGTGAAACATACGCACAATGAAAGCTCTCAAACATTTTCTTTGAGCGTCCTTGTTTAACATCTATAATTTTTACGTTATTTTCTTGGCAAGAATTTAAATCAATACCTCTCATAATGGTAGTGGCATAAGTATTACAAAGATTCACATTTTCAGTGATTAATTGACGATGAACGTCCTCACAACTTTTATTCTCCTTTGAAAAACGCAGTCCACCAAAAGGAATTTTCTTATTTTCCTTGAGCCAATTAGCTCCGTTCACATCGCTTACGCGTGTTAAAACTACAAGTCTAGAATCAATGGTATTCTGACTTGTCCACTGTTCTAGACTACCTTTATAATCAGCATCCATAAAACCAAAGCCAAAGCTATCCTCTGTTAACATTTTCACATAGGGATACCCATGAACATCATCAAACCCTTTAAAAATGCCCATCTCTTTAGTCATACTTAACACTACCGATTGACTTGAAATCCGAGCGAGACCTTTATTATTAATATCATCAAGCCTAACATAATTTACAGGTAGGAAATAACAGTCAAAACACCATACTCCTTTAAGGGGGTCTTCTACCGTTTGTAAAGATAATTGCTTCGTATGCTTGTCAAAAGAAACATACATCCAATAGAAATAACTCGTTACTGAAAATATCGGGTCATCAAAATACAAAACTTCATAAAATCCAGGTTTTAAATTTTCGAATGAAAATCTGGGATTATAAATAGCCCGAATTTTTTTTGAATATTTATGATCTCTGCCTGCCTTACCTGTAAAATAGGGAATAAATTCGTGATGAATCAAAACTTTCAAATCATTTAGTTCCTTTTTTTTATATTTGTCATCCCAAGCCTTATGATACAAATGAATAGTATTTTCTTTGGGGAAATAGTTAACAGCATCAACAAGCTCGCGAATAGAAACAATATTTCCAAAAGTATTCACCTCTTGATAAACGTTTATAATTTTTTGATTTTGTACTACAACTTTAGTTTTTTTAATCAAATTTCTATATACAGATAAATTAAAAATAATTCCATTATCCACATAACTTGATCCATAGACATTCTCTAAATCATCCACCATCTCCAAAGCTAACGCTTTGAATTGATCAACTGTGAATGCGTTTGTGATTTGAACAAAAAGGAAAAAGGCGAATAAAAATTTATATAAAGCTATTCTCCTTTATTCTGTAATGCAATTCGTGGAGATAAGCTTGGATTCAATTCCTCGCTTTATGTCTGAAATAACTTGATTTCGCTCGGACTTCTCTAAAGAATCCAGTGTTACTAATTTCTCTGAAACTTTTTTTATTAGTTCGCCTGTTGAATTCTGAGATAAAATTGAAGAAAAAGACTCTGTTGTTCCGATGAGACATACGGTGTATTTTTTTTCGCTTAATTTTGTGCTCTGAGTGACAATAATATATCGACTGATTGCTGCGTACGCCTGGTCATGCAGGTTAAATACTTGTTTTGTATTTTCTAAAGCTGTAATCCATTCAGGATTAATCGGACTCGAACTTTGAAATAGGCTATTCTTCAGTACAAAAGCGACTCTATCAATGATAACTCTGGTCTGATTTGTATCAAAACCTCCTCCATTCCCTACTTTTTGAGCTTCTACTATGAATCCTAATAAACTAAAGACAACGACCATTTTAAGATTTCTTAAATTTTTTCTCATGCACATAAGTGGTCCTTTTGATTTCTTTTTCAATCTTAGTTTCAGGAAATAAATGAATAGCTAACTTAAAAACTTCTGTTGTATTTTGTCCTTTCATTAACAGAGCAATTTCATCTTGAAAAAGACGAATGCGCTCTTTTACCGCGCTCACTAAGGATGGGTCGACAGGGAAACAGAACGAAGTAAAATCACGCATATCAAGAGCATCCTCACTTAAAGATCTATGCGCCGCTTTAAGAGTCTCTTTATGAGCTTCGGCAACCAACTCGTCTTTGATATCATCAGTTGACGAAAACATATCTTTGGTCTTACTTAATTTACCTTCATTCTCAATAATTATATTCAGCTCTTTAAATCTATAAATAATAGTTTGAACTTTTTCAGTTGTTATTCCCAGTTTATTAGCAATCCAATTTAAATCATTTTCAAAGTTAGATGTATCCATTAAAGAGAGAAAACTAAAATAAGAAGCATCCGTAATATACTGAAATTGAGCCTTACTTAAAAATCGAGTTTTCTTTATTCCTAAGGACTGTTGATCTTGTCGGTCATAAAAGAAAAGACTTCGTTCAGTGGGATTTAAGTTAAGATTCGTAGCGATTTTTTCAGCCATGTTTCTGGTAAGAGGACGACGGCCATTTAAAATCTCTGTCATGGAACCAGAACTGATTCCAGAACGAATGGCAAAGCTTCGAATGGAAAATGATGAATTCATTCGCTTTATTTCCTCAAATTTATTTTTCAAAAAGGAAACCCTCTTCTCAGACACAGCTCAACCTTCCTTTAAATTGAAATATTCAAACCGTTTTTAAAGTGCTGTCTTTTACAAAGCGATGCTAAAAGTATGCCATTTGGATAGACGCACAGAGGGATTAAGGTTTTTCCAACTATCTAAATGAGACACCTGATCGTCAGGTGTCTCATAATTTGACATCGTTGTTGTGCACAACCCCTTTCCTAATTCCCAGGCCTCGTCTAAAACACTGTGAACATAAATGAATTATTCAAGAAATGGGTCAAAAACCTAGATAGGTTGGTAATGACATTGGTAATGATATTTGGTAATGACACAATCACAGTTGGTATGGACACACAGTTGGTATGGACAAATAGGCTTTATCCAAAATGGCAAAAATTTAAAAAATTCGTCCTCGCTCCTGACAGATAAAAAGACTATTTTGAGTAAAACAACAAACAGCTTTTGACTCCTGAATTCAAAATTTTTTCAGAAATTCGTTTTTCCATTTCTTGATACACGGGATTGCCTTCACTGGGACGAGCAAGACTATTTCTATTAAGCGTGATCGTATGTTCAACCAACGAGTCAACGGTAATTACCGATAGATTTTGTGGCGAAACATTTCTCGGAGTTTTTTCAACTTGATCGCCTGGGCTTTGTAACCAAATTAAATGTTTTTCGCCCGCGAATAATTTGTTAAATGTATCGACAGCGTACCGATTTGAAATCAAAGTATCTCCTGATGAGAGGACCATAACAGTCGGAATTCGAATGGCTCGATTTTTAGAACGCTCGGCCATCAATGCAGCTCCTTTGTTGACCTGAAGGACACCATTGAGTGGCGTATCGTTATACCGAACCGGCCCACGGGTTCCTTCGGACATACCACTGACCACCTTTAAGCGACGTAGTTTTTCAAATGACGACTTGAGAACACTCCATTTTGCAACTGCCACCAACTTTTCAAATCCCACGACTGTTTTCAGCTTTAAACGTACTGATAACGGCAGTTTAAATGCCGGTGAGATCAACAAAAGGGAACTGATTTTGTCTCGTGAATACTCGGACAGTGTGCTTACGGTCGATAACAAAGCACCGTTCGAAAAACCACCTAACGAAATTTTATCTGAATACCTCTGACTGAGTTGTTCGAATATAGATTCGATCTGTGAGTGCCATTCAGAGTGATGAATGGTCTCTAGAGCCTCATAGGCGTTGCCATGCCCTTTAAGCAAAGGAACATACACATCGTAGCCCTGTTGATAATACATGTTAGCTAGATCCTTCATGTAGTAGGGAGAATGACTAAGTCCATGCACTAACAGGACAGGTCCCTTACTGTTTTCACTATGAAGTAGACGGAAAGACTCATAGGGAGTGTCCGTCTGGTTAAAAAATCTGTCTAAATCGTCGACAGTACAATTTACACATTGCCTAAATTGGTCAATAGAATCTTCAGTCGCCAGCAAGGACAGACTAAACGAGACAATGAATACAAAAATAGCCAAAGATGTAGCCATAAACTCCCTACGCTAATATAAACAACCCTAAACTATTTCATTTGCAAACTCAGAACCATACCGACTAGGACCGGGATTAATAAATTGGCTGTTCGACAGCATCAAAGAATGTGAATACACCGAGTCCCACAATCCTGGCTATACGGCTATTGCCAAGCCGTCATTAAGCCGAGCCATCTGTTCAGAGCTATTTTATTTACGCTTTTTTTCTATCTACGTTTTTCTATCTACGTTTTTTTCTATTTACGCTTTTTTTTACGTCTTGGCTGCATGAGGCTTTCTTCGAATTCGATCATTTCTTGAAAATTCATATCCTTTTTTGGGGGAGGAGCAATGATGGCTTTGTATTCATTTTTACTGACATTGAATACGACAATTTCTTTCATAATTAGTTTTTCGATTTCTTCCAAAAGTGGTTTCTCTTCTTTACTACAGAACGAAACAGCCACTCCTTTATTCATTCCTCGTCCTGTACGGCCGATGCGGTGAACATAGTTTTCCGGTTTCTCAGGAAGATCGTAATTAATGACATGGGTCACATCGTTGATATCAATACCGCGAGCACTGATGTCCGTCGCGATCAAAATACGACTTTCATTAGCGCGAAATTGCTTCATGACCTCAGTGCGCTCCTGTTGTTCTTTTTCGCCATGAATGGTTAAGGCACTGATGTTAACTTTAGCTATGGCACTAGCCACACGCTCGGCGCGCACACGCGTGCGTACAAAAATTACAAATTTTCCGTCCGGGTTTTGTTGCAAATACTCGGCAAGGAAAAATCGTTTATCTTCGGTTTCAACAAACATCACAAAATGAGTTACGTTTTTTGAAATAGGATCTTCCGGAGCAATCTGAATACGTATCGCGTTTGAATTAACCTGCGAATACGCCAGCTTTTTAATTTCAGGATTGATAGTCGCAGAAAAGAACAAGGTTTGATGGCGTTGAACCAATTTACGTTTAATAATTTTAACTTCGTCGATAAAACCTAAATCCAGCATACGGTCGGCTTCATCCAAAACCAAAGTATTTACATGATACAGATCAAGATGCCCATGATGAATCAAATCAGACATGCGTCCCGGGGTTGCGATCACGATATCGAGACCGTCTTGCAGTTTCTCAATTTGACGATCATGTTCAACACCGCCGAAGACAGAGAAGGCTTTTACTTTTGTATGTTTACATAACATATTAAAGACGTCACCGATTTGTTGAGCTAACTCGCGCGTAGGCACCATTACCAAACATTTAACACCGATCGAACGCTTACTAGTTTTTTGCACATGAATGGCATTAATAATCGGAATAGCAAATGCAGCCGTTTTCCCAGTACCCGTCTGGGCAATCGCCAATACGTCTTCACCCTTCATAATCGATGGAATCGCTTTAAATTGAATATCTGTGGTGCGGAAAAATCCATTGTCATTAAGATTACGTAAAAGATCGTCAGATAGAAAAAACTTATCAAATTTCAAAAGAGCCTCACATTCGCAGCTTTTAGGCGCGCTATGTCTATACCAGGAAGAACGTTTTTTTAAAAGAAGATAGATAAGATTTATTGTGTTCTCGACCCACTTCCGATTATAGAAAAACTCAAGCATAGAGCCACAACATAAAATCACCTATCACAGAATCAATTTCACTGGGAAACCTCATTTAGGCACACGGCTAGGACGGATAAAGGCCATGCGGATTTCCATGCGCATCACTGGCCATGTGTATCTTCGTTGTGGATCCACCACTACTTTTTCCGATAGCACGATATTCTCCACGCCGAGATCCACTAGCATGCTTGGAGCTGACCCTATAGGTCATCGTTCAAAACTATTCTCGACATCAGAAACCCTCCGATAATCGAGCTTTTCATATCATTTTGGATCAATCTGCGAGACTAAAATGTAGAAAAACCGTCAATCAAATGAGGACGCTTCCTGACTAAGAAGGACACCCGTGTGAAAGACGATCGAACCAAATTTTGATCCCAAGAAGATTATTAGGCTTGCGGCTTTTGGAATTCTTCTCGTTATTGGGTACTTCCAATATGTAGACAGTTATCAATTTCCAAACAAGTACACGTTTATCCCGCTGACCATCAAATTCAGCATAGAATATCTGTTGCCACGTACCGAAGTCTAAACGTCCATTTGTAATCGAGGCCGTTAAAGCAGCTTCCACAGCCGTTATTGCGTGAACAATAAGATAGAAAAACAAAGCCCTCGCAGAAGAAGTAGATAAGAAAAATCCATATCCTGTAATGGTTGCAAAAAAACTGTCTTAACCAATTGAAAATGAAAAGGATTGAGAAAGGGTTTGTGTCAATAGCTTGGACACAGAGCCTATTAATGCTCTATTTTGAGAATCCCTATGTCTTCCATTACCTTTATATTTTGCCTAAGCTGGCATACTTTTAGCTTTACCATAACTTTGAAGGAGCATTCAGTTGAAACAGAAGAGAAGGTGATCAGAACACGCATCAACACTGTAACCACCGATTGGACCTGCAATAACTAACTAATTATTTAACAATAAGGAACAATATGAAGACCGTTATAGCCGTTTTTATTTTGATATCGTCATGCTTCGTTCACGCTAAGCAACTTGAAGCACAGGTGTCTTGTAACTGCTCTCAATGGGTTTTGGGACATGATGGAACAATGACACTTGTAAAGGCAGGTACATCTTTATGGCAAGCGGCAAAGCTCAGCGAAGAGTTTTCAAAAAGACTTGCGACTGAAAGATTTGAACAATCTGAGAAAACAAAAACCGGTTATGCATCAATAACCCCAAAATTCGCACAAGATCTTGGATATGAGTCACCATTTTTTGCAAAGGACAAAAAGTATCTTGAGCAATTTGTTCAGCAGTGTAAAGACATTGCAACAAATGATGCCGGGCTCACAAACTGCGCAGTAAGCATTACGTTCCCTATTAACGAGCAAGCAAAAAAAATGGCCGAATAGTGTATATTTGCTAATATCAAATTTTCGCAATTAGGAAATCATGAAATGTGTTTTCATGATTTAGAAACTACCATAATCCGCTATCAAAAAGAATTTTCTTCGTTATTTCGCGAACTCTTAAACCTCCGTAGCCTTTATTCTCAACTGGATTCAAATCACTAAAGTTCGCAACAGCGATGTATTCTTGATCAGCCTTTTTGATATGGGAAATAAACCAGCCCAAGTGAACTTTCTTTTGCTTATCGTGAAAATTAGAACCTGTTTTTCCATTCAGTTTAAAACCATTTGGAGATGTTTCGATATATGTAATGTCTCGAGTTAACTGCATAGCTCGAGGCGACGCTGGCAATTGATCGGTCCAAAGCTTTTTCATAAACTCGACTTGTTCGTAGGCAGAAATTTTTAACGCCGGTCTCTTATCGGATGGAGAAACCAGCCACGCCTCAGTAATCCCTGCTGAAAGATCTTTGTTTCCGTAATCAAAAGTATTCAAATAATTTTGAAATTTCTTTTTACCAAGTTTTTGAGTTATTCTTTGTGAAAACCAAACAATCGAATCACTCATCCACGTTTTGGCATTGTGGTCTTGGTTTGCTACGTCACGAGTGTCCTTTTTGCCATCCCATTTCAGAACTACATTTTCGTCTTTCAATACGCCCGAATCAAAAGACATCACAGCCAGTGGAACTTTGAATGTCGAACACGCGGGGAACTTTCTTCGGCAGCGTTCCTCACCGAGGACCTTTTCAAACGTATTTGTTTTTAAGTTATAGAGCAAAAAACAACCGTCCATATTTTCAAAATAATTTACGGGTGCAGCAACAGTTTCAGTTCTTGTCTTTTTCTCGGCGCAGTGAACACTTAGAAACAAAAACAAAGGTAATACTAATATTTTTTTCATAGTAGCATCTAATACTAACGAAATACCTTATGGCTATAAAAAAAATGAAAAAATACGAATCGTTTAATCTATGGGCAAAAGATTAAACCACTACGCATAAAGAAATTATCACTCAGCTGAACAACCTAGTCGAATCAATAACGCCTATTTTAGAGAAATTCGCATAGTAGAGAAATGGATAGATAAAAATTCTAGCTTCCTTAACTCAGCAAGAGCTGCTCTGTAGAAAGAGACAATGGAGACATTATTCGGGAAGAACGTACTGAAAGGTGAAATATTGTGTCCAAACTTTAGACGCCTGACTTCACATGTTCATTTACTATGGCAGTAACCGCCCTCGAGATTTCTATTATTTTCAAGCTATCAATTTTGATCCAAAAATTAATTTTCTTCTCGCCATAAACATAAAACAGTGCAGAGACTCATTTTTATAAAAAGTGGTTAATTGTATCATTTTAAGACATGGCTGCTCGATTGCTATCATGTAAGTCATGAATATTCGGCTCTTTTTTATATTGTTTATCATCACAAACTTGTCTCATGGATCAACATGCATTGGTTTCTACGCTCCTAAAAGAACTCAGCACGAAGTTTTGAATTTTGATATACCTGCCGCTTTTTCAAAGCAACGTTCTATATCGCCGCCTCATTTGGACGTCACAATTGATAACTTGAAAAGAATTTTGGGGTTGAGTGATTCCGCTTTTGTTGAAGCTCAAAATGAGATGTTTAATGCAGATGGATTCACCGGTAAGTTCGACAGAATGATGTTCTCATATGCTCCAAATCTAAAATTATCTTTAGAAAATGGAAGACAAAAATTACGTGCGATAAGAATCAATTTAAGCGATAGCGAAATGAGCATTGCCGTTCTTCAAGATATGTATGTAGCTTTAAGACTTATTCCAGGATTAGAAATCATCGTCATAGTAGCTCCAGGAATGGAGGAGAAAATGAACCTTTCGATGCAAAAAGTGCCAGCTGAAATTAGAAGTCGAATAAAGATTATCCTTTATGACAGCAAAGATCCCTGGCTCACAGGTCTTACGCCAGCAGAAGCAGCAGTAGAATTGGGTAATATATGGGCGCAAGATCACTCAAAACCTTTCGAGAATGGTAAGAAACTAAGCACCTTCATTTTTAGAAAATTTAATGACTCGCTGGCAACAGAACAATTAAAAAAATCTGATAAAATAGATACAAAAAATTATATCCTTGATTTAGATGGAGGAAATATAATTGTGGGAGATAGAAATATTTTGATAGGAGCGAATAGCGTATATTATATAATGCGAGAAGGTCTTAGTTACGAATCAGTTATTCAGTTTTTAGAGGCTAGCTTTAGCAAAAAAGTTCTGGTCGTAGGAGTGCCCAAACTAGTTGGAGAAGAAATTCGAATGAGTCAAAGCTCCTTCCATATAGATTTAGACCTTGTACTGGCTGTAGATAAAACCACAAATTCTGAGATAGCTTTAGTTCGCTCTCCTATAGCCTTAATTACAGAAATTTTAAATATTCCTTACGAAAGGAAAATACCTGACGTGGACTACGTAAAGTTTTTAGAACAAAAATTACTTGCCTTCTATAAAGAAAAAGCCAAGCACAAACCGCTTACAGCTTCTACTATTAAATTGCTAGAGGTCCTGACTCAGATGGACCCAAAGCAGATGGTCGCAGACGAGCTGGCATCGTTACACACACGGCGATGGCTTGAGATTCACGGTTACACAACACGTGAAGTTCCTGGATATGGTTTTTTTTCTACAACCATGGCAAAGCAGAACTTCTTTTTCGGGACAAACTCAATACTGTCTGGCAATATAGCTCTGGTCCCTTGGAATAATATCCCGGAACTAGATCAAGCTATTGGCAGAATATATAAAAACCTTGGTTACGAATATTATCCCATGAGATCCTCAGTCCAAACAATTGAATGCCATGGCGGAATTCGTTGCGCCTCAGAAACATATCGATTTCCGCTCAAAGAATAAAACAGAAATATATTATTTACCACCATCTCAAGCGCGATGCCAATCGTGGAAAGGGCGTCAATACCAAATGACTGGGTGCTAATGCCTATAAAGGAACTGTCAATACCAACCTATCTAGACAAAGATAGGTTGGTATTACGACTTTATTTTTTTACAGAAACTTGAATTTGAGAGGCGCGTGCGTTGATTAAAATACGTGTGAGTTTTTGATTCGTGCCGACTGTTTTGAAGTACGTCAGGGTTTGATTAAGCCCATCGCCATAAGCGACTAACCAACCTATAGAAACAGGGAATGAAACGCGAGTTGGTTTAGAATATTGTAGGCAACCCATCGTTTGACTATTCCACGCGCGACCAGCCACTAACTTAGTAATCGTGATTTTCCCTTCAGTCACTTGCAGAGTACCAAATGAAGACGGAGCCGCCGAACACAAATTACCTTCAACCAACGCATTTACGATGATATACCCATCATAATAAGAAACGTTCGTGGGCGATGCCGGTACAAATCTGATTTTTGACGTTACAGATTGTATGTCCAGGATACCTACTTCTAGATACTGAACTTTAGCAAACGCGTTGTCTGCAAGATCGGCGTGGGCCAGACCGGAAATGATCAAAGTCAGGGTGATGAGTAATGCCTTCATGTTGTCTCCTCTTGTTAAGTTTTGGGTTACTTATCAATAACGTACCGGGATTGTTACTAAAATTTAATTTATAGTGAAATAAATGCCGAATAAAATCGTTGAAATCTGAAAATCTTCAACCCAGAAGATCAGGACAGTGAGTTTGGCGAGTAGTTTTACGACAGTATTCCCGCACCGGGATTTTTCGATAAAGAATAATGATACCAATTACATACTCAAAAACTACCGCCGATGTACCTAAGTTCTCTATTATCCCGGCATCCAGACATCTCGGCGGCAATATCGTATCGAGTTCTTAAAATCGGCTCTTACTGTTAAGAAAATAGTCGCTAGAAGTCCCCCAAGTGCTTCTCACTCCGTCTCAGTTGGCTTGTGTTTAGCATTTTGTTCTCTATGAATTAAAAAAGGACACCCTTATGCTATCTAGCCATAGAAACATTTTCACCTCCTCAGCTCTTGTATTAACACTTTTAGCTTCCCTTCTAAGTCATTCTAGTTCTTTAACGGTGAAAGATTTTATCTTAACTAATACTCCCGATTGGACTGACGCCTATGGAGATTTAAAACGGAAAGATGGTGTATTTTTTAATATCGACAAGCTCATGAAAACGTATCAGCTTTCACGTTTGCAGGCGATTGAGGTCCAAAGAACATTTAAGGATCTCGTTATGGAATCTGAAGATGTAAGTCCTCAGGAAATTTTTGATAGAGCTTTAAAATTGGTACAAGACGATCAATTAGTCCGTGTGAATCGCGCAGAAATTGAAGCAGCACAATTTATCATCGTATTTGATTTAGATGAGACACTATACGATCAAGGCTTAAGATCAGACAACGAGTGTGCAAATGTAAACTACTCGTATGCGGGAAAACCTAAGAAAATTTTTACCGTGAAGAACATTAAAGCTAAAATGCGAAAAATAAGAGACCTAGGCGGCGTCGTTGCGATATTTTCAGCTAATAGCCAAAATTTAACGGTTCAAAATTTAAAAAATTGGAAAAATGAAGAAGGCCAAGACGTCTATTCGATGTCTGAAATATCGGCCGTACTCACTGGCAAAGAACTAATTCTTCAACCCAAAGAGGCTGGTCAAGTTATTGTTTCATCTGCAAAAGATCTACGCTTCTTCGATGAACGATTAGGCAAAGTTATTATCGTTGACGACAATCCCACCCGTATCTTTCAGCACAAAAACATTCGCGTCGTTAAAAAGCTAGATGGCGATGCCTACTGCCAAGAGGAAACATTACGTAATGCCTATGATTCTATTATTGATGAAGTTTTAACAGAAATAGAAGATTCTGTTAAATATATGGAACAGACCAAAGTAAATTTTGTAACAGCTTACTCTCCCTATTCCATGATGGGAAAACTGGCTGTGGATTTACTCGTTTCTGCTGAGGGTATTTCCAAAGCCGAAGCCATCAAAAAGGTTCGTGAAAACCAACATTTTGTAGAACCTCGATTTTAATTGGGTTGATAAGCACAACACTTGCTTTTATAATTTGTAATTATCAAAATCGAGGCGAAAATGAAACATTCATTAGTTCTATTTTTTAGTGAAAACAAAAAAATATTTTCTGTTTAGGATTTTTGTTGTTGAGTGCTTGCAGCCCTTCAGCCTTTCAAGTTAACACTCAAAATCTGTCATCAACACAAAAAGATACATCGTCTGATAACAGTAGTACAAATTCAAACACAGCGACATCAGAAAATCACGTTGCTCAAAATTCAGAAAAGACGTGCTTACTGACCTCAAATAATCCGATAACAATTGGGAAAAATGCAAAATTTGTATTTTCATCTAATTTCGAACTCCCTAAGGATTCCAAATTAATTTGGAAGGGGCAAAGCTAACCTTCTCAGTCAGGATCATCTATAGGCCTTGCCAATCCATCTTCCGTAAATTGCATTAATATTGGCGGCAATGACGTTAATAGCAATGATGGTTCCCATAGCAACTGTGTAGTGAGCAAATACAAAATATGGAATCTTGGATTTTAGTAGCCAAGCAAATAAAAATCATTGTGACGACAAATATGATTTTGTGGGTTGCCAACATTTTTGGGCATCAGGGTGGTTACATTTTCAGTCCAATTTCTCTCAAGATTGATTTAAATTTGAAATGTATCATTTCGAGATATTGGCATATCTTGCAGGTATTTTAAATATATGGAAAGAAAGCATTCCGCGATAGCCATGATGACGTTTTTCACGATAGTTTTCACCAATTCTATTTTGTTTAGTATGGAACCCCAAGGCGAGTATCCTCTCGTTACGTTTAAGTGGATTAAAAGCGCTATAGAAAGTCAAAATATCACAACCATTGATAAATTGATTTCTGTATTACCAGAAAGATATCGCGAAAATTTCGTCTTAATGAAATCCAGTCAGAGTTCCCAGGGCGCGACCCCGGAGCGTCCTCGTATAATTATGTTTGGCGATGGCGATACAACTATCCTCTCTTTCAATGGCGACGAAAACCAGAGAGGATTCGACAAAATTGAATTGATGGAGTTTAAAAAGGATTCAAGTCAATTCGAACTGCGCGAAATAGATTTTTCAAATTCCAAACCCCAATTTTCTCAAGTTAATCCCCCCCGTTGCCTTAAATGCCACCGTGAAAAAGAGGCCAGGCCGAATTGGCGAAAGTACCCTAACTGGCCTGAGGCTTATGGAGCCAATGACGACATCCTGAGTGCCGAGGAAACGTCTTCACTTAAAAAATTTCTACTCGAAAGCCCAAATTTGCAACGCTACAGGCATTTGATTTACGATAAAAATGCTAACCTCGGGCCCTTTTCATTAGAAAAAAAAGGCGACCCACGCTATAGACCTAATATGCGGCTAACGAAGCTTCTGGTTCGTCTTCAAGCAAAAAGCTTGTATCGGCAAATGAAGTCGTCGCCTCATTTCAAATTGCATCGAGATTTAATAATTTTAAGATCAGAAGGTGGACGTTACACAGGAGACGTCAACGAGAGTGGCTTTCCATTTGGTCACTATTCTAAACCAATGGATCTATACAATCCATTGAGAGATATTTATAAAGAGGCAAATTCTTACTTTAATGAGATTTCTAAAGAGGTCGGTATTACACAAGCAGATTGGACGTTAGAGTTTGAACCGGTAAATTCAAAAAATGGAACTTGGAATTATTACAGCGAAGGCCGGGCGGGAATGGAAAACTTTGTTCTAGGCGAACTATGGAGAGACTTAATTCTAGACGAACCAGATTTAGCACGATTTTACAGACCCGGCACCGATTATCCAAGTTATCCCTGGCTAGATAAATTAGGTAGCCAAGTAAAATCGGCGCTGTTTTATGGCGAAAAACCAAACGAAGAACTAAACCAGGCGTTACTCAATTCTGTCGCACGAAACCAAAACTTGATGCGACAATCTATTTGCTCGAAATTCTATTAAATTCGGTTTAGCTTTTCATAAGCATAAAGGCATCCAGCGCAGACCTAGTGCCACAAAAAGAAGAACGAGGCCAGAAAGAGCGATTTATGGAGGTGTCTAAAACGATGACACCTGTTAAACGCAGTAAGCACCTGCATATCCGAGCTAACCGTCTAATCCCCTTATATTTTCTATGAACCGGCATATTTATGGCTTCTATAAGTTTATATCGGGCTCTATGCCGAGAACAACTATTTAAGGATATGAAGATGAAAACTGCTACTACATCTCTTTTACTTGTATTTGCATCACTACTTTTATTCGTCTCGAATTCTTTAGCGCTAACGTGCGGGGATTTTTACAATCAAGCAAATCCGCTAAGACAATCGGTAATTAGAACTCCCGAAGGAAAACGAATTGTCATGCCAGCGGAAAATCCATCACTGGATTTACCGGCCGATTTGCCTGCAGACATGCGCGCATTCATGACGTTCTTAAACACTCGTAGCGACAAAGATTTGGCAAGAATAAAAAGAGAGTTAACTAAGGTTTTTGGTCAGGACAAAGCGGGTTCATTTACTGAAAAAGACGGGAACGGTGGCATTAGGCCATTCTACGTGAAAACGAACATAATCCCAATGCCGATTTCGCGTGAGTATCATGATAAGCTTGTTAAATCTACGAAAGCTCTTTTTGAGGCTAAAAACGATCTTTTACAACTTTTTTACTCAAAAAAAAATGTGACTGTTGAGGATTTAAGGCCTCTTGCTGTCGAAGGCGTGTCCGATGCTGTTTTGTCCGATGTGATTAGTTATATCAAAAACAATCAATACTTTGAAAATGGATTGGTTTCTGAAAAGATGAGAAGCTATCGATTTATTTCGGTCGTGGGAATTGATCATGCATTGACTACAGTTCATACCATGAAAGCCTTAGGCTTTGAATTCAATGGCGGAACTCCAAGTGGTGCGTCGAACACTCGTTCTATAATCGAGGCCTACAAAAAAGTATTACCTCAATTTACGTCGTTGTTCGATCGATTACTTGAAGCAGACAAAACATTTGAAATATTTAAGAAAAATTTAGATGCCCACGGTAGACATTGGACAGGTAAGTCGGAGGGCATTTCAGTTGCGATATCTCCTGGTCCATTTAACGGCGCTCATCCCGATGTAGTGACAATCGCCGAGAAGTCAGGAATGCCACTGGTGAAAGCCTCGGATTTATATATCGATCGAAAAGGAGATTTACGCTTAAATCAATCGGGAGTGGACCCTAAAAACCACCCTTTGGTAACAAGTATTTATTCTCGAACAGAAGAGAGCGTGTGGTATAGCGCAGCTAATCCTAAGCGAAATTTGGGTTATAAAATTCCGTTGGAACTAACTCAAAAAGAGAAAGAAAATTTAAACAAAAAAGGACTTCGCATCGAACATGGAATTGCGTATGAATTTATTAAAAACGAAGAGGGACAGATCATCGATGTCCAAAGGGACGCCTATGGAAATCCTGCTAAACTAGTGATTTTAGATGGTCGCCTGGGGAAAGACCCTACATTGACTGCCGAAGAGCCCGCTTCGTCGTTAGACATCATTGATATGATTCAAAATAAAAAAGTCTACCTCTCTAATGTGGGTGGTAGGACTTTGGACATTAAACCACTTTTTTCTATTATTTCTAAACACTTTTCACCTAAACATGCCAACGGCGATATTTTCTCGCCACCAGAAACTCTAGAACTTAATGACCCCAAATATTCTGAAGGAGAATACGCAAAATTTTATGCGGATCCAAAAAAATATGTTGTAAAAGTTGCAGCCGAGTCTAGCGGCAATGGCGTCGATGTCGTCACTCAGAAAGGCGAATCTGAGATTAAGAAAATCATAGCTAAAGTAAAAGCAGATCAATCCAGAGTCGCTGAAGCCAGAAAACGTGGTGACAAAGATGCCGTGGCTCAGTTCACGATTCAAGAATTTGTAAGCTCCGCAGTCATCACAACAACAATTGAAGCTCCGGAAGGCATAAAGAGAGTAACGATTATTCCTGATTTGCGTTTGTTTGTATTAATGTCTCCAACTGGACAAGTCGATGCTGGTACAATGGCGTATTTAGGCAGAAATGGGCAATACGAAAGCGCAGTTTCAAACACAGGAAAGGGTGGAGACTATTTTATTCCAATAGTTTATGAAAGCACTCATCAGAAAAACAAAACACTCACTCCGACGATCGCCCCTGTTAGAAAAGCACAGGGAAGAATTACAGTATCTGATAAAGCGGCTTTAGATAGTTTTTTAATGAATTTAGGACAGCTAAAGCATTTTATTCGACTTTTCGACTCAAAGGATAGCCGCTACAAAGCATACTGGGGACAGTTTGACTATGTCAATAATTCCAAGGTCACGCAGTTTACAAATCAATATCGTGCAGTTATGCATATACTTGGTCCCGAGTTTCGCCCTCTGCAGTCTTTGTTTGATCGTTTAAACTCGAAAGAGATTAACGACGATAGATTTCGCAGTGAGCTTGCTCCCCTGCTCGAAAAAATGAAAACAGTTCCCAATCAAGATTGGCCATACGCGGAAGTTGGCACACTTATAAAATATTGGATTACCGATTGGGAGCAGTATCAATACAATGGAAATTAAAAAATCGACCTAGATAGGTTGGTAATGACACTCGCTCCCATGTTTTGTATATTTATGCTCAGGCCATCTGAAATTATTTTGAATATAAAGTTTTGATTGTTGATCGAGTAATTTGCAATTGAACTTTTTTAGTAAAATTTTGTCCAATGGTTTTCAGAGCACAAAGGTTCGATAATTATAGAAATAGCACTAAGTCTAGTATTGCCCTAGGCTTTTAAGTTCCTCAATTACAGTTTAACACGATTATGAGAAAATTAAACTAATGTCTTTTAGTAGCTTACTCCTTTTCTTCTTCTTATCCAGTCCTTCATTGTCTTCCGAAAAAGATGTCTATATTTATATTAATGGCGGAGCCGAAACGACATTTAATTCTCCGAAATTTGAAACAGAACTGTTAGCCCTTCAAAAAGTAATTTCTCCAGGAAAAGGTAAATTTTTTAGTGCTGGCGGGCCTCAAATTGGTGTCCCAAAACAAATTTTACATTCCGATCGCGATGTCTATAATAATTGGGAACGAGACGACAGCGGATTTATCTTATTAGAAAAATCACGTTTACCTGATGCCGTCCCAGCAACAAAGGAAAATATTTTAGGTGCATTTAAAAATCTAGCGGAACAAAATCCAAAAACTTTGACGGTCTTTTTTACTGATCATGGATTGCAAACCGGAGTTTGTTTGTGGCCAAATGGAAACACTATGTGCCAGGAAAATGAATCTCTTTCGGCCACCGAACTGAATAAAATTTTCAAGAAATTTCCAAACACACAAATTCGCGTCATTCATAGCCATTGCTTTTCAGGTGCAACAATTGTTGATCCAAATCGGAGTCAACCGAAATCGTTAGAAGAATTGCCTCGGTTTCTTAAAGAAAATTATCTTTCTAATGTATGTGCCTTTGGAACGGGAGATGAAAACCAGCTGACGAATTTTTGGACTAATGGAGCAGTCCCAGAGAATTCCAAATGGTTCAAAGTGCTAACTGGAGCTAAAACTGCTACAATCAAAACTTTAAAAGAAGATTTAATCGATACTTCTACTTACGATTACACCTATCCGGTTACCACCTTAGGATACTTTATGCGGGATATTGGCCAAGCTTTTTGTAAACATAAAACGAAGTCCGAACCGTCAACTTGTCAAGCCAGTTCTGGGCTTAGCGACCTCGAAAAAACATGTGACCAACTAAAATGTAACTCATGTGGTTTAGACTTGCGTTATGCTCCAGAGATCATACCCAACAAAGAAAATGAAGCCGCTGTTAAAGAATGGCATAAGTTAAAAAATGAAATATTACCGAATCTATTTTTAAAAACTAACTACCCTGAACGAGTCGAATTATACAAAGATATCGTAGAGAGGGAAAAGGCCTTGGCTCTTTCAATCGATCACCAGTCGGCATTAAATTCTTACAAAAGCGATGTATATTCTATCCGGACTAATGGCGAAATACTTAAAAAAGAGTTCGAAGGTTTTATAAACCGACATTTAAATGCTAAGTGGGTTAAAGAAAATAGATCTAGATTTCCGATATTTGCCAAGTTATTTGCAAATCGATCGTCTGGTGAGACCAGCTATGAAATTATAGACAAATTGAGTTCTCATAATGAAAAACCATTTGATATCGAGGAAATCCGAAAGCGGCATAAAGGAGAAGGAGTCAGTAAAAGGTTGTTAGATCTAAGAAATCAAGCTTGTCAGGACATTGCCTTAGATTATTTAAACTTACCGGGCAACAATGAAATTAAAAAGTTATACGAGTCTATTAAAAATTGTGAGGAGACTCCTCTTGATCAAAAAAACTAAATTTGTATTTTTCCTTTTAGGACTTTTTGTTTCGAATGGTAACGGGGCTGAGTTGTTACCTTGGCAGTACGACTGCGGATATTATAATATTTCTGGAAGGCTTACGCAAACTAAGAACTTTACCATTCTGCGAGTCAATCCTGATACCCGTTTTGAGCATGAACTAATTCTGCTAGGTGGGAATTTTGGGCGTCGCCTCCTTTTTACCGATGAGCTAGTTTTCACCAAAATATATGTCCCCAAAGCGATCCAAAACCAAAAAAGACCTATTGTATTTATGCAATCTTTGTCTTTAAACGTTAATAATTCATCCAATCAAAATAAAGAATTGGTAAAGAAAATAGAATGTGGCCGATTCGACTTATTTAAGACTAATCTATGAGATACGCGTCTAAAACCCTACAAATCAAGTCCGCTCCTGCTCAGCCTAGCTGAGCTTTGTGAGTTTAATTTTTCTAATTCGAATAAAAATTTAAACATGAAGTCAGTTTTCTTTTTTTGTATCGATAAACCTGTTGCCGAATTTCTTCTGGCTCGTCAACATAGTGCTTTAAGTTATCGGTTAAAATAGCTTCCGTAAAGTAGCTAGGCTTTCCAAAATTTTCAGCAATTGAATATATATCAGTTGTTGCGTTCGGAATTGTTCTATTTCTAAAATCTATTTGACTCGCAATGAGAGTATTTAGCTCTAAGCCGAGTAGTGTTGCCACCCCGCCGCTCACATCCCGTAGATACCTATGCTGTTGACCACCATTCATAATTCCTTCTATTGGATAATTAGAAAAAATAAAACCATCATTAAAATGAATGCGACTTATTAAGTGAAATATCTCGTGCGCCATGAGTTGTGCCCAAGTATAAGGATCCCCAGATCCAGGGGTGATTATACCTGGGTTTGGAATTGGCATATAATTCAAAGGTAGAAACAAATTTTTAGCGGTTAGCTGGGCACTGAAAATTCTTTCACTGATTTTAGGGATAATATTTTCGGGATTGAGCCATAAGTCTTGAGCAACAAGATCACGTTCGTTAATAAAATGCACTTGGAATTGGGTTCTAATGAAACTAGTGTTAAACATACTTTCAACTTGCGTAAGTTGTTTGCGAATTAATTCCGCTAATTCTGGAATATCATCGAATGACTTGGGAAGAAATTTTTTAAGATCATTTCCTGACAAATTTTCAAAGGTATTTCTAAAATAGCTTTCCTTAATTATATTGGGTTCTCTTTCCTGTATTTGCCAGTCTCGAGCAGACATCCATTCGGCAGCCCTCACCCGTGAAAACGCGCTTACCCCCCAAACACCAATTTTAAGGATAAGTTGCCATTTCCCATCCTTCCATTCAAGGGAACCGACTTCAATATCGTCATTTAACTTTTGATTTCCAGAACGCATATGAGCAAATATTTTTAAAGGAACGAAGTTATCCTGCGGCGGCTTCCATACATCTAATAAGTAGCTCTGCTCTATAAGGAACGGATCCATATTTGAATCGGCCGAACAAAAAAGAGGTTGAAAAATTAATAGTAAAAAAAATGTCATTAACACAAAGGTTTTTTCTTCATTCATTGCATTCTACCTCTTTTTACTTTTCTAATAGCCCGATGAGATCGGACATCATCTGTAAAGCCTCTGTTTTCAATAAATCAATATCCTTGGTGTTAGCTTCATTCATTTCATGTTCGGTGATAATTTTTTTTCTCTGAAAAGACTTCAAAGACTTAATCACGTCAGCCCTATTAGGAATATAAATTTCCGGTAAGGTAACGGGCGAGATATCCTGTGGCCGAATTGCATCTCCTGTGTCCCTTTCAAATTTAAAACCGGTGCTCATAGGAGTTTCAATCAATATATCTGGTATCACTCCATCAAACTGCTTGTGACCTCCACCAGGTGATGAAAAAAGATTTGTCGTTAACCTAATAAGAGTTGCATTTCCCACAGGATTAATAATTTGTGTCGAACCTTTTCCGTACGAGCTTACGTGAGCCCCGACCACTATGGCTCTGCCATAATCTTGTAAAACGCCGCTTAAGGCTTCACTTGCGCTTGCCGACGCGTTATCTATCAATACCATTAGTGGCTTGTCCCATTCCGGTACATTATTCTCAGCTATAGGGAAGACGGCTTCAGACGTCTTTTTTTTAATGACTATCCCAGGGCCAGCTTTTACAAACAATCCTAGGATTTTAATCATATCTTTTACACTGCCACCGCCATTGCCTCTGAGATCAAGGATAAAACCAAGAGCATTACTTTCTTTGGCCTTTCGAACTTTTTGAGCCACGTGATCGGCCGAGCCCACGTAGAAGCTATCAAATTTTAAATAAGCTACATTTCCAATTGGCACGTTGTGATTTTCCAAATGCAACCCCGTGTTCGCTTGGGAAATAAGACGTCTTTCGACTTCAACTTCGATGGGTTTCCCGTCTCTTAAAATTCTCATTTTAACGACCGTATTTTCTCTTCCTAAAATGATTTCTTGCGTAAAGGTACTTAGATCTAGGTTGCGAACGAGTAACCAACTAGAGCCGGGATTATTTTTAGGGTAAAGTACATTTAAAGAGTCTTTCAGTTCGGACGTTAATTCTACGTGCGTAATAATATCGCCGGGCTTCAGGCCCGCATGTTCCGCACCTGAGTCTTTGTATACGTTGTGAATAAGCACGCCTTTTATGGCAGGAACCAAATCCGTACCAATGCCCGAGTACTCTGCGCTCAAACTTTGAGTCAAACTTCGAGCTTCTTTAGGAAGTAAAACGTCACTATGAGCATCCAAATTTATGATATAAGACTTCGCTACAAGTGCCGGTAAAAAAGATTCGTCATATATATAGGGTTCTGACTGAATTTCACCTTTGAAGTTTCGAATGGCCATAACGAATGCTTCTAAGTTGGTCATGGGTATTTTCTGTTGCTCTGCAGTCTTAATATATATGAACGCCGTTTGCGCCATGAAGCGAACAAAAGTTTCATAAGCGTCTTGCTGACTTTTTGGGTAGCCGGTCGGCTTTCTATAAAAAGAGTTGGTCTGCTGAATTTTTGAAAGTTCTGCGCGGATGCGATCTCTTGTATTTTTATCGTTTCTTAAAAGCTCTATGAATTGGTCTAAGCGGCTGATGGCTATATTTTGAAGGTCTTTGTGAAACTGGGGTTTGGGATTACTGACGACATCCCTGTGAATTGATGCCAAAACGTCCGGCGCAACATCTATTAACGGTTTTATTTCATTTTCTAAAAATAGAAAACGTGAGGGGTCTAAAATTTCAATAAACTTTCTGAGAGATTTTCTTGTTAATTCAGGGGTTAATGATGACACTAAAGCATGGTTCCGCAGGGCATAGTGAATCATTCTTAATTCCGGTTTGTCAGGTCCGTAAAAATAGATACACTCATTGTTAGCGAATACGGAACTGGTAAAAATAACGGCGACTATAAAAAACTTAATGCGCATAGGTCTCCTTAAAGCCAAAAATATACAGAAGAACATTGATTGACAGCTGTCTGATTCTTAGACAGGTCTAAGAGTCTTAAACAATAGACATCACGTGATCCTCCAAATTTTCACTAAAAATTTGAACTGCAACTAAAGAGCCTGCCCCACATTCAAGTCACCCGACCAATCGCTGCCTTTGATAATGGACATTCGTTTGATACTCGTCCGCAGATTAAAAAACAAAATTTTCCATCTTGATGTTTAAGATGCGGTTTTAGAAAGACAGCTTTAAATTCAACATTTCTCTAAAGATAACTGTCTACTTAGTTGACAACAGAATCGCCCTTTCTTCTTTTTATTGAGATAAGAATCTATACGTTTAAGACATCTTAGTAAAAAATCTATATTTTCAACATCGACTTTGTGCTTATCTCCACGAGCTGCTATATTCCACAACGTGAAAATTTTGGCTTTATTCACTTTATTTTTATCTTTGTGTATATGTATAAAAATTCAGGCACAAACTCTGGCGCAATTTTCCGCTCGAACTCTGGCACACGCTCAAGGTAAAAACCAAAACCAGTTATACGCGCATGATTTTGCGTGCAAAAACGAAGCATCTGAGTGTGCCGCTTATTGCGCACTCAGCGACACGCTCCATTGCGACTCTGACAATTACCTGACTCAATTTGGCTACAAATATTGCCATCATTTTCTAGACAATGCCCATCGTTTTTCCAAAAAGGGGCAGGTTATTTTATCCAAGATTCGCTCGTGTTTAATTGCCGCCCTCAAGAATCATGATCAAGTTTCTTGCTCCACCGTAGAATCATTTGCAATGGAGTCCCATTATTCCTGTTACATTCACAGCGGATTCTGCGATTTACCTGTTAATGATGCACTCGGAGTGGCGTGGCTTATTCGCGCGCAGTTCTTCAACAAGAAAATGCATCCTTATTTCCTGCGCGTGCAACATGCCTGCACCAATCAGCGCTCACAACATCACTAGAAAACACAATCGCTGCTCGGCATGCGGCGCTGACCCTGCGGTCGCGCCTCTCTCTCATGTATAGAATTTTTTATTATCCCTGGCCATGGCATTCAATGCCGCCATAGGTTTTAAGCGGGGCGTACTTCGTTGCAACGAGTATGCTTCCAGTGCCGTGGCAATCGTTTGCGAGCCGACACTGTCCGCGTAACGACATAAGCCCCCTCGAAAGGGCGGAAACCCCGTGCCCATGATCATTGCCAAGTCCACCTCGTCCGGCGTCTCCACAATCTTATCATCATACAGAGCCGAGGCACACTCGTTGATCATCGAGAAAATCCCGCGTTCAATACATTCCTTTTCGGTGTAGGGATTTTTCGGTGCATTTAAACCCAATTCGGCATAGATGGTGTCATCCGGTTCAAGCCGTTTGCCCTCGTCCGAATATTTATAAAAACCCTTACCGTTCTTTTTGCCCAAACGACCAGACTTGCCAATTTTTTCCATCACTTCGGGTATCTGCACACGCGCACCAAACGCTTTGTTGAAAATCTTGACGACCTTGATCCCGACATCCAACCCCACCTCGTCCATCAAGGCTAAGGGGCCCATCGGCATACCAAAATTCTTTACGTAATAGTCATCCAACGTTTTAATATCCATCCCCTCTTGAAACAAAAAAGTGGCTTCATTCAAATAAGGGATCAAAAGACGATTCACTAAAAAACCGGGTCCATCTTTGACCACGACAGGCATCTTGCCCATTTTTTTGGACAATTCAAAAATCGTTGCAATCGTTTCATCACTGGACTGAGGCCCTCGGATAACTTCGACCAAAGGCATTTTATCGACGGGATTAAAAAAATGCATCCCCGCAAATTGAGCCGGCTTCGGATGCGCCTCCCCCATCTCGGTCACGCTCAAGGACGACGTATTGGTCACAATGATCGCATCCGCGCGCATTTGCCCCGCCGTTTCAGCAATGACCTTGCGTTTAATGTTCATATCTTCCACGATCGCTTCGATAACGACATCCAACGTTTTAAATCCCGCATAGTCGATACCACCCGACACGAGATCCATTTTTTGCTTGGCTTGATATTTATCAATGACTCGCTTTTTCACCAGCTTAGTCCATAGGTCCGAGGCATGTTTATAGGCTTTTCCTAAAGCTTCATAGTTAATATCCTTGATGCGCATCTGGATGCCCTTGTCGGCACCAATGTAGGCCACACCACCACCCATGGTTCCCGCTCCCAGCACCCCCACGGCCTTAACATCTTTAGCCTTAGCCGCACTGCCCGCCGGCAATCCTGTTTGTTTTTTCACCATTTCCGTCAGGTAAAACACGTGAATTAAATTTTTAGAAATATCCGTGATTCCCATTTCGCAGAAATACGTCCGCTCGATGTCCAATGCCTTTTGACGATCGCTCATGCCATAGGTCTCTTTGATCACATCCAACGCCGCTAACGGCGCGGGATAATGACCTTTGGTTGCTTTCAGCGTGGCCTCTTTCGCTTTTGAAAAAACCACCCGGCGCCCCAAGCCACCCTCCAAAATCGTATTCACCAAACCTTGCGCCTTGAACTGTTTACGACGTTTACCGCCCTCTTGGGCCAGTTGCGCGGCCCACTTCATCGTCTCTTCTTCCAAAATTCCAGGATGAACCAGCTTGTCAACTAAGCCCGCTTTTTTGGCTTTTTTAGCATTCAATAATTTTCCCGCAAGAATGATATCCAAAGCTGCTTGCAAACCCACAACACGTGGCAATCGAACACAGCCCCCAAAGCCCGGGATAATACCCAGCTGAGTTTCAGGCAATCCAATGCGCGTGGACGAGTCCTCGGAAGCAATTCGATAATCACACGCCAAGATCATTTCACATCCACCACCGGCGCAAGCCCCATTGATCGAGGCGATCGTCACCTGCGGCATATCCTCGAGCCTGTTGAATATATCTTGTCCACCGCGGACGGCTTTTTCAAACTCATCCTTAGTTTTTAAATTTTTAATTTCTTCAATGTCCGCCCCAGCCACAAAAATTTTCGGCTTTAACGAGCGAATAACAAACACCTTGGCTTTCGAGCGTGCCACCTCGTCAATCACGTCTTTTAAATGATTCATGACCGGAGTCGAAAGTTTATTCACTTTCTCGCCTTGCAGATCTAATTCCAGAATTGCAATGTCATTTTGGTATTTCAGTTTCAAACTGTTTTTCATAGTGCTCATTCCCTTGTCCTGGTTCATTAGTTGTTATTAGTTTTCGTTTTCGATAATGATAGATCCACCTTGACCGCCACCAATACACAAAGTGGCCAAGCCAAACTGCGTATTTCGTCGTCGCATTTCTTTCATCAACGTCAAAGTGATGCGCGTTCCCGTTGCGCCCACCGGGTGCCCCAGCGCGATGGCGCCGCCATTGACATTGACAATTTCAGAACGCAACTCGCCTACTTTTGCAGACAAACCCAATTTATTTTTTGCAAACTCATCAGAATCCAACGCCTTTTGGCAGGACAAAACCTGCGCCGCAAACGCTTCGTTTAATTCCACTAGCCCCATATCCTTCAAACTTAAACCCGCACGCTTCAACGCCAAGGGCGTCGAGTACACGGGCCCCAGCCCCATGCGCTCGGGCTCAAGACCAGCAAAACCATAGGACAGAATTCTTGCCAGAGGTTTATACCCCAAACTTTCCGCTTTTTCTCGCGACATCATCAAGATCATCGCCGCACCATCCGTGATAGGACACGAATTCCCTGCCGTGATCGATCCCGTTTCTTTATCAAAGAAGGGCTTTAACTTGGCCAGCGCTTCATACGTTTGATTTTCCCGTGGTCCGATATCATCAATGATCGTTTCTTTGTAATCCGGCCCCAAGGCCACCGGAGCGATTTCTTCACGAAGCTTTTCCTTAGCCGCCGACGCCAGCTTGTGCGAGCGAAGGGCGAATTCATCTTGTGTTTGGCGCGACAGCCCCCATTCCTTCGCTAGAATTTCCGCAGTCTGCCCCATATTGATCCCTACAAAAGGATCTGTTAATCCTTGCATGACCGCTGCTGTCGGCATCAATTCGTTACGCATATCACCGGTTAACATCGCTTTGATTTGTTTCACGTCCGTCTTAAACAATTTCCACAACAACGGCAACGCCTGCGCTGGTCCCTTGGCACGTGGTAGGTCCATAAATATTTTTTGGAATTTTTGCGGCATCAACACCGGCATCTGTGTCATGTTCTCGGTACCGCCCGCGATGATCACCTCCATCGTGCCACCACGGATTTTTTCAAACCCCTGCGAGATACTCTCCAGTGCGGATGCGCAATTACGATGAACCGTATAGGCCGACGTCTTTTGTGGAACCCCCGCCCCCAGAGCCACCACACGCGAAATATTCACGGCGTCCGGAGGATTCCCGGTGTTCCCGATAATCACTTCATCAATTTCATCAGTATTTAAATTTGTTTTAGCCAGGACCGCTTTCAAAGCGGTTTTGCCTAGATCGGCAGGATGCACCTGCGAGAATTTGTCTCCCGATTTAACAAAGGGAGTTCTGAAACCTTCAACAATCACGACGTCACGAGAAGACTTAGCTTTAGAAGCGGTGGACATAAAAACTCCTTAGTTATCATTTATTTCTTCAATTAAAATGATAACTAAGGCACCCTATTTTACAATTTTTTAATGAACCCCCCTACAAAAGACAATGCGCACTATTTGTTTTGTTAATTTTCCGAACTGGACCTTAAAGCATTTGCTCACGATAGAGCTGAATACTATTCACTTTCGAATTTGCCGGCGGCGTCGTCACGGCGACTTTAGTCTTTGGCTTGCCAAATAATTTCGGACGCAGTTTCAATGGAAAAAACACAAGCGATTTGGCCGGAGACGGACGACGGTACTTGTTTTCAAAGTCTACAGCGGCCTCTGTTGCCCGCACTTGATTTATCGTCGCCACGTGCTGCGTGTACTGATCTTGAGTCAGCATTTCAATCTCCTTGTTAAAGTCTTCTGATGACATTGCCAGCGCTGAAAACCCACAATGCATCATAATTATAACGACCCATAAAGAAATCCATTTCATTCATCCTCCTGATCTACCAGAGAGACCTCTTGCCTCTTCCTTGAGCGCCCTTCAATGGTCGCTCTTGTTCTTAAGACACCTCAACCAAAGAATAGGTTAGAAAAAGCTTAAAAAATATTCACATACCCACAGATAGACACCCATAAGCCATCAAAGTGCTTTCACAAAGCTCCTTGATTTTCAGCTGAAGAACTTTGACCCACACCTCAATACCTCGCTTGAATTTGACATTAGCGAGGCAAGTCCATTTAATGGGTCCCTAGAAACAAAAGAGGACATTATGAGTTTAGATAAAGAAGCTCTCGAGTATCACGCCAAGGGTAAACCTGGAAAAATTGAAGTTATATCTTCCAAACCTTGCGCAACAGAAAAGGACCTCGCCCTGGCCTATTCCCCCGGAGTGGCCGTACCGTGCAAAGTCATCGCTAAAGACGAAAGCAAAGTTTATGATTATACATCCAAAGGCAATTTGGTCGGTGTGATCTCTAACGGCACGGCGGTCCTGGGACTTGGCAACATAGGACCTTTAGCCTCCAAACCCGTCATGGAAGGAAAAGGAATTTTATTCAAACAATTCGCCGGTATCGATGTGTTTGATATCGAAATCAAAACGGACGATCCCAAGGAATTTATCCAAGCGGTGCGCAATCTTGAACCCACGTTTGGCGGAATCAATCTGGAAGACATCAAAGCGCCTGAATGTTTTGAAATTGAAGAGACACTTAAAAAAGAAATGAATATCCCCGTATTTCATGATGACCAACACGGAACGGCGATCGTCAGTGGCGCAGCCCTGCTGAACGCCTGTCATATCACCGGCAAAGACATTGGCCAAATTCGCTTGGTTGTGAACGGTGCCGGAGCCAGCGCCGTTGCGTGTTCGAATATTTTTATCGCATTGGGGGTAAAGCGCACAAACTTGATGATGTGCGATTCCCAAGGCGTGATCTACAAAGGTCGCAAATCGGGAATGAATAAATACAAAGAAGCTTTTATGGTGGAAACTGAAAAACGTACACTCAGCGAAGCGCTGGATGGCGCGGATGTCTTTGTGGGTCTTTCCGTTGCCGGAGCTGTCACGGGTGAGATGATTAAAAAAATGGCCAAGGACCCGATCATTTTTGCGATGGCCAATCCCGATCCCGAAATTGACCCCATCAGTGCGCGCACCGCGCGGGCCGATGCCATCATCGCCACCGGTCGTTCTGACTTTCCTAATCAGGTGAACAATGTGCTTGGTTTTCCTTCTATTTTCCGGGGGGCTTTAGACACACGCTCGACACAAATCAATGAAGAGATGAAACTGGCCGCCGTGAAAGCCCTGGCTGATTTAACGCGCGAACCAGTACCCGAAGCCGTTTCCGAAACCTACGGTGGAAAAAGTTTTAAGTTTGGCCGCGAGTATTTGATCCCCAAGCCTTTCGACACCCGCGTTCTATTGTGGGTGGCTCCGGCCGTGGCCAAAGCAGCCATGAAAAGTGGCGTGGCGACTAAGAACATCGAAGATTGGGATAAATACCGAGATCGATTGGAATCATTTCAAGGCCCTTCTAAATCATTCATCCGAACATCCATTAATCGCGTGCGCCAAAACTCGGTCGCCACCGGACATAAATGCAAAATCGTTTTCCCCGAAGGCACCTCGAATAAAATTTTAAAAGCACTGCGCACGTTGGTCGAAGAAGGCATCTGCGAGCCCATTTTAATTGGCTACCCGGACCGTGTTCGCGACAAAATCAAGGCGCTGGAATTGACGGCGTTGGAACATATTCCCATCATTCACCCCTCTCAGCATCCAAAATTCAAAACCTACGTTCAAGAACTCTACAAACTCCGCCAGCGCAAGGGTGTAACCTTGAAAGAAGCCGAACGTTTAATGTCGGACCCAAATTATTTTTCGGCCATGATGGTGATGATGGACGATGCCGATGGTCTAGTGACAGGCTCGACGCAGAACTATGCGGACGCCGTGAAACCGATTCTTCAAATCATTGGGGTCGGTCATAATGAAATCGCGGCGGGTTGCAATTTGATTCTGACGGATGATCGTTTCGTGCTGCTGTCGGACACCACCGTTAATTTCAATCCCACCAGCGAAGAACTGGCCAAAATTGCCGACCAATGCAGTCGTATCGTCGAGTACTTTGGAAAAAAACCAAAGGTAGCGATGCTGTCCTATTCTAATTTCACGGCCGGTTCAGGCACCCCGGCAAAAATGAAAAAAGCGGCCGAGCTGGCGCGCGAAATGCGACCAGATCTGATGGTGGATGGCGATATTCAGGCCGACACGGCAGTCAATGCCGAAATTGCCGAGCGTATTTTTCCTTTTTGCGAAATCAAGGGCGGCGCCAACGTGTTGTTATTTCCAAATCTCGAAAGTGCCAATATCAGTTACAAACTGATGCAGCAGTTGGGTAAGGTGGAAGTGTTAGGTCCGTTCTTGATGGGCATTCGTCGAAGCGCGAACGTACTTCAGCGCACCACCACGGTCGAAGGAATTATCAACTCCGTTGTTTTGACGACTCTGGAAGCGCAATACATTAAAGCCGCACGCGAAAACAAAAATCAGACGCGGACCGCAGACGCTCCACAAACATAGCCAGAGACGAGACAGGCACGGCCAAACAGGGGCAAAGCCTGTTTGGCTCCAGGTGTGGTGCGATACGAAGCATTTCATATCGTTTTGTCTTTATGTATCGCCGAAGACATAGAGCTTCACGAATTTTGGACAAATGATGTTTTCCCAGAACGTCGTAAGATGCTTAAGATTGCCTAATTGAAAGGACTCACTGGACACAGATTCTTTCCGTGTGGTTCTGAGAATGTGGAAAATAGCTACGGCGTGGGGATTTTCGCTACATATAGGTTTGTGAGATCTCACCTATTCGTCCGCAGAAGCCTAAATCAACGGTATTATGTTTGCTTTGTACAATAACAAACAAATTTAGAAATAGGAGATTTTATGAAGCTTATTCAAGTTATTTTATCATGCGTACTTTTAGCCGCCCTTTCCTCGATTGCAGAAGAAACTGTTTTAGAGAAAGGCGAGACTATGAAAAACAAGGCTGTCGATGGTGTTAAAAAAACATACCGTAAAGGCAAAGATGAAGTTTGCGAAATGATAAATGGAAAAATGGAATGCGCTGTAAAAAAAGGCATCAACAAAGCAAAATCTGCAGCCGATGCGGTAGGCACTAAGGCCACCGAAATTAAAAACAAAGCCGACTAAGCAGATTGATTTACTGACTCATCGTCGTAAATTTATTTCTTTAGTTAGTCTGAATTTTGTCTGAAGTTAAGAGTCGAAGTTTTAAATTTAAATTTAAATTTAAATTTAAACTTAAACTTAAATTTAAATTTAAATTTAAACTGAAATTTATTTTAACTTCAAACAACTCCGTAAACGCTTAACAAACAAAAAAAATAAACGACGCCCGGTATATCCGCGGCGTCGTTTATTTGTAATATTCTTCTGGGCTGCAAATAAAAAAGGGCTCACCAGGACAAACAGACCAATTATAATGGATTAACCAATCAACTAATCCATCAAGCCATATATTGAAAAATATACCCCCCCCGCCAGACTATCCCAGATTCTCAAAATGAGATTTCTTTATACAGGCGTCGTAAAGATAGACGCCGACAGTACGGATAGTCCCATACCTACATAATCCATAAAACCGCCCCGTGTTGCTGTTCCAAAAACAGGAACAATTTCAACTTCAAAAAATTCATTTTTTTACTTTAGTTCTATATTCTTACTAAAAACCTAACCCAGGAGTCCATCATGATTTTTAATAAATTAACTTTTACTTCTCTATTCCTTCTAACTCATTTCACCTATGCCTTAAGTTGGAGCCCACAAGAAGTCCCCTATGCAAACGAAATTTTCCTGACCCACGTCACTCAAGGAGATCAGCTTCCCTATTATTTAAAGGTTCAAGGGGGATGGGTTCAAGTTCAGGCTCAAACCGGTTGTTCATCGACGCCTGTGACTATCTCTAGAAAAAGATACCGCTCTGAGACCTGGAATAATCAGCTTAAAGGCGGCTCGAGCTATAGTTCTTCCTACTCTGACTCAGGATCTTTTTCAACCGGATCAAAACGAGCTGCTGTCAGTGATGACGGTGTATCGGCCCAGAAATCATCCACCAAAGGTCGATGGAACGAGAGTGGATCTTCCTCTGAAAGCGATTGGTACAATCATCGATATCAAGGCCAAATTATTAATGACAACCTTGATCAACTAACTTTTTACCCCTGCCAACAGGTTCAACAATAAAAACAACCACACCCAAGGAAATACCTATGAAACAACTCCATTTTTTAATTTCATTTTTAACCGTCATAAACTTTTTTAATTCACCCCTGGCCTTAGCCCAAACTCAAATAAACGACGACCAAGGCGACCCAAGAGCCTTTGAAGTTTATCTAACTTATATTAATCCCATGATGACTAACAATTACAATATTGAAACCCCATGGATCATCCAGGGCCCCAAAGAGTCTGAAGAGGCTGTTCTTCAACGAGTCGAAGCACAGCTACGTACACGTTTTAGTAATGAGTCTAATTTTAGCAACCTACCCTCTTGGATAGCTAGCGAAGCTATGATCTTTCAAAGGCAAGTTGTCTGTGATCGTGAAAAAACAGAACTCTCGGGGGCCTATCGTCAAACGGTCAGGAACTCCTCTGATGAACAATCTGAAAATCAAAGTGCGTCTCGTTCTGCAAGTGTCTACGATAACAGAGAGAAAAATACTTTAAATGGCGTTGGCAGCGAGGCTAAATCTTTTTTCCAAAAACAAAGCGAAAGCGATTCGTCCTATGATAGCTATAAATTAAATGGCTACACCGTCATCAAAACTGAAGAAAAAATTTACACTACCAGTTGTGTAAAAAAACATTATGAATTCAAGGGAAAACTTTTGGCAGAAAGAGTCCTTTCAATTTCTCAAATAGACAAAAATTTAAAACTCTACCTTATTAGAAAGTCTCTAGATAAAGTCTATAACAACTTTGTAACTCGCTATAAGTATCTATCTGGCCTTATTCAGTATGTGTTAACATCGCCCAATTTAACTTCGGCTGATGTCTCTAAGCTTGGCTATGCAAACAGCAGTGATTTGGTGGCCAACATAAAAACTGAACTTTCATCGCTTATAAGCACCTACGCCTACTTTAGCAGCACAAGTACCCTTTTTAAAAACTATCACTATACATACTTTTCTGAATCCTTAGAGGGTGTTGCCAATGACATCAAAATGAAATTAACTTCTATCAAATCTTTTTTAGAAAATTATGAGCCTAATATGATTACCTTTGGAGTTTTATCTGAAAACCAGCTTCAATCATTGTATTTATTTTCTCAAGAAGAACTTGTTGGACTCTTTTCTCCGATAGGCACTTTCAACTTTCAATCACGATTGAAAAATCCTTTGCAACAGACAAAAACCTACTACGAAAATAAATCTAAAGAAGTTTCACAATGCCAAACTACATTTGATTCTCTAGTCAAACTCACCAAACAATCTGCCCAATTTTCTCAAGAATTGGCAACTTTTAGAGATAACGATATAAATTTAATTAAGGGCTGTAGCAACTCCCTAAATATGATTTTACATTACTCAGCGCTTTTAAAATATGTTCAAACGTATAAGTGTATACTGAGTGACTCTACCTGTTTGTACGGACGCTGTATTGCCAACTTACAGTGTCAATAATTCAGGATCTGAAATCGGCCTAGATAGGTTGGCAATAACAGTTGTTGGTAAGGACAAAGATTTTCTTGATGGACAAGAATTTTTAGAAGGTTATGATAGCGGAAAAAGAATCATAGAAGGATATTGAATCATGGCGAAGCTTAGTTACGTATCAATTATGTCGCTGGACGGTTATATTGGTGATGGACATTATGATTGGTCTATTCCAGTTGAAGGGTCCACGGCGTTCATCACTGAAGTCATGCGCCCTATAGGAACCTATCTATATGGGCGTCGGAATTTTGAGACGATGTCTTACTGGGAAACACCTGTTCTAACCAATATGGCGGCAGATAAAAAAGACTTCATGCACGTCTGGCAATCTGCGGAAAAGATTGTCTATTCAAAAAGTTTAAAATCTGTATCCACTCGAAGGACTCGTCTTGAGAATGACTTCGATGTCCAAAAGATTCGTGAGATGAAAACAAGATCGGACAAAGATCTTTGTATCGGCGGCCCAACTCTGGCGGCTCTTGCTCTTCGGAGCAAACTGGTCGATGAAATCCATTTGTTCGTCGTCCCCACGACAATCGGTAACGGCATTCCTGTGATCTCGGTTTTACCAAAAGACGTTGTCCTCAGGCTAGAACTATTGGAGGAGCGCCGTTTTAGCGAAGGTTGGCTTTATCTTCGCTATCGAATTCAAAATTAAAAAGAAACGAATACCCACGATACATGAGTTGGCAAGGACAAAGGACACCACTATCTATGGGTCGGCGTTATTCTGCGTCTAACACTTCCCATTTTCCCTGATCACTGAGCATCAACTGTCGAGTCACAACTGTTTCTAACACATGAACATCACCTTCAGCAGAGTTCTTCATCACTACATACCCCCTGGACTTCATCCAGCCGATAAGGTCAAGTAGGCGGCCTCTTGTTACACCATCAATATCAGCGGGGAGTTTTTCTAAATTCAAATAAAAACTTTCACCAGCATAAAGACCTCGACCACGAATTTGTCTAGAAATGAGGTCTAAAAAATCAGAAGCCAGGACAGAGCCACGAATTCTTGGCATAAGTATATATCTAAAGTCAGCATCGGTTAAGATATCATTTCTTTCTTTCTCAAGGGCTAGGAAGCTTCTTCGATTTACTTCGAGCATTCTGTCGTAATGAGATTTCCTCCAATCAACAACCGTTTGGAATCCCTTAATAGAATTTGGATTTGCTAAGTTGGCAGCAAGAAAAGGAATCTTTATAACCATCTCTGGTTGATGAGTGTCCGGCTGATGAGCTAAAGCAAATATATGAGACGCATTACCGTTTCCTAAGAATTCGCCTAGCTTAAAGGTTTTTAATCCGAATCGCACAGTATCCCCCTGTTTTAATGAAAGCACAGCCGCTTCATATAGAAGAGGGAAGTTCTGAAATTTTCCAGGAGAGTCCTTTTGTCCAATGGGCCAACTCGAATTAAGTTTAGGATTGCTTAAATCGACCGTCTGAGGTTTTTCGTTGGGTCCGTTTTTGAATTGAAGCCAGATCACCCGATCTGAACTACTCCGATAAACATCAGGTTCATAAGCAAAGCGGGTCAGGATTTCTATCTCACTTTGTTTTAACTGTCGAAATATGAATTCTTGATAGAATTCTCTGCAGGTCATAGCAAAGAGCGGCGGACAGACGAACAAAAAGTGGACGACTATAAATGCAATAGCCGCAACAGCAGCAGGTCGTATAGTTTTAAACTTCATGACTATGACAATTTCAGTTCTCGTGCCAACAACTTGTCTCAGATCCAGGTAAATAGCCTCTCGTAGGCCTATCGTATTGACTCATAGGTAAATGATACTGAAGCAGTGCAATCAAGATCCGGTTGCACGGTTTCTTCTTTTTATCTCATCGACTAGTTCAAAAAATACTTTAAGTTTTTTATCCATTTCTTTTTTTAGGTAAATTGGATTCT
>JAEUWH010000065.1 GCA_016785955.1 Pseudobdellovibrionaceae bacterium | reverse complement strand
AGAATCCAATTTACCTAAAAAAAGAAATGGATAAAAAACTTAAAGTATTTTTTGAACTAGTCGATGAGATAAAAAGAAGAAACCGTGCAACCGGATCTTGATTGCACTGCTTCAGTATCATTTACCTATGAGTCAATACGCAACGAACACAGGCACGCACATCACGAAGATAAAAACACAATGAATGCTAAAAAACCAATTATCTTTTTCATACAATCCTTTCCTATTTTTTTAGCTCCAGAACTACCGGGCAGTGGTCTGAACCAAACACGTCCGTTCTGTGATACGAAGTCTTAAGGCGATCATCGAATTCACTATTCGTCATAAAATAGTCCAATCGCCACCCTACATTTTTTTCTCGTACACCAGGACGATAGCTCCACCATGTATAATGGCCACCCTCAGAGTGAAACTTTCGAAATGCATCGACGTAACCCGTATGGATAAACAAATCCATCCATGCACGCTCTTCAGGTAAAAAACCAGCGTTTTTCTTGTTAGATTTGGGATTTTTTAAATCAATTTCTTGATGAGCAATATTCCAATCCGCACACATGATCACATTCTCGCCTTTTTTTCTCAAAGACTCGGCTACTTTTAAAAACTTTTTACAAAAAGCCAGTTTATACGGTAATCGCGCATGGTCTCGCTGGCTATTGGGAAAATACGAATTAATCAACGTAAACTGGGGAAACTTTAAAATCATCGCGCGACCTTCCCGATCAAACTCTGGATCCCCCAGACCCAACTGCACGTCCAATGGTTCTTTCTTCGTAAAAACTGCGGTGCCGCTGTAACCCGGTTTTTCAGCAGGATTCCAGAATGCGTGATACTTCAAGGGATTTTTGTAATCGGTTTCCAATTGATCAGGATGTGCTTTGATCTCCTGAACACAGACAATATCGGCGTTTTCACCCTCAAACCATTTCAAAAATCCACCTTTTCCACAGGCTCGGATTCCGTTAACGTTCCAACTGACTAGCTTCATAGAATAAAATCATTTCAATAATTTTATATAAAATCAAACAGTATATAGCTTCAATGCCTTGTCACGTTGAACGGAATGATTCACGATCGGCAATGGGTATTTATATGCACGACGATCACCTTCGGGATCATGTAATAACTTGGATGGGGCATCTTGCAATTCTGGTACGTACATTCGTATGTACTTACCCTCGGGATCAAATTTCTTTCCCTGAAGCCAAGGATTGAATATTCGAAAATAGGGCTGTGGATCACAGCCGGTCGAAGCCGCCCATTGCCAGCCGCCGTTGTTCGGTGCCAAATCACCATCCAATAACTCTTTCATAAAATGGTTTTCACCCCAACGCCAATCAATCAATAAATCTTTCGTCAAAAACGAAGCCACAATCATGCGGACACGATTATGCATCCACCCCGTCATCAGCAGCTGTCGCATACCCGCATCTACAATGGGAAATCCTGTCGTCCCCTGTTTCCAATGCTCAAAAAAAGCGTGATTGTTCTCCCAACGAATATTTTTAAACTGAGTCAGAAAGGCCTCGGATTCAATGCGCGGCTGGTGATATAAAATTGAATAATAGAACTCGCGCCAAACTAACTCTTTAATAAATTTAGTCTGACTATCATCACGATGCCAGTGTAAATACCGAGTATCCAACTGCGCCAACACCTGCAGAACCGTCAAGCTGCCATTTTTAAAAAACTTCGATAACTGAGACGTACCCTCCAATGACGGGATGTCCCGGTTCTCTTTGTAACCAGAAATATTCTCTGTGAATTTTTGCAACGTCCGAAAAGCCACGTGAAAACCCGCTTCGGGAACCGGGATCGTAACATGGGGACAGTTTCTTTTTTCAAAATTCTCCCACGCGTCCCGAAAAGGAAAATCCACATCATGGGCCATCTCGCTCCACTGCGCCTGAAACAAGTCAGGATCTCGAGCATCCCTATTAAAATACTCAGCCGCACGACTTTGGGCCATCAACCGCTGGCGCCCCTGCTCGCTGTCCAACAGGGAAAACCATTTTCGACTGAATGGCGAGTACACCTGATAAAACTTGCCGTCATCCTTTACGACTTCATGAGGCTCAAAAACCAAATGATCGCGTGCGTGGTAAACCACAATCCCCCGCGCTTGCAAAAATTTTTCGATTTTCACATCACGTTCGCGGGCATAAGGTTCATAGTCACGATTCCAACTGACCAACGCTGGCGTCGGTATATTTTTTTTCTGACAGTACTCCAGCAGCTGTGCAAAGGCTTCCTGCGGAGCACTGTCGACGATCAATAAATCACCACCACTTTTCCGCCAATCCTGACGCAGCTGATTTAGTGTTTTCAAAAAAAATGCAAAACGATTATGTGAAAAATCAGAGCGCGACAAAAATTTAGAATCAAAACAAAATAATCCCAACGTGCGGCGATGGGTGCGACGCCAATTTTCCTTTAATGCAGCATTATCGGCGACACGCAAATCCCGGCGAAACCAGTGAATACCCCACTCTTTCATTATTTTGTCCCGTAAATATCGCGCAAAGCTTGATCTAAGTTTGAAAACTGAAACTGAAATCCCGACTCCAAAAGACGCTGTGGAAATACTCTCTGGCCAGCTAAAACCGCAGTCGACATTTCACCTAAGATTAACTTTAATGCCAGTGTCGGCGCAGGTAAAGTCAACGGAATCCCACGGACGCGAGCAAATGTCCGAGTCATTTCCTTGTTTCTAACGGGCGTCGGCGCCACCAAATTATATGGTCCACTCATTGACGAATCACTGATCGCTTTTGAAATAAATTGATTTACATCATGAATATGCACCCAGCTTTGCCACTGCTGACCATCGCCCAATACCACAGGTGCCATTTTTGCTAAAAAACCACCCGATTTTGAAAGCACCAAACCTAAACGCATAGTTACCGTGCGCATCCCCACTTGCACGGCGGGTGCCGTTTCCGCCTCCCATTGTTTGCACAGCTCGGCTAAAAAATCACTGCCCACAGGCGACTGCTCGTTGATTTCCACATCGCCACAATCCCCATAGTATCCCGTGGCCGATGTCGAAATTAAAACTTTCGGTCGCTCTGCGGGTTCCAATTGACACAAAACACTCACCAGATTTTTTGTACTCACAATTCTAGACTCTTGAAGCTGTCTCTTTCTTTCTTCGGTCCAGCGTTTAGCCGCGATTGACTCGCCCAACAGATGAATGACAGCATCCACACCGCGAATAAAACTAGGATCGGGTCGTTCTTGGTATTGCCAACGCCTTACATATTGAGAAGGAATTTCATTCACTTTTTCTGGCGAGCGAACAAGCGCAAAGACCTGATGTCCTTCTTGTGTCAGAGTCTTTATTATGCTTTTGCCCACTAATCCACTGGCACCGGTAATCAATACGTTCATAATGCTTCGACTATGGCACAAGATTTAGCCAAAGGATAGAACTTCCACCCATCTCTGAGCTGTTTCACTGACATTTCAATAACACTTCTCTATTCATTCTCTACGTAGTCTCTAGGTAATCTCTAGGCAACTATCACTGTGCAAGTAGCACTCTTTCGTCATCACTCTGTCATCACAATCTTGTCACGTTGAACGGCGATGGGATTCCGTTCCCGTGATCAGTCGAGCCCCCCGTTTTGAAAATAAATAGCTCCAGGCCCAGTAGGCCACCACAGCCACTCGATTTTTAAAACCGACCAAATAGAAAACGTGAATAAACAACCAGGCTAGCCAGGCCAAATATCCAGACATCCAAAATTTTTTAACTTCCAAGACAGCTTTATGTTTACCAATGGTCGCCATAGCACCTTTATCTAAATATTTAAATTCTGGTCGCGGCTTATTTTGATAATCGGCTTTGATCACATCAGCGATATGAATCCCTTGTTGAATGGCCGCCGGCGCCAGACCAGGCACAAATTTTCCCTCTTCCCACTCGACCGCCGCCATATCACCAATAACAAATGCATTTTTGAATCCGGGCACGGATAGGTCTTTTAAAACTTTGATTCGACCACCCTTCTCCCGCGCCATGTTTTGAGCGCATTCCAATTGAGCCGCTTGCACCCCGGCCGCCCAAAAAACATTTTTCGCGGCAATACGTTCTTTGTTTATAACAACACCATTGGCATCAATTTCTTCCACACGCGAATGCGTGCGGACATCGACTCCTAATTGCGTTAAATCTTCTCGTGCTTTCACCGAGACTCGCTCTGAAAAGCTGGCCAGAACACGAGGACTGGCTTCAATTAAAATCACTTTGGCCTGCCCCGGATTAATACGACGGAAATCTCGAATCAACACCGTTTTACTAATATCGGCAATGGCGCCAGCCAATTCAACCCCCGTAGGCCCGCCGCCCACCACCACAAAGGTCAACAGTGCCATTTGTTTTTCAATATTAAATTCATTTTCCGCCTCTTCAAACGCAACCAAAATACGACGACGAATTTCCGTGGCCTGCTCCAGTGATTTCAATCCTGGCGCAACGGCCGCCCACTCGGGGTGACTGAAATAATTATCGCGAGCCCCACACGCCAAAATCAAATAATCATAAGGCAATTTTTCATTTACGTTATCGCGCTGAACATCCTGTGTCTCTAAATCAATTCTGGCTATTTTCTCGAGCTTAACCTCGACGTTATCAATTCCTGAAAACTGACTGCGAATAGGCACCGCAATGTCGGCAGGGTTTAACCCCGCCGTGGCGACTTGGTATAACAATGGCTGAAACAAATGATGATTTCTTTGGTCGATAAGAACAATATGCAACTCAGGATATACTGATAACGCTTTTGCGGCATTCAACCCGGCAAACCCGGCCCCGACAATAACCACAATCTTTTTTCCCAACTGCTTTTTAGGATGAACTAGCCGCATACATAACTCCATCAAATAGTTTCGGTGAAGTATAGCACCAACTAGGCATCGACAGTACCTATAAAACATTGCGATATAAGACTATGTCCTGAAACAATTTGACTGTTGGACCGACACACTAGACGCTGGCTAGATATGAATTCTTGGTAAGGATAAAAATCATGAAGCGTTCAACATTGCTAAAAATGAAAATGGCCACATGGCCGACACTTTCCATCTTTTTTCCGCGACAAGTCGCTTGCTGGGCCAAAAATTTATTTCTCACTCCCGAGAGAATTGCTCGGCCCACGTCCGAGCACGACTACTTTGTCACGTCCAAGAAACATAAATTCAAAAATGGCATTGCGGGCTTTGAATGGGGTCAGCCCACACACCCGCTTGTGATTCTGCTTCATGGCTGGAGTGGGCGCGGAACTCAGCTGGGTGCTTTCGCCGCACCACTCGTAAACAAAGGATTTCGCGTTGTAGCCGTCGATGGCCCCGCTCATGGCGACTCTGAAGGCACGCACACCCATGTCGGGCAGTTCGCCCAATTTCTTATCGATTTACAAATGCAGCTAGGCCCCTACAAAGGCATTATTGCACACTCGTTCGGTGCTGGCTGTTCGATCTTGTCAGCCGCACGTGGACTTAAAGTCGAAAAAATTGTGATCGTTGCCGGACCTTCACGTTATGAAAAAGTTGTCGACTATTTTCTGTCCACTTTAAAACTGAGTTCGCGCTGTCGCCAAATATTCAAAGACGATTTAAAAAAATTGGTGAACTTACCGATCTCGGACATGAATGTGGGAATCATTGGCAAAACATTGTCAATTCCCACACTCATTCTCCATGATAAAGACGACAAAGAAGTACCCGTAGCCGCGGCAGAAGAAATTAAAAATCATTGGCCCCAAGCGCAACTGATTATTACTTCAGGATTGGGTCACCGTCGCATACTAAAAGATCCCACCGTTACCGAAACCGCTGCCAAATTTATTTCGTCTTAGTCCATACCCGTCAATTACAAGTCTGTTTCTCAATTCATCACCTGCTTCATGTTTCAACTTGAGACTCTAGAATCAAATTCTCGGTTAAGATCTAAATAAAAATACAATTGAGCCGATAGATATACAGGTTCCAAATGTACAAAAGAAATTATTTCGATTTTATCTTAATCACTTTCTTCTTCGCTGTGATCACCTCTTGCACGTTCTCATCGGACGTAGCCCCCGTCGCTCCGACATCGACATCCCCCCCTTCCAGCTCAGCTCCGATCGGCTCAAGTTATAGCGACTGCGTCCTTGGCGCGATTAACTTGAATCCCTGCGTATTGAAACAGTCCGGTGTCGCCGTGGTTTCTGATTTTGGTTCTGACATATTAAGCTGGAACTTACATGGTTCAAGGATTACTGCCCCTATTCCTAACGGGTTTTATATGAATCATACCGTCGAGTTTGACGAACCGAACTTACTGCCAGGAAATATTGTTAACGGCGTTTCTATTTTTGGTGTCGCGGGCAACGCCTCCATTGGGTGTGATTCTACACTGACATTCGCGGGCGTCACGGCAACAAGCGGTGTGAATGCAACATCGTTAACCGTTAGTTGGACCGATATTCCCGCAGCCAAAGGCTACGTCGTTTTGAATGTTACGAATACTTCGTCTCCCAAAATTATAGCCACGACAGATGCTGGACAAACACAGCAAACACTCAGCGGCCTTACAGCCAACACCAACTATACATTCAAGGTCAAAGCTCTTACTGCGAGCGGCTCACTGGATTGCAATAGTGTCACAACTTCGGTAACCACGAGCGCCACACTTTTGCCTTCTGATTTGTCAGGACTTGCAGTTTGGCTAAACAATGACTCCCTTGTCAGTTTCAATAATAATGATCCCGTTACTCAATGGAATGACAGTTCTGGCAACGCCCGACATTTTTCGCAAAATACAGGAAGCTTAAAACCCAAATATGTTACCAATCAATTAAACTCCCGAGGTGGACTCCAGTTTGACGGTATTGATGACAACATGATGTTCAACTCTGAATACGCGAGCAACAATTTTACGATATTCGTTGTCACCCGAGCGACAGCCTCTCATGAAAATGATTTCGAGAGTTCCTCGGGAATTAACGGAACGACCGGACAACGATATCTGTTCTATCCCACTCAAGCCGGCGCCGTCGATAGCGGTATTGGAATTTCATTAGGAGTAAACGGTATCGGAGTTTACGATCATGGAGATGCACACATGCCCGCCCTGGCTGTTCATTCCGCGACACTCACGTCCGCCCATTCTCTCACTGTATCCGTATCAAGTAAAACCCCATCTATCTATTTGAATGGTTCACTGGTACGCGCAGGAATTACGTCCCCAAGAGCGAATGTTTGGTCTCCTAAGGTTTTAGGCGGCGACACTCCGGGATACTTTCAAGGTGAAGTTTTCGAGGTCATCATTTTCAATCGAACACTGACTCCGACCGAACGAACAGATATGAATAATTATCTCAACTCGAAGTTCGCTCTATAGAATCATAACTCGTTATTTTTACTAATCGAGTTTTTGTTCCATCCTAACGAAATCTCAACATTCATTCAAAAATCAAAACACAATCACGATTTGAATACCGATCCTATTTCCTCTATTTCCTGGGTTATCGAGGAGGTTTCGATGCTTAATAAATTAACACACATTCTTGCTATCAGTTTGATTTCCGCGTCTGCGGCATTAGCCGTTTGTCCCACGGGAACAGATTCTTTAGGTACTACTAACGCGGTCGAGCGATGCGCTCTGAAAGGAAAATACCTTTCTACACAACTAACGCTCACATCAATTAATGAATATGTCATTGTCGATGGCGTTTTCTTCGGTGGCGATAATACACAAAATTCTAAATTGATTATCGAGCCTGGCACAAAAATTATGGGCCTACCTGGTTCATTCATTGTCATCATGCGCGGCTCTCAAATCGTCGCTCAAGGGACAGCGAAAAAGCCCATCGTTTTCACATCGGCACAGGCTCAACCAAAACGTGGCGATTGGGGCGGTTTAGTTCTGAACGGAAACGCACCTATCAACGCATGTAAAACGGGCGTTACTGTTTGTGAAGCTATTTCTGAAGGCATCAAAGTCGAAGCCGTTAAATTTGGCGGTGACAATGCCAAAGACAACAGCGGTATCCTTAAATATGTGCGCGTAGAATTTGGTGGCTACCCCATTTCTCCCGACAACGAACTGAACGGTATCACGTTCAATGGTGTTGGCAGCGAAACGTTAGTTGAAAATATCCAAGTGCATATGAATGCGGACGACGGCATCGAGTTTTTCGGCGGTACGGTCAATGCCAAATACGTTGTTCTTTCAAGTAACGAGGATGACTCTTTGGACTGGGATATGGGATGGGTTGGTAATATCCAACATCTTTTGATTGATCAAGGAACTGACGCCGTTGACAACGGAATTGAAGCCGATAATTTGAAATCACCCATGAATGCAATGCCTCGCTCAAATCCCACAATTTCTAACATGACTATTATCGGTTCGCCTAAATCTGCCTACGGGATGCTACTAAGACGTGGAACTGGTGCAACGATTCTGAATTCAATCATCACGGGTACAGGAAAAGCTGCGATCAATATTGATGATGCGGAAACATTCGCACACGGTGCAAAAATTGTCGGTACAGCCGTCTATCCGGAAGGTTTAAAAATCCAAAACTCTGTGGCTTTCAGCCCAAAAAACTTTGAGTTTGATGCCAAGGATCTTTGGTCAACAGAAGCTTGGTTCAATGCCCAGCCTGGCAACTCGGACCAAGATCCTCAGTTGCAAGGCTACATGCCTAAAGCCAACTCTCCCGTTTTAAAAATGGGTGTATCTTCGGATAATTTGTTTTTCGATGCTGTTTCACACGTAGGAGCTTTCGCTAAGAAAGACTGGACTCAAGGTTGGACGCGAAAATAATTTGGACACGAAAATAGCTCAGACTTTTTTTAATAGTTCAAAAAAAATCTGGCAGTCAGGTGCGTGTTTGCACCTGGCTGTTTGTGTTTTTCTAAATGCGCCACTGGCTCGATCTGTGCCCGAAGAAACAATCACGGTACTGGCTCCCAAAGTTAAAGGCTCATTCGCCGAACTTCTCAATCAAAAAAAAGCCTCGCTGCAAGTCAATGAAGTTCTAAGTTCCGAGTCGATGTCCAAGACCGGAGACAGTGACTCTGCACAGTCTTTAAAACGCGTCACGGGTCTGACGCTGATGAACGGAAAGTATATCTATGTACGCGGACTGGGTGAGCGTTACTCCTCGGTGTTGTACAATTCGCAATCTGTTCCTTCTCCCGAACCTTCGCGCCGTATCGTTCCGTTGGATTTATTCCCGGTGGCCCTTTTAGAAAATATACAGGTCAAGAAAAGCTACTCAACAGATCTGCCGGCCGAGTTTGGCGGTGGACTGATTAGCTTAACTTCGAAAACCGCACCGTCACGAAATCAAGGAAATTTTAAGCTGGGATTACAGCTAAACTCAGAAACAGATTTACTTTTCCCCCAATCTGCCCCAGGAGATTTTTGGGGAAAAGATGCTTCATACCGGACCATGCCCTCACTGGTGAAAGAAAAAATCAACAATCGTCAACGGGTCATTGAAAAAATCGAAGGTCTCAGCCAAGAAGGCTTCACCCGCAACGAACTGCAAAGCATGGGCAAAGAATTCAAATCGAACTACAATCTGCACAACCGCTCATCGACACCTCTGCCCAACATGTCCACAAATTGGGGGACAGTGACTAAGTGGGACGATATAAAACTGAGTCATCTGGGCAGCTTAAACTATTCAAATTCAGTGGACAGTCGTGCTATTGACGGAAAAAAACTGAATGCCATCAATGACTCGCAACTGGCCCTGGACGAAACATCGCGGTCCGAAACTTTTGAGAATCAAATCAAGTCTTCACTGCAAATGGATTTTGAAGGCAGTCACACGAACAGTAAAATTCGTTTTAATATTTTAAATCTGAACGACACCAGCCATGAAGTGTCCGTGAAAACATATTCTGTGATGGGCGATTCAGTGACGTCTCGACGACGAACACAAATTGAATGGATCGAACGAACACTGGATCGAAAACAGCTTTCGGGTTTGCATCGCCTTGACGGCCCTCAGGACACATCCATCGACGACAACAACGCAACTGGATTGTTTATTGACTGGAAACTCCAAGACTCGACGGCTCGTCGTTATTCTCCCGACGCAAAAGAATACACTTATTTGCAACGCATGACACAGTATGAATTTAACACCGACACCACTGGCAATCGTCGTAACTATAGCTACCTGGATGATAAAACCCAGGAAGCGAACGTGGACGTTTGGTATAAATGGGACATGGCCAAAGTTAAAATTGGATATTTGCAAAATCAACGTCGGCGTAACAGTGACGTTTACCGTTTTCATTTCAAAGATACCGACGTCAATAATAAAAACTATGATCTTGGCCAAGACTTTGACTCTATTTTTAATCAATTTAAAAACTCGGATACATTTCAATTCCTCAGCGTCACCGACAGTGCCGACAGCTATTATGGTCAACAACACATCGCCAGTCAGTACGTTTGGACCGAGTGGCAACTGGGCCCCAAATGGGAAATAGGCGCGGGTGTTCGCGCAGAACGAAATCAAATGGAAGTGGGTACATTTTATTATTATTCTCCAGACGACATCGCGTCGCTGTCAGGAATACGCACCTACAACCAATTGCCGGCGTTTAACGTCAACTATAACTTTTCAGAAAATTTGAAAATTCGCACCAGCATTTCTCAAACGCTGGCTCGGCCCGATTTCCGCGAACTATCAACAGCACCTTATATTGACGAAGATTCAGGCTACGAAACCGTAGGAAATCCCGTGCTAAAAACTACATTGATTCAAAATTTCGATCACCGTTACGAATATTTCTGGAAAGAAGACGAATATCTTTCCATCGGTTTTTTCCGCAAAGAGTTTTCAAATCCCATCGAATCACAATTCGAGCCAAGCCCCAATCTACGCAAAACATTCGGTAATTCTAAAAGTGCCTACAGCCAAGGCATTGAACTCGAAAATCGTTTTAACCTTAGATACCTTTCCCGAGACCTCAGACGATTTTATTTCTCGTATAATTTGTCCAGCATCGATTCCGGTGTCGATTTATCTAATGATACGCTGGGGCTACAAACCTCTAAAGAACGCCCACTTCAAGGACAATCTCCATACATCGTGAATTGGCAACTTGGATACGACAACCCAAATGTAAAATGGAATTGCAATTTAATTTTCAACATGATCGGTCGTCGCATCACCGAAGTCGGCACACAAAATCGCCCTGACATATACGAGGAACCACAGCCTCAGTTTGACATCACCTCGAACTATCGCGTTTCAAAAGACTCGCTTGTTTCTTTTCGCGGGCGAAATATCTTAAATCCCGAAGTCCGCTTCACTCAAGGTGGCGAAATTGTGCGCCAAGAGAAAAAGGGCGACGCGTATTCGGTCAGTTGGAGTTATAATTTTTTATGAAAACAATCGCGTTGCTTCTGGCGGTCTGTCTATTCACGGCGTGCAGTAAAAATGAGGCTGAATACTATGGCTACGCAAAAAAGAACCAGGATTCACAAACTCGAAAAATAGAGCTCTCTAGCTCTGAAAAAATCTCACGCGCCATACGAAACGACGAGTGGGACACACTGCACGCCTTGCTTCAGCAGGGCTTGTCACTTAATAAGATACTCGATAGCGGTCGCACGCTGCTTAACGAAAGTGTCCTTTGGGATCGCGAGAGCATTTTTAGAAACCTGATTCAATTAGGAGCCGATCCCAAAACCAAAGATGAAACCGGCATCGACACACACGAAATGTGTATGGATAAAATTAACTTTCGAATTCTTCTCGACCCCAGTTTACAGGGGCCATATCAAGACGAGTTTTTTAGCCATCTCGAAAACGATGACCCCGATGAACTCAAGCGATTGCTAGAACAAAAAATGAATCCCAATTTTTTATTTGCCTCGGGCGAAACTCCGCTGACGTACGCGGTGGGCAACAACCTGGAAAATTGCGTACGCCTCCTAATAAACAACCAGTTTAAAACTGATGTTCACATGAAAAATGTGTCCGGAAAAACAGCGCTGACATTAGCTCGAGAGCTCAATTTAAAACGAATTGAAAAACTACTCACAGGCCGTGGGGCCCGATTCTAGGAGGAAAAATGAACGAACGTATTTTTGCAGTCGCCCATCTGGCAGATCAGGTCGTCTTATATTTACTATTGGGTCTGTGTTTGATGAGTCTGTATATGATTATTGACCGCTATTTTTTTCTCAAAAATCTTGTGCAACAATGCTTGGCTTTTAAAAAAGACGTGGCTCCCCTGATTCAAAATGCAAATTTTAATGCACTGGAACGGATGGTACACACAGACAGCTTACCGAATCGGACATTGAAAATGGCCCTTCAGCATTGCCGCACCAGCGCGACCCCCAATTTGACCTCTCTGGTGGAATCCATAAAAAATTTAAATAAACCGCAACAGGAAAAGTATCTTGGTTTTTTAGCGACCGTTGGCTCTAACGCACCCTACATTGGGCTTTTTGGCACGGTCTTGGGAATCATGAAGTCGTTTAATGATATGGCACAGACAACGGCTCAGGGACAAGGTTCCGTTATGGCGGGAATTTCTTCAGCTCTTATTGCCACGGCGGCTGGTCTGCTGGCCGCGATCCCGGCAGTTTTAGCATACAACTATTTCCAGAAACAGGTGAAGTATGTCAATGAAACCCTGGATCTTGTTCAGCATGTCGTCGAAGTTTCTCAATCAGAAAGACCTTTAGGAGTTAAACATGGCTAAAAATCAAAGCGCCGACACGGAAATATCAGATATCAATATCGTTCCACTTGTAGATATCATTTTAGTTGTGTTGATCATCTTCATGGTGACGTCCCAAACACAAAAGCAAAACCAAATGGAGTTGAATTTGCCAGAATCCAGTTTTTCTGAAAAAAAACCCGAGCTTCCATTGGCAATATCACTGAATAAATCACGAGAAATATTTATCAATCAAAAATTGACAGATCTGAATGAACTGAAGAGCCAGATTGGCATCGAGCTGAATAAAAACCCCGACATCAGTGCGGTTGTGTCCGCCGATAAAGACTTGGACTATGGATTAGTGATTGCGGTTATGGATGCCGCAAAATCCGCAGGCGTGAAAGAACTGAGTGTAACCACCGTGGAGACTCCATGAAATCGATTTTTTTAGTATTTATCCCATTTCTATTAAAAGCGAATGAGAATGACGTTCAAAAGCTGATGGCCGAACGCGCTCAGCTGGAGGCCGTCAGTTCTCAACTTCAAAGTGAAATCCGCTCGGCCACAGGTGAACGCGATCGCACTAACGAAAAAATTCTCAACATCCAAGATGAAATTACCGAGACAAAACGCAAACTTTCCGAAGCCAAAGAAAAGCGGGCGCAATTTCTAACTCGAGCCAGTGGCAAACGAAATGACGAGCCACCGGTCTTGAACAAACAAGATCTTCAAGACAGTATCAAACACTATGAGACCTTTGTTTCCCAAGGTATTCCCTGGGATATCCAAACCCGATTGGACAAAATTCAAACGCTAAAAACAGCGCTCAATGCGGCCAAAGAACCTATCAGTGAATCCACTTTGCAATGGAGTCAGTTTCTAGAGGCCGAACGAAAACTGGCCTCCGAAACACAGCGCCACCTTCGCCGCATTAAAATTGAAAATATCGAACATGACGCCGCCGTTTTTCGCATGGGCTTGACACTCCTGTATTATAAAACTGCACACGGGGACGTCGGTGTTTTTTACCGCAAAAATCATCGACTCTTTCATCAGCAACTAAATGACGAAACCGTCAAAAACAAGATTGCTCATCTTGTCGAGATGCAAAACGAAAAGAACACGGAAAAACTTTTATCGGAATTGGTTTTAACTTCCGGTATGGTCCGTACGGAGGTCTTATGAAATCAACTTTTCTCTATGTCCTTCTGCCAACACTAGCGTTTAGCCAAATCGATCCGATCAAACGCGAAATTGATTTCGTGACCAGCCAAAAGCAAACACTCGAAAAGCAACTGTCTCAGGTAAAGTCTCAACGTGGAAAAGAAAATTCAGAGCTAAATAAACAGTTAGATCTTTTACACAAAGAAAAAGCGCGTCTTGCGGCCGAACTGGAACTCACGGAAAACGAAGTCGCTGAATTCAGCCGACTGGCTAAAAAACAATTGCACTCTCAAAGCACATTGAACGATCGGCACAGTTGGATGAAATCAAAAAACGAAGAGCTAGAATATTTTCTCCCCCAAAAAGATTCCACCACGGATGAAAATTTAACGATGACTTTAAAACGTCACGGTGCTGTCTTGGAATCTATCTCGCAAATTTTTACAGCAGAAAAAAGTTATCTCGATGGGAATCAATCTTTAACTCAAGGAAACGTCTTTCACTTAGGACCATTTGCACGCTTCCTAGAAGCTGGGGATCAATGGAAAGTCCTCGCCTTAAATGACTCTGGCTATTATACTGAAACCGGCGAGACTTCATTCAGCCAAAGCGCTGGCCGTTCTCCCTTTATCGCAGCGGCTTTCATTCAACTGCCATTCCAAAAAATACAACCCATTTTAAAAGAGAAAAATATGTTCAATCGTATATTAGATTTAATACCGGGACTGTTTCTGGCGTTGGTGTTTTTCGCGATTGGTTGGATCTTCGTGCAACTGGCAAAGAGTTAAAATGGTTCTATTTTTTAGAGGACTTTTTTTTACAGCGCTCGTAGTATCCGGTATCGCTTTTTTCTTTGCCCAATACAATACCATTGATATCGAGCCTCACGCCCCGCCACCGCCGCCTCAAGCAAAAATAAGCAAGGTTGATATTCCTAAATCTCAAATAAAACCGCCAACCCCCAAGCGGCCATCCAAAATATCGACATTAGAAAAACCTTCGGCAATGTCTTCGAGTCCATTCGCGGGACTCAAATCTTTTGGCAACGCGGGTGGTGGTGGTTTGATTTCCCAAACGGATCAGCACGCTTCGGCTTCAAATTCATTTTCAAGTTCAAAATCTTCGCAAACTGCGGATGTTCAAATTCTGTCAACATCGGAACCACAATTTCCTGAAGCCGCCAAAAGAAAAAATATCACTGGCTTCGTTCGACTTCAAATCACGATTGACCAAAGCTCGGCAATTAAGTCGATTGACATCCTCGAAGCCATCCCCGAAGGCGTCTTTGAAGCCGCCGCGATTGATTCCATTAGAAACTGGAGATTTTCGGCCGCCTATCAGAACGGGGCTCCGATCGAGGCCACGATTAAACGAAAAATTGAGTTTAAATTGGAATAATATGAAAATTTTAGCCTTCGCCTTGATCTTATTATCAATCCACGTCTCTTTCTCCGCACCGGTGATCGACTCTCGCTATGACAATCTAGAGGGGCCTGCCTTGATTTTACAGCTTATCGCCGATCAGCAGTGGGGCAACGCTCAATTTATTTTTGACACGGAAAAAAGGGAAATAGAAAGACAAGCGCCGGCGGAATTTCACCTCATTCAAAGTCTATTGCTTAAAAATAAAAGCCAACTCACCGCAAGCACGTTAGAAGTGATCAAGTCACTAGAGATCCAGTATTCAGACTTAGCAATGGAAACCCTTCTGGATCACGCTCTTCAGAAAAACGACTGGAAACTGGGGCTGGAATGGTTGGAAAATTGCAAAAAAAATATCTATTCAAAAAAAATATCTAGCGAGATTGTATTTTTAAAAAAAACGGCCAATGAATCCGCATTTTTGGCTCCATCGCTTCTCTGGATGGAAGATCACCTCAAAAACAGCTATGATTTCCAGTTATTAAAGCTTTACGTAGAAATTTTAGTTCAAAAAAAAATATATAATGAAGCACGACAAGCTATTGAATGGGCTCTGGACACAAAAAAAATTAAATCAGCTGAAGAATCTTTGACTTTAGCCGAAATTTTTTTAGCTACGGGTTTAGATTCAGACATCCAGTTTTTTTTGGAAAAATCACGACTTCAGTTTCCTGCAAATGATTTGATAAAGTTGAACCTAGCTCAGGTGATGTTTAAAAAAGATCTAACGACATCAGCCTTGAACTTACTTGCAGAATTGAAAATGGATGACGATGTGCTCAGCGTGCAAATCGAATTGATGAACCTTATGCAGGTGAAATCCTATTCACTTTTCCATCGCCTTCAAATTCAGGATCATAGTCTTCATTTGAAGAATTGGTTCGTTTATCTAATCAACAATGAAGATTGGTCATTGCTTTACAGCCTTTATCCACGATACAAAACTTCGGAAAAATGGAGTAGTGACGAGTTTAATTATGCCATGGCTTATAGTTCACGTTCCGTGAATGATCTTGTTCAGACCATTCACTTTACTGACCATGTCACAAATCCAAATTTGGCTCAGAAGAAAACCAAACTTTTGGACTCATTTTCATCTAAGCAACATTAGTTCTTTGACCCGTATCACTGATTGAACTCACAGAGTTCGTATAGCTAATTTTCTTAAAAACACTTTTCTCTGACAATGTTTTTTGAAGCCTAAATACATACTCTAGCAATACAACCGATGCAAATGCATCATACACCGTGCGCGAACCAATACTATTTCCTTTGAACTGAAGACCTTCAATTTCTTTGTCTCCGATTTCACACCAATTGTCACAATCGGAACTCAGTCGTTTACAGCCATAGTCTTCCCCACTGAGTGCTTCTAACACCAGCATGGACTCGTTTAGCATATTTTTAATTGGATTATTTTGCGCGTCCAGACATGTGACATCAACATAAAATACGTGATCATCGCCGATAGCGATATTCCAGTGTAGCTTTCCAAATGTGGCGGGCACTGGGTTTCCATAAGCTATATTTTCTTCTAGCCAAGGTGTTGCTTTAGACGCCGACAAAACTTTTTCTGGAAACTTTTCAAAGTCTTTCAAAAATGCCTGTTTGCCCTGAGGCACACAATCCAGAATCATTTTTTTTGCACCGTTAAAATCATTTTTTTTTGCCAATGCTAAAGACTCTTGAAAAAGCACACTGCGTGTGGACTTATAAAAACTCATGTTCACCTCCAAATTATAAAAAATTATTTCTTTTCTTTGCAACACTCGATCAATAACATAACAGCCTAAAAAATTTCTTTTTAAAGCAGATACTGTTATTGTTATTCCGTAGTTAATATATTATTCGGCATTTTTTTTACAAAAATTACCTTGTAAAAGGTGATTTTGGTCCTGTCGCATATTTGGAATATAATTGGTTTCGTCTGGACAAATGGTCTCTGTAGCTAGACCTATGTTGAAATAAGACCGATATCAGTAGGCTCTAGAAATGCTGACATTTGGACATCTGCCATTGCCAGCATTTCTAGCATTTTACATTGGGAAAATACCCGCCCATCGTCCCCACTGACAACACAGTGCCCAACAGACTATCGAAAAGAACATCCCCATCGTATGCTTTTGTTTTCATGTCACAAGCATTAGGCCATCGAAGTTTTTTAGATCTTGCATCATCAAAGATCTCATAGATACAATGCCCCTGTTTTCAACTCAAGGGGGACTTGTGAAACTTAAGGTACACTTTTTATATCCAGTATTTTTCATACTGGGCTTAGCGCTTGTTCAATGTTCGACACCTGAAAAATCAAAAACATCGACCGCTGACAGTAAAATCGCCCCTGTTTCCAATCTCACCCACCGAGAAGCAGACGATCGAGCTAAAACCATCTCAAAAACCCGGTACGCACTGACATTTGATTTCGAAAATGCGGCGACCTCTTTTAACGCGACGGCCGATGTTCGGTTTGTCATGACGATGCCCACAGATACATTTTTGGATTTTCGTGATGGCACGATTAAAACGCTAACGATCAACGGTCAGACAAAAACTCCGAATTACGCCAACAACCGCATTTACCTTTCGAAAGACGACACGCGCGCGGGAGAGAATCATATCCAAATCGTCTACACTAAAGACTTCTCAAAAAACGGACGTGGCATTTATCGCTTTCAAGACCCGGAAGATAACAAAGTTTATATTTGGACTAAACTGCAACCCTTTGACGCCAATCACGTATTCCCGTGCTTCGACCAACCCAACTTAAAGGCTTTGATTTCTGCCCAGATTACAGCGCCTAAAGATTGGAAAGTCGTGTTTACAACAATGGAATCCAGCACAAAAAACAGTGGCGATAAAACGCAGTGGACGTTTCCAGAAGGTCCGTTGATGAGCACGTACCTGTTTTCGATTCATGCCGGCCACTATGAAGTCTGGAGGGATAAATACAAAAATATTCCCTTACGCTTGTACACCCGAGCGTCTTTGAAAAAATATTTCGATGCGCCTCTTTGGTTTTCGTTAACCAAGCAAGGTTTTGGTTTCTTTGAAAAGGAATTTGATTTCCCTTATCCTTTCAAAAAATATGATCAGCTGATCGTTCCAGAGTTCAGCACCGGAGGAATGGAAAATATCGCTGCAGTTAACTATAATGAGCGCTACATCTGGCGAGGAAAATCCAGCCCCGAGGAAAAAGAGGGCTTGGCGAATATCCTTTTCCACGAAATGGCGCACATGTGGTTTGGCGATCTGGTGACAAATAAATGGTGGGATGAGCTGTGGTTGAACGAAAGTTTTGCGACTTTTATGGCCTTTAATGGCGTCGAGAAAGCCACCGCGTACAAGAATTCGTGGATGAATTTTCAACGACGGGGAAAACTAACGGCCTACATTGAAGATCAATATCCAACCACTCATCCGGTCAGCACCGAGGTCCCCGACATTCAGTCGACGTTCAATCATTTCGATGCGATCACGTACAGCAAAGGCGCATCGGTATTACGTCAATTATCTTATTATTTAGGTGAGGATAGCTTCCGTCGGGGCGTTCAAAAATATTTCAAAGACCACCAATATTCAAACACGACATTGAGTCAATTTGTCTCGTCACTGGAAAAAGTATCTGGTAGTGATTTACGGTTGTGGAGTGTCTCGTGGATTCGCAATTCAGGAGTGGACACACTGAAAGTCACTCCCGAATGTGACCAGAACCATTTAGTGCGCATGAAATTTGAATTGACGCCGCCAACACCCACCGAACGTTCCCGTCCGCATCGTATTCCAATGACTTACTATACGCTGACGGGAAATACCACGAAAGCATGGACACTGGACGATTGGAAGTCTTCGGGCCAAAATGAAACGCAATCTATCATGACAAAGGCCATGCCATGCCCCTCATTCGTATTGCCCAACGCTTCAGACAAGACCTATATCAAATTGGCCATTACCAACGAGCATGTTCACTGGGCTCAAGAACATCTACATAAAATAGTGGATCCCCAAGCTCGTGGTGTTTTTTGGAATCAAGTGTACCTGAACGTACGTGATGGAAATATCAAAATTGACGACTTCGTTAAGCTGTACATGACTCAGTACGAAAAGGAAAAGCACCCGGTCGTCACGCAGCAGTTTTTCACTTACTGGTCGGCCATTGCCGATTATCTTCCACAGAAATCTGAACCGCAACTGATCATCCGCACGAAAATTTTAGAAACCATCGAAAAACATTTCTGGAATCGTATTACCGCCTCGCACGACCCGCTTTGGAGAAAAACTTTATTGATGGGATGGATTCCCCGAGTCGAAACTGAGTTTGCATTGACCCAATTGGCAGGTCTTATTAACCAGCCGTCGATATTAAAGCCACTTGTTATCGATCAGGATATTCGTTGGTTGATATTAAGGCGATTGGCCGCTTTAGGACATCCTCAAACCGAAGAACTCTTGGCTCAAGAAAAAACCAAAGACACCTCGGAAACAGGATTCAAATCGTATTTGTCTGCGCAGGCCGCAAAACCATCGCTGATAGAAAAGACCAGGTGGCTTGAAGAAATGAATCGCCCGGACAGCAATTGGAATTTGGCCCGCAAGCAAAGTATTTTGAGCGCGTTGTTCCCCAACACACCAAAACAAAATCAACTGCGCGAGGAATACAGCGAACAATTTTACAAGACAATGAGTGTGCTGGATCAAAAGAATATCGATGTTGCCTATAATCGTTCGTATTCGCAGCTGGCACCGGCTTCGTGTGATGAGAATAAAATCCGTGAGCTAGACAGCTTTATCGAAAAGCAAAACTGGAATGTCGTGACGAAGAAGTCTTTGATGATTCAAAATCAAGAGAATAAAATCTGCGCGAGGGTTCGCTCGCGCTAAGCCGCTCAATAAAAACAAAACGGCGCTTGATTCTTTTGAATTTTGGCGATGACGAACCCTCTAGTGCTAGTCCGCTTCTTCAAAAGAATATCGCGTCGTTGCCTCGTCCAGGCCGCCTATATTCATTGCGTGCGCAAATCCCATTTGCTTCATGATCGCTTCGGCTTGCCCGCTGCGATTTCCCGAGCGGCAATACAATTCATATTTCTTACTTTTGTCTAATTTCTGAATTTCCTCTAAAAAGTGAGGTGCATAAAAATCGATGTTGATCGAATTCTGTGCGTGGCCTTGTTGATATTCAGCGACGGTACGCACATCAAGAATGATGGGGCTGCTATTTGTACTCATAGTTTTAAATCCTCTATTTTTTTTAATAGTAAAAAGCCGTTCCCACAAGCATCGTGAAAACGTGTTGGGTTTTTACAATCACATCATATTTCTTTTGAATGTATTGGCTTGAACGCCCTGTCCCCCCGGTGTAATAGCCCCCGAAGGTATAGCCGATGCGTTTACCGGCAATGAAAACTATATTGGCACTAAAACCCATCATATCGACCTTGTCTTCTTGCAACTGGGCCAGATCGACATCAGGCTCCCGGTGAGACGAGAAATTGGTGAAAAAACCCATGCGCAACCTGAGCCACTCGATAAGGGCTTTTTCATAGCCCATGGCCACGTTCACAATCGCACGATGATTGATTTGCTTTCCTAGTTTTTCATCTTCGAGATCGATATAACCAATTCCTTCATGCAGTGAAAGATCCCAGGTAAACAAAGACGACGTGTCGGGACGATAAGACGCCCCCAAAGTGATTTTTCCAGGAATCACCACACGTGTCGCCTTGTCGGGATCATTTCGATTTTGAACTGTCATAGTGTTCGTTGTCGTATCGATTTGCGTATTCGATTCAAATAAAGTGGCTACGCCATGAATGCGCATTCCCTTAGGACGCAAAGACGCTCCGAATCCCCATCGCTCGTTCAACTGTTTGTAGTAGCCCAACACAAAAACCAATGCGTTTTCCGTGATTGTTTTTTCTTGGTTGTATAACGTCGCTTTGGTGGCGCTTTCATACAACAGATCGGCATTTGATTTTGTATAATTTCGAGCCGTATAGTAGGCCGTGATTCCAATAGATTCGGTGTCCGAGATTTCACGAGAAATACTGGGGCCCACCCAAAGCGATTCATCGATGTAAGTCAGGTTGCTTACGTTGTTGTCTTTTTTATACAGATCCCCTTTATAGCTGTCATAGTCCGGGACCAAAATCGATAAGCCAAAGACAAAATCGCCCAGTCGAATAACGTTACCCGTAGAGGCCGGCAACGAGCGAAAGAATCCTTGATTGACCCGCAGTGAAGCCTTTGTAAAATCATCCTCTTGTCCATACCGTGTATCAAATTTCTTGTAAATACCAACAGCGGCCGAAAAGGTAGCTCCGTTCAATCGGGCCAGCGTGGCCGGGTTATAAAATGCGGCCGACGAGGTATCCCCCACTAAGGCTGTGGCAGCCCCGCCCAACCCAGCTGCCTGATCACCCAATAAAATAGAATTATAGTTCGAAAAAGCGGTCCAGCCCTTTAGACCTATAGCTAATACTAAAAAAAAGAGTTTCATCCTAGTCAGCCTACAAGGCTTGTACACAAAAAACAACGTTCCCTTTTAGAAACACTCTTAGACCGACGGTGCCAATTTTAACATTTTAGAAAAGAAGTTTTAAAATTTTTATTTTTTTAAACTAGTATAAGGCAAGTCCTAATTTAGATCCACGTGCGTGGTATCAGGACACGCCAAAAAAAGCCAACAGGAGTTTGTTATCAGCAAGCTCCACAAAACAAGGAGAGTCTTGTGAGTATTCCATTTATCGATTTAAAAACCCAGTATAACGCTCTGAAGGAAGACATTCAAAAACGCATCAACAAAGTGTTAGAAAGCGGCGCTTTTATTAACGGGCCCGAGGTTCTGGAGCTGGAAAAAAAATTAGCTGAACACACCGGATCTAAATACGCACTCGCGTGTGCTTCCGGCACGGACGCCCTATTGATGCCCATGATGGCGTTGGGGATCGGTCAAGGCCATGAAGTCATCACGACTGCATTTTCATTTATCGCGACGGCCGAAACCATTGTCCTTGCTGGCGCCAAACCTATTTTCTGCGATATCGATCCAAAAACATTCAACATCGACACGACTAAAATTGAAGCCTTAATCACCCCCAAAACGAAAGCCATCATGCCGGTTTCCTTGTACGGGCAAGTGGCCGATATGGATGAAATCAATGCTATTGCCAAAAAGCATAATTTGTATGTGATCGAGGACTTAGCCCAAAGCTATGGCGCCAAATATAAAGGAAAACGTTCGGGGGCGCTGTCTATTGCGGCGGGAACCAGTTTTTATCCTGCCAAGCCACTTGGCTGTTACGGCGATGGCGGGGCGGTATTTACCAGCGATGACAATCTCTATAAGGCGATGAAAGAAATTCGCGAGCATGGCTCGGAATCCCGTTATTATCACACCCGTCTGGGAATAAACGGGCGTTTAGACACAATTCAATGCGCAGTTCTTCTTTCGAAAATGGACCGATACGACTGGGAAATCGAGCAACGACAAAAAATCGCCCACTATTTCAACTCAAAATTATCTCAAATCAAAATCGCGGGTTTCTCGGTGCCCTTCGTTCAATCGGATCGCGACTCGGTCTGGGCTCAGTACACGTTGATGGTTCCTAATCGCGCTGATTTCCAAAAGAAAATGCAAGAGCTAGGAGTCCCTACGGTGGTTCACTATCCACGTACAATGCCGGATCAGCCTTGGTATAAAGAGAATTTGGCACCGAAAGGAACATGGCCACATTCTCAAAAAGCTGCGGACCATGTGGTCAGCTTGCCGATGTATCCCGATATGGACAGAGCGACACAAGATAAAATTATTGATAGTGTCATAAAGGTTATGTCATAAATGGCGGATGACGCCATTTAAAGATTTAGAAAAACCGGTTAGTTTTACTTATAACGGACGCACGTACACTTGGGGCCTGAAAAATCAGTTTGTCTTATTTGCAGGTCCTGACATCATCGAAGACGAAGGCATGGTTTTAGAGACCGGCAAAGAAATCAAGCGCATCACTCAGGAATTGAACATACCTTGGATTTTAAAATGCTCGTACGACAAAGCCAACCGCCAAAGCGCTAGCAGTTTTCGCGGTCCTGGTGTTGATTCGGCATTGAAGTCTTTGGAAAAAATTAAAAACGCCTTAGACGTTCCGCTCATCACCGATGTCCACGAGACCATCCAAGTCGAGCCCATGGCTCGCGTGGCAGATGTCATCCAAATTCCTGCATTCCTGTCCCGTCAAACTGATCTTCTGGTGGCTGCGGCTCAAACGGGCAAAGTCATTCATATCAAAAAAGGCCAATTCTTAGCACCATGGGACATGAAAGCCATCGCAAAAAAAGCGGTTGCGGCCGGGAACTCAAAACTTCTTCTTTGTGAGCGTGGAACCACGTTCGGATACAATCGTCTTATAAACGACATGACAGGGCTTGTGGAAATGCGTGACTTGGGATTTCCTGTGATTATGGATTGCACTCACTCGACACAGCTTCCAGGAGCCACGGGTGAAAGCAGTGGTGGTCGCGCGCACATGGTTCCAGTTCTGGCACGCGCGGCAATGGCGGTGGGGGTTGATGGGATTTTCTTAGAAACGCATCCCAACCCAGACAAAGCCCTCTGCGATGGCCCAACGTCTCTGCCTTTGAAGGACCTTGGCGGATTGCTTAAGAACTTAAAAGCTATCGCTGCAACCCATCTGGCCCAATACGAGTAATCCGAATGAATGCCAAAAAGATTCTTGGGACGATTTTAAAAATTGCCATCGCTGCGGGAATTATTTTCTGGATGGTGAAGCAAGATAAATTCAATGTGTCGCAGCTAGGATCTTTTTTAGTTTGGGAGTTTTTGATCGTTGCGATTCTGGTGACCGGAATCAACTTATTCATCGTAAGCGAACGCTGGCGACTACTTTTATCCACTCAAAATACACATCCGAAACCTTGGGAACTTTACAAGCTCAGTTTAATTGGAATATTTTTTAACTTTGCGATGCCGGGCGGAGTCGGCGGCGATGTGGTGAAAGCATTTTATTTTTACAAGGACCATCCACAATCAAAAGCAATCGCGGTTTCTTCTGTTTTTGTGGATCGCTTGGCAGGACTTTACACAATTATAATCATGGCGTTGTTGGCAATGACTTATGATATCCAACACGTATTAAGTATCGAAACCCTAAAAAATCTCTACTATTTTTTCGGCTTCATATTTTTTGTATTTACCGTGGGGCTTTGTTTTTTATTTTCGAAAAATCAAAAACTAAACGAGATCGTACTGACCGTGATCCAGAAAATGCCTCTCAAAGAGAAGCTGGAAAAACTTTATATTTCTGGGCAGCTGTATGGTTCGGAAAAAAAGTTATTAGCAAAGATATTGGGAATCAGCTTTTTAAGCCAGAGTTCGGTCATTTTACTGCTTTATTTTATTGGTCGTTTTAGCTCGTTCGGCGAGGGCGTTCCCATATCCACGTACTTTTTGGTGACGCCCATTGGTTTTATGGCAACGGCCATTCCTATTTCGCCGGCCGGGGTGGGCGTCGGGCAAGCGGCTTTTTATTTTTTATTCAATTTGTATCTAGGTACGCAAACAGAATTAGGCCCTATTGTTATAACCGTGTATCAACTTTTAATGTTATTGTTTGGCTTGATTGGTGCGTATTTTTATTTGGTGAAAAACAAGAAAAAGGATACGCTGGAATCCATCGAAATAGAACTCGTCAACAGCAAATAGAACAAATACTGAGGTAACGAATGACTCTCATCTTTAAGCAACTGTTTAATTTTTTAAAACTGTTGAATTCGGATACGGGACATAACCAATTGGCCGCCGGTTTAGCATGTGGATTGATTTTGGGGTTTGCGCCTTTTCTGTCTCTACAAACCGTTTTGGTTTTGATGTTGGTTTTTGTCTTTAGAATTCAAATGGGCGCGGCTTTTCTGAGTGCCTTTTTTTTCAAATTTATCGCGTATCTTGTGGATCCCTTGTCGCATCAATTGGGTAAAGGTGTTTTAGAAAATCCATCGCTGCGAGACCTGTTTGTCGAGATGTACAACATGCCGATAGTTCCCATGACGCGTTTTAATAACTCGATAGTCATGGGCTCTTTGGTTCTGTCGGTCGTCTTGGCACCGTTTGCGTTCTTTGCTTTTCGTACGGCGATCATTAAATACCGCATTCTTATCGTCGACCGATTCAAAAAAACGAAAGCTTGGAAAGCCTTTACGGCGACAACAATTTATAACTGGTACTGTAAGTACGATGCGCTCTACGGATAGGAGTAACTAGCCATGGCTGATACAAATACGACATCACCCGCTCCCGTGAAACCCAAAAAAGCCAAAGGCCCTATTCGCTGGGAAGCGATTATTCCCTTTGCGGTCATTATTGTACTTATCGGGCTTTATTTTAAGTTATTCTTCGACACTCATATGCGCAGTTTGGCCGAATTTGCGGGTTATCACGCGACCGGAGCCGAGGTTAATATTCGCACCTTCGAAACCAGCTTCTTCGATGCTTCCCTTCGCGTCGGAGGTATTGAGTTAACAAACCCGGAAAAGCCCACGCACAATAATTTGAACATTGGCGAAGTTCGCTTTTCGCTATTATGGGACGCCCTGCTGCGCGTGAAATTCGTTATAAACGAAGCGTCCATCGAAAATATCTCGTTTGATCAACCCAGAAAAAAACCTGGCAAGGTCAAACCACCAGAGCCTGAAAAAGAAAGTGCATTGCAAAAGGAAGCGGAAAAGCTGAAAGACGAAGCACTCGAAAAAGCCAAAACACAGTATGACGACAATGTGTTTGGTAATATTGCCAATATGATGTCGGGCTCCAACGAGTCTGACGAAATGAAAAAACTGGAAAGCAAGCTTATCTCCAAAGAAAAAATGAAAGCGTTCGAAGCAACATTGCAGCAGAAACAAAAGGACTGGGAAGAACGTTTAAAAAAACTTCCCAAGGCCTCCGAGTTCCAGGCTCTGGGGGACAGGTTAAAAAAAGTTAAAACATCTGGCTTTTCAAAACCAGAAGAGGTTCAAAAAGCCGTTGCCGAAGTTCAAACCATTATGTCTGAAGGGCAAAAAAAAATCGACGAAGTGAACGCCACTAAAAATGATTTCGACAAAGACCTCAAGTTAACAGATGAAGGTTTAAAGGAAATCCGCACACAAATTGAAAAAGATATCAAGGACCTCCAAGCCCACTTTAAAATTCCAAAAATTGATGCCAAGTCAATTGCGATGACACTGTTTAAACGATACACCGGTCCTTACTTTGCCAAAATCAATCACTATCGGGCATTGTTTTACAAATATGCGCCACCTAACATTGTTAACAAAGACAATAAACCTGAGGTCACCATTCAGCCGCGTCCACGCGAACGAGGAACCAATTATGAATTTGGCAAGGTCAACGCTTACCCTACGTTTTGGTTAAAAAAGGCGATGATCAGTTCTCAATTTAATTCGGCGGATCCAAATTCAAAGAATGGAAATCTAAAGGGCGAAATACTTGATGTGACGTCCAATCAATTAGTCACTGGTCGTCCCACGATGGCCTCTATCACGGGCGGATTCCCTTCGGAAAACATCGAGGGCCTCGAGTTCACTTTGAAGTTTGACAATCGCACGAAAGACGCCCTGATCAACGCCGTGATGGGAGTTAAATCATTTGCGATATCAGAAAAACAAATCGTCGAATCTCCAGATCTCGCGCTCAGTTTTAAATCCGCCATCGGCGGTGTCAGATCCACGATCGATCTTGTAAACTATAAAGAACTCACGTTAAAAGTCGTGAACGAGTTCAAGGACATCGATTACCAAGTCGCGGCTAAAAACAAAGATGTCGAAGGCATTTTGATCAATGTATTTAAAGAGGCAAGGACCACGAACATGATCGCCGAGGGCAAAGGAATTCTGCCTAGGTTCGATTTGGATATCCACTCGGATTTGGGTCAATTGTTACAAAAAGGCTTCGAACGCGAAATCAATGCGAAAATCGAAGAACTTAAAAAGAAAATCAAAGAGTTCGTCGACAACGAAATCAATAAGCAAAAAGAAATCATAGAAAAACAAGTCAACGAACTGCGAACGAAAGCCGAGGCGGAAATCAAAAAAGTTCAAGCCCAAGCCGAAGAGCAAAAAAAATTAGCGGAGACTAAAATCCAAGAAGCGCAAAAGGATATCGAAAATCGTGCCAATGCCGAAAAGGCCAAAGCGGAAGCCGAAGCCAATCGCCGCATCGAAGAAGAACGCCAAAAAGCCGAAGTGGAAAAACGTAAAGCGCAAAAAGCGGCCGAAGACGAAGCTAAAAAACAAGCCGAAAAACTTAAAAAACAATTAGGATTCTAATCAAGCTGCTAATCTAGCTTCTGATCAAGTTGCTGATTTTGGCTTTTTTTCTTATCTCGAGGTCCAAAGGGGCCTCTTATCTAGGGCGCGACGTAGACTACCAAGAGAAGCATTCGCATCCCAAGTCCATTCAAAAAAAACTACCACCGAAGTCCCGAACCTCCCTTTTTCCATATACGTGTATAGAAGCCTAGACTAGAAGCCTAAACTCCGAAGCCAAAAAGTGTCATACCGCAAATTGTCACCTATAAAATATATTTTCACTTAAATATCATAAAGTTCTCATCGTCCATAAAATTACAGGAACGATATTCGCAAAGAAACGATATTCACAATAGAAATGTACTTCAAGCCAAACAACACTAACAAAAGGAACAAAATGAAAATGTTATTATTAGGCCTTATGACAATTGCGGCTGTCGGCCAAGCTGCTGAAGTTGCAACGTGCGTGAACAACATCAAAAGTGCATGCGCTGGCAAACCTTCTCTTTTAGCAAGTCTCTCACAAAACATTAGTCAAAAAATCCAAAGTGGAAAAAGCAAGTGTGCTGAAGTTCAACCAGGACAGCAAGATGGTGTTGAACGAACAGTTTTGATGGATAACAACGATTTGATTTCTATTATCACATCTCCATCATCGCCGTCTCGTTGCAGCTACCGAGTCATCGATATGGAAGGACAAATCAAAGAAGCCAAGCAGTATGCAGGTCGTTTGTTTGTACTAACCACTACGGGTAAAATCGGCGTTGTTGGTTTGAATAATAAAGTTCAATGGTTGGTGAACACGACTAACGACGAAAGACTGGGTGTTCCTTACTTCAACGTTTCAGACATGAAGGGTGCCAACGGCGGAAGCTCTGTTGTTTTGACATTCACTAATGGAGCGTCAAAAACTATTGGCTTACAAGAAATCTACAACGGTTTAAATGAATACAAAGTATGTACTATCGGTGGATGCCAACAACACTAAATTTTGAAATTTAAATTCTTTGCCAAAGACTCGCCTCAGAATGAGTCTTTGCAAAGACTGGGGACCTGTTAAAAAAACACCAGATGTGAAACGGACCATCAACAAAGTCAGATGATGCTTTCTCTACAGGTTCCTTGTTTTTGTACTCAGAGTTTTCTTTTTAATCCACCAAAATACGTGGCGACACCAGCCATTGCAGCTTAGCTTTCGACGGCGTAAGGTCTTCAAAATTACCAACATCCACCAAGGCCACCGACGATTTTTTCATTTCAATAAAATTTTCAACCAAACTTCCTGATAATAAATAACTCGTAAATGCACTGATATGAGGCTCATGTCCTACTACAGCGACCTTCTTACATTTTCCACATTGAGTCTTTAGCCACTTCACCAAGGCCTGCGGCGGCGCATGTGGCACTAACTCGGCAGATTCAACAACCTTCGTCGCCCCATCCGCAAGCTCTGCGATGATCTGCGCGCTTTGTTTCGCTCGCAAATAAGGACTTGTAACAATCACGTCCATTTTTTCAAATTCTTTTTCTAGGCCAAGAATCATCTTTTGCAGTTTTTTCTTCCCCTTAGCCGTCAGAGGACGCAGGCTATCATCGGTGTTTTTCTTTGCAAAGTCTTCACGTTCTTCCGCAACGGCATGGCGGATAATATATAAATACATACTTCTAACTTTCTTTCTTTTCTCCGCCCTCATCCATATGAATCTGTCTCTGTTTCGTCAGGTTCATCAGTTGGGCGTGGATGCCAACATCCGCCGTTTTGCGCTGAGTGTATTTACCATCTGGAGACATATCCCAAGCTTGGCGTCCATCTACCAAACTGATCTGCAACACTTCCCACAGTTTTTCCTTTGAACTGCGATCGGTAATGGGAACGATTGCCTCAACACGTGTATGAAGATTACGATACATCCAATCGGCCGATCCAATGAAAAAATCACCGTCTAGCGGGTCTGCAGCGCCATTTCTAAAGTAAAATACGCGTGAATGCTCTAGGAATCGACCAATAATTGAAATGACTTTAATACGCTCACTCATTCCCGGCACCCCAGGTTTTAAACAACAGAATCCTCGAACGATCAATGAAATTGGTGTTCCATTCTGCGAGGCTCGATACAATGAGCGTGAAAGCTCGGCATCGTCCATATTATTAAACTTAGCAATAATCTGCGAGGGCCGCCCATGCTTAGCGTGATCCCCTTCGCGATCAATTAATTGGGTAAACTTTGATGCCATATTGATGGGAGCCACCAACAAGTGTTGATAGGAATTTTTTAAAGATCGCCCTGTCAAATAATGGAAAAACTCGACCAGCTCGGCCGTGATTTCATCACGCGAGGTCAGCAATCCAAAGTCCGAATATAAGCGCGACGTAGCCGAATTATAGTTTCCAGTCCCTATATGAGCGTAACATTTCAACCCCTCTGTCTCCTGACGAACAATCAAAATCGTTTTGGCATGGGTTTTCAAGCCGATCACTCCGTACACCACGTGAACGCCTGCATTTTCCAAAGCCTGTGCCCAATAAATGTTTCGCTCTTCATCAAATCGCGCTTTCAACTCTACCAAACACACAACTTGTTTGCCCTCTTCGGCAGCGCGAATCAATGCCTTTACAAAGGGAGAATTATCACCTGTTCGGTACAAAGTCATTTTTATAGCCAAAACCTTGGAATCAACACTGGCCTCTTTGACGAAACGCTCAACCGTATGGCGAAAACTTTCGTAAGGATGGTGCAACAGCAATTCTTGCTGGCGGATAGTTGTAAATAACGACTGTGAATCATCCAAAAAAGGTCCGGGAGTCACCGGGGAATATGCCCGGTACTTCAAATCCGTGCGGGGAACATCGAAAATCACATTCAAATCCGTGTAGTCCAGCAGCCCAGGATGCTCGTACACATCCTCTTGGGAAAGCTCCAATTCGTCTAGTAAAAACTGCAACATCCATGCATCAGGATTTGGTCCATGCTCTAAGCGCACAACTTCGGCAAATCGTCGTTGCCGTAACTCTTCCTCAATATGCTCTAGCAAATCTTCAGCATCTTCCTCGTTAGACTCTTCAAGCTCGGCATTTCGAGTTAAACGAAATGGCATTACATTCAATACGTCCATCAATGGAAACAAGTCTTTAACGTTAGCAATAATCACATCAATCAAACTAATGAACTTATTTTGATTTGGATCGACACGAATCCATTGCGGTAACACCTTAGGAATTTTTACTCGGGCAAACAGCCGTTCTTCATGTTCAGGATGTCGCAACGTCACACCAAGAGAAGTCGACAAATTTGAAATAAATGGAAATGGATGCCCCAAATCCACAGACAACGGAGTCAATACCGGAAAAACATTTTTTAAATAAAACTCACGAACGAATGTTTTTTCGCTCTCACTCAAGTCTTTCCATTTTTCAAGAAAAATTTCTTCTTTTGCAAGCTCTGCCCTAAGAGTTTTAAAAGCCTCTGCCAAAGACTGAATCATCAGGATCAGCTGCATGCGAATTTCTGCCAACTGCTGATTTGCGTTCAATCCATCTTTCGAGCGAATATTTAAATTATACGCCTCTTGTTTTTTCAATCGTCCGATGCGTTTCATTACAAACTCATCCAGGTTTGAACTAGAAATTGATAAGAATCTTAACCGCTCCAACAGAGGATTCCGAGGTTCTTTCGCCTCATTTAAAACACGAAAATTGAACTGCAGCCAACCGACTTCGCGATTTAAAAACTCGGTACTTGATAAAGCGGACGCCGCCTCCGACGCGCTGGCGCCAGGTTTTTTGCCTTTCCGAGAGATCTTTTTCCGAGTTTTTTTCTTAATTTTTCGCTTCAAAACCATTTAAATCAGCCGCCTAGAAAAGCGTATCATATCAAGACACGTATAGCTCGCACTTTCTGCAAATTTACTTACAGTATTTAGTTAAGATAGCCGACAAGTCTAGTATGACTCACAGCTTAGCCAAGTACCACGCTCGATCTCCCCGTTACATTCTGAATACTCACGATGACAGTTTAGTTCGCGTAGCTGGTCCTCAACAACTTCCCTGGGAAGAGGACACCGAAATTAAAAATGTTTCACTTACAGGTTTAGCATTCACGGCCCCAGAAGACCTATGTCCGGTTTTAGGTGAGGTCATCAAAGTTCAATTCATCGTACCAGGCGCGCAACAAATGGCCTGTCATGCAATTGTGACTCGATTAGAACCAGACAAATCACACACTATTTTAGTCGCCGTCCATTTTTATAAATTGGAAATGGCTCACCGGATTGTACTTGCTCAAGGCCTAGCTCGGAAAATTAAAAATGAGGAAACTGAATTTGGTAATCTTTCCAGTGATGAGCTTAAGACCTGGAATTTCTTCAAGAAACTCTTCATAATGGGCTTTCTTGTGACCTTTTGGGTAGTCATAATGAACTTATTTATCGATGGCCAAATCTTGAATATATTCGAATCGATCAACCGTGTTTTAGTAAAGTAATTTTGCCCCATAAAATAGTAAAATTTTCGCTTCTATTGACAACACCGTCTGCCGTGATAGTCATGCAACTATTATGATACAAGCATTATTGGTTTCTACCTTATTCTTTAGTCAATTTTCCTGGTCGCAAAATGTTCCATCGAGTCCCCTTAGAATTATCTGCCAAGCGACCTCGGTGCAAAATCCAAAACTTCTTCAGATGCGTTCGGATGCTGGTGATACATCCATACCAACTCTGTTACTAGCGATGGATCCACAAAATAAACCGTTTAAAGAAATCATTTCTCACCAAATTGTTTACAGCGATGAAAATTTGTCTATCGCATTTATTGCGGCCGTTGACTCTCAAAATCGTTTTGGGGTCTTTAAATTAGAAGTAAAAAATACGATTAAAGTCAGCACATCACAATTCATCAATCTTTTGCCTCAGAAACTTCGCAGTTTGGTAAACTACTCACGTGACTTCAGCTTTTCGTTGTTTTCTTTTTACAAAGGGAACTTGTTGTATCCGTCTAGTGACAGCGGTAAATGGCGCCTGATTTCTTTGTCCAACGGCGCCGTCATCAAAGAATGGACTCATCCCGTCACTGTATTTAACCCCATGCTGCGTGATCAATTGGTAACGTGGACATCAATGGCAAATGATGGTTCTCACTTGTACATTTATAACTTAAAAACGGACACTCGTGATGAAGTTGTATTCGAAGACACACTTCAGGTTTTAAACATTAATAAAGAAGAAATCGTTCTTGTTAATTTTTTTGATTTTGACTCTCACAAACGAGTCACTCGGGTACTCAGCTATAATAGAGGATCTACACGGGTTCTCTATGATCTAGATTCATCTATGGCATTGTTTGCCAATTTTGTATCCGTTGGTAACAACCTCATTTTCACGTCCGAAAAAACATTTGTCACAAACAATCAAATTCAAGTTGCTGAGGCTTATTTGAATGTTTTCGACACCTCAAAGAAAATCATCACTCAACGAATTAAGTATCCACAAATACTGGTCGATATCATGCGCAAGCAAACCCCCGCGAATCTACGACTTTTATATGCTCCGATGTTCAACCAAAACGAAATTTTGTTTAGTTTAAATGAAATGGGTGGTGTCGTTAAATACCAATTCAAAACTGCGAATTGGTTTTACATTAACTATCCTGTTCAAGAAAACACCTGTTACAATCCCAGTTTCATCAATGTGACTGGAGCCGATCGCCGCGTTCGCTAGCACTCAATATTGTCCAGCAAAAGGCAAACGGTGGAAAAACTCTTTACCCGAAATATATTTTCCACCTAATGCCTCCACAACTGGAGTCACCATCTGGATATCCATCCAAACAATATTTTGTGATTTTAGCCACTCGATTAAACACAACAAGCTCAGTTTACTTGTATTCTGCTCCAGATGAAACATGCTCTCACCGCTGAAGACACCATTGACCAAAACTCCATAAATCCCGCCAACAAGTTTATCGTCTCGCCAGCACTCAACGGAATGAGCATAGCCGTCCACATGAAACAGCTGATACGCCCTACGAATTTCGGGTAATATCCATGTACCATCTTGATTCGGGCGTTTCTGGACTCGGCAGTTTTCAATCACTTGGTCAAAACTTTTATTTACGGTGAACGTATACTGCCCGCCGACTTGTCGAACAAACTTGGCTAAACTTTTGGGAATGTGCAAATCGTTGAAATCCAAAATCCCACGTCGTTGGGGAAAAAACCACAGCATGGGGTAACCTTTTTGTGGCCACGGAAAAATTCCTCGACGGTAGGCCTGAAGCAAGGTCGCCGTGTCCAGACGACCACCGACGGCAACAATATCATCGATGGTTTCAAGATAGGGTCTGTCCGGAAACTCAATGCTGGTTTTCATGACACCAGTCACACTTGCCACAAACCAGATAGTCGGCACCAAAATATTCATAAATTGCACCTAACCGGCATTTGCTTTCATCTTTGGCCCAACTATAAATCTGCAATAACTTTTTATTTTGATGTTGAAATAAAACTTTTTGATTTTCATTTCGAAAATCGTCGTCCGCGGGCTTTCTGATGATGACCCGAAAATCTTTTTGCGCGGCAAAGTTATTTTCATCCGACAAGACTTCGGACAGCGGCATTACGCAACCCCAACGCTCTAAAATGTTGTAGGCGGACTCGACGCGGTAGTCGCGTTTATTTTTAAAACTCAGCTTCTCGCGGTAAAAGCCAAAGCCTTCTTGCAAAAGCCCCAGCGGATTTTCCTCCAACATTTGAAAAAACTTTAAAATAAATTCTTTTTCGGGATAGGCCCACTTGATAAACTCCATCGAGATACTCAGATCATCATCACTCAGAAACAAATGCGCTTTGGCCTCTTGTCCATCCCGTCCCGCCCGACCAATCTCTTGAAAGTATGACTCGATGGAACCCGGAATTTCGTAGTTAAAAATTTGTCGAATATTTGGCTTATCTATCCCCAAGCCAAAAGCGGGGGTCGCCAGCATCAATACATTTTCATTTTTTATAAACCGGCTCAAAGACGAAGCACGCTGATCTTTACCCAGATCACCATGGTACACCAAATGATCTACTTTTTTACTGCGCAGAAATTGAGAAAATTTGGCCAACGATTCAATCAACAAAAAATAGACAATTTGCGATCCGTTTTTAACATCTAACAGCTTCAGAAGTTTCTCATTTTTCTCATCATTTCCAAAAACATCTTCAACCGTAATCGCCAGCTCGGCTCGCTCCATCCCACCATAAATGACCTCACACTGGTCGACCAAGCCCAATTGTTTAATGATGTCTTCTTGGGTCGCCGGCGTGGCCGTCGCGGTTAGCGCCAAAACGTTGGGACTGCCAATTTCTTTTCTAAATTGATGAATTTTGGAATAGTCCGGGCGAAAATCGTGCCCCCAAAGCGAGATACAATGAGCCTCATCTATAACTAACAAATCTACTTTGTTCTCGTTCAAGCTTTCCCTAAATTCTTTTTTACGAAATCGTTCCGGGGTCACAAACAGCAGCTGGTAGTCTTTGTTCTTTAACTTTTGGTATTTTGCATTTCGTTCTGATGGGCCAATTCCTGAATGAATGGCGGCCGCCCGAATTCCCAAATCAAGTGCTTTTTTTTCCTGATCCTGCATCAATGCAATCAACGGCGAAATGACAACGACCAAGTTTTTAGAAAGTTTAGCCGGGTATTGGTAGCAAAGGCTTTTGCCCGCCCCGGTAGGCATAATTGCCAAGACAGACTTACCATTTTGTACATCTTGAATAATTTTCTCTTGGGAATGAACAAACTGGGAATAGGGAAAAAGACGTTTTAAATCTGTCAGTAAATTCATTTTAAAGCCTATTTTTTAATATAGACTTCATTCATCATTTTGACTTTCAACATTTCCCTTTGAACTTTTTTGAATTTTTCCAATTCACTGTCCGGAACATTTCGATTTTTTATCAAGGCGTCTAACTCATCATCGATTTTTTTCATCATGCCACCCAATTCGCATGCCTTTTTCATGGTGGCAATCAATGTGTCAGGATCATATGGCTTTTCCAGAAAATCCAAAGCCCCTAAACGTAAAGCCTCGATTGTTTTTTCTTTATCACCATAACCGGAAAAAAATACAAATGGCGTTTCCAAACCAAGAGCGCGTAATTCGCGTAGAAAAACCAAACCGTTCATAATGGGCATGTTGATGTCCGACAAAACAGCGTTCACCCACAAAGAACCCTCTTTCACTTTCTTCATGATATTCAATGCTTCTTGTCCGTTATTGGCCGTCAGCGCCTCGTATCCAAGCGACTCCATATCCATTTTCAAGATATCCAGCAAATCGACTTCGTCATCGACTAAAAGTACTTTTACAACGCTCATACAACAACCCTTCCTACTCAATGAGTTTGGCACAAAAGAGGTCGCAGGGGATGTTAAAAAAAATCCTTACTACCAAAGGCGAGTCGCGCATTGCGCAATGCGGAATCTTGGCTCCAATTCTTTTTTTGCTCTCTATAAAAAAAAATGATACCCGTTATCCTTTAAATTAACAAAAAAAGTTAAGAAAAACAGTCAAGAAAAGGATATAAAATGGCCAAAAAATGGGACATCAATTCTGTCAGAAACATTGGTATTTCTGCTCACATCGATTCAGGAAAGACAACTCTATCTGAGCGCATTCTTTTCTATGGTGGTAAAATTCACCAAATTCACGAAGTAAAAGGCAAAGACGGTGTCGGCGCGACGATGGATTCTATGGATCTAGAACGAGAAAAAGGGATCACTATCCAGTCCGCAGCGACTCAGGTTTATTGGAAAGACCACACTGTAAACTTAATTGATACACCGGGGCACGTGGATTTCACTATCGAAGTGGAACGTTCACTTCGTGTCCTTGACGGCGCCATCCTCGTTCTTTGCGGCGTTGCGGGTGTACAATCCCAGTCCATCACTGTTGATAGACAAATGAAACGTTACGGCGTTCCTCGTTTAGCATTTGTGAACAAATTAGATCGCCAAGGCGCAAACCCCTTCCGCGTAAAAGAAGCTCTTGTTGATAAATTACGTTTGAACGCAGTTATGGTTCAAATCCCAATCGGCCTAGAAGAAAACCACAGGGGCGCCGTCGATTTAGTCACGATGAAAGCCTACGTAAACGAAGGCTCGTCTGGCGAGACGGTAACAGAAATTCCAATTCCTGATGATTTGATAGATCAAGCTAAAGACTACCGCCAACAAATGATCGCTAAATTAGCAGACGTTGATGATAGCATCGGCGAAAAATTCTTAATGGAGCAAGAGCCGACGATTGAAGAAATTCGCAAAGCCATCCGTAATGGCGTTATCAGTTTGAAATTAGTGCCTGTATTCTGCGGTTCTGCCTTCAAAAACAAAGGCGTTCAATTGCTTCTAGATGGCGTTAATATGTATCTACCAACTCCAGAGGAAAAGCATGAGCACGCATTAGATTTGGATAAGAACGAAGAAAAAATTCCTCTTTACCCAGATTCTGAAAAGCCTCTTGTAGCTTTGGCGTTTAAATTACAACAGACGCAGTTTGGTCAGCTGACGTACATGCGTATCTATCAAGGTAAAGTGTCTGTGGGTGACTTTATCACAAATACAACTGACAAAAAGAAAGTTAAAGTTCCTCGTTTAGTACGTATGAACTCGGATAAAATGGATGAAATCCAAACATCTTACTCTGGTGATATCGTGGCATTCTTTGGTATCGATTGCGCGTCTGGTGATACATTCACAGATGGTACAATCAATGTATCAATGCAATCTATGCACGTTCCAGATGCGGTTATTTCTTTGGCCGTTGCGCCTAAAGATAAGCAAGGTTCAAACAACTTTTCTAAAGCGTTACAAAAATTTAGAAAAGAAGATCCAACATTCCGCGTACATCGTGATGAAGAGTCTGCCGAGACGATTATCTCTGGAATGGGCGAGTTACATTTAGAAATCTACGTTGAGCGCATGAAACGGGAATTCAATTGCGAAGTTGTTGTGGGTCAGCCTCAAGTGGCTTACCGTGAAACGATCATGCAAGATGGACCTTATGATTACACTCATAAAAAACAAACGGGCGGTTCGGGTCAGTTCGCAAAAGTGGTTGGAAAAATCGCTCCGCTTGTTCCAGATCCAGAAAACCCAAAAGCAACGTTTGCATTCTCGAACGAAGTTGTGGGTGGACGTATTCCTCGTGAATTCATCCCTGCTGTTGAAGAGGGTTTCCAAGAGCAATGTGCTAAGGGCCCATTGATTGGTTTCCCAATCGTTGGCGTAAACGTTGTATTGACCGACGGTTCTTACCATGATGTTGACTCCAGCTATATGGCGTTCAAAATCTGTGCGATGGCAGCAATGCGTGAAGCTTATCAAAAGGCAAAACCAACTGTTCTTGAGCCGATTATGAAATTGGAAACGACGGTTCCTGACGAGTATCAAGGCGCGGCGGTTGGTCAAATCAATCAACGTCGTGGTGTTATCGTTGGTACAACAAGCTTTGAAGGTAGCTGCGTGATTGAAGCCGAAGTTCCGTTAACAGAAATGTTTGGATACTCAACTGACTTGCGTTCAGCGACCAAAGGTAAAGGCGAATTTTCGATGGAATTTGCAAAATACTCTCCGGCACCTCGTAACATTCAAGAGGAGCTTGTTAAAAAGTACCAAGCTAAACGTGAAGCTGAACAAAAGAAGTAATGTAAAAATAAAATGGAAAATGAAAAAGGACCGAGACATCGGTCCTTTTTTTTTGAGATATGACAAAAAAATATTTAATGTCGATGATGCCGGCAAAAAATAAAGCAAAGATTCAAAACGATCATGCTTATTCATGTACTACAGATACATGCTACAGAAATATTTTATAGACTGTGACAGTGTGTACAAACATGTAGTTTAAAGACCGCATGGTATACAAACATGCGGTCGCGGTAGCAAAATCCTAAAAATCGCGTCCTAATAGGCTAAGTTGATTTTGTAACTAAATAGATAAGGCGAACAATACTTCCCGCAAAGAAAGTACCGCCAAAAATCAAAACAAGAGCAAAATTAAAAAGAAAATAAATCCGATCCATCAGCGAAGGATCCCCTGTCACTTTAAACTTGCGGACCTCTTTTCGCAGACCAAAATATAAAATTAAAGCACTTAAAACTAAAAACAAAAGAGGATAATAGTAATCCCAAAACATAGACACCTTCTTTACCTAATTGATCATAAGACAGAAATAACAATGAAGACAAGAAGAAGTGGCGTGCCATTTATCGACATCCGCCGCTCGCCCTGTTAATTAACTGCCTATGACTAAACAAGAACTCGCTAAAAAAATATATGATATTTGCTATCTAACGGGAACATTCAAATTACGCTCGGGCCAAACATCCCACGAGTACTTTGACAAATACCGATTTGAATCCATGCCTCAGCTCCTAAAGCCCGTGGCAGAATTGTTAAAGCCGCTGGTTCCATCCGACACCCAAGCATTGGCTGGTCTAGAAATGGGTGGAATTCCCATCGCGACCGCACTCAGCCTGGAAACAGGAATTCCTGTTGTTTTTGTTCGCAAAAAGGCCAAAGACTATGGAACGTGTTTATTTGCCGAGGGCATCGACATTGCTGGTAAGAAACTATGTGTGATCGAAGACGTCATCACCACGGGAGGCCAAGTTTTGACCTCGGTGCAAGACCTAAGAAGCTCCCATGCCGTCATTGACACAGTTTTATGCAGCATTCTGCGCGGAGCCGTCGATAATCCCGAGTTTGCCAAAGCAAATCTAAAACTTAAGTATTTATTTACGGGAGAAGAACTAAAGAGCTCGGGCCGATAATCCTTTCGTCCAAACATCTTAAGATTTGGAGTTGGACCAAAAGCCATGTCCTCGACCTCTCAAGTTTCAAAATAAGACACCGAAACGAAAACGTGAGGTGTTTTATGTTAAGGATTAAAAAGAATATCGTATTGTTACTAACGGCATTGCTTGTATTTTTTGATGCCTACGGCGATGCAAATACGACATCATCAAGTCAAACAATGCTGGGAAGCGCCCGCCTGACATGCATTTCAGAAGCACTAAAAAAAATGAACAAACCAATTGATGACAACTATCTAGCCCTTCTAGGGCTGATTGTCCGAGAAAAAGCCATCTTGGTAGACTCGATCGATAGTCCTAGCAATAAAAAAACGACTCGGCGTAGTGACTTTGACAGCCCCGACATCAAAGAGACCAAAAACGGTCCCGTGTATTTTTCGGGCGCCATGAACTATCAAATGAATGTTATTCGGATGCTCACATCTGCTGGTTATTGTACCCCCGGCAAAATTAAATCTCGAAATGAAAGCGCCAAATACGAAAACTATATGGAACGGATTCAATCGGTCAACAGCGTGGCCGGGAATATTTTCACAGACCCCCGAAACGCCGCACTCAAAGAAGTCGGAGTGAGTGCCAGCTGGGGAAATGTTCTGCAAGAACTTTTTATCGACAAGGACTCACAAAATAAAAAAGATCTCTTTACAATGAGTCACACCGAACGAAGTGCATTTTATGCAAACAAAAGACGCTCTGTCTTGAATCGGGGACGTGATTATATCGGCTCTAGTTCGGATTTAGGTATCAAAGATTGCTTTGAGGATATTCAAAATAATTTCGAGTCCAGTTTTTCTAAATCTGAAGAGGCCTACAAACTTTGTGACGCCATTTATTACGAATGTGGAATCGCCACTAATCTTCCTGAAAGAGACGAACGTGGAGAACTCTTTCGTCCTTTACAAGAAAATGGAAAAACCTATATGGTACGAGTCGGTGGCGACTGGTGTGCCAAGGAATTCGGCGGCCGCCCCGCTGACTATCTCAGCAAAAATGCACCACCGAACACTCTTGTTGTCAAAAAAGCCGCGGACTCAAAACCAGCAGCCAAAAATAATCTTCCACCGGCACCACTCAACATTCCAGTCGCTCCTAAATAATTATTTTTCACTTACAATATAGGCGATCCATGACAAACAGGGTTCGCCTTTTTCTGTTCTAGTGAATTCGCCATTGCCACCACCGTCTTTGTTCGTACCTTCCCAATACACGTGTGTCTTCTTAAACCCCGCTTCGGCCAGTATCTCGCGCAGTTCAGGGATACTCCACAACCGCCAATCATAGGTAAATACGCGCTCAATTTTTTCACCATTTCCGATTTTAAAATGGATATGAAAAACCGCTTCATTAGTGACCGGATCAAAACCGGTTTGATCCCAATAATAAGTAAACCCTTTGTGCTTAATGCGGTCTTCGATGGCATCGTGGCATTGCCCCCCACCAAAAACATCGATGATAAAAATTCCTTTATCATTTAACGAATTCAATACGCGCGCAAAATATGTTCTTAATTGCTCACGTTTTTTAAATAAAAAATATGAAAAATTCACGGCCAACGTAACGTCAACTTTTGGTAAATTTGACTTCAGCACATCACCCTCGATCAACTGCACACGCTTTTGCTGATCCGGTGTTAACCGAGGCAAATACTTCGCTCGCCCATACTCCATAGGCTCAGGATCTAAATCCACACCGTACGCTTTATGAGTTTTAGCCGCCTTCACCCACTCGCACGATAAGGCAAAGGTGCCACAGAAATCTTCGCGCAGGGTTTGAGCCTCACGATTCCTTAGCTCTTTGTATGTATTATGAATAAATTCAACATCTGTTTCTGTCGATTGCACGGCTTCCGTGTACAATTCATATTTATCGAAAACAGGACTGTCGGTTTTACGATGGTTTTTACTTAAGCCCTTCATTAAGGGACTTCCCTGATGATTTCCAAAATTGCCGATTTGATCTCGGATTTTTGAGGAACCGTTGCATCTTCCAAATTTGGATGTAGACCAATACCAGGAACATTTTTTCCCGCAATCAATCGCGGTCGAGCCAGCAATTCGTAGAACAATTCCTGAACTACTCGATAAATAAGATGCTCACCAAAATTCGTCACTTCGGTGTCCTCATTTACGATCAGTAACCGACCCGTTTTTGCTACCGACGATTTGATCATTTCCCAATCGTAAGGATAAATCGAACGCAAATCGATCACTTCTACGGAAATACCATCGTGCTGTTTCAATTCATCCGCAATTTCATTTGCCAACAACAAATGCCGCCCCCAACTGACCAAGGTGATCTGCTCTCCATGGCGAGTGATTTTACCTTTGCCGATCTCGATCCAGTAATCCTGAACACCTGGCCATTCCGGTTTCCATTTCGAGCGGTCACCAATTGGCGCATCAATGCGCGCCTTCAGTTCTTTTTCATCGGCCGGCTCTCCAGGAATCAATTCGTCTCCGCGTACACGCATCAACGCTTTCGGCTTTAAAAATAAAACAGGATTTGGGTCTTTAATCGCCGACAGCAACAATCCATACGCATCCAGCGGAGTCGATGGCATAACCACCTTCCAACCTTGAATCCGAGATGCCCAAGAATCAAAGGAATGCGAGTGGTACACACTTCCGCGAATACCCGCACCAACAGGAGTCATCACTGTCATTGGCAATTGGTATTGACCGTTCGTACACCACAGCGTATTTCCCGCAATTTTAAGCAAATCAATAGTATTGAAAATATAATCACAAAATTGAATTTCCGCTACACAACGATCGCCAGCCATGGCGATACCCATCGCCATGCTGATAATTCCGCGCTCATCCAGCGGCGTATTCCACGATGTTTTCAGACCCTGGGTCGCCGTAAAGACACCGCCCAATGGGGCGCCCGCATCCTGGCCAAATACATCCTTAAGCTGCAAATTCTTTTCACTGTAATGGAGTGCGAGTCGAATCGCTTGAGCCATATTAGCCATTAGAATTTCCTCCAGTCGCTGTTCTCATTATTTGCGTATACGTGATCCCAAATAGACTCCGCCGCCGGGACACCCTCGGCCCGCGCGTCTTCTGTCGCCTTTAACGCCTCGGCCTCGTATGTTTCCCACATTCTTTTAATATCTTTTTCCGTAACCAACTTGCGCGAGATCAACTTTTCAGAAAAACTTTTAATACAATCTTCTTCATTCCCAACGAAATTGGCGCCACTCGCCGACGAGTGCCCGTAAAGACGAGAAACTTTGGATTCAATAAAACTTGGCTTCCCTGTTCTACGAATGTAGTCCATCTCTTCTTTCAAAGCGATATAGGATTCTACCGGGTCATTGCCGTTGACGACCCGAGCTCGAATATTAAACCCACGGGCCCGATCCGCAATCGCCGACTCTCCATGCTGCCCCTCGTACGAAGTCGAAATACCCCAATAGTTATTTTGCACCGTGATCAACATCGGCAGTTCGTTGCCCTTACGAGACGCCCAAATCAAGCAACTCGCAAAGTCACCTTCCGCCGTGCCCGCATCTCCGCCGGTGACTATACTAATCGCGTTGTCCCCCAAGCGCTTCTGCGCATGAGCCGTTCCCAAAGCAATTCCATATTGAACTTCAATGGGCGATGTGACCGGCGCAATATTCATTTTAGGAAAGCAATAATGATTAGAGAAATTTCGTCCGCCCGTTGATGGATCTGTCACGCGATTCATCATCAATCGAATCGAGTCCTTCATATCCATGCCCATCGCAATCAGAGTCGGTGTACAACGATAGTGTAAATGTAAAAAGTCATACTTCGGACCTTCCCCTTTTCGAGCCAGCATGCCAATCGGTACTCCCCAAGCTTCTTCACCCGGGCCCCCAATCCAGAAGTAAGACTCACCAGCTCGATAAATTTTGATCAAGCGTTCCTCCAAAACTCGTGATTTAATCATTAAATCCAAAATTTGAATCAATGTCTTGTCTGGTATCTGCGCCAAAGAATCACTTTTTGCAGTATCCTTAGATTTTGTTTGAACTTGTTTTTTATTAGCTATTTTAACTAGACCTTTTTTCTTACCGTCTGACTTTGCAGACATTGATTTTGAATAACTCAACCAGGCCCCCTCTACCCTTTAACTCATAATCTAAAACCCCAACCTTGTCGACCAGAAATCGGCCGACAAGTCTTTGTAATGGTGGTTATTTATCACTAAAATCATTAGGAACTGTTGGTAAGGAAAGGCCTACAGAACAGACCATCCATACGAAGCGGACTATCGACGGGTGCTCTTTGTACATTCCCTAAAAAACTCAAGGACGCTTACTGCACTAAAAATCCAGTTTACCTAAAAAAAAGAACGCCTTGTTGGCGTTCCTTTCTAATTCAACCCTATAAATCCTATTTATATATTTCTCTCGTTACTTCTGAGACAAAAGCTTGTCCGATTGCAATTGGATAAGATCCATCAGCACCTGAGACGCTTCTTGAACATCTTGACGTTTTAAATACTCTTTAGTTTTTTCATCTTTAGAAAATTTCTTTTTCTTTTTCTCTTTTTCGTTTTTATCTTTTTCTTTCAAGATATCAGCGACGCGGATAATTTTACCCTTGTCTTTAGATTTTTTTAAATCTTCAACGATTTTTTTAAAATCAGGATTTTTTTCCACACGAGCGTGCGACTTTTCCTTTAATGTCTTAATCCAATCCGCCTTAACCTCTTTCCAAGCCTCGGCACCTTCCGTTACGTAAGCTTCCTTTGAAAGAAAGGATTCAATCTTTTTCGGTGGCAACGAATAGTCCAAAGATTTTTCGCCAATATCATCTGTCGAATATGGGCCAGGCAACACGACATCCGCATCAACACCGCGGTGCTGGGTCGAATTTCCACCCGGAATAAAGAACATTCCCACCGTCACTTTGATCGCCCCTAAATCACCCGGGATAGGCAATACACTTTGTACCGAGCCTTTACCAAAGGTGTGATCTCCACCCACGACGATCGCTCGTTTATAATCTTGTAACGTACCGGACACGATCTCCGATGCCGATGCACTGATTCGTGATGTCAGCACCACCAATGGACCTGCCCAATCAACCATGACATCTTCATCTTCCAGAACTTGCTCACGACCTTCGGTTTTGCTGGATTGCTTGACCACATTACCAGTTTTAAAAAATAGCCCCGCAATTCTGACGGCATCGTCCAGGCTGCCACCACCATTATTAGAAAGATCCAATACGATACCATCAACTTTTTTCTCACGAGCCTGTTTCAGCAAACGCTTTAAATCGGAAGCCGCGCTTCGACCGCCACTTTTAGAGTCCGCGTAAAAAGACGGTAAGTTGATAATACCTAACTTTTTCTTGTCTTTATCAATGTAATGAATTTGCGCCGCTTCATCCTCGAGGCTGACTTTATCCCGAGTTAACGCGATATCGATGCGTTTTTTTCCATCCCCCTGCTTTCGCAAAAGAGTCAGACGAACTTTCGTACCTTTAGCCCCGCGAATTTTCTTAACAACATCTTTTAGGTCCATGTCGATGACATTTTCCATTTCGCCTTTTTCCTGACCGACAGCGATGATTTTATCTTGGGGGTCTACCAAACCCGATTTCGCAGCCGCACCACCCGGAACCAATTGCTCCACGACAGTAAAGCCATTTTCACTGGAAAGCGTTGCCCCGATGCCTTCCAAAGACAAACTCATTTGAATTTGAAAATCACTCAGCACGTCTTTAGAGAAAAAACTTGAATGAGGATCCAATGAACGCGCAAAACTATCTAAATACCCAGAATACAAATCATCCACGGATGTATCGTTTAAACGCTTAATCGCCAGATCGTAGTTCTTTTTCACGCGATCTTTCGCTTCTTCTAATTTCATGTCCGTTGCCATATAGTTAGAAACTTGAAAGTGGATGTATTTTTTCAAAAAGTCATTAGCCTCATCCGCTGTTTTAGGATATTTCTTTTGATCTGGATCAAAAGAAAACTCTGTTTTATCATCAAATTTATAATCTTTACCTAAGAACTTTTTGGCAAATTCGGCTCGCTCCTGAATGCGTTTAACCAAAAGATTTTGCGCCTCCACCAAGAACTCACAATCATTTTTCTTTGTTCTATCAAATAAACCTTTCATCCAATCTTTAACTTTATCCGCATCATCTTGAGTGAAATATATTTTTGATGGATCCAGTTTTTTCAAATGTTGATCAATAACTTGATTTTCTAATTCTTTATCTCGTTTCGTATATTTCACGTGATAACGCAAAAAACCATCCTCGATCATTGTAAGATAGCGGCATTCTAAGCCATTGTCTTTTTTAGCAAATGAAATTGCCCCAATCGGCCGCTTTTTTATATCACCATCGGCCCCTTCAGTTTGCGCACCCTGCTGAGCAAACGAAGCAATGGAAAAGAATAATAGCGTGACCAACGACAAACTTAATTTCATGGGGCTCCCCTTAGTAATAGTAGTACTCTTAGTAGAGTTTATCGGAATTTGAACAATAGATATAAAGTCTAAATTAGAATACGGCCCTTGGTAAGGGTTTTTCGCATGCGATTTTACAGCCGCCGGGCCATAACGCCAAAATTGAAAAATTATGTTACTTCAGTAATGGTAATTGTTCTTCGAAAGTTTTCAGATATTCAGATTTTTGTTTTGATTCCAAGATTTCATGTTTAACAAAACGATTATTAAATGTCTCGATAACAAAGAAACAAATTTTCGGAAATTCCCGTTTTAAATTCGTCATTTCTTCCACGATCAGACTTAAGTTTTTTGGGTCATCATCACTCATCCCGAAACGGTGATGGTCATTGTAGCCATAGGTCGCAAATGCCCGCAGAACACTGTTACGAATCGCACGCTGCTTGAGTTCAGCCGTTGAAAGATTCAAATTTTGATCTCCCAAATCTAAGCGTATCGACGTGTTTGATACTGGAAATATAGTTAAATAATTTGGCTCTTGATTTAACCAGCCATGGTCCACAAATAATTGCACCCCACGTTTAATCGTGTCCGGGCTGTGGCCACGAGCCGTGATAATAGATATTGGTCGCTGATTGAATACTGAGTGGTAAAAGCAATCCCATGAGGGTCCTTTCCACTCTAAATCCGGCAACCCTAAAATATGAGCCACATCACTTTCAAAAACTTGATTTTTACGTCCCAACTTTTCTAATTCATGTATTTCATGATCTCGAAAAAACTTAAATGTTCCGGCTTTATCACAATAGCGAACTTCATAATCCTCATAGGCTCCGGGCTTACCAATTGTCGAATGCGCCAAAGCCCACTCGTGACTGGACAAAAGAAGTTCTTGATTTGTTTTCTTATGGAATAAAATTAATGGCGTGGTCAAGCAGGCGATGTTGTCATCGAAATCAAAAAAATAAAAGCTTCGACCACCTTTTTGAAAATTACGATCCTCTTCTTTGGGTCGCTGAATAGAGAATTCAAGTTGAGTGGATTTCATACCTTCTCTTACCATTTTTAGCTCTTTCTCACAATAGCCCGAGCCTCTGTTGGCCCTAAACGGCCCCCTGTCTAACAAGTTTACAGGAAAAAATTTCAACTCTCGTTCTGAGACGTTTTATTCGCATTTAAAACCATTCCGCAATCAATGGGTTAAAGGCCCTTATGGTCTTCTTATTGAAATTAAGAATTGATACCGTTCCGATTGTGTTGGGATTTTAAATCTAGACCTGATCCACAGTAATTCCTAAAAAAGTAAGTTTGATATTCGCATTGATTCCCATTTTTTCCTGCCATTGGGTTTCCCAAAAATGTTTTGTTGAGCTAAGTT
>JAEUWH010000062.1 GCA_016785955.1 Pseudobdellovibrionaceae bacterium | reverse complement strand
AGAATCCAATTTACCTAAAAAAAGAAATGGATAAAAAACTTAAAGTATTTTTTGAACTAGTCGATGAGATAAAAAGAAGAAACCGTGCAACCGGATCTTGATTGCACTGCTTCAGTATCATTTACCTATGAGTCAATACGTAGGGGAATAAGTCTTTGGCGGAGATTGCTTTAAGGGACATAGTATTTTAAGCATTTATATTGCAGACCATTCGTATTCAGTAACTTCAACTGGGCCCGATAAGAGGTCCCTGGTAAAATCCCTCGTCCGTCGCTTCCTAAATCGGTAGAATATCCAAAACTATGAATGAGTTTCATTTTTTCTATGATTTCATGCACATTGGCCGAGTGAAGTGTGATGTTAGAGGCAACATTGACATCAAATCGAATTTTCAGGTTGGTATTGCTCGAAAATAATTCGAGCCACTGTTTATTAATATGATTGATATGCCCAATCCGAATGCGGATAGGCTTATCATATTTCGCAAGTACTTGCATCAGTAAATGATAAAATGGCCCACGATTAGAAGCTTCGAAAGCGTGAATACGCAGCTCTTTTCCTGACTGACTAACTTGATCCAGAAGATGCTTTAAAATTTCAAATGTGAAATATTTGGTTTTCTTTGTGTCGGAATGCTCTTCGTCCTCAAAAATACTGGATGTGATATCAACGCCGTCCGTATGAGGAGCACTCATAAAATGGTCCGATGCCTTATTAAGATAGGAACGTACAACGCTAATGTAAGTCTTAATCTGTGCGCCATGTTCCTTAGCGATTTGCAAAAACTGACTATATTGGTTTTGATGTTCACCAATAGCAAACGATTTAGGGATGGAAAGATGTATTTCGTCCCAATTTTCTCGATGATCGGTCTCAAAATAGTTGCGATACATTTTTTCAAGCGCTTGATTGGAAAAACTTTTGATCCAGCCCAGTCGCATAGTTTCTATGGTCGCGTATATTTTTCGCAAGACCATACTTTGGATGTTACTTGTCCCGATGGAAAAAGAAATCAATTTTTTAAAATTATCCATAGGCGCTCCCGGCAGTCGACGACATAAATCGGATATCGTTAGGTCAGAAAATTCAGCCTCTGAAATAAGTTTCCTAGCCTCCTCTTGTGAGTAGCCAAAATTGACTTTCAAAATCATAAGGTAACGTTCATAAGTGCCGATAGTGTGTGTTAAAAGTTGTACATCCCTGGGGACGGTAAATACCTCGTCTCCGACGGCAGCAAAATTTTCTGCTAAAAATAAGGATGCAAAATGCTCATGGCTGTTGGATGAGATAGCCAAATTAGGGAATATCAAAATGAGACACACCGCTGCCGATTTTAGCCAACCACGTGTCATTGCTTCAAACAGACAAAATAGCTTTAACTTCGATATAACTCGAGCACGTATCATATCCTATTTAAAAGCAAAATGAGGACCTACATTTTTGTCCATACGTGTGTAACAGCACGTATGCAACAGCCTAGCTAAATTTTTCGCCCCGAGTGCGGCAACTCGATTTGCAATTCAGCACCTAAAACTGTGCCATTTGGATCTGTCAGGTTTCGCACCTTTAAAGATCCATGATACACATCGCAAATCGTTTTGATCACGACGGAACCTAATCCTAGAGACACACGTCCATTGGGATCGGTGTTTAATTTGCGACTGATACTGCGCTGGCCAAATTGGTGCAGATCTTCGTTTTTGAATCCAGGTCCATCGTCAGCGATTGTAATGCGAAGGGTGTGGTTATCAATATTTTTCAAATTCACGCTGACTTGCGACTGTGCAAAAGAGCAAGCATTTTCGACGGCGTTCCTTATAAGCCGACGAATGGGATGGTCGTCGCCGGCGAATGGCAAATGGTGTCCACTTAGATTTTCGACCAGCTTCAGGGATTTTCCTTTTTGAGAATTTCTATACAGGCAATCATCAACGACATCCAAGACGACTTCTGGTAAATCGAATGTGGATTTGTGGTCCGCATATTCGGGTTCTTTGAGTTGCGCCAGGAATAATAAATCTTCCACAAGTCGTTCAAAGTAGTCGATTTCCTTCAAGGACAGTGTCAGCAATTCATCGCGGGTATTGGTATCCAATTTTTCAATGCGTGTTTGTAATGTCTCTACCAAGTTTTTTAACGAGGCCAGTGGCGTTCTTAAATCATGGGCAAGTTCTTGGAGCACTTTGGTGCGGGCTTGCTCGGAAGTTTTCAGTCCGTGAACTAATTTTTCGATTTCATCGGCCATCGTGTTGAATCGCAACATGGCTTGCCCGAACTCGTCCGTGCGAGTGACGTTGAAGCGAGATTTTAAATTACCGCCTCTGATTTCGGAAATGACCTGATCGGCTTTCATGACGCCTTTTTTCATCGAATTATAAATAATGGCGATACTGACGCCGATTCCTAAAAACAATGAAATCAACAGCGAAGCTAACCCGATCCAAGGACCACCGAACCCTCCTTTTGGCATCGGTGGCAAAGGCCCCGGACTGATCAGTAAAAACAGCGGGGTTGGGTGGTCGAGTCGAACGACGACGGTTTCCATGTCGCGCATCATTGGCGGAGGGGGCGGACCACCAGCGCGACCGGGAGGAGGCATCGGCATAAAGTCAAATCTTGGTGGTTTCATCGGATCATTAAGATTTTTTATTTTTACAAAATCATAAGGTTTGATCGGCAATTGAAGTGTTTGCCACTCTATTTCTAATTGGCATTTTGTTGGATACACGCACGTCCCATGCTGATCCACCAAAGTTAATTTCGGCCCCATAGGACCATTTTGCCAGGAGAGTAATTCTTCCAGTGATTTGACTTTGTCCGTAGGATTAAGTCGATCCACAATTTTGGCGATAAATATCGGAGGCATCGGCTCGCGTCGTGGCGGACGGGTCAATTCCATCAAGTAATTATTAAAAACCACGCCTAGTACAATGAATACCAGGATCAGTGAGGTGGCCATCAGAAAATATTTTTGAAAAATACCTGTGCGAATCATCATACTTTTTCCAATCGATAGCCAACACCGTACACGGACGAGATCTTGATTCCATCCGCGCCGGCCTGGCGCAATTTTGAACGCAAGTGACTGATATGCGAATCGATCGTGCGGTCAAATATTTCCGCTTCTTTGTCTAGAACCGTCAAAATACGCTCACGGGTTAGAATCGCGTCCGGTTTAATGGCCAGTAAACAAAGCAAGTCAAACTCACGACGATTCAGTTCGATTATTCTGTCTTTGATCTTAACCAGACGTTGAGCTTTTTCGATTTGCAAATCACCAAACACAATTTTGTTGTCGTTGTTTGAAGGCACACGCAGAACAGTGTGAATTCGCGCGTGCAGTTCGCGGTTGCTGAAGGGCTTTTTCATGTAATCGTTGGCGCCTTTTTGCAAGCCCTCTACCACCGAGTCTTCGTCTGTCTTCGCCGTCAAAATAATAATGGGCAATTGAGACCCAGAATCTCGAACATGTTGCAAGAATGTCAGTCCCGAACCATCCGTTAATCCCAGATCTAAAACGGCCAAACTGAATTTTTCTTCGGCAAACAATTCAAAGGCTCGAGCCAGTGTGCTGGCATGAGAAACGTCAAAGTGAGCGGACTCCAAGAAAACTTGGAGTCCGCGTGCGATTACAGGGTCATCTTCTACGATAAGTATATGCATAAGTCCTCTCAGAATTAACTACTCCTGTTCCTCAGGCAAGTCCGGAACTGCAATACCGCACTCTGTTTCAGCGGCTCGTATCTGATCGCGACTGGGACGCACGCCTTCTTCTGGTTTACCCAGTTTATTTTCTAAACACGTTATTTGTTCTGCTGTCAGGTTTTCGAGATGGGGAGGGAGGCGATGCGGCTCTCTTGAGATATTACATTGTTTCATGGCGCTTTCGTGTTGCTCTCGCGAAGGACGTTGGCCGTCCTCACGCGGACCCAAAATGCTTTCTAGGCATTGTTTTTGTTCGTCCGTCAAACGAGGTTTGTGCCCAGGGCGAGCGATGACATTAGATACCGACAGAATGATAGCGGTAATCAGCAAACCTTTTAGTAGCAGTCTCATTTTATACCTCCTTGGTATGAGGCCAGTATGGCAAGAAAGTTTGGAAAGAGTGTGGAATCTGAAAATGAGACAAAATTTTTTTGAAACCATTCCGTGATTCTTTCCACAATCTTTCAATATTTAATTGGAATGATAAGCCAATAAAGAAAAAAAAGGGGGGGGGATGGCTCTGAGACAAATGACTAAGAAATTTGTTTTTAGGATACTCTGGGGCGGGTTGTTTATTATACTAATAGGTTTTCAAAATTGTTCTCAACCGGGATCCGCATCGAGTCCGTCCAACACGACGACTACGGCTGCGCAGGCCGATACGGAAGAAGAAAACATAACGACATCGGTGTATACTTCGCCTGCGGAAGTTTCCACAATTAGTTCCCCCACCGTGTTGGAAGGGAGTTCTGTGGATGTCACTATTACGATGGTCAGCACTTCGTCGACGGCTCGTGTTTTTAAATATATGACAGTCGATAATTCAGCCTACTCGGGATATAACTATGTTGAAAGTTATGGAGATATAACTATTCCGGCGTATACCAAAACCGTGACCGTCACGCTGTCGACCATTAATGACGGGCAAAGTAATGGTGATCTTTATTTTTATTTGTATGTAGGGCAATTGGATTTGACAGACCCCGTGTATGTCTCGTCGACGATCACAATCCTTGAAGCGGGTGGATCGACAAGTCAAATCTTGGCCACGGGTGCGTATCACAGTTGTGCGGTGGATTCGAATCAATCCGCATGGTGTTGGGGATACAACAATCGTGGGCAACTGGGTGATGGCAGTACGACAAACAGTACGCGCCCTCAATCTGTTCCGGGTTTGGCTTCGGGTGTGAGTGCGATAGCCGCTGGTACCTATCATTCTTGCGCCATCGTGAATTTGAAACTGCAATGTTGGGGTTACAATGGGAACGGACAAATTGGTACGGGAAATAAAACGGATTACTATGCTCCGAAAAATGTTTCGAACCTGACATCCGCAGTGACCGCCGTTTCGGCGGGAAGTGCCTCGACCTGCGCGATCAAAAGCGGAGCACTGTATTGCTGGGGCAATAACTCGTACGGTCAGTTGGGTATTGGTTCAACGGTCGAAGCACTGACTCCCACGGTCGTGTCGGGAATGGATTCGTCAGTGACCCATATTTCTGTCGGTTACAGTCACGCGTGTGCGATTCGTGGCGAAGCTTTGTATTGTTGGGGTCGCAATTCCAGCGGTGAAGTCGGTGATGGAACAACGACAGATCAGATTAACCCTCAACCCGTATCGGGAATGGAATCGGGTGTGACGTCAGTGGCGGCTGGTTTTAATCATACCTGCGCTGTTCAATCCGGCCGAGTCAAATGTTGGGGCTTAAATACATATGGACAATTGGGTACTTCGAATACGACGGCGCATTTGGCTCCGTACTATAATGGGATTAGTAATGCTTTGAAAGTGGCCGTAAATTTACTGACCTCGTGTGTGCTTCTGAATGATCAAAGTGTTAAGTGTTGGGGATACAACGGATATGGACAACTGGGTACGGGATCGACCACCGGTGGAGTGACCGCGCCAAATACGGTTTTTAGCTCGGGTGGAGACGCCATTTCACAAGGACATGGTTACCATGCGTGTGGTTACGTCAATTCAGCATATTACTGTTGGGGTTATAATTATTATGGCCAGCTAGGAAATGGGTCCTATACAACGGCGAACACACCACAGGCTTTTACCTTTTAGGAGATTTTATGAAAATTTTTAAAATATTTTTATCCATCAGTTTTGCGTTTCAGTCCGTGTATGCCGAATCGTTGGCTGCCACCTTGAAAGACACACAATTCCTAAAGCAAGAGGGGAAATTGTTTTCTGACTTTTGGAAACCAATACGCTCCTCTGTTCGTGGGGTTTCGGCAGCCAAAGTGGATCAGTTTATCAGTAGAAATAAACAATTTCAGATTCCCGAAATTTCATGGACGAAATTACATAAAACGGAATCAGTGGATTCTGGATTTCGTGTCATACTTAAACACTCGCGGGGAGCGCTTTCCATAGAACTTATTCAGGATAATCATGTCGCCGCTAGAGTGAACGGAGTGGCATTGACTCATCAGGATCTGAAATCGTTTGATGCTATTATGAATAAATTAATTCTGGAGGTTTACTCTAAAGAAAACAAATTTGTGGGGCAAAATGAAAATTTGAATCCATGGAGCTATATCGCGTGGCTATTTATGGGCTCGATCAGTGAAGCGGCAGAGACATGTCAAAATTTGCAGGAAAAAATTTGCTGGGATTCACTCGAAGGAAAGTCGATCACAGAGGCCAGTCAGGCATTTCGCGGATTAGCCAGGGACAAGCATGTTTCCCCGGATGAGATAAAATCTTATTTGGAAAGTGTGTCGCGAAAAAAGAATCAATGCACCAGCAGTTGTGGCAAGCTCGAATGGCAATATCAAGTTTTGCTGGCCGTCAGTGCGGATAGGCAAAAGCCACGACCGGTGCAGCGTTCTGGGGAGCCTGCTCCTGCCTTGAAAGAAACTGCGGAAAAAGAAATGGTGAATTCATTCTGGGATGATAATGACTCATGGTTAAAGCCAACCTTAATAGTGGGTGGAGTGTTCTTGGCAACGTGGGGTCTGTGCCGTGCGGGTATTGTTAATATTTTTGGTTGTGGCGATAAATCCAGTGATGGCAGCAACACAATATTAACCTCGACCTTGCCGACGGCGACTACGCCAACAGCGGAAGTCTATACTGGTATCGGCACAAAATAGACGCAGGTTTGGATTTCACCATTTATAGATCAAACCGATGGTCGGAGTCATGAAAGCTTTGGAATAACTGACATCGGTTTGGGCATTAGAAACGACACGGGTTTTGGCGGCGCCACTGAAATAGTTGAACGCGAAGCTGGCGTTAAAATTTTCAGAGATCTCGGGATTGACTCCCAATTGTAATAGGTAGTTTGTGCCTAGCCATTCCTCGGCCGTGCTGCCCGAATCAAACGAAGTTTTTGTTTTAATGCCATAAATAAAGTTTATAAAATACAGCCCACTGCGACCCATTTCGTAACGGATGCTGGGACCCATGTCTTGGGTGGCGTAATTGGATTTTTGTTGGTTGGTTTCGTCTTTGGTGGTGACGTTGTACAGTGACCAGCCAAAATAAAGATTCTTCTTCGCGTTTAATGAGAACTGAAGATTAAAAGCATACATGGACTTGGCCGATTTTGTGGACGTCGTGGTTTCGACGGTATTGGCATCTGTAAACAGAATGTAGTCTATGCTCATCAAGGCGGCGGCAGGAGCCAGCGATGAGGTCAGTAGGCATAATAATAAACATTTGAAAATAATTTGCCGCACACACAACCTTTTTACAGTTTGATTTCTAAACCTTCAAAAGCAAAGTCCCATTCACAGTCGGGAATTTTCTCGTTACATTCGCGGGCATGGTCCATGCGCCACTGAAAATATTCTAACGTCTGGTCTTTAATGGCGCGGATTTGATCAATTGTTGCTCCGGGATCATGATGGGCAAACAATACTTTTTTAATGCCTTCGCGGAAGGCCAGATCCAAACCGATTTGCGCGGCACTGTGACCCCAATTCGCTTTCTCTGCAAGTTCTGGGAACGTGTATTGAGCATCAAAATACATCAGGTCCACGTTCTCGTACAATTTTATGTCCGGTCCCAGCTCATCGCGACTGACCCGGGTTCCTTCGGTGTCCACACAATGTGAATAGCATTTACCGGAAGCCTCGACTTTTAATCCCCAACAAGGATCTGGATGATCAAGCAAGTAGGGAGTAATAGTCATATCACCGATTTGATAAGGTTCTCGTGGTTCCAAAATATGAAAATGAATTTTAGCGGCAAGTTGTTCAAACGGAACCGGGAAATAAGGCTTCTTAAAAATTCCACGGATCAAAGATTCGATTTCCTTTTGCACTCCGTAATAGTGAATTTGTGTTCCCGAAATAAAATGTGGTGTGAAAAAAGGAAGTCCCATGACATGATCCCAATGAAAATGAGTCATGTAAATGTGGTAGGGGCCTTTTACGTGACCCGAAGTTCCCGACATGATTTTTTCGCTGAGGTTTCTGATGCCGGTGCCACCATCGATAATCAATTGTGTTTTGGCCGATTTGACTTCTACGCACGTCGTTCCCGTTCCATAGCCACCGGTTTCTTCGATTTTTCGTCCGGATAAAAACTGTGAAACGCTCGATGTTGCATTTGCATTTATGCCACTGGCACCAGTTTTACGAGAGTCATATTCTGAAATTATATTTTGGATGTGCGACGTCCATCCATGCGGCGTCATGCTGGACGGTAATGAACCTCTAACTCCCCAAAATTTAACGTAAAGTGACATACGTATCTAGAATTTCATGGAGTTTTTTTCTCTTCAAGTACTTTTTAAATATTTTATTTTTACAGTCTTTGATACAGGAAATGTCTGACATGTTTTTACAGTGCGTGGATGTGATTTTGTTTCATAGCCAGGATTTGTTTTTACATCGCCTTCTTCAATCTCGGCTTCACAAAAAGAGCACATGCCTTCTAGGCAAGAGTACGAGGGTTTAATCTGGGCTCGTAAGCACGACTCAAGTAGAGTTTCCCGTTCGTGGGTGTCAATTTCGTGTTCAACAGAATTAATTGTAACCTTGGCTCTCACAGATTTTCCGTATCGATTCTGAATTCCACAGTGTAACCAAGCACGGACAGTATTTCGTAGCCTGTCATGACCAGCGATTCGTCAGGAGCGTGCGAGGCCGGGTGAAAAATAATTTGTTTCACTCGCCAATTATTGGGTAATTCATCTTCATAGCTTTTCACTCGAATTGTCGAAGAAACCGTGGCGGCTGTTTGATATTTTCTTAAGGTCTGGCGATCTTTTAGGAAGTCTAGCTTGATGTGGTAGTTTGCGAATCCATTTTTGTTATCACAGGTTTGGTCAATAGCGACTTCGGGATGCTCGCCACTATAGCTTGTGTTTGGCGCCTCAAGAACCAGACTAAGAGAGGGGTACAGGTTACAGAATGGGACGGAATGTATCTGCACATTCTCTAGACGTAGATTGAAACTATGTTTATCTGAATGCCAATCCCAAGACCGCAGTAACACTTTTTTGATTTGTTTTTTTAAGTTTCCATCAGTCAAATACTGGCGCGTATTGATCGAACCATCAGGATTGACTTGATCGATGGATGAAGGTGTGCGATTCGACTTTTGATTGAGATAAACTAAAATACCGAGTACGAAAATAAAAGCGAGTGTCGAAGAAATTATTTTTTTCATTTGTACTCACACTCTAGTGAAATGCGATCACTTTTTGAAAGTTGAGTGCGGATTAAGCCTGAGGCCAAAGAATACCACATGACGGTCGGTTTCATGTTGGCGTGCTTCAGACCTAGGCTGTGGCCAATCTCGTGTACAATCAGACTTCCAAAATGTACCTGTTGAGAATTCTGTGGATCCTTTGAGTAGTAAACCATATCTTGAAAATTGACTTTGATGTCCGCGCTAGTGATCAAGTTGCCATGATATTTTACGATGGTGAGAGCTTGCTGAGTGGATTTTCCTTCGTCCCATTCGTTAAAGCCATAGATGACGTTGCGTTTATCATTCGTTGCAAAGACCGAATCTTCGAGGCCTGACATATTAATTCTTACGATGGTTTTGCCAACCGAGCCATTCCATATTTCTGCTGCTTCGAGAATATCTTGGTGAAACTCTGTTGGAATTGTTTTAGAGATATAGAATTCGATGGGCAGGTTGTCTTTCCAGGACACGCGCTGGCCGAATTCATTTTGTAAATATCCACAGTCTTCTTGTGCAGCGGTGGCTAGGAATTCAGAGGATTCTGGTCCCAAATAGTTGCCCTTTGCACATCCCAGAAAATTGATCGCAAAAATGCATGTGAGTAGCAAAAGCAAAGCTGATTTTAGGCGCATGTTTTTTTATCGGTTTTGGGAAAAACAAACTCAAATTGGCTTTGTCTTTTTTTTAGGGTTGCCTAGATTTCAGTGAGGGGGGCAAAAGGTCACCATTAGAAATGTTATTAAGTATTTGAAAATACAAATGTAATAAGAAATTGTTTTGGATAAATTTTGGTTTCCTTTTTGCATGACTAGTTTCTGTTTACTTAAACGGAGTCATAAAAGTGTTAGACCTTGGTCGTTATAAAAATCTTACTGCCTTCAATGCCGCCGTCTTCACAGCAGGGGGGCCGGATACGTTTATAGGTTTTCAAAGCGATACATTGGAAGTGGCGCATCTGACTCGGGACGTGTTTGAAAGTTTGGCTAAAGTATCACTGAAGTCAGTGTTAGAACCCCAGACGCTGTTATCCACGGCCGTGCGTGAAAATATTCAAGAGTTAAACGAGTGGAGTCAACAGTCAACTTTGGCGCCTTTGGAAAAAAAGGCAAAAACATCATTTAAGGCCAAGAGTTTGAATATTAACGTCACGCAAATTTGCAATTTGAAATGCACCTACTGTGCGGCGGGTGGTGATGGTACTTATGGTGATCCCGTAAAGCGCATTGAAGTTGAAAAAACTTTGCCACAACTTAAATACTTTTTGGCTAAACTGGATGAAGGCGAGCGTTTTCATATTAGTTTTTTAGGTGGCGAGCCGTTGTTGTTTCCCTCAGGAGTGCGCGCTATCTGCGAGTACGTTTCGGGCCAAGCGAATGAAAAGGGATTTGTTCCTAGTTATAAAATTACAACGAACGGAACAATCATGAATGATGAAATCATGGACTTGCTGACAACGTATAAGCCTACGATGGTGATCAGTATGGATGGTAAGCCGGAAATCATTGACCGTTTTCGTCCGCAAAAAAACAACAAGCCCACGTCGCGTGCCATCGAAAAAACGCTTGAAACGTTGAATGAGCGTCGTTTGGAAATCGGACCATTGGCTGTACATGCGGTGTTTACAGCGCAGCACACAGCCGTGCGGGAAACGTACGAATATTTTCGTGCATTTAATTTTGATTGGATTGATTTTATATACTCGGTCAGTGATGAGAACGAAGAAGCCAACGCGCAATATATGAACGAGGTCGCCAAGACGGCCGAGCGCGCGTGGTTGTTAGGCGGCGAACAGGAACTGAGAAAAATATATTTGTTTGATAACTATTTTGATCGATTAGATTCTCAAGAGCGATTGGAGAACCATTGCGGTTTGGGTAAAAGTTTTGCGGTTATTGACAGTCGTAACCAAATTTTCAATTGTCCTTGGACGGTTGGGCAGGCCGAGAATCGCCTTGGTCAGGGGCAGTGGATGGATGAGGCCAAGTTGGCGGACTATGACGAAACGGTGATCGAGCGCAATCGCTGTCAGCCGTGTTGGGCAAAATATATGTGTGGAGGTGGTTGTTCTTTTGTTCACCAAACGACGTCGAAAAGCGACACCTTGAAGAAAAGTTTGCAATTTTGTGAAAGAACGAGATTTTTGACGGCCCTAAGTATATATTATTATGCCAAAGCCAGAGTAGAAAGTGATCTTTAAAATTAAGTTTAAGGATCATGAAAAAAGACTGATTTGAAATTTGAATTATTTTTAAAAAGAGGATATATGTTTAACCACGAACTAGGAACGATTATGAAAACGAAAAATATTAAAAAAATTAAACCTAAGTCACCATCTAAAGGCACGTCTAGCTCGTCGGCAGCTATTAAAGCTAAAGGTGGCGAGGGTTGCTTACCAATAAGATAATGAACTCATGGCACTACCGCCCTCGTTAAAAACCAAAGAGTCCTTATCCCGTTGGGATCGAATTAAATTCTTAGGAATCATTGTTTTTCGAGTGGCGTTGGCTACTGGTTTGGCTCTGTTCATTCATCAAATTAAGCTCGATTTTTTTGAAGCTTATTTATACGACCTTAGAATCCGCTACTCCCCATCACCCGAGCCCTCAGGGCACGTTCAAATCGTTGAAATTAATCCCGAATCAGTAGAATACTTTAAAGGTATTCCACGTTTTGCTGACCACACCCGAGTTCTGGAGGAAATCAAAAAGCTATCGCCCAAGGCGATTGTATATGATTTGAACTATGATGAAATCAGTGGCACGCCGCCCGAGAAATTGAAATTTGCCAAGGCCGCCGATACGGTGGATCAGCTGTTTGTGCTGACTAATTTTTTGGAGATGCGTGGAGAAGAGGGGAAACTGCGTTTAAGTGAGCCCTTCGAAAAATTGAAATTGTTTTCTGGTCCAAAAAGTACGGATACGGCAAATTTCGCTAAAGATGGTGTGACCCGCCGAATGATGGTGAATTACCAAGATCAACTGATGTTGCATCCCTATTTGGCGGCGTCTTTCAATAGTGAAATTACCGATAAATACAAAATTCGTGGGTTGTTTGATTTTCTAGAGACCGATCAATTGTATATTCGATTTCGCCCTACCAATGCTTACGATAAGATTCCATTTCATTATCTAGCGCAGGGAAAAGTATCTAAGCAAGCGATTCAAAACAAGATCGTGATCATTGGGCAGAACCTTGAGCTGACGGAGAAAGACTATATTCTGACTCCGTATTCTCGGTCTTCGATTGCGATGACGACGACAGAAATGCATGCCAATATGTTGGATACGCTGATATTGAATAATGCGGTTGTGCGGGCTCCCCAGTGGGTGAATCTAGCAATCACTATATTGATCTCTATCATTACGGTTTACATTGTGTTTGCGGTTCGTCCGGCATTTGGCTTGTTAATTATTATCTCGTTATTTTTGACTTACGTTGCATTTGCTTATTTTGCCTTTTGGCCGTTGGGCTTTTGGATTTCGATGGCCCATCCATTGTTGGCGATATTTCTGTGTTATTATTTCTTTATTCCTTATCGTTTGATTATCGAAAATCGCCGCAGCTGGGAGTACTATGAAAAGAACAAGCTGTTAAAGCAAGTCGAAGAATTAAAGACGAATTTTATTTCGATGATGTCTCATGATTTAAAGACACCTATTGCGCGCATCAAGGGGATGACTGATGTCATCTTGTCAGATAGCCAAGCCGTGGTCAGCGTATCTCAACGGGAAGCCGTGGACACGATACGGTCCTCCAGCGATGATTTGTTAAAGTTTATCAATTCGATTTTAAATTATGCCAAGATCGAATTTCAAGGGGTTGAATTGCATTGGCAATCTAAGGATCCTAATAACCTGATGTCCGATGTGATTAAGAAGCACGAGTTCCTTGCCCAATTGAAAAAAATGAAGATCCATTCGGAACTAGAGCCACTTTTCCCGGTGAAAATGGACCCGGATTTGATGAGGCAGGTCTTGTCAAATATACTGGAAAACGCCATTAAATATGCTCCCGAGCAGACCCAAATAAGTGTTAGGACCTTTGAAAAAGACGGTTTTGTCTTTTTTGAAATTGCGGACCAGGGACTGGGAATTCCGGCCCAAGAATTGCCTCACTTATTTACGAAGTTCTATAGGAGCGCAAATGCGAAGAGTTCGCCGATCAAAGGGTCAGGATTGGGCCTCTATCTGGCTAAATATTTTACAGAGCTTCACCAGGGAGCAATTTTTGTCGAGTCGGAGACTGGTAAAGGAACGATTTTTACGGTACAATTGCCCCAGCTGTAGCGCGATTAGTTTATTTAAAAAGTTCTTTTGTTAAATGGTTTTTTCGGAGGTTTTGATGTTTCGAATTCTTGTTGTGGATGATGATGCAGGATTGCGATTTTCTATTAAATCGGCTTTTTCAGCTATTAAAAAATTCGAGGTGTCAGAAGCTTTTGATGGTGTGAATGCGCTTGAAAAAATTAAAACTGCGGTTACTAAGTTTGATATTGTTTTATTAGATGTAGATATGCCTCGCTTAAACGGCTTAGAAGCGCTTAAACAAATTAAAGAATTTGATCCGGGTATTATTGTATTGATGTTAACAGCCCATGCGACATTGAGTGATGCGGTGGTGGCGGTTAAAGATGGTGCTTATAATTATATTTCTAAACCTGTCTCGGCTGAAGATTTAATTGCTCTTGTCGAAAAGGCGATTCATGCCCATTCCTTGATTTCCAATATCGCAGCCAGTTCGCCGGTTTTGGTAGAAGCTGGTCGTAAGATTATTGGTAATACTTCGCAGATGCAGAAGGTGTTTAACATCATCAATAAACTTGCGAAGGTAGAAACGCCGGTGTTGATCCGTGGGTCTAGCGGTACGGGTAAAGAGCTTGTCGCCAAGGCGATTCACTTTAATTCGGCTCGTAAAGATGACAAGTTTGTCGCCATTAACTGTTCGGCAATTCCAGAAAATTTATTTGAATCTGAATTGTTTGGTCATGAAAAAGGCTCGTTTACGGGCGCTTCAGAAAGAAAGATTGGCAAATTTCAATATGCCGAGGGCGGCACGTTATTCTTGGACGAAGTCGGTGATATGCCGCAACTGATGCAAGTTAAAATCTTGCGTGTTCTTCAGGAAAAACTTTTTACCCCGGTGGGATCTAATCGCGAAATTCAATCGAATGTTCGCATCATCGCAGCGACGAATCGTCCGCTGGAAGACATGATCAAGAATGGTTCATTCCGTGAAGATTTGTTTTATCGTTTGAATGTTGTTCCGATATTTTTACCGGCCTTGGCCGAGCGCAAAGACGATATCGAACGATTGATTCAAATTTTTGTCAAAAAATTCAATGAAGTTCATAAAAAGAAAATTTCTGGTGTGACGGTTGATGCGATGAACATTCTTAAGCGATACAATTGGCCCGGAAATATTCGTGAGTTGGAAAATGTGATCGAGCATTCGTTTGTATTAGAATCAACTCATATGATTACTTTAGCTTCATTGCCGGAGGCGGTGTTAGAGGCTGTGGGTGTCAGTTTGTTTGATCTAGAAAAAATGATTGAGCAAGAAAAGCATGCGAATCAAGAGTTACAAACAAGCAAAGGTCCTGTATTCATGGATTCGGGCATCGATGTTGATGATGATGCCGAGAGCGAATCTGATAGCGATCAGGCTGGAGACAGCGAAATGGATGGAGCAGGGATGAAGGTCACTTTTAACGGTGAGCTTGATTTCAATGCGCAGAAGGAAGTTTTCGAAAAAGAGTTTATTATCAAAGCTCTGAAAACATTCAAAGGACGGATCAATCAAACGGCATTGCACGCTAATATCCCTAAGAAGACGTTGCTTCGTAAAATCGAAAAATATGGAATCGTAGCCAAAGACTATAGCGAATAGTGATGGCGTTTATGGATATGAAGAATTGAGCCGTATTGGCTAATCGGCCGCTTGCAAGTTTCAATGGATTGGAATTTGATACCGTTCCGATTGTGTTGGGATTTTAAATCTAGACCTGATCCACAGTAATTCCTAAAAAAGTAAGTTTGATATTCGCATTGATTCCCATTTTTTCCTGCCATTGGGTTTCCCAAAAATGTTTTGTTGAGCTAAGTT
>JAEUWH010000061.1 GCA_016785955.1 Pseudobdellovibrionaceae bacterium | reverse complement strand
AGAATCCAATTTACCTAAAAAAAGAAATGGATAAAAAACTTAAAGTATTTTTTGAACTAGTCGATGAGATAAAAAGAAGAAACCGTGCAACCGGATCTTGATTGCACTGCTTCAGTATCATTTACCTATGAGTCAATACGTTCACCGGTCGCATATAAATAACATTCAGCAAATTAAATGCCCCTCAAATCAGATACAATAGCTTATGGTTCACAAGGCCTTGTGCTCACCCCTATTCTCTTTAGAAAGTGATGGCAGTAAAAGCAGAATTGAATGCAACTAGGAGATTTCATGAAAGCACATAATAAGAGTTTAATCCTACTTACTTGATTTTTCGTGGAAAATTAATGAGAAGTTTTGGATTCAATTTCGTGAGGATATTAAGGGCGCGGTGAAAACCGGCGTACTAAAACCTGGTTTTTTACTTGGTTCTGGAATAACAAGTGCGGGCTGTCAGCGTGTCGACTGAGTTTAATATATAGCACACATCGATTGTTCGACGGTTCAAGCCCTTACCTAGATTAAATTTCCAAAAGTATGTAGTTATAGATCTTAGTGTTCTGGTGGTGACAGACGTTCCTTCGTCGATCATTTTGAGGCCGGATATGTGCGCCTCATTAGTAAAAAATTAGATTGCTCAAAAGTTTTTTAAAAAGAAATTTAGTGGACGCTTTGCTTCTCTTGGTAGCGCGCGTCCTTGATATGGACGAGGCAGTGGTTCGAGTCCACTACAGACCACCAGTTTTATTTTGGCTTAATCGGGCTGGTTGTTTAAAATTGCGGTAAGTGTTTTTTTTATGGACGGACTAAATTCGTCTTCGCTTAATTTCTGTTGAATCACGGCTTTCATTTTAATAGCCGGGATAGAAAGATTCAATTTCCACGCAATTTCTGGATCATAAAGTAAATCAGAATTTAAAATAGCACTGCTATTGTACCTTACATTTGCTGGTGGGTGACCAGAAGAAACGATACCGATCGCCTCACCCGTGTCGATATCAAATAGGGCGGCGCCGGAATCGCCTTTAGCCATATCGCAAGCCGTGGCGAAATACCAACGTTTAGGGGGAGTGAGAAGTTCAGATAAAGGCTGATTCAAAAAGCGAATATCTCCTGTTTCAGAAATTACACGGCAATCGTCATCACCACCAAACATGACTTCGTAAAGAGGATTTTCGACCGACGGGTATCCGAAAAAGAATATTTTCGTGCCTTTTGTTGGAACAGTATCAAATGCAAAATTTGTTGCTACTTTCTTGAGCTTTTCCTCGTCTTGTTCAGCTACCGTAAAGGAAACAAAAGCTAAATCCAGCTCTTCAAACATAGCGACACAATCAGCACCTTTACCTTTGATCCCTCCATAAAAGTGAACCGTGCGCCGACTATTAAAGTTACAGTCAGAAGAGTCCATAACGTGTTTGTTGGTAGCAAGAATATGTTGGTGATTAAACTTGCCAAGATAAATTCCAGACCCTGTGCCGAACCTAACTGCAGAAAATAAAGAACGTGCATACTTTGGAGATTGCAGATCACTTGCTTCCACAAACCGTCGGGACCAAATATCTCCGTATAAGTAATCCTCTTTTGTGGGAATCCTGATATCTGCCAAGGTAATTTGGCAAGTGAAGATAAAAGAAAAAAATGCGATCATTTAAGTGATTTTCTCATTGAAGTTTGAAATTGTAAAGTGTAAACGCATCGGATTTGAACAAGGACAGAAAGAGATACTATATAACTTTATCTAAGCGCGCTTACGTTTAGGCTTTTGATTATCTCCCACCCAATCTGCCAAGATATCACGAATAAGCACTTGGTATTTTCCACTATGCTTTTCAGTCAGGCTCAACTTTTTCAAGTCTTTAACCATATTCAAAGGTAGCATCATTGACACCCGAATGAGTGCATTTGTATCGTCAAATGAATCATCTGATAATTCTACTTTTCCATATTTAATCTTCTTCATGATATTCTACCCACTTTTCTAAAAGTTCTTCTTTGTGTTCAGCAATAAAAGTTACAATTTTTCGAACCATGGCCTGCGAAAATTCAGTTTGATTATCCATTATTTCAAGAGTTAAAAGATTCACTCTTACACTAGCACCTCCACCTTCTACATGCACGTGAGGAGGATTATGATCTCTCTTATTCACTTTATATTTGAGCTGCCCAACTCTTAAAACCGTAACCATCTATATTATATATATCATATATACATAAAAATATAAAGCCCAAATTGTCTTTAAAAAACAACACCTAACCCTCAGCTAACTATTTGATTTATCTATAGAAATAAAAACTCCTAAAATATGCGAGACTTTCCATAGTCTGCTTCTGCAGTTTGTTTTCTAGACAAAATAGTAAAAAGACTTTCAAATGCTAATATGACCAAAACATACGATTTTGCATTAGTAGATGCTTTTACGACTGTACCTCTATCTGGAAACCCCTGTTCAATTGTCGTTGGTGCAGATTCTCTCGATTCAGAAAAAATGTTAGCAATAGCAAAAGAAATGAACCAATCAGAGACTGCTTTTCTAATGAAATCAGAAGCAGAAGATCTCAAAGCCAGGTACTTTACCCCAGCCGAAGAAATACCTTTAGCGGGACATCCATCCATGGCATCCATCCATTTAGCGCTCGAGCTTGGTCTCATAGATAAAAATAAAGACTCCATTTCACTTGAACTCAATGATGGACCAATAAAAATTGGAATACAAAGAGTTGGAAACGAATACACTATACAAATGTTTCAGCGCAAACCTGTGTTCACTGAAATCCACAATCCTTCCGAAGTGCTTAGTCTTTTCAATTTGCGAGAAAGCGATTTACTACCAAATTGCATGATTCAAACTGTAAGTACAGGCACACGACAACTCATGGTTCCGCTGAAGGACCATGAGTCACTTAAAAAAGTAAAATTGGACAATGACGGATACACTGCTTTTCAAAAAAAAAAAAAAAAAAAAAAAAAAAAAAAAAATGGATATATTCGGGCCTCATTTTTTCTATTTAAAGGGGATAACAAATGAAGGTGATACATTCGCTAGACATTTAAGCGCTCCACCCGATACTCCAGAAGATGCATTTACTGGTTCAGCGACTGGTGGAATGGCTGCTTACTTATGGAAATATAACCTTATCCGGAAGAGTAAATTTATAGCGGAGCAAGGGCACTGGATGGGTCGTCCCGGAAAAGCATTGGTGGAAATTATAGGCCCAAGAGATAACATTGAAACTGTATGCATCTCGGGAACTGCAAAGACGGTTGTTATCGGAAAATTAAATCGACCTAGATAGGTTGGTAATGACAGACCCAAGGTTTTATATCAAGCACTGGCGATCCATCAATCGCATCCAAGCCCTGAAGCCAAATTTTTAAACCTTCAATTTTTTCTATGCGACAGATGGTAATGCCAAATTGATTCGGCCTATTTTTTCCTCGTTGAGCGAAAATTCCTACCTTCGGCCAATTTAAATTATTTCTTGGATGCCTCACCGAGACTTCAATTTTTCTCACATCAACTTGATTCATTTGAAATAAAATTTCGAGATGAAAAAAATCCTTTAGCCCCGCCAACGCATCGTCACTAAATTGAGAACCGTCAATTTGGATATAAGACTTTATATTGTCCCAATCGTCATCAATCGCTTCTTTTCTGGAAGATACCACTTTCCCAATGGGCAAACTGGAAACAGAAAGTGATGAAGGTGACTCACTTACGAATAGGCCCATCTCTAAATCATCTACATATGAGCCGTTGGGCAACTTAACTCGATTTCTAATTCGCCCTTCAACATTGAACCCTAACTTTTGATAAAGACGGATGGCCCGAAGATTTGAAGCCCTCACATTAAGTTCAATTTTTTCTACTGATGGATTAGCTCTTGCCCAGTCAATGAGATGACCCATTAACATGTGGCCGATGCCTTTTTCCTCAAAACCTGGATGAACAGCGATTGTAAGACGAACGATGTGATGAATCGCCTCTAAGCCCATCGGGTCAAGAAACGCATGCCCAACGATTGCGTCCTCATTTTCAACTACGATGTATTTTCCATTAGGAATTTGACTTAGATTTTCAATTTTTTTCTGGAACGATAGCAATGTGAGTTCATGAGGCCGGGAAACTAAATAACCTGGCTCTTGAGTAATTTTTTTTTCAGCTTCTACAAGGACTTGTGCATCCGCAAGTTCGGCATCTCTTATTCTCATCATGTGACCTCATCTTGAAAATATAAGATAAGAGGAATTTTGTAGCAATCCGCAACACGGCAACGCCATATTTTTTTAGCGGGTATTTCTACGGCCAAAAGTTTCCCACGCTATCCGCTCCTGCTCTTTGTAGATGGGATAGACCTTAATCCACACGCTCAAAAAATCCACAGTCACAATAAGCACAAAAACACCGCACAGGGTTAAGACTTGTTCCGCCGTCATTGATCGGCCACAAAGCCCCAGAACGGGATAAGAAAAAATCACGGCTAAAAACAAAAGCCACGACCGCACGGCAAAGCGGTAGAGAAAATAAAAGTCACATCAATAAAATGAGTGATTAACTTTTTAGGACGCCCAACCTTTCCCATCATTCATAAATAGAAAACATCACGGACTAAAATTCATTCGTTAGAACTTGTTTTTAACTACTCTTATTCTTTTACTACTTTCAATTTCTCATCTTTTAGAATGGTTCTAAAAAAGTTTTCCAGAGGCTTAGGCTCCCGTTAGGGCTGTGACATAGTATTATATACTTAAATAGTAATATCTTACTACTTGAGTTTTTCTCGCAAGCCTGCGGATTATCGCCCGTCTTATAGCTCGGTCTCTTTCAGGATTAGCCCTTTTCCGCCTTATTTAGCCTGCCCATCATTGGGTGTTGCGGTTTTCCTGCGGTCAGTATTTTTACCCCTGACTGGGACGGATCCAACTGTTTTCCGTCGGCCCCGCTATGGCTTAACTCCGCTTGCTTGAATAGGTCATTGCTTGCGGAATTGGGCTTAACCATCTGCCCCCATCCTACTCGCTTACTTAAATGGAAAACTCCAAAAGATGATTAGGAATGATGTTTTCTATTTAAGAAACTGAATAAGGGGGGGGGGGGGGGGGTGTTTATGGTTAGTTTTTATGGATGGGTTTTAAATAGTGCG
>JAEUWH010000033.1 GCA_016785955.1 Pseudobdellovibrionaceae bacterium | reverse complement strand
TGTTAACCTGGGGGAGGGAGTATCGTCTGGTGAAGCTCTACATTATTCAGAACATGTTAGAGGCTCTGGGGGTGATAGCTTATACTCACAGATCACCTCAGCATGTTGCTGGACGCTTGAGCAAAGCGAGTACGAAGGGGGGGGGCGATAGTATCCGCCGGCTTGCGGGTGTGAGCCCCCAGAGGGCTGCTGCTGCCGCTGGGGGTGGTGCTCCTGGGATCAGGCGAGCAGATCGTGGGAGTCCGAGGAGGATGATGCCGGGGTGAGGGCGTAAAATTCTAAAAATTTAAAATGGGGGATTTGAGGGTTTGAAATTCTCGGGATTTCGAACCCTCTGGTTAACTAGTGACTCGCCACAAATGTTGTTTCCTCGATTCGAATCTGAGGATGAAGAACATCACCTTTGATTTTGCTCTTCCCGACTTGATACTCTTCTCCCAAACGAATTCTATCTTCAAGTGTCGTGCATTTTTTGAATTCTGGAAAAATTTCTGATTCTTCTTCCTCTATATGGTGTTCGACTAATTCGGCTAACACTTTCACCTGCGCACCCCACAAATCCTTATCAGCAGTCTTCTTGATCTCTTCGATTAATTGATCGGCAACCAAATGTTCGACATATCCTTCAAAAGCTTCTTCACGCATGTCAATTTCTGACTTTTCAAAATTGTATAAACTATTTTCTTCAGATCTCGCATGAATTGTTAAAAGAGGAACAAACTCATTAAATGCCGAACGACGTACACTCATACTAGCCTCGGAGTCTTTCATTTTATCAATCAAACGCTTCAATGGCTTATGATCATCAACAAGCATCTGGATAATCTCATGATGCTGTCCCTTTACGGTCCCTACCAACCGAGCGCGATCTCCTTTTCTCTCACCCAGATCTTTCTTCATCACACTCTTTTGCTTTAAAACTATTTTCTTCTGAGGAACCTCTTTTTTAAAATTCTTCTTTACCGGTAATGCCTTTTTCAACGATTTATCGTTTTCAGTTTTTTTCATTTTTTTCATCTTCATATAACCTCCATAGTTTTAAAATCAGAAACTTTCACTTTAGCAAGATAAGTGCCGTCAGAAAGCTAACTGAAAATAAACTGATAAAGGCCATACCTGAATGCCTGTAGCATTTCACCCCACTTTAATTTCTGCAGGGTATCTTTGTCTCCCACTTAGCCAATGTCGCTTCAAGCGCCTCAAGAGAAACAGGCTTCAAAATAAAATCGTCCATTAACTTACTAAACTGATCTTTCTGATCCTCCTGAATGACCGTCGCTGTAAACGCGATGATAGGAATATGATTTCCCGTACCCTCTTCACTTTTTCGAATCGCGATGGAAGCCTCAACACCATCCATCTCCGGCATATGCTGATCCATTAGTATCAAATCAAATTTTGAACCCAAAAACTTGGTCATGGCTTCTCGACCATTTTCAGCTAAGACAGTCGTAAACCCCAGAATTTTCATCATATTCATAATAATCATTTGGTTCATGCGATTGTCCTCAGCAACAAGGATACGGATATTTTTCCGTCGTTCTTTTTGATCTCGACTGTTTTCCATCAGCTCGGCTTTTACCGGCTGGCTCGATTGCTCATTTAGATATTTCAACGTCGAGACCTCTAAATCTAGCACTATCCAAAAAGTAGAGCTCTGACCGAACACACTCTCCACACCAATTTCACCCCCCATCGCCTCAACAAAGCGTTTGCAAATAGAAAGACCTAAACCAGTTCCACCAAACTTCCGTGCCGTTGAGCTATCGGCCTGAACAAATGGTTTAAACAAAAATGGCATTTGCTCTAACGTAACTCCAATCCCGGTATCCCGCACCTCTAGCCTAATCCTACAATGTACATCGGTAAGAGACACACAGTCTGCCGCAATAATAATTTTTCCATGATTTGTAAACTTAATAGCGTTGTTGATAAAATTCAGCAAAATCTGACTGATTTTACCCGAATCACCCTTTAAAACACGAGGAATTCGAGGATCAATCGCCGTTTCTAATTTAATTCCTTTATTATGGGCCAAAACACCAATCAAACTGATGTGCTCTTCTATCAAATGCCCCAGTTCAAAATCCACTTTATCCAAAAAAACCTGACCCGCTTCAATTTTTGAAAAGTCCAAAATTTCATTTACAATTTTTAACAAACTTACAGAAGATGTGCGAATCACGGCCACAAACTTCTTCTGATCCTCATCCAAGTCCGTTCGAGCCAATATATCTGTCATTCCCACAACACCATTTAAAGGGGTACGAATTTCATGACTCATATTTGCTAAAAAATGACTCTTTGCAATCGTTGCTTTTTGGGCCTCTTCCCGCGTTTCCACTAATTCCTTTTCGAATTCTTTTTGGCGAGTAACATCCCGAGCAACGGCATACATCAGATTGCCAACAGGAACAGACATCCACGAGAACGTGCGATATCCACCATTCCGACACCTAAAACGATTCTCAAATGACATCACTTTAGTTCCTTGCATTTGCCGCGCGATCTCTTGATTCGTTTTTTCAATATCGTCCGGATGAATAAATTCCAAAATTGGCTTTGTATACAGTTCCTCGAGCGAAAACCCCAAAACCTCGGCATAAGACGGACTCAAACGTTTAAAATATCCGTCCATTCCCGAAATACACAATAAATCTAAAGACAGAGTAAAAAATTGATCTATCTCTTTTTCGGCTTTGCGACGTCGTTGACTATCTCGGTAAACCAAAAAAGCCGCAACAACAATTAAGAAACAAGCCAATAGACCGGAAATAATATTTGTAAGCTGCGCCTTATCACCTTGAAATTCGGCTTGATTAGACCTGATTTCAAGCATCCGATTTTCCTCATTCATCAATGCAGAAATGGCTCCAAAAATGGCCTTATCCATATTTTTCGTTTCATCACCTCGAGCACGTTGTTGAATCGCAGTCCAACCTCGCTTCTTTCTGATTTCAAAAGACTCTTTCCATGTTTCAATTTTTTTATCCAACAGACCTTGTAATTGATCCAAGTTGTGCTGCTGACTGACATTGTCTTTTACTAACTCACGCAATTGCTGAATAGTCGTCCGTAAATTTCGAACGGCCTCTTCGTAAAGCTCTACATAATAGCCCTGCTCACTTAAATGAAACCCTCGAATATTGTTTTGGGCAATGGAATAGAACGTCGACAATTTTTCAATTTGTCCACGCACCTCTAAGGTATGCGCCATCCATCTATTATCTTCGACATACTTTTTTGTATTGAAATAGGAACTGACCATCGTGAAACAAATTATTATACACGCAAGAGCGAAACCCAAATTAGTCTTGATCATTTTTGACATGGGAGAAGTTAATAGAGGAAAAAAATGAATTTCAATCATTTTTACCGCGATTTAATGTGTCAATAAAGCAAATTGATTGATGTCTTTCTTATTCGCCTTCTTCTGCCTCCAAAGAATCACTAATTTGATTTGCTAAATACTCTTGAATAAGCACAAGTTCTTTTTTTACTCCCGAAAAATTCATCTTCCATGTCGACATTTTTTCTTCCGCTGTCTGCAAAGCTTCCTGCCCCGTGCGCGTTAACGAAATCATTTTCCGTCGACAATCGCGAGGATCATCTGCGACATGAACAAAACCTTTTTTTTCTAGGCGCTTAAGACTTTGAGTCAATGTACTAGGATGAACCCCTACTCCTTTCGCCAATGCAAATGCGGAAGCCGCCGGCATATCAATCAACTTAGTCAAAAGGCACCATTGAACTAAGCTCAATCCCAGCTCACGCTCTGTTATCTTGTTAAAATTATGGATCGATATTCCAATACGAAATAACGAAAGCAGCTCGGACTCATGAATACTCATGGCTGCCCTCGCTTGTAAAATTGAATAATCGACTTCAACACTTGATTAATTTCTGATTGATGCTTGATAAAATACTTCGCCAGTGAAGAACGCTTCTGCCCCACCCGCACAGTCATAATTTGGCCAACATTATAATCCAAACTAAAAACATCTTCATCCGAATCATCATCCCCAATATAAAATATATGCTTCATCTGCGATCTTTGAATCAAGTCCAGCACCGCCGTCCCCTTATGCGGGGATTGCGCCGGCACCAAGTTTACCACTGATTTACCATACACCACCCGCGGGGCCGGCACTAAATCAGGAACCAACTCTTTTATTTTTTTTAAATCCTCTTTCTTGGATCGCGACCGGCGATAGTGAATCGCCAACGAATAGACTTTATCTTCTAGCTCTACCCCACTCGAAAATTTAATCGCGTTTAAAGCCGTCTTCCATCGATTACAATCATCCAAAGCCTGATCCAATGCCGGGGTTACTTCATCCGACACCTCTAACCCCCGATTACAAACTAAAAACTGAGGTTGAAAATGAATTCGTTTTTTCATATCCGCAATACCCCGACCCGAAACAATCGCTACGGGCGCGTACTTGGAAAGCTCTTTAAGTAATGTCTCGGTGGTTTTTGTCAGATAGGCATCATCGGGTTTTTGAACAATTCGCGCTAAAGTTCCATCATAGTCAAACGCATACAAAGTCTGCGTGAATGACAACGATTCGAGCACGATCATGCTACCTTTAGAAAACAGCGGCATCATAACGGCAACCTCGGTTCAATAACAGCTCCTTTACATTTTGCATCGCCATAAAGGCGAGTTCGATATCTAATTTTGGAAGCATCTAGCAACATACGCCCGGCCCAGCGATATACGTTAAACTCTTGAAGAAAACTCCGCATACTGCGCATTCGTTTGCGCTGCTGTTCGAGGGGCATCTCCAAGGCCAATTTCAAGGCCGCAGCACATTGATCAATATTGTATGGATTAATAATCAAAGCCTCTAGCAACTCGCGCGATGCTCCCGTAAACTGACTTAGAATTAAAACACCTTTTTCATCATCACGAGCCGCCACAAATTCTTTGGCCACTAGATTCATGCCATCATGTAAGCTGCTGACAAAACACAAGTCCGCACCACGATAGTATTCATAAACGTGCATGGGACTTTGATGTTCTGTAATCAGACGAATTGGTTCATAGCCTGCATGACCAAAGCGATGATTGATTTGATCCTTCAACGCCCGCACCTCGGCACCAAAATGCTGGTATTGATCAATGAACACTCGTGAAATCGCCGCCACCTGAATGAAGGTAAATTTACCCACCCACTGCGGTTCCAGTTCTAAAAGACGTTCAATCGCACGAAATCGTTCCAAAATTCCTTTGGTGTAGTCAAGTCGATCGATACCCACTCCCACCAAAAGATCGACCGGCAAACCATGAGCTTGACGAATATGCTCACGACATTGCTGAATCGGTTTTTGACCGTTCAACCACTTCACAGGATACTCGAGTGAGATCGGATAATTATTTACGATTGTTAAATTTCCCTGATACGAAATCGTCGATGTTTCCTTGTCGATTCGTGCTTCCATAAAACGGGTCACTGAGTCTAAAAAATTATGACAATGAAAATTAGTATGAAAACCTAAAATATCACTGCCTAGCAACCCATCAATAATCTCTTCACGCCACGGACAAACCCCGAAAATTTCAGGATTAGGAAATGGTATATGCCAAAAGGTAATGATCGTGGCCCTAGGCAAACGCTGACGAATCATCTTCGGCAACAATGCAAAATGATAGTCTTGCACCAAGACAATTGGATCGCTGGTTTTAGCCTCTTCGACGACGGCATTAGCAAATTTTTCATTGACCCTCACGTACTGCGCCCAATCCTGAGACCGAAATATAGGACGTACATGGGCAATATGACAAAGCGCCCAGATACCTTCATTGGCAAAACCGTAATAGTACCCGTCCTCTTCTTCTTTACTCAACCATACCCGACGAACTTGATACGTGGGATCGTCCGGAGGAACCTGAATATGATCATTCTCATCAACCGACTCTTTATCCGCACTTCCGCTTCCATGCGCGATCCATGTTCCTGAACACACACGCATCACAGGTTCCAACGCCGTGACCAAACCACTGGCCGGATACTGAATATCAATCCCTTTTCCCTGCTTAACATGAATATATGGCTCACGGTTGGAAACAGTTAAAACCTCACCACCTTTAAGTTCGCTGTGTAAAATATCTTTTAATGTCCATTGCGTCCAACTCATTTGACCTTCATCACGATAACGTCGATCTGTTTCCAAATCTAAAATAAACCGATGAAGGTCATTCTCCAGTGGTCGAATCTCGGGGGATACTTTCTTATTCTGACGAGAGTTCAATTGTTTATCTCGAAGTAAAGACCGAATACCTTTCATCCAACCGCGCAAGCTGAGCTGAGCAATTAATACCGTTAACAGCGAAACCAGAAAAAATAACGCCGAGAAAAAGTAAAGAATATACTTTTTTGTGTCCGAGCTGCGACGTTGAGCAAAACTTAAATCATGGACCAAAATTAACTGACCAATTTTTTTACCGTCACTTTCAATCGGTGAAAATGCCAAGTGAATAGGCCCTTGTGGCAGTTTAATTATACGTGTGGTGGTATCCGAGTGTGCAAGACTTCGCATACATGAAATCTCCTCGGGAAATGTCTGCGTTTTATAAGACATACTATTCTGCTCGTCGCAAAAGCCCACCGCATAAAGCCGTTCATCTTGGATCGCCCGATTAAATATGTTTTGAATACGATTATTTATGGGATTTGCTAGTGCAACAATCAGTGACTCTTGCATCGTGCTGGCGATCAATTTGGTCCGCATGTCCATATCACGAACAACCCATTTAAAGGTCAACGAGTCTACCAGAGGAACAACACCATAGGCGATTAAGCTTAATAAAATCACCAATGGTAAAACAAAACGAAGTGCTAGTCTCATGATTTACATAAAGTACTTTTATATAAAACAAAAAGTACAGAAATTTAAAACAGGCAAGCACCATGTCATCCGTTTAAATGTTTAAATCATCAGCACCTTATGAATCTATTTTAGATTTTCCGACTTCAGAACACCATAGAGAATTTGATCAATCACATCATCTTTAAAATCTTTGTCATCTAATGAAATCTGATAAAATTTTTTCGAACTGACCGACGTACGCATAAGACCCAAAAAAGGAGATAAAATTTGAAGAGCAATGATGCGATCATTACTCGTCACGCTTCTTAAATACCCCGCAAGCCGACCCCTTTTTAGAAAATCAGTAAAGCACTCCCATGTTTTATAAAATGTCTGCGAAAACACGCGTTCTGCACCTTCCTGTTGTTTTTCCAACTCTTCTAGAAACAAACGAATCAGCAAAGGGTTTTCTAAATACATTTTCACCATGCCATTCAGAAATCCTTTAAGGCGCACCTCAAAATCGATACGAGATTCAAATTTACCCAATGCCACTTCCACTCGCTCCAGTTGCCCTTTAGAAAGCTCCTCAAGGGCCGCAACCAGCAGCCCTTCTTTTCCCGCAAAGTAATATGAAATAAGACTGATGTTTAATCCCGCCTGATGACATATCTCTCGCACCGAAACCGCGTGAAATCCCTTTTTTGAAAATAACTCGACGGCCACCTCAATCAGCTTTTTTCGCGAATCCAAGCCCGGATCATTAGCCGAGCCAAAATCATTTGGAGAGTTCATTGGTGTCCTTTCCGTTTGAAGAAACCTCGTGTACGGCAGCACTTCCAACCACTCCGGCTGCACCAGCCACATCCATCGTGCCGGATCCTCTGGCTTCAGCGTCTTTCATCAAGTCTTCGATACCGGCTATGCGATGTGCTTTTTTTAGACTCCAGCGACGAAATCTTTCAAAGTATGAAAAGGCAGCCGGCACCACGACCAACGTTAACAAGGTCGATGAAATCAACCCACCAATCACCGCCACTCCCATCGCCGTTCTTTGCTTGGAGGCCTCGTTCAGACCAATCGCAATCGGCAACATCCCCGCGATTAACGCTAACGTCGTCATCAAGATCGGACGCAAACGAACACGACCAGCGTAAATGATCGCATCCGCCATCGTACGACCTTCTTGTATCAGCTGGTTCGTATAATCGACCAATAAAATCGAGTTCTTCGTCGCCACTCCCAATAGCATGATACATCCAATCATCGAGAACATATTGAGTGATTCATTGGCAATCAGCAGAGCAAAGAACGCTCCACAGGCGGCCAGAGGCAACACCAGCAAAATCGTGATGGGCGTGACGAATGATTCATACAAACTTGCCAGCACCAAGTAGATCAACAACACACCCAAGAAAACGGCGACCACAACACTGGCCATAAGTTCTTGAAAACTTTCCGCCTGCCCTACGAAAACATAGCGCATATCGGGCGGAAGCTTGATGTCCGTCTCGAACATTTTTTTCACATCTTCCATCACAGCACCCAACCCCGGTCCCTTGGGATTAATGTCCGCCCCAATCTGAATATAACGAGCACGGTCTTGTCGTGTGATATTAGCCGGACCGGTTGTTTTGACAGGATCCGCAACATTTTTCAACAACACTAACGATTGATTCACGTTTGGAATGTAAATCTGATTGAAACTTGTTTGCAAATCACGCTGTTCTGGTCGCAAGCGAACACGAATATCATACTCTTCGCCTTTTTGACGGAATACCGCCGGAGTCGCGCCTTCCAACAACGTTCGCAATTCCATACCCATGGTGGTCGTCGAAATCCCCAATTGCTCGGCTCGCTGCTTGTTGGGCACAACCTGAAATTCTGGCTTTCCGGGGCGATACCCCGTATCCACGTCCACCAGCGCCGGGTGATTTTTCAATTTAGCAAGAACCTGAGACGACACCTCTTCGATTTTTTTCAAATCCGTACCCACGATATTGATTGTAAATGGACGAATGCCTCCCCCCATCATATCAACGTCTTTAACCAAGGGTCTTAAATGCGCAAACTGCTTCATTTGCTCGCGCACGCGCTCTTTAAACTCGGTCGTATTTACCTTACGATCTTTTCGCGGAACCATGTTTACAAAAAATGTGGCCATATTGGGTTGACCATTTTGCCCACCCACAAACATGACCGAAGTCAAAACCTCGGAATTACTTCGCAACACCGTGTCCACTTTGGTTGCTTCGTCGGACATGCCATCCAAACTGGTCCCTGGTGGCGTTTCGATACTTAATGAAAACTCACCCGTATCTTGCGCCGGAAGAAACGTTTTCGAAACAAACTTCAAACTAAAAATGCTGGCCGCAAAAATTGCGATGGCCGCGCCGATAACTAAAAATGGCCGTTTCAAGGTCATGCGAATGACATTCTCATATATGTCCTCTAGCCATGATTGAAAACGATCAAATGCTTTCAATAAACGCCCCATCGTATTAGCCCAAATACCGGTGCTTTTTTTAGCCTGACCATGCCCGTGAGCGCCACCAAAGTATGCCGACAGCATCGGAGCCATCGTCACCGCATCAAATAAACTGATGACCATGGCAAAACAAATCGTTAATGCAAATTCTTTAAAAAATTGCCCAACCACCCCAGACAGAAATCCCATCGGGGCGAACACAGAAATAACGGCCATCGTAGTGGCGATAACCGCCATCAATACTTCTTTTGTACCATCCGAGGCCGCCTTGATTGGATCTTTTCCCATTTCAGCGTGCCGGAAAATATTTTCCCGCACGACAATGGCATCATCAATAAGCAAGCCCACCGCCAAACTCAACGCCAGCAAACTCATGACATTGATACTAAATCCAGCCAGGCTCATTAAAAAGAACGCACCAATCAAAGAGTTCGGCAGCGCCAAACCCGTAATAAATGTGGATCTCCCACTGCCCAAGAAAAAATAAACCACGATGATCGTCAAGATCACCCCGATTAAAATCGATTCTTGCACATCGTACAAATTGGCCCGAATCGGATTGGCGCCATCGCGAACGACTTGCAAATCCGCTTTGATATTACTGGATTTCAAAGAATCATTAATTTTAGAAATACTTTTTTTCACTCCATCGGCAACCGCTACGGTGTTCGCTCCCGATTGCCGATACAGCATCAAAAATACTGATTTATTACCATTCATATAGGCTTTTGATTTTTGATCCTGAACCGTCTCGCGAACTTGCCCCACGTCCTTGACTGTGACAGGACGATCATTTCCTAAAAAACTGACGACCACCGTTTCGATGTCTTTGATGGTCTGAAATTGACCCAAGGTTCTCATCACGGTTTCGTCTTTGCCACCTTCAAATTTACCCGCGGGAATATTTTGTCCAGCGGCGCCGATACGATTACTTATTGTGGATGCCGACAATTCGTAGGCCTTTAATTTTTCACGATCCAGTTCAACATGAATTTCACGTTTACGACCACCAATGATCTCAACTAAGCCCACTTGATTGACCTGCTCTAACCGCGGCTTAACTTGATATTCCGCAACGTCATACAGGTCCGCTTCTGGCAAATCAGCTGATAACGACATAATTAGAATAGGCTGATCGGCTGGATCCATCCTGCGAATCACGGACTCTTCAATATCACTGGGAAGTTTTCTTTTTGCCGACGACACCTTATCGCGGATTTGCTGTTCCGCATATTTTATATCCGTTTCCAGTGTAAATTCTGCCACCACCGTACTCACGCCTTCATTATTAATCGAGCGTAATGACTTGATACCCGTTAACGTACTCATTTCTTCTTCGAGCACTTTAGAAACAAGAACTTCGACTTCTTCGGGACCCGCGCCGGGATAAACGGTGTTTACCATCACGATTGGAAAGGTCACATTGGGAAATAGATCGACGGGCATTTTTCGCATAGCCATGTATCCCACAACCAGAAGGATCGTTACGATAGCCGTGATAAAAACGGGACGTTTGATAGAAAGATCGGCCAAAGTCATTGATTACCTCCAAAGGTTTTAAGCTGAGAATACACATTCACGACATCAGCCTGAGCGCGTAGACGTGCCAATTGAGAATTCGCATAATCTTGTTCAAATTGCAGGACTTGAAATGTGGTCGTCAAACCGCGATTTTGTCGCGTTCGTTCGTAGTCCATTTTTTCTTTCTGGGCTTTTTCCATTTTTTGCGCCAATCGATAGCGAGCCAGGCTGTCCTTAAACTGATTACTTAAATCATTCCAAAGACGTTCTTGTTCAAAAACTTTTCTTTTATAATTCAGATCGGCCGCCATGGATTCTTTGCGGTATCCTTGACGTACTTGATCCTGAGTTTCCATACTCAATGGAATATCCACACGCAGACCAACGATATAATTAGGGTGATCCGCTTTCATACCTTCTTTGATAGCTTCATTCGAATCGGCATCACGACCATTCATTCCGTACGTACCATACACACTGACCGTCGGTTTATTTTTCTCTTCACCCAACTTACTGTTGGCCGCCGCCAGTTCTTTTTGAAACGCCGCCGCCTTTACGTCATCACGAAATTCGTCTCGTTTAGGAATTTCCAAAGCTTGAATGGCTTTTTCATCCAAGTAGATAACCAGCTCGGGAACTTGATCCGAGCTGAGGCCTCGTATGGTGTTGAAGGCGCGACTGGCCGCTCGCTCTTCGTCCATCGCATTTTGCAACTCCAAACTGCGAGCAAGGTAATTGGCTTCGGTCTGCAAAAAATCAGATTGATTACCTAAATTCAATTTAGCTCTCTGGCCACTCCATTGTTTTAACTTTTCGGCACGCCCGACCGTTTCCTGAGTCGCCACCACAGCCTCGCGCGCCACAGCCAAACGCCAATAGGCGCTCTCGGCTTGGGCCAACATTTGTTTTTGCTTAAATGACTCACCAAAACGAGTCGCTTGGTTCTGGGCATGCACAAGCTCTTGGGTTGCTTTCGTTTCCGCCCCTAACCAATTTCGACTCAATGACTGGGTCAATTCCAAAACTGGCCCAGATGTATAGTAACTGGTTAACGGAACGAACATTTGGTTGGCCCCGGGAAGGGACATGTTCACATGATTATACAAAAGCTTTGCTTCCAAACCGAAATCGGTTTGTTGTCGAATGCCTAACATATAATTTGTCGAAGTCATCTGATCACCCTGAAGAGGCGAACCCGTTTCACGCTGGTCATTCAGATACTGAGCCGTACCCAACAACGACGGCCGCGTGCTCAGTTTTGACTCCTCTGCACGCTGCTCACTGCCTTCCACTGTTTTTTGAGACGCTTGATAACCTTCATGACCTTGCCGCACCTGATTTAAAAAATCTTGTAAAGAAATTCTGACCGATTGTGCATGAACACTGACGATCGGACTTAAAAACAGGATGGCGGCGACAGTTTTTTTTATTACATTTTCCATTTGCTAACCTTCGTTTTATATGTAATCGTTTACTTACTTAAGAGAGTATCGCCAGTTTTTAAATTTTTATCAAGTAATTGTTTGATTGCAAAAGTATAGATTTGATAGGGCAACGAATTTATTTAGAAAAAACAAATACTTAGGGGGAGTAAAAATGAGAAATAGAGCACCAACACGAAAAGATAAACCGTCTCAGATCAAGACCAGCCCAGTGCCTAAACGGGACCGAACCTCGACCGAAGACAAGCTTCTAAAGGCTGGCACGATGGTATTTTCAAAGTATGGATATGATGCTGCAACCACCAAACTGATCGCTACAAAATCAGGGGTAAATGAATCACTGATTATGCGTTATTTCGGCGGAAAAGAAGGTCTTATGTTGGAAATATTAAGGCGGCACTTTGAACAAAGTCGCATCACGCCACTGCCCTATCCCCCGCAAGAATCTCTTATGGACGAGGTGATTAAGTACATCAAATACAGCTACGAAAACGCCAAGAAAAATATGGCCATCTTTCGCATCATGGTGCTGCGGGCATCGGTGGACACCAACATCCGCAAAAAAGTACAAGCCTTAATCCCCGCCGAAGGCGATATAAAGTTTAAAGAGCGAATTGATCTTCTGAAATCCAAAAAGAAAATTCCTCAAAGCCTGGATCATAAATTTCTAGCGCTGATCGGTTTTCAAAACATTTCCACCATCTTTATTTCTGGTGTCTTATTCGATGAAACCGCCCAAAACGAAATTCAGCACAGCATGGAAAAACTGGCAGAACATACAATCTCGGGCCTGCTTAAATCCGAAAAATAATATCTAAACAGATTCTAAAATAGCGGCGATTCCCATACCGCCCGCCGTGCAAATTGAAATCAAACCTCGCTTATTACCACCCGCCGAAACAAGCTTGGCCAAAGTGCCCGTGATTCGCGCCCCCGTCGCCGCAAAGGGATGCCCCAACGAAACACTGCTCCCTACTTGATTTATTTTACCTCGAGGAAGCACCCCAATCGGGGCCGACAAGCCTAAAACCTCGCGGCAATATTTTGCGTCTTCCAACGCCTTCAAATTACAAAGCACCTGTCCAGCAAAAGCTTCATGCAATTCAAAATAATCGAAATCTGCTGTGGTCAATTTATTACGCATAAGCAATTGCGAAATCGCTTTTGTTGGCGCCATCAACAACCCCTCGCCCTTGACAAAATTGACAGCAGCCACTTGTACATCCACCAACCTGGCCAGCGGTTTGGCGGCAACTTTTTCAGCACCCTTGGCATTACCCACCAACACGCAGGCGGCTCCATCCGTCAACGGAGAACTGTTTCCGGCCGTCAATGTCCCCGCAGAAGAAGGATCAAATACCGGTTTCAGTTGAGCTAACTTTTCCAAGGTTGTATCACCACGTAATGTTCCATCACGCTTTAGTCCTTGAAACTCCACGACCAGATCATCGTAAAAACCAGAGTCATAGGCTTTGCTTCCATTCCGATGACTGGCCAACGCGAACTCGTCCTGCTCGTGTCGAGAAATTTTCCATTCTTTTACCATCAGCTCACAATGCTGTCCCATGGACATCAACGTTCGCGGTTCATTAACACTTGGAACCGCCGGCCTAAAAGGACTCAGACCGATACCAACCAATGCACTCACTCGCTGGCCAAACGTTTTAGCTTTATTCAATTCTAATAACGCCTTTTGAAAACGCGGAGAGACTTCGATCGGAAGATCACTGTTGGTATCGACCCCACCTGCGATGCCGATATCAATCGCTCCGACGTGTGCCTTCAAACCAATTTGCCAAACTGTCTCGAGCCCCGTTCCACAGGCACGCTGAACATTGTATGCCGGCGAGTGCGGATGAAGCGAGGTCGATAACACCACCTCACGAGCCAAATTAAAATCGGCAGAACTATTCATGACCGCCCCCAGTGCGGTATCATCGATCAATTTTCCGCTCAATTGAAACGTTTCAACCAATCCATTTAATGCCGCAGTCATTAACTCTTTGCGAGTGACATCCGCATACGTCGTCTGACTTTTAGCAAATGCAGTTCTTGAGCTTCCCAAAATATACACCGGGTTTGAATTTGTTTTCATATTTTACTCCCTTTAAGTATTGGCATTCGTACTAGCTATTTTTAATAAATTCATTTTCGTAATTCTGAGCAAATCTTTTTTGTTCTGGTCGTTCTTCATTGCGCGAGCCAAAATCAAGGTGCCGACCATGCTTGAAAAAATAAATTTGGCCGTCTCTAAACGCACATTCTTGTTTTTGTGAGGCAATCCACTCGCCATTGCTTTAAACATCTGCTCTAGTCGAACTTCGATCTCGAGCCGCGCACTGGAACTAAGGCGATGCAGATCCGAGCCTAACGCAACAAACAGACAACCACGTTCTATATTGCTTATGTGCTCGTCTTGAAGATAGTACTCGATAAATTCCGACAACATTTTTTGTCCGCTTTTCTGAACGCGCAGATTGTGCATTTGAGTGATACGCTCGAGTTCTTTCACAATCACTTGCACGAATAGGTCGTCTTTCGATTTAAAGTGACTGTACAAAGCACCCGAAGTTAAACCCAGTTTTTTCATAATTTTATCAACTGGGGCCGCCTCCCGCCCCCAGACTTTTAAACTCTCCAAAGCCTGAACTAAAATTCTTTCTTTAATTCTTTTTTTTTCGTCTTGGGTGATTCGCATCACGACCTCTCCATTATTAATAACGATCGTTATTAATAATCGTTTACCTATAAAAAATTGTCAATAGGTCAAAATGAGAATACCCCTAGTGCCTCTACACTAAAGCCGTTTTCCCTCGGGACTCTCTAGAGTTACACAAATCATAAAACTAAAACCAAAATCAAAAAAAGAGTCTAGAAACTGAATGGACAGCCATAATACGATCAGATTTTACTCGCACCACCGAGACAAACAGCTTCTAGAAAAAGAAAGGCTGGCAGTGCAAAAACTGTCCAACCTTGAGGGGAGGGATATAGAAATAAAGAGTTTTATAGCAACAGGATCTTTTGACGAGTGCCGCAGATCACAGTTACTAAATTTAAAAAGCAAAGAGAATGCCACCAAAGAAACTAAACAGGTTTCATTTGAAGCGATTTCACCACAAACACCCGTGGAGATTTGCCCCTCGACAAAGCCGCACACTCTGTTTCTGCCTCAATACTCACTTTGCGCAAATCAGTCTTCCAAATTTTATATTGTACTCCCTGGCTCTATTGTTGCTTGCTTAGAATACAGGTGATGCGAGGTAACAATGGCAATTGCAAAAAATGTAATCATGCAAAACTGGCAAGCGATTAAAAATGAAATTCAAAAAAACTGGAGTTCAATTTCAGAGCATGATCTTGAACGCTCAAAAGGCAACATGAGATCAGTTTCAAAATTAGTAGAAAAAAATTACGACCAAAAACAGAACGAAATCAAAAATGCACTCTCAACAATTATAGAAAAATATGGACAAAGCCGTCGCCCAACCTACTGGCGGACTAAAAAAGACTCATCTATAAATCGACGTGATTTTAGAAATCCAACTCGTCACTAATATTTTTACGAATTTAAAAAGCCTCTGGCAACTAATCACTCGTCTTTTTTTTTGGCAAAATTCCACAATACCGTTGGGAATTTTCCCCCAGCACCTCACTGGAAAGCAAATGTCTGGCTTATAGTCAGGCCGCATTCTTGCTCTATCTAAAAACAAGACATCCTAAAAAAACCTCTGATGCTACCGAGGTCGATGCTGATGTTGATTATATTGAAGCGTCATGTGCAACAATCAGCAATGACTTCAACAGATAGAAATTTTTATTTTCTAGGACCCAAAGACAGTCTCGCTCTGAAAATCTTGAGCAGATAACTGTTTCTAGCCAATCAATAGCAGCCAAGTCTCTATGATGGTGTAGATCGTCAGAGAGACTATCCGCGGGTTCTTTTTACTTACTCTCAATCATGGATGCTTAAGAGGAGAATAAAATGACACACATTTTTAGCACCGTATATGGAATTTTTAAAACGCGAAATGAAACTCAAGATGCGATGGATTCAATCGTCGACGAAGGGTTTGATGCGACCGAAATCTCAATTTTATTCCCTGAAAATGCAAGCCCTCAAAACAATCTGACGACAACAAGTTCCGATCTGCTATCAAGCAGATCAATAAATGAAACATTAGGACTCATGGACAACCCAAGAACACTGCATATACCCGGCTATGGCCCATTGATCGCCGCGGGTCCCGCCATGGAATTTTTAGACAAAGCCAACAGTGGAGACACAGGCTGGCTGAAACAACCCCTGATCAATCGAGGCATCCCCGAGTATGAAGCGAAAAGATATGAAAATAATGTCGATGAAAGTGGATTCCTACTGGCCATCGACTGCCGAGACTCCATAAAAAAACAATGTGCCCAAAGCGTATTATCTCGACATGGTGCTCGCTATGTCGCAGCCACTTCAGAAATGAACTCAACGCCTGATTCACCACAAGTTTGGCAACCCAATTCGTGTACCCTTAGCACCCAAACCAGGTGGTTTTATAAATGAATAAAAAAGGGCTTTCCAAAGAAAGCCCAGAAAATGCACTTACTTTTTTTTACCACTAAGCATTCTGTTGATTATTTCGAAAAAACACTCGAAAGCGCCGCCAATATGGCATCAAAGTGGCTTTGATGCGATCAAACCAAGTCTCGCACAATATCCCATTCACAATCATAATGTTATTACAACGTCCATCCAAACAACCGCCTTCGTTTTCCCATGTCAAAATTTGATACTCGGTAGGCACCCTTAAGGCTCTTGGAAAAATTTTTTCTCTTAGAATATTAGTTTTTGCAAAATAAGATTTTTTCATATCAACCTCCTTATACTACCTTTTTGGCAACAATGTCTTTGGCTCGATAATGTTTTAAAATGTCGATCGCTCGCTGTTTCCATTTCGAATTATCAACATGAACAGCAACCAACATCGTGCCACCACGAATAGAACGCTCACAAAGCCGTGCCACATATTCGGGAATCCCCAGACCAATAAGTCCTCCTATGATGCCGCCAAATATAACGCCAAAACATACCGCCGTTGTTAAAATCATCCAGCTGGCGTGTTCGAAAACTAGTGCCGCCCCAGGCACGTTAACCCAACCTTGCAAACCCAACCATCCATAAAAGCCCCCGACCACTATTCCAACTATCCCACCAAAAGCCGAATACTTATAAGCTTTCGTTTCTTTTTCAAAAGCCAATTCTTGACGACCATCCGTCACAGGCATCACCACTGAAAGATCAGATTTTCTAAATCCACGATTTTCAAGCGCTTGAACAACATGATCTAAATCGGTTTTTGTTTTGAGAATAGCAGTCACAGCTTCAGCCTCAGGCTCCACTTTTTGATTCACCACAGAGATCTCATTTATATTTTCTTCTGTCATACACCCTCCAGCTAAAAAAAGATCACTTATATTTGGCAGAACAATCTCTCCAAACTTAAAGAAATCAGAAAGTGCAATAGAAACGCCAAACACATTTACTGCACTTAACGCGTGTTGTTCGGGAATATTGGAACGAATGTTGCTTTAATAAACCAAAATGGCGCCACTGATTTGGGGAAAAATGCACACGGATGACAAATATGACGTTTGCTCATCTGTATTTTTTTCAACCTTGTCAGCAGACAAGTTATTAGAAACAAAGACTTTTTATTGATACACCTCGGGTGTTCCTTTGTCGGCCAAAGAGTCTTGTATCTTTAAAGCGAGCGTAGAAACAAAACAAATATGGGGCAAAAAGCAACAATTGAGTTGTGGCAAAATGCCTCATATGCTAATCACGGGGGATGACAAAAATGAAAGCTAGAATTGCACTTATAGATGACGACCGCGACACCCTAAAGCTGCTGAGCAACTTTTTTGAGAACTTAGATTACGCAACATTTTTATACGAAGATGCTTTAAAGGCATACGAAGATATTTCGAATGCAAAACTTAGTTGTGATGTTATTGTAACCGACTTTAGCTTGCCTAATATCTCTGGTATCGAGTTTACCAAACGCATGAAGTCACTGGGCAATCAAATTCCTATAATTCTGATTACGGCAAACCGAAAGGTCGAAGTCGCAGTTGAAGCCATTCATACCGGCGCATATGACTTTGTGGTTAAACCAATTCACTTTCCGCAGCTTCTTGTATCCGTAGAGCGCGCCTTACATCTGTCACGCGTTGAACAAGACAATCACACCCTAAAAACTGTCGTTAAATTACAAGAAGGCTCAACTAGCCTTGAAGGGGTTATTGGCAAAAGCCCGGGAATCAAACACGCCCTGGATTTGGCTCGCCGAGTTTCTCCTTCAAGTTCGAACGTTTTGATTTCTGGCGAAAGTGGAACAGGAAAAGAAATCATAGCCAAGACAATCCACATGCTGGGGCCACGCAAGAAATTGCCATTTGTCGCAATCAACTGCGCCTCTATCCCCGAAAATTTATTGGAATCAGAATTGTTCGGCCACGCAAAAGGTTCATTTACGGGGGCTTCTGATAAAAAAGTTGGATTATTTGAAGAGGCCGAAGGCGGAACACTGTTTTTAGATGAAATCGGTGACTTAAACTTACCACTCCAAGCCAAACTTCTTCGTGTGCTACAAGAGCGAAAAATCAAACGTATTGGAGAAAATCAATACCGCTCTATCCGCGCGCGTATTGTATGCGCCACCCACAAAAACTTGCGCGAAGAAGTCGACAAGAAAACATTTCGCGAGGATTTGTTTTTCCGCCTAAATGTCATTCCTATATGGATCCCACCTCTACGTGAACGCAAAGAAGACATCATTCCATTAGCCGAATTCTTTTTAAATAAATTTTCAGCATTGAATAACATTCGTGGTAAATATTTTTCAAATGACTGCCTAGAAGCCATCATCAAACACCCCTGGAAAGGCAACGTGCGCGAACTTGAAAACTCGATCGAACGCGCACTCGTGTTAGCCGAAACGGATCGCATCGAAGCCGATGATGTTATTGGCATCGATCAGGCCGACACACGAGAAACCGCTAAAGAGACCTTATTCGATTTCAGCAAAATTTCACACTCACGCTTGTTATCGGTCGAGGAACTGATCAACAAATACATTTCTTACGCACTTGAAATCAATCAAGGCGTTAAAGAAAAAACGGCAAAAGATCTGCAGATAGATAGAAAGACTCTTTACAGACGCCTTAAAGAGATGGAACACTGATGTCGTTTAACAATTAAGGAGAAAATTATGCCACTAAGCACCCAAATTCCCCATGAAATGAAAATAGTCTACATACAACGCCGAATCGCCGATTTGGCAGAATGCAACAAGGCCATCGAAAGTGGAGATTTTTCATTTCTAGAAAAAATTGGTCATCAAGTAAAAGGTAACGCCCAGTCCTTTGGATTTGATGCCCTCTCTCCTCTTGGAATCGCTCTAGAGACAGCTGCTAAGTCTAGGGATATCCCCACGCTTAGAAAAGTAGTCGATGATTTCACACACGCAGTGGAACATATTCAGAAAACAGAAATGTAGTTCCTGTTTTCTGAACGTCTTGCTAGTTACGTTTAATCAAGACTAGTGTCTTGATTAAAAATTTATCTTTAGATACCTCGAACAAGACCTTTCTAAAAAATTATCTAAAAATTCCTCATATGAGGAATTTTTCCCAGAGCCACGGGGAAAGATTCCCTGCTTTTATTTCAAAATACATCTCTTTGCTTTTGTCATCTGGTACGCCGTTTGCTCTCTATTAATAAAAATCACTACATGGAGGGATTTATGAAGGGGCAAGCAAACGCTGCACAACAGCGTATTTCTAATGAAGAACTTTTCAAGTCACCGATGTTCCGCGCGACTTACCAACAAATGTTTGGTCGACGTAACCAACTGGCTTCCAAAGTAAAACGCATTCTACTGATCGAAGATGACATAGACATGAGCGAAGTGCTTCAGCTGCGTCTTAAAAAGATGTACAATTGCAATGTTGATGTCGCAGCAGATCCATTCGAAGCCATGAATAAAATGGTGGAAGGTTACTACGACCTTATCATTTTGGATTGGAACCTTCCCGTGCTGAATGGCGAAGAAACACTTCTGCGAGCCGATCAAGCAATGGCCTATGAGCCTTCTCTTCCTATCGAGTGGGACAAAAATGAAGTTCCCGTGGTGGTGTTCTCATCTAGCGACAAAGAAGACTGCAAAGTTAGAAAAACTAAACACTTCAACTACGTCGGGCATATTTCAAAAGCACAACCGCTAAATAAAATTTTGACGACAATTGCCGAATTTATTCAAAGAAAGACCGCCGGTTTCAGGTCCATATAGTTGATCTATATACTTAACAGTCTAGCTAAAAGGAGGAGCTTATGGAAATCGAAAACAATAACGTGACATACACACACTTCACTCCCGACCAAAAAGAAAGACAAGTGTGCTCAGATATTTTAACAATGATTAATGACCTCGCCCCTTCCGATTCATTTGTTGAAGCTCATGTTAATCAAGAGTCTGATGGAACTTACAAAGCACGCATTTCCGTCGATGCCATCTTTGGACATTTTAAATCAGAAAGCTCAGATCTTTCTTTTTCCAATTCTCTGAAAAAAGCTCAACGTGGTCTACTCGAAAATCTTGTCGAATGGAAAAGTCAGCGATTTTTGCATTCTTAATCAAAAGAAAATATTTCTATAAAAAGCTTATCTTATCCAGATAGGCTTTTTATTTTTTAACACTTATTTACAGAAACCGAAAATATAAAGATCCTAAAACACTAATGACAAACACACACAGTATCTTTATTTTCTTTATTTTCTTTATTTGCTTTATTTCCTTTGCATTTTATATCTAAAAAAAAAGTTGTGGCAATTTGCCCCGAAAAAATTAAAAAAACAAAACTTGTAGCTTTGATTTTTTTTTATCTGTTTACTTTATGGATATACAAATTTCGGGAGGATTTATGCAACAAAAAGGTACAGTCGCATCGACAGGAAGATCTGACCTCAAAGAGTCAGCAAAAGGTAAGAAACAAAAAATTACTCTAAAAAAACTTTCCTCAAACCCTGTATCTGATAGCACTGAAGTCATTTTGAGATCACCCCTACTGACGTCATCCTCCCACGAGACATACTCTCAAAAAGATCAACTTCGCCAATTGCTCAATGTTGTAAAATTGATGCGTCGGGGTGATTTTTCAGCACGCGTTCCTCTGACTCAACATGAAGGAATTGTTTCTGAAATTGGCGAAGTACTCAATGATATCATTGAGTTAAATGAAAATATGGCCAATGAATTTCTTCGCGTAAGAGCCACCGTCGGACAAGAAGGAAAAATGACCGAGAGAGTTTTTATGGGCTCGGTTAAAGGCTCATGGGCCACCAGCGTTGATTCTATCAACCTACTGATTGGAGACCTTGTTCAACCAACCAATGAAGTCGCACGCGTTATCACCTCGGTGGCTCGCGGTGACTTAACTCAGCAGATGTCCCTAGAAATTGATGGACGTGCTGTTAAAGGCGAGTTCTTTCGCATTGGCACCACAGTAAATACCATGGTGGATCAGTTAAATTCATTCACCTCCGAGGTAGCCCGTGTGGCAAAGGAAGTGGGCATGGAAGGAAAGCTCGGCGGACAAGCCGACGTCCGCGGCGCTTCGGGAATTTGGCGCGATCTGACCGATGCCGTCAATGGTTTGGCCGGCAACTTAACAGATCAAGTTCGTAATATCGCAAAAGTCACCACTGCCGTAGCCAAAGGTGATCTGTCGCAAAAAATCACTGTCGATGCCAAAGGCGAAATCTTCGAATTGAAAAACACCATCAACGTCATGGTGGATCAACTGAACTCGTTCGCCGCCGAGGTTACTCGTGTGGCAAAAGAAGTCGGCACCGAAGGCAAGCTCGGTGGACAAGCCGATGTGAAAGGCTTGTCCGGTACGTGGAAAGATTTGACCGACAATGTGAATGGTCTAGCGGGCAACTTGACGGATCAAGTTCGTAATATCGCAAAAGTCACCACTGCCGTAGCCAAAGGTGATTTGTCACAAAAAATCACTGTCGATGCTCGCGGAGAAATCTTCGAATTGAAAAATACC
>JAEUWH010000014.1 GCA_016785955.1 Pseudobdellovibrionaceae bacterium | reverse complement strand
CAATGAATACTTGGCGCCAATTGGTTCTGCCTACTGAGCCTTCCTATACATATGAGTATTTATCTAGATTTGAGGGCGACTTCTTATTCTCAGCCAAGAAATGGTCAATAAGGTGCTCTTTTGTGAACTTTGCGATTTAAGTCGGTTTAAAATGCTTAGAAGGACAAATCAAAATAATGCCATTTAGGATTACCTTACTGACGGATTCACTATAAAGTGGTAACATTGATTTGATGTCTAAGTTTACTAAAATTATAATTACCGCGTTTATTTTGATCCCTGTTGGCATCGGTTGGTTCTATACAGGAAAATCAAATAGGACTAGTGGCTCAATTCAGGGATCATTGGGATTTCCGTCGGACTTTATACCAAAACTGGTTATATGTGCAGATCCTATCGAGTGGTGGAAAAAAAAGATTTGCATTGGATCAGAATTGGATGCTCGCACATATGAACTAAAATTACCTAAAGGTAAATACACGGTTTTTGCGTCAGTAATCGAAAAAATGGAGTATTTTCAAACCGACTACCGTGCATACTACAGTGAGTTTGTTAAATGCGGCCTTAGTGTTAATTGTAAAGATCACAGTCCAATTGTTATTGAAATTAATGATGCCTCAACTCTAAATGACATTAATCCACAAGATTGGTACCTAAAATAGATAGTTAATCGAAAATCTGAATTTTTCTGAAATAAAATTTTCAATCGTTCATCTAACTCTTGTTATCCTGGCGAAGGCTGGCCTGAAAAGTTCAGCCTTCATGATCTCTTCGATTTTCAAATATGGTTTTATATTTTTTAGCAGCATCAGCAACAGTTATACGTCGTACGCCGACCTTTTCAGCAACCTGACGCTGTGTAAGACCATCAACCCAATACAATCGGGCAATCATCTCTAAATTTGGTTTATCTTTCTTCCAATGAACCTTGTAAGTACGTCCTATGCTTAACTCGGTTGGTTCGACTACATTAGCCTGGCCCCTACCAAATTCTACAACTTGCGAACCAAGAATCCTCAACTTATGAAAATCAACCCCTTCGGGGGAGTTCGCGTCAGCCGACGCCGCATCAGGGACCGTACCTGAGGATAACGCACGTCTTTTTTCTGTCAAAGTGATGACGTTAGTTTCATATTCTTTTGCTGCTGCAAGATCCTCAGACGTGACGGACTTATTCAGGTCATGCTTCAAATGATATTGGATCTTAAGGCCTTTAGGGCTTACCAAGATGGAATAAATCAGGTCTTTCAAGAGAGACTTTTTCATTACGGCAGAGGCCTTTTCGCGCTAATTTTGAAATTAAACAAGATGACATGGCTCACGCTTGTAAAATTTCACAAGCAAACCTTTCGGCCATCGAAAAAAATCGTCGCGAAGTTGGTCCCCGCATTGCTTTAAGATTGGCGGCTTTTATGGGGCTAAGTCCTGACGTGATTCTTTATCCAAATGGCTATGAATCTGAACCCGAGTATAAAGAGGTTCGTGAAAGATTTACTTTGATTCAACCTATTGTTGCAAAAGCACGAAGTTAAGAAAATTCATTTGATAATTGCAGGCGCCGATACATCGAAGCCAATTCGCTTAGTGCGTTACTCAGATAATTATCTTCAGCACTACCGGAGTCAAAAATTTTGATTCCGGCTTGTCCTATATCGGTTTTTGACGCAGAAAAATGATTCGTTTCAACTTCAGTGATAAGTTTATTTAAAAGATTATATGTGTAATCTGTTGATAAATGCTCTTTTGAAAAACGTTTTTCAAGTAATTGCTTAACTGCACTGGCCTGCGCTAAAAATTTATCTTTCATTTTAAAACTCCAGGATCTGGCAAAAATATCTGACGACCACCACCGGGCTGTCCAAATTTAGGCGCTACCAAACCTTCAATGACTTCAGTTCCTTGGGGAACCGTCCACTCTGTCACTTTATACGATCCACCGTTCGGAAGAGCAAGCTCCACTTGAGGGTTCGAAACTTTTGTTGGCGTGACCCATCGGCCACGTTCAGCAGTAACTCCATCTAATGAATATCTATAAACTTTTGTATCCTTTGAATAGGTGGTCACTTTACTACCTTGATCAAAGGCCTCCATCACTTCGCGACGACTGCTACGTTCGACATTATTTCTTTTTAATAAATCGACAGACTCTTTGAGCTCACCTATATTGTTTTTAAATGATTCCGCCTTTGTCGTTGCGCGCGCTAATGCGCTTTCAGAATTTGCTAAAGTTTTTAGATCAAGATGCGCGGCTTTTTGTGAAATAGCACTTAACCCTTTGGCAAAATCGTCTACAAATTCTGCAGGAGAAAATATCGCCCGCTTCGCATATCTGTAACTTGCACTGCTGCCAGCGATAACCCCAACTCCTGCGAGTGTACGATCTAGATAGGAAAGTTGGTTTCCGCTAATAAAATCTTTACCTGTTAACAATTCGTAAATATCGGCAACGTCGTTAACTAGCGGAGTAAATCCAATGCCCAGCCGAGCCATCGTTTGAAACAAAGTCTTTTCTAAATCGGAAAATAAGCTTTGATCTTTTGGAGTGTGAGGGTTAATCCCAATACCCTGAACGTCTGTACGTTCAGGCGATAAATAGTAATTTTCCAAATCAAGTTCTTGAACTTGGTCTGTGGGATTATAAAATGTAATCTCTTGTTCCGCATAACTATTACTAGAACTTTGCGAATAAATGCCGGTGTCAGGAATTTCTGTTAAATCGTCATACTCTTCAAGGGACTGACTTGATCTTAGATTTTCGACGGATCTTTTTAAATCTTCAAAATGATAGTATTTACCTTCGATCATGCTGTAAGCCGATTTGGCCTCACTGACACCTGGAAGGCCCAAAATCGAATTTGTAATCAGATTTTTTGCTTGATCTTTTATCTGCGAGGGAAGTTTTAACATGGCTTTGGGATCAATTTTTAAGAGGATTGCTTTCGACCGCTCTGGATAATCTTCCCAATTTGTCTTTCGTTGCAAATTCCAAAGAAGTTCTTGGGTTTGGCTGGCTGTAATTTTATTTTCACGACGTAGCTTGAGAAGCTCTTTATAGTAAGGAATATCCGGCATTGATTTTTGCCAATGATAGACTTCCTTATTTTGCGGCGCCGCCTTTGTGGAATTTAAACAGTAGGCTTCAAATGATCGAGTCATGCGTGAGTGCGGTGGAATAATTAATTTGGTCGAAGATTGTTTTTTTAGGCGTATGTAATAATCTAATAATTCGTCGTGCAGTTTCCAATCCGATTCTGTTAATTTTCCTGCAGTTAATACTTTTTTAAATTTTTCAAGTTTGCTGCGAACGTTTTCAGTGTTTATTGGTTTGTGGTTTTCAATTAAAACGGCTGTTTGTTGACCAAGAATATCTTTGTCCGTTTTTTTATTATTTTTAGTTGTCAACGTTGTGCAAGAAGTAAGTAAAAATACTAGGATCATTCCAAAATTTAAGACCGTTTTTCCAAAACTAAAGAATCGATAGGCTCTATTACTCATTTAAATGCCCCCCCCCCACACACACACACAAAGTATTTGTTTTTATCTACTGACATTTGCAAACGCAAGTCCAAGTGGTGCAACTCCTTTGGTTTACCTCTCACTACCAAATTTTCGCCAGAGATGAATCTTCGGTTGGACAAGCTGTTCGAACCAGTGTCGTAAAAAAAAGTTCGGTTTAGAATTTAAAATTTCTGAAGTCTTCGGGTTCCCATGAAAAACGGGGAGCGCCGAAGTGTATCTTTTTTCTGGGGCTGATGCGTCCGGGACGGGTGGGTTTGGATTTAGTTGAGGTTCTTCTCCAAAGGTAGGGGCAGTCATGGTTTCTGTTAGCTACAATATGCTTTTACTCTGATTCTATAATTTGCAGGCAGGAGGTGCTTCGTTTTGATGATCTTGGAAGCAGAACTGCTTAGCCAGGTTTGAAAAATTGGGCATATGGTAAAGCCTGTCGTCTTTGCACTTTAGCCATATTTTTTCGACGAAGCCAGGGCATTTTTTTTCTATCGCGGGCAGAAATTCGAGTCTAGCTTTGGTTTCCATGATGGGGATTACTTGAGTCATCATTACCATGGAGGTGTCACTAACATTTTTGGTCGTCGACGGTTTTCCTCCACTCATTCTTTCGGTCATTTCCTTTGCCACAGATTGTAGCTTTGGGTGCAAGTACTCAAATTTCTCAGCTTGAGCTAGCGACTTGGCATCCGACCCAATAAATTCTTTTTGCCGAGTTTCAATAAAGTCTTTAGCCAAAGAGAATGGACAAAATTTATGCTTGTCTTTATTTTCAACTCCATCGAAACCTTTAAATGTTCTTCGTCGCATTTCGCGATTCGACATCAATTTAGTCATCTCGTCCGCATCATATGTTTTTAACCCCTCCATGCCGACAAATACTTTTCGAAGTTTAGCGATTTTCTCGTTACCTTCTGGAGATTTTCCAACGATAAATTGTGAACAATAAAGGCTTTCCCAGTATTTTTTGCGGTTGGCTTCCCATTTGACATCATCATTATTAGCGAGCTGCTGCATCTTCATATAATAAAACTTTTCGGTAACAGCTCTAATTGCCAGAGGATCGCCTTTGAAACTCTCAGCCACGGCCTGATCAAAATCAGCAGAAACCGACAGCGGAGTCTGTGCTGCCGAATACTGAGGTAAAGTCGAAAATAAGACCATAAAAAACAAACTAATTTTCATAAATGCTCTCAATCTCTAGATTTTCAATAAAATTATAAAAAAAAGACTCACGTCGTATCCGACACATGCCCATTATCTTAATACATGGGCATTGCAGTCAATAATCAATGAATCTGGCTACGTTGCTGCCTATCGGCAGAATCCCAGACTACACCTGTCATTGATGGAGAACCTAAATTCTTCACTTCGAGATATAAATCCGCTTCAAGATTTTTTCCACCCCAAGTGGTTTCTATAATTCTGCCGGTCAGCTTCTTTTAAACTTAAATAGACATCATGTCTCGAGGATATCAAGACCGCGTGGTTTGCCATTGTCGAAAATGACATTTTTCACAAAGTCCAAGAACGTTTGGCGAAAAATAGGAACTTTGATCCGCTCGTCCTTCATTTAAGTTTAGGAACTGAGTCAGTTCCTAAGTTTTTAGTTATAAATGAATATTTTTTATTCACAATAAAAGCATTTATAAATAACTATAAGTATATGAAATTGCTAATAAATATTATTATTGCGAAAATTATATAATTTCGCTATAATACAGTATGGACGTTCACTTAAAATAAGAGGCAGGCAATGGAGAAACCGTTAACTGAAAAAATTATGAGGGCTGCTTTTAATACATTGGATGGAAAACTTAATCAAAATGTGACTCTGATTATGGGCGGTGGTGGCGCCATGATTTTAGCTCATCATTATCCCTTAGCCACAACAGATGTTGATGCCATTCCTAAAGGGATGGAAATCCATGAACTTGATCAGTATATCAAGTCTGTTGCCATTGAATTGAATCTTCCAGGGGACTGGCTAAACCCCTACTTCTCATCATTTAGTCATACTCTGCCTGCAGATTATTCTGAGCGGCTTATTCAAGTCTTTTCTGGAAAACGTTTAAGTGTCGAAGCCCTAGGGAAGGAAGAAATGTTAATTATGAAATGCTTTGCCCACAGAGAGAAAGACGTGGGTCACGCAAAGCAATTGATTAAGCTGGGGGCTGATTTGAAATTAGTTGAAAAACAGATAGAGTTAATGAGATCAAAAAAAATTCCTCAATCGAATGAGGCCCTAGATTTTCTTGATGATCTTTTGGAGCAAATGGAATGAAAGGCCTACAGGCAATCCCTTCTCATTTTGAGTTAGTGAGAACTTATAATATTTTGCAAGAGCAAAAACTAACTGAAAAAAATCTTCTAGATTGTTTCCAGTGGGTTCGATTTGACCCACGGTTGGGTGAAATTTTAGTTCAGAAAATATCAAATGAATGGAAAAGTTTAAATCCATTTATGATCTACCAAGAATTGCAAAATAAAATCTGGCCCTCCGTGATGGGTGTTTTAATGGACTTTGCAGAATGCAAAATTACCCAAAAGGATAAAAAATATTTTAAAGCATGGAAGATGTGCGTTCTTCATAAATTACCTAAGTTAGACTATCAACAGTTTTACATTGGCTTGTCTGCTTTTGCTGGAAAAAAAGTTTCTTCCCAGATAGACCACTCAAATAAAATTTTCAAAAAATGGAATTTTTATGGCACTCATTTAATGTTCAATAAAGAACAAATGCAGTCTCGTCAGCCGGTGTTACAAAAATCTTTTTTAAGCAAAACTCAACGGTTAAATTTGCTGAATCAATGGATATCAAAATCAAAAAAAGAATTTTCTGTGAGTGATTACTTAGCCATCTTACCTATTCCAGTTTCACGTCGAGTCGCCGAAATGGATTTACAGAAGCATCCCCAGTTAAAACGTCATGGCTTTACTAGGGGACGCTCATACAGCGTAAGAAAGTTTTCTTAAAAAAATATTATAACTCCTTACCTCTTCAAAGACTTTCAGAAGAGGATGGCGATAGGAATTTAAAAGACCGAATTGCAAATCAAGCGTTGTCGAAAGCGGCTTTTAATTTCTTGATGTCGAGTTTTTTCATTTTCCACATCGCGAACATCATGGCTTCTTTCTTCTTTTTATTTTTAGTGGTATTCCATTGATCAAATTGAGCCGGCGCGATTTGCCAACGAACGCCAAATTTGTCGATGACCCACCCACATTGAACAGGTTTACCACCGCCGGAGCCTAATTTCTTCCAGTAATAGTCAATCTCGCGCTGAGTTTTGCACGGGACAACAAACGAAAACGATTCATTAAATGGCATTTCAACAAACCCATTAAGAAGCATGATTTTTTGTCCTAGGATAGTTAGATGTGCGGTCAACACAGAACCTTCTTTGACTCCCATTGGATTTTCTCCCCAGTAAGCAAACTTGCCAACCTTAGTACCTTTAAAAACAGATTTATAAAATTTCACCATTTCCGCCGCACTTTTATTAGACCAAATACACGCATAGGCTTTTGACATATCGATTATCTCCTTTGAACACCCAGTGTATGTTGATAGACCAAATTTCTCAAGAACATGTCCGAATAAGACCAGCCTGAAAGCCAGCAAAAATGGCTTCGAAGAAGGTGAAAAAAATTATTTCTACTATCCGCGTAAGATATAAAGGCGAACCTGTTCTTAATTCACCTTTTGAATTGAGAATTGAGAGAGGAGCAAGTGCTGACCAAACCTTGCGCCGTGGCCGTTACGCCTAAAAAAAACCTCTAAAAAAACCGCTAAGACGAGTTGCTTTTTCATAAGGTTTCTCGCGTGGTGAGACTAGATACAATATAAAGGGGGCGTATCTCTCACAATTATCGAAAATTTATAAGCGTAGAGATTTCATAAAGAAAGGCCGCGCTCAGCACGGCTTTTCTGCGATATAAAACTGGAAACTATTTTAGAAGTTTAAGAGCGTCTTCACCTTTTAAAACGTAATCAGCAGCACGGTCTGCAGTTAAAGACTCGTTAGCTTTCAATAAGAAAATTTCAACTTCGCTATATTTGCTAAGAGACAAATATAACTCAGTAGTTTGCACTGGCGTTCCAATACAACGATAGATAGCAAAACTTTTTAAATACGCCGTTAAAGAGTTCGTTTGAACAACGACTTCATGAACTTCTGATTCCGATGCCATTTCAAAACGTAAAGGAACTAATGCTTCCGAGTATTCATCTTTCGGAGCTACTGCTTTGCTGCCTGAATTTACGATAAGAACTTCTTTGTTTGCTAATTGAATAGCCACTTCAGAACCATGTGTTCTTGCTTTATAAACTTCAACTTTTTCGCCGCAAGCAAGTGCAGATAAATTGTAGCTTAATAACACTACTAACAAGGTAGATATAATTTTCACCAGAGACTCCCATTGTTTTATGTTTCTAACGCTACTTATAGGACGGGTGTCTAGTTCCTGACAGTGTCAAATGTTTGGACTATACTTTTTTCAAGGTGCGCTATGCGTACTACTTGTCCTGGTCAGTTTGGTGTGCCACGCTATGTGGATAAGGGGAAAAATATGAAAAAGTATTTATTGGTTTTACTAACTTGCTTTTTAGCTCAAACAACATTTGCTGATCCAACATTCACAAATCTTACTGAAGATGATTTTAATCAAATCTCTAAAGATATGTCGGGTAACTTCACACACAGTTCAATCCTTGGTGCTTCTAAAATGGGGACTGTTGTTGGTGTACAAGTTGGATTTATCGGTGCGCAAACAAATGCGAAACGTACTAACGATATCGTAAAAAGAAATGCGGGCGCAGAACTTCCGAATTTATACAACGGGGGTATCTTGGTCGCTGTGGGTGTTCCATTTGGACTAGCTGCGGAAGCTGTATTGTTTCCTAAAATGACAGCATCAGGCGCCAGCTTAAATTCAACATCGCTAGCGATTAAATATAACATCAATGATGTTATTCCTGTGTTACCAATTAATTTGGCATTACGTGGTGTGTACTCAACATCTGGATTTAGTTTTTCTCAAACTCAATCAAACGTAACAACAAATGTTGAAAACAAAAACTCGGTGAGTGGATTGCAAGTTTTGATTTCTCCAATGATCCCAGTTGTTGAACCGTACCTTGGCTTCGGGATGTTAAGCTCATCAAACGAGTTAACTGCGACAGGCAGCGCAATCTTTGATCCCTCATACACTTCGTCACAATCACAAAAGAAAACAAACTCATCGACTCAGACTTTGGCTGGTGTTGATGTGAACTTGCTTCTTTTGAAAATGGGTCTTGAGTATTCGAATGCATTTGGAACAGATCGCTACGCGTTCAAATTCGCTTTTGGATTCTAAGAATAATGTCCTTGCACCACAAGTAGGCCGGATTTGATGGTCGTTTTCTTCAGAATATCTGAAAGCCTACACCGACTACATCCTACATCTAGAAAATCCGCGACGGATTTTCTACAGCGTATTATTTAAAATAATCATTTTGCGGGCGTTGTTGACAGAATCATTTTAGAATTCAGGAACGATTTGAATTGAAATGGTAGCTCTTTCTCCTGAAACAATGTCTCGCTTTCTGCTTCAATAAGTGCGGGGTATCCAGAAATCTGTTAAAAATTGTTAGCTGAATTTTTTTAGCAATTCTAATATGCGGTTTTGGTATTTTTCTACCAAGCTTCAAAGACTTGTAGGCTAGCGCCTGCCCAGTTTTTTTCGTATGTAAAAGAACAGCGCGGGCTAGGAGACTGCTTCAAATAATCTTCTTCTGCTTGGGGCAGGCCATAGGACGATAAATAGTACACAGTCAAAAAGGCTTTAAGTTAATATGCATTTCATTAATTAATCATTTATTTATTTAAATAATGTTAAAGTGTCATCGTGTATCCAATAGCAGGAGCTTAAACTAAGGGTAAAGTCTAAACAGAATCCGGTATATTTCCTTTTATGTCAGAGTTGTGGACAGTTCTGGATTGTTTTCAGTCCGCATATAAAAACGAAATTTTATATGATATAAAGCAATCCATGGTCGGTAAATTTTTAAATTTCATATTATTTGCAGGATTAATTTTTTCACATTTTTCTAATGCTGAGGAGCAGGGGCGGCAATATCCTTCTTTAAGAGTTTCTGATCCTTGGTCTTTTGAGGTTCTGTATAAAGAGATCACCAAAGTGTATGGACTCCAAAATGTCAGCCAAAAGCAGTTGACTCGCAATCAAGGATTATTTGAGTTTTTGTATGTACCGCCCTTTAATCTTTTAAGTTTGGCTTATTTTAAACTTGTAGGAAGAGACTCTGATGAGATTTCCAACAAGGCGGTTAAGTTGTGTTCAGGGCAGAACGGTATCGAAGGTAAGATTTCTTGTTTAAGTTATACAATCTCAGATTATGTGGACGGTCTGCCACGACATCGCAACGGAGTGACTTTTGATTACAGAACTTTTTGTGCTATCGCTGCTAACCTGTTCTTTAAAGCTTTTAATTCTTTAGAGATAAGAGGAGCTCGTGCAGGATTTATAGAGGGATCTTGGATGTTTCCACGATCTTTGCATGTGGTCAGTAGTGTGTTTATCTCTAGTTCAGAGGGGCTTGTTTACAGTTATGTTATGGATGTGGGAAACTTGCCGGGAGTTTTATTTCCACTTTCAGTGCCAGCCATTCGCTGGCACACGGTTGATGGAAAAAAAGATTCTAAAACTATAAAAACTGAATTTTCAGATGCAAAATTATTTCAACTCTAGTAACTGACCTGATCATGAGTTGTTGCATTTCTTAGCTGCTAGAAGACTTTCAGACACATTGACCTGGTACTTTCTGCTGTAGAGAAACATTGCCAAGAAAAAGAGTACATAACAGAGAGCAAGCTGTCTTAAGAATAAGATTCTCGAAATTCGGATTTTTAGATCCGGGTGTATACAAAAGCTATCAAAATGGAGCCATTTTTACGTATGCTGGCAGTGTCGAGTTGTCACCATAAGTCTTTGTCTTAATAGGTTTTTATTTAAACGTGGATGCAATATCTGCTGTACTCAAATTTATCCCCATTTCTTGAAATATAAAGTTGGCCCATGAATTGCTGGCAGCTCTTCTGTTCTCGACAACGTGTATTTTCGGGGGAAAATGTGAAACACATAATAGGAAGTCGCGTCTGCTTACTGAAAGCAGCGATGGGCCGTGCTTTGCTTGCAGCAGTAGTTATCTTTGCGCAATCCACACTGGCAGCCGTGGACAAGGCCGTGCTAGCTACGCTCCCTGAACCAGATAGAATTTTTTTAACGGTGATGAAAGACGTTAGTGGCTCGGACGTTTCTTTATCGAAAGGTTACTGGGAAAATTTAAAAGTTCTTTGTGCTATGGATCCTTATCCAAAATCTCTCTGCACGATTCCTGCAAAAATTGTAAAATGGAATCAACTTCTGAAAAAAGTTTTCGCTAAGAACGGTGATGTCCTTTATCCCGACGATATGACTCGGAAAAATTTATGGGACATCCGAGAGTTAACGTCGGCAAATTTTCAAATACTTCCTAATAAAGACGGACCCGAGCAGACATTAAAAAATATCGTAGATATATTTATTTTGCGAAATGAAATCTTGCGCATATTGAATGCGGCCCAAGTCGACATTAAGAAACGCCACGAGTATCCAAGTGAAAATATGCTGCTGACAATTCCTTTTATGCGCGCATCTGTATACGCTGCAAGCCCACTGGGCGCAGCGCTGACTATCTTCAATACTATGCGCTGTACGCCTAAAGAAAAATTGTGCGACCTTTTGAAAGCGCGTCAGGGGGGTGTACTGCATGTATTGCTGGAGAACGCGACGGCCAGAATTACCAATTTGCACAATCGAATTTTGGCACACTCTAATGACGAGGCGGCGGATCAATCACGTCGCCTGCGCACGATTTTGTCATTTGCTGAGAAGGTTCAAAATGATCAAAAGATATTGAATCGAGATGAACTTACGAGCGATTTACTAGAGCTTGTGGGCGCTGGGCAAGGTGGCTATGCCGATATGGAATACCAAAATTTAGCACGCCATCTGGTGATTTTATCAGAGGCGGTCCTTATGAATAAGATGGCCGTGAATTTTGCGCCGTATGCTGACGAAATTTCTAGCCAAGAAAAAATAAGAATTAAAAAGCAGCTTGTTCCTTTGATAAAGCAATCTCTTGACGCTTTTGAGCTTGGGTTAGTTGCTATCGGGGTAAACGAGGAACCAGGAGACTAGAGATGAAGTGTATATTTTTAATATTAGTATTGATCAGTTTTTTAGTGGGATGCCAGAATTCAAGTTCATCCAATAATTCGGATCCGTTGTCTCCGGCCATTGTTTTGGATACTCATGATTTGAAATGGGAATCAACAGAGTTATCGGATTTATCTAATCGGCCTGTGGTATCGGTAGCTAATAAAGACGACCACATCGTCGCTGTAATGAAAGACTCAACTGGAAAAATCGATGTAAAAATTTTTAATTTAAAAGGCGACATCGTAAGTGTTGAGGAAAATCCCTCGATGAGCATGAGTATGAGTATTGGATCAATCAGATTGGATAAATCTGTGAATACACGGTTTGCAAAGATGCGTGAAAAGGTAATTCGTAGCCAAGAGATTGGCAGTAACTGTTGTCGGTATACACGCTTTTCACAAGCAGTTAAGGACGATAAGTATGAAACTCGTGGCCCGGTATTATTAAGACTGCATGGCCCCTGGGCATCCGCGCATCTGGGATTTGAAGTCGCCATGGCGTTAAAATCGGACACTGGCGAGTTTCTATCCTTCGTAGTGATCGATAACAATCAGTTAAGCGACAAATCGAGCTTCTTTTCCTTAGTGGACGAATTAGTTTTGTGGGGACCTAAAGGAAAAGCGGTCCGGCTGTTTAGTCGCTGGATATCGGAATGCGAAGGTGCATACACAAGACTCTCTCGGCGCAGTCAGACATATAAAATTAACGAACTAGATCGGAAAGATAAAGATGCCTCTCGTATCGTGGACCTGGACATCGACATCCAAGTCTTCAGTGGCAAGCACTTTTACTCTGTCGAAGAAATCACTTTAAATGAACTAGAGAATGAGGAAAATAAATGAAAACTATTATAAATATCGGGTTAGCTCTGTTGCTGTCCATTACTGCGTATGCACAGAATATTCATTTCAGCACGAACATTAGTATCCAAACTAGCTACTTGGTCAGCTGGTCAAAAGTTTCAAAATTTAGAAAATCTTTAGATTGCTACATCCGCGGAAAAGGCAATGAGTGGGAATCGCTGGCAACTGAAAAAGTGGAATCGCCAATTTATCACCAAGGTACCGGAGGCTATTCAACGCCCGTCAACTCAAGTGTCTATTCAGTCGCATTCGGCATGCAAACGGCAGAGATCGTGCGAATGAACAGCGATAATAAAGTGGAAGTGTCCGTAACGGACAACACAAATTGGAGTGCGTATAAAAATATCGGTGACTCAAAATGCGTGATCCGCGAATTCCATTGGAAGGTAAACAGTCATCCAGTCAAGGGATCCGCATCGGTGTCTTTCATAATGCCGTCGAACACTTGGCTCACTCGTGTGCGTGTAACTAACTTAAAAGGGATCGGCGCTCAGGTGGCGACTAAAATTGTGGGAGATCTGCATGGGGCCGTGATAAGGCCCACCGAAACAGTTATTTGGGCAGTACCGGGGCAAGTCGTAACGATTCCTGTAAGCGTGGAAGGAAACTCTGGACGGGGTGACATCGTTCGGTTCCAAGTAGGCGTAGAGTCGTTTGGAATTAAAGATATTGGTGCGGGCGAAAACTGGAGTGAATTAAGAAAAAAGATGATGAAGGGGGAGGGGGATCAGGAACGTCTAGCTAAGAGTTTTCTGGGCGTGAGCTCTGAACTGCTGCGTAATCCAGTGGAAATTATTCAGATGGTCAGTGCTATGGGAACCGAAGACTATAAAAATTTAACGGACTGGCTATTTGATGTAGCAAATGGAAATTTTCCTCAATTCGGTGCCTACGAAACTCATGTGAAGGCGATGTCTGCGACAGTGGGTTATTACCTCGCGATGGCTATACTGGATGATTTAAAAGTTTTTTGCAAAGAAACAGATGTATATTTACCGCTGAGCGATCGTCACGTAAAGATGAATGGCCTTTTGGCGGCAAACTATTTTATCAACCGTGATGTCCGGCGTATTTCAGGTCTTCGTTTTCCCGAAGTAAGAGCGTACCTTGAGGAGTTGGTTCGCTGGGAAAACAATGGTTTAAAGTATAGTGATATTGCTAACAACAGCAAAGAATTCAAAAAGCTTCGTGATGGTTATGCTAAAATTCGCAAACATTCGCAACTTGCGTTCGATGTCTATGGTGATGTTCGCTTGGGTTTGAATAAAAGTATGGCCGTATTTGGATCATACGGAACTTCGCAATTGATCAGCGCGCAGATCGATACTCAATTAAAAGATCTTAGCAAAAATTTGAGAGACCTAAATATACAATTTGAAAAAGAGGCTATGAGCTATACCGTGAAGAACGACGGCAAGATTCAGGCGAGCCAAGTTTTGATGGCATTAAATAGCTTGCAAGCGAAATCGGACGCACTGACGGAGGATCTGTTAGCTAAAATTAAATTTATTAATTTAGATCCTGAGCAACCGAATTCATCAGTTATTGGTTTGATGACATCGTTATTAGCGCATCAAGTAGCTATTTTTGAAAAACCACTTAAATCTAAATTCGCAGAGCCAATCCGTAACTCTATCGCCCAGACCGATCGCGCCAAGGGCTTAAACCAAAATTTCCGTCAGTGTTTAGGAATGAAATAAAGGAACTTACCATGAAACTATTTATTAAATTTACCCTTGTGATATCAATGTTATCACCACACCTAGTATGGGCGGGGCCTATGGATGAAGCTAATCAAGCGATTTTAGCTTCAAATCAACTGGCGCAATCGCGCGCCCGAGAGGCCGTACAATTGGATTTTAATTTCGCGCTGACATCGGTGATGGAGGAGCTGCTGAATAAGCAAGACTTTAAAAAAATCAAAGATGAATTAGTCATTAACCAAAAAGAGCTTGAAGCGGGTTTCTTGAAGTTAGCTTCGATGGACGTAAATAAGGCTTCTGATTTAAAAGCAAAATTAGAAGACGCATTCGAGCAATATAAAGATTTGGTGCGCAGTCGTTACGATAACTCATATGTACCGGCTGAGGCACGCGAAGGTGTTCGTGAAAGCATCGCTCTAGCCAGTCGATCATTATCGAAATTTGAAGCTAATTGTGCTAATGGGCGCGGTATTGGCGGTTTGGGGGTAAAGGCGTTTGACTACCCTAATCTACCCAGCCCTCAGTACGAAATTAAAATGAGCTATGACAGCGGGCAAGGCGTGAATGGCTCCAGCTATTATAATTCCAGCGGAAGTCAGGCAGAGAAAGATCGTAATACTGTGGTGGGAGCATCGTGGACGGCGGCATCAATTACCACCAGCATAGCAATGGCGAAAAGTGGATCGGCAACGGTGATTGCCGCTTGTCAAGCCGCGGCCCCTTTTGCTATCGCGGGTGCGGCAGTGATTGCACTGGCCGCGATTTATATGAGTGACGAAGAACGGGTAAAAATGGAAAACGAAATTGTACAAGCTAAAGCCCACGTGTTTCATAATTCTGCTGATGACCGCACCGTAGCTGAATACTATCGTCAAGAATGCAAATCGGTCAGCAATCGGGTGTCCATCATCCGCAATGTTTTGAATACGGCGTATACAAGCGAAAACAAGCTAAAAGAAATGGCCGAAGAAATTCCTGATATCGATATTGAGATGAAAAAGTACCGCGATATTTTGATAGAACGTCAAAACATCATCGACGCATTCAACGCAGCAATCAAAGAGCGTGATTCAACGAGTGGAGAGGCTAAAGACAAAGCGATTAAAAAAGCGGAAGGTTTGATCGAGGATCTAAAAAGAAAAGATCAAGAGCTCAAAGAAGCTTCGTCTCCGGAAAAGGTGGGCCGTTTAATGGTGGCATTTTTAGTTAACAAAAATTCAGCATTGCACGAGCAAATTACTCAACTCAGCTTTCAAGCGGCGGACATGGCACAAAAAAAAGCTTTCCAAGCATTGTTAAACTTGGTGAGCCTGGTTCAAAAAGAAAATTTCAATAAATTTCTTGGCAATGGCACCGCTCTATCTGCGGAACTAATGGCACTCGATAAATTTTTGAGAGCTAGAAAACTGTTTCAAGATACATTAACTCTGCAAATTAAGTTTATCTTTGGCCGGGTGGAAGCTGAACAAGTCAAAACGAGTGAAGCTAAGCTACGTACGCAGACAAAAATACTCATTAAAGAGCATGGGTTAAATCCTGAAGTGTCGACATTTGCACGACAAGTTAAATCTTTAGTTGGAGATTTGTAGTGAGATTCTTACCGTTTATTATAGTATTTCTGCTGGTCGGGCCGTGCGCTTTTTCATCAGAGGCTGCGGCTGGTAACATTGTTACAAAAATTCGGGTGAGTGAGTTGTCAGTAACCGCGTCACAGTTAGAGCAACAGCTTTCTCGTGCGCAAATTTCTGAAAGGGTAAATTCGAGCGGTATTCTGAATCGTTATCAGTCTATACAACAAGGAGAGGCTCTCGGTTTTGTGCAAGTGAACCGAAATCGAAGCAGTTGGAACGTACCGGGATCAAATGGACAAGGGGACCGACGCGTCATCGTCAGTGATCAGGTGCGCGTTTATGATCGTGATGCTCATGGTACAATGACAATCGATTTTAATAGTCGTCCAGGAAAGGATTTTCAAGCGACGCTAGGAGGTATCGGTGGACGTGTTTTTGATGAAGCTCTGGATTTTGTCGCTCGCGAACAGTTTTTAGAACAACAACGACAGGTCTACCAAAATTTTTATCAGCAAGCGGCCGAGTACAATCGAGAGTTAGTAAACGATATTCGTAGTCAAAGCGCTGCTTATGAGCAAAGCGCTAGAGAATCTCAGAACGTCGGCCTCGCTAATTTGGGTGCAGGAATGGCCGCAGCCCTTGATTCTACGGGTTCCTATACGATGCAGGAAATGCGTGATCGGCAAAGCGCCCACGAGTTAGCGAAAAGTCCTTTGCGTAATGCCGAATATGAATTCAACGCCGAGGCAAAAAAGTTACTAGAAGATCAGCTGCGCCGGGCTGCCAACGAAAAGCGTTTTGAGGAAATGGGTGAGCTTGCAGAAATGCTCGCGCAAGGAAAAATCGATGGCAAGCCGGTCTCATCAAAAGTTTTAGGAAGCTATGCTCGTGCCGATGGAGTTTTGAAGGTCGGTGGAACATTCGATCAATCGCAATTTCAAACCGAGGCTCGCACCCAAAGTGGTCAGGTGGTTCGTCGCATGGCGAACAGGTATCAGTCTTTATGGGCGCAGTCGGGTGGGCTCAGTGTTCTTTCGTCTGCCGAAAAAGCACGTTACGCGATGGGGGCCATGGCGGTCAGTTTGGCGGATGGAGCCTTATATCGCGCCGACACCGATGGTGATAAAGGGTCTTTACGTCGAGGAGCTGGATTTCTAAAGTTTGCGCAAACCATGGCAGATACCTTAATTGGATTCTCATCGGGTGTAGAGCAAAGTATTGAAGAGCTTGTTAAAGCTGTTCCCGAACTGGCCGTGTTGACAAAAAATGGGGTTCATCGATTATTCACTGACCCTGAAGCGGCATGGAATATGACGATGGAGTTTGTGACTCAATTGCCAGAGATGGGAAGCGCCATTTTATCCAGTTTGGCTAAAGATTACAAACTACTAAAAAATGGGAATGCATTTGAACGTGGTGAGGTGATGGGTCGCTATGCCCTAGATGTAATTTCGATGGTGGGGACGGCCGGTGCGGGTGCGGCCGCAAAGGGAACCACGATCGGGGTGCGCGTTAGTGAGATGGGTGCCGTTGTAGCCAAGACCATTCCGGCTTCAGCGCGCCTAAAGGCTGTTGAGTGGGTGAATACGAGCCGGAAACTTTTAGAAAGTATGCCAGCCCCGGCGCGTGCTGGTTTTGAGAAAATCGCAAATACAAATATCAAAATGGCAGAGTCGTTAGGTGGCGCCTATAATGAGGCGATTAAAAAAGGGTATACACCGACGGCTAGGTATATTGAAAAGTGGGCGGCGGCGGAAACCAAAATTGCGAGTCCAAAAATAGCACGAGAAGTCGCGCAATTTCATTCTCAAGCGATAGAGCGCCTTGAATTTATCAAAGGCCTTTCTAAGGAAGTGACCGTTTCGCGAGGTATCGATAAGACTATTTCAAAAAATGGAAAATTAGTTAACAGCACCACGGCTGATGCTTTTGATTTAGGCTTCAAAAACAACAAATCAAATCATCGCTTCACAATCGGCGGTGATTTGGGTAATTCGGGTATATATGTGGTAGAAGGAAAGATCGCGAATACCAAAGATACCGTTATTGGAGAAACAGGAAAATCGGTTTCCGACATATTTTTAGCGGAAAAGAAAATGAATTTGCAAAATCTGTTGGACCTCACAGAGGCCAATAACATAGAGACATTGGGTTTAGATTCAATTAAACTGATGGGAAGTGATTATACATGGACTCACGCCATCGGGGATGCGGCACGAGAAAAAGGATTTGGGGGAATTATTTTTAATTCCACTAAAGGCGATTTAGTCAATATAGTAATTTTTAATTGAGGTATTTTTAATGTCGACATTATCGGTTGAAGAAAAAAAACAAGCGCTCTTTGATTTACGTTACTATACAGTTGAATATTCGACAGATCCGCGTGGAGCCTTGTCGTTTTGGAAGAGCGAGCAAAATCGAGCGCGGCATTTAGTACCGCTCGCTCGTGAAATTCTGAAGTCAGCGCTGACTAATGAATCGGTCAAAATCCTAGGGCTTTTAAACTTGGTGTTTTTGTCTAATACCGGTGATGCCGCTCTTAAAAACTGGTCCTATTTTTTGTATCAAATTGGAAATGGATTGTTTTTAACTCTCGAGTTGGAAATCCCAGTAGACGAGTGGGCTGAGCTTGCGGACGAAGGACGACGGTTGCTTGTGCAAATGAGTGACGGTGATACGTCCTCGGAAATTAAGCAACAGTGGATGTGTTATGAAGATCGCACCTATCAAAAAAAGAAGCAGTTTCGCAGCGATCCAAGATTTCGAAAGACTATAGAATCTAGAGACAATCAATAGTTAAGTGGGAGTCGGCACAAATTAAAGTTCACTTCCTCGGCTGAATATTCTTTTGTTGGAGTAAATTGAAATTGATGAGGACAGGCCCTGTTTTGTGTTAAGATTTTTTCATTGTTCTGAATTCATTTTAGGCGCTAAAACTTTTGCCTTTATAGAAACATCATAGTACAAAACCTCTTCGAGGTAGACATGTCTAAATATTTTTTTCCATTTCTTCTGGCCATCGTATTCACAGTTCCTAGCCACTCGGCGGAAAGAGCCTACTTAACTGAAGCAAAGTTTTTTAAAATGCCTTGGGTGGTCATCGACGAAAAAGAATACCATATACAATTTTTCTCTGGCCGCTATAACATTGGCAATGCCTTGAAATCTAACCCTGCAGCTCACGAATTAATCCAAGAGTATAACACACAAATGACCTATTCAAACATCCTGCTTTGGGGCGGCCTTATCGCGGCGATAGCATATATGCGTGTCAGCGGTGATGATTACAATCAAGGCGTGTATTGGGGGATTTTTGGCACCGGTTTAGCTACTGGTATATATCAAAAATACGAAGCGGAAAAAACCTTACGGCGCGCCTTTACGATCTATAATAGAAGTTTTTAACATAAGGTTCGTTTCTTATATCACGCCCTGACTTTCGATAGAATCTGCAACACTAAAGACGGCTTCAGTATCAACGATACGTGGACAGTCACCCATCCATGTTCCACCCGCGTCTTCTTTCGTTAGTCGATATATTTTAAATTGGAGAATCAAAGGTCTCGAAAAAATTGGCAGTATTGATGACTCCGAATTAAGATATACAATGCCGACGAATCTATCGCGAACTTTCTCGTAAAAAAAATTCAGCGCTGGGCGAGTTGACACCCAGGCTGTGAATGATTAATTTACTCTTCGTTTTTAACTTTTATTAAGCTTTGTCTGTAGCCGACCTCTTGATCGATACGTTCGAGAGCGGCTTTTGTTCCTAATGTTAACAGCATTGCTTTATCAATCTTTTGTTTTTTACAAACGTCGCATGTGTTAACAGTTGCGCCATCTGATAACGTTCTAACGATAACTAGAAATGACATGTCCTTTTGGTGGCTGTACTCGAGCAGTAATGATTTCTCGCTGGGTGAGAGTGAAGGAAGATCTAGTTTTTCCCACACGCTTCCATTATAAACACGTTCTAAGTTTTCACCAGCACTGTGAGCACGGACAGCACATGTTTGAAACGTAAAGGCCTTGTCGGCTGCGGCAATTCTGGGCCATGGAGCCATAACCAGGCCCCATGCCGTATGCGCTAGCAAAGCGATTTCATCTTTTTGTTTTGGAGACAGTGAATTTGAAATCACACCGCAAGAAATACGTGCGCGAAGGCTGGACAAGTAAATCTCGCGATAATCGATATACAATTCGCTTAACTCTTGAAACGCATTAGCCTCACCTTCGTTAAATCCGTACTGATGAGCCACTTCATGAAAGATAAGTGGGATCAAAGTTTGCTTCAACGCCGACTTCGGAAAGCGAGCTAGCCTGCTCGCGCTTAAGCAAATCGGAGCGTCTTTTTTATACTCGGTCGAAGCGTCACGTTCTTCATCTTCATGTATACATGGACCATCAACTATTTCGTATTTTAAACTTTTAACATATCCGATAAATGAAGGAGTCAGTGTGTAGTGTTCAGTTCCCAAAATACGTTTCGTGATTCGGGACAAATCGTTTGATAACGGCTGCGAGGTGATTTTCATTTCACGACCGACTAAATACCGATCAGATACCTGATCTAAATGTCGATACATCGTCGAGATTATTTCGTTTAAATCCGCACGTGTCGATTTGTTAACGTTACCACCACCACCTCCGGCAGTGCCTTTTTGAGCCATCACGGGCGCCGCCACAAAGGATGCGACCAATATTATTACTAGCAGTTTTTGAATCCAAGACATCATACGTTCTCCAATGACGGATCAGCCTTCCCAAGGCACCCGTCGGTTTAAGTGTTCAAGTACGAGGCCATAATAAACGCATTGCATTATTAATAATATTGAATAGTTGCAAATTTGCAATGCTGTAACTTACCAAGTTTGCTAATTTTATAAATATATGTTATTGTTAAAGAATGAATCTTTTTGAAACATTGGACTACAAATCTTGGGTCAACGAACGCATCCAAACCCTGCCTAAAGGGGGTCGCGGACAATACAAACAGATGTCTGATCATATGGGGGTCAACCCCACCATTGTAACCCAAGTATTCAATGGCGACCGCGAATTGACACCCGAGCAGGCCTCTCCGGTTTTAAGCGGGGTTGGGCCATTTGAAGTAAAATTCGTCAGTGTTTATGGATAGATGGTTAAGGTATCCACAGCGTTGAAGTATCTTTCGCATAAAGCTGACCTTATTGGTGTAGTTGTAACCCATTCTTTTAAGTACTTTGATTTTGTTGTTTAGCCCTTCAATAATAGCAGTGGTTAGCCGTGAAGTAATATAACCTTCTATGTTTTTTCTATATTTTCGAAGTGTTTTTGCAAAATCTAAAAATGGCTTTAGTCGCGTATTTCTGCAGAGCTGATACCAGCGAGCAAGTACTTTTCGAAAGTCCTTAACATTCTTCTGATCAAGCG
>JAEUWH010000060.1 GCA_016785955.1 Pseudobdellovibrionaceae bacterium | reverse complement strand
TCAAAATAACAAAGCAAAAGTGGTGATCAGAAAATCCTACGGATTTAAGACGGCAGAAGTTCTTAAAATCATGTTATATCATAAACTTGGAAAGCTTGAAGTCCCAGACCTAGCCCACAAATATTTTTAACGAACCATTTTTTTTAATACCACGGCAATCGTTTGGGCATCGATACCGGCTCGTTTCATCAACGCCCGAGCTTTTGTAAAATCATCAGCGTCGATGGCCTCCCAAAAAACTTCGATTTTGCCAATTTCTGCTAATTTTTCTAGGACTAACGTTCCTTCGAAATCATTTTCGTTCATGCATATTGTCCTTTTGAATAAACACGTTATCTCTTAGTCTATATGATACGCCACATCTCTATATTAAAACGGATCTCTATTTTTTTTACACCAGAAATTATAAATTCAAACTACGTATTCTCAGATGGAACAACCTACCAAATCGCCACGGTCAGTTCTGGAAATACAACTTCTGGCTATGTGGCCAGTTTAAGAGTGGCGATTTAAGTGTAAAAAAAATTCTAACACAAAACCAATTACCTACTTGACGCCTCTATGAATTTCTATTTTTATAAGGCCTCTAAAAAGGTAACACTATGAGAACAATACTTGTTTTTTTTCTATTGGCTTTTTTTTCAATTCAATTCGCATTTTCTCAAACTCGCTATCAACGTATCGTTGTTTTCGGCGACTCACTTTCTGATGTGGGAACCTACGCTAAAACCGCAGGTATATTGCGTGGCGGAAAATTTACGACTAATCCTGGAAAAATCTGGATCGAGTACGTAGCGCAGGCGATGAATTTGCCAATGAAACCAAATCGTCAAGAAGGTCTCGCCTATCCGACAAATATTATTGGTGGATCTAACTATGCACAAGGCGGAGCGCGTATTCGACTGGAACGGGGACAAACAGAACTCGAGGTCGAAAAATTAGGAATTACGGCACGCCCTCTTTACACGCAAGTGCAGTTCTTTTTACAACAAAACAAACGGTTTCAACCGATGGATTTGGTCTTTGTCCAAGGGGGAGCAAATGATGTGTTTGCTCAGCTCAGTGATGTTCGAAATCAACGAATTTCTGCGGACACCGCAATTCATAATATTGCCGTTGCGGCAAATCAAATGAATGAACTTATTCTCACTTTGCGCAAGTATGGTGCGAGCAATATTGTGGTGTTGAATCTTCCCTATATCCAAAAAACACCGTTGGTTTTAGGACAGAGTTCACAGATGCAGGCACTGGTTGAAAAATTAGTGATGACTTTTAATGCTCAGTTGGCGACAGGGGCTCGGGCGTTAGGAGCACGCTATATCGATTTGTCCCAGTTCGAAATGAAGATCACGAAAAATTATACTCAGTATGGTTTTAAAAATATCACTCAACCGGCCTGCAGCCTGCGCTTTCTACCTGGAAATTCGGCGCTGTATTGCAGCCCAAAGAACTATGTAGAACAGAATGCCAACAGAACATATAAGTATGCGGATCTTATTCATCCAACTACGGGTTTTTCAGAACTGATTGGAAAATTTATTATATCGGAACTATCCTCCCAGAGAGTATTTTCTGGGAGGCCTCTAAGCAGAAACTAATTTCTGCTTGAGATACAGGAATACAAGGGACAACAACGATGCGGATGTTTTTTAAATTTTTAAGTTTTTAAAAGAAGAACCCGACTCCTAGAACTCCTAGATCCTCGTTCTGCTTTGTTAAACTCGTATCTTGATTTCCGTGTTTATACATCAACGTCACTTTATAGTTTAAACGATCGTGGCCGTATTTTGATTTCCAATAAAGAGCACCAATAGGTTCGACAGTGGATTTATACTCGACAAGGTCTTTAGTTGCTTCGCCGATATATTCACCGATGGCCGAAATTCCAAAAACATTAGAGGATCCTGAGTATATATCCCAAGAAATATTAAGTTCTGCTCCTGGGAGTGATATCGCATGCAGTTCGTATTCGGGCAAAGTAGCTCCTGGCAATAGGAATGTGCGATCGGCATACATCAACATCAAATCCAGATGCAATGTTGAAGTGGCTTCAAGTGCAACGCCAACGGCAAAGGATTTCAACGTTTCCGACTTGTGATTGACCGTAGGTGTGTTATCGCCTTCAATGTCTTTGAACTGGGTTTGTGTCACGCCAGCTTGAAACAATAAATGAAAACGATGGTTTAAAATCAAACCGTATTGAATATCTAAACCGGCACTAGATTGTGCCGTCATCGAGGCTGTGGTGTCCGTTGCCGTTTCTTTTGTATCAATTTTTAAAGTTTGATAGCGGGGCTGTACGAAGAAAAAATTATGATGTTCTTCGTTGCCATGTTTTGCGGTCGATGAGGACGTCGCAGCCACATGAGGTGGCGTTAGCGCAGTCGAATCTGCGGGCTGAGGTGTTGGTGAAGCCGAATGCTGAGCTGGTGATGGCTCGGTCACCGGAGCCGTCGTAGGGGGCGGCAACTCTGGCTTAGACACTGAAGATTGTATTGGCGCTTCTACTGTGGTTGGTGTTGGCGACCCCATTTCGCTTGGCGCAGCGTCTGCAGCCCCAGCACTCTGAGAGCCCACCGATGACGGATCGACAGTGACTGGTGGGGTTACGACAACAACTGGTTTTTTTACTGGTCTAACTTTTTCATCACTCGCCGTTTTAGAAACATTTGGGATAATAATTGTTTGTCCAGGCTCCAGCTCGTTTGGGTTTTTCAATTCTGGGTTGAGGCCACGAACCTTTTTAACAAAATCATAACGTCGAGGATCACTTCCATTCGTTATGCCTAATGATTTATCCGCAATTTTTAATAATGTATCACCCTTACGAACAACATACTGAGTTTGTGCCCACGCAAAACCGAAAGATAAAAAAAGAAAAGCCAATAATAATTTACCCATAAAAAACACCTCTCCAGACCTAGAATGTCATATTAATTTTTCGAATCCTACCAAGAAATTAAAAGAGGCTAACGTTTTATCCAGCAAAACTTCTACTTGCATAATTTTTGAGCCCCAACAAACCAATAAATTGAAACTCACCTAGCCTAAAATCAAGGAATGCGATAATTCATAATTCAGGTGAGCTAGGAATAGCCGCCAACCAAATCAATATTAAAATAAAAGTTTTCACTCAACATTACCCCAACGCACTCGCCCCCACGTGGTCTTACCAACCAACCCAAGTACTCACTATTCATTTATCGTTTGCACACTCTGCAAAAAATCGCAGCACACCGAAACACAGCCCAAAAAAAAAAGAGCCACACCCTCGCCCAAAAATCTACTTATCAAATATATGTAGCAACAAAGATC
>JAEUWH010000053.1 GCA_016785955.1 Pseudobdellovibrionaceae bacterium | reverse complement strand
AATTTTAAAGAAATAATTGATCATCTAACAAATTTTTGAAAAAAATTTATCCTTAGAATACCTATAACCATAGGTTGATTTTTAAACTAAATTTAACTTACTTTCAGAATCGGCCCGCGCCAAGCGCGGGTGGGAGTTAATGAGGCTTGATGAATTTATTGGGATTTCACTTTCATACAGAACATTGAGTAATCGTGAAATAGATCTTCGATTCCAAGAGAATGGAACCTTCCTAACATTTGCGGGATTAATGTTCGCGGCAATAAGGGCTCGATCCCATGACCCAAATACTCTGTAGGCTCCCCCATGGAGACTCCTGCCTGAGCGCATTTTTCCCAGAGCCGATTTAATAGTTTTGGAGGTAGTTGTTCGACAGTCTCGTCCAATTCTATCTGTATTCAGTGCGATTTCTTTTTTATGCACAGCTTGAATAGCCTTAATAATTTTATCTTTGGTCCAAAATGGCTTTTCTTTGATGTAAGAAGATTCAATTCCACTCGCCTGCAAAGCTTTATCCCAAGATCCAAAATATCTTCTGGCAGCATCGTGTAGCGAGGACCCAGTTGTTTTTCTGCCGATAGCATTAAAAATAATTTCTGTGGTTCGTAATTTTCGATCTGTCCAGATGGCTTTGACTGTTAATGGATGACCAGACTTGGTAAGAGATTTTATTGCCGAAATTACCAGCTCATTGGTCCAAAATTTATTTGGAGCAGTCTTTGTGGGTTTTAGACCGCTTGCAGTCATGGCTTTCTCCCAGGTTTCAAAGTAGTGGCAAGTGACGTGATGGAAGAATTTTCGAGACGATGGCTTGCCTATGAGTTTGGAAAGCGTTGGGTCAGGTATTGGACGTCTGTATAATCCAAAAATTCTAACCGTAAATGGCTGATAACGACCGTAATAGTCTCTAAGCTGATTTTTAATCAGATCTGGGGTCCAATCCGAAATAGACTCCCCCCGCAGAAACTGTGTTCTTCCAAGTTTTATATATTTTTTAGATTTCTCCGTTTTACTCAAACTCATAAGAAGGTCGGATATACCCTAAACTGCTGACTTTTCTCAAGAGACTTCAAATGCTTTCAATAGCTCTGCGCCCTTCTGGTTGATATATTTTTCAGTCATCTTAATTGAGCTGTGAAGACATCATTGCTTTAGCAAATAGGCTTTGCCCTTGTACCAATCATGTAAATGGAGAGCACCATTGCAGATTGATAAATATAGGTTCATTATTTTAGTATCTGATAAAAAGTTACCTAAAACTGAAGAAAGAGTCATCGGTTCAACAAAATACTTGATTAGAATATAGCACTAAGTCGACCAGTACCTTCTACTGAAGCAAAACAATAGGACGTTATGTGTATCTGGTCGTATTTTCTATTTAACGAGCAATAAGAATAATTTTGCAATAATTTTTGGATTTTAGGTTCCGTTAAACAGATTTTTTATGCATAGCTCTCTCCATTACGCCAGCATTAATATATTGCTTGGTATATGACTCCAGAAACTCATGTTTTAGATTTTTCACGCAGCCAGCTTGTCCTGATTCCCTAAGTAATTTTTCTAAAGAAATAACATTAAACGTTTTATCTATTACGGCAGCAGCTTTAATTGCTGACTTGTCTCCAGAGCAAAAAAGATGTTCGTCAAAACTTCCAGAGTTTAAAAGTGTGATGGCATCTCTTTCCCCTGGATCAAGGCCTTTCACGAAAATTTCTTTATATTCTTTTAGAATCTTCTGAGTGTGTGAGAGATCTGGGTCTAGACGATGAATTTTTCCATCTAATTCATTTTTTTTTAAGTCAATGTCCGTTTTTATTCCTGTTTGGCTTTGAAAGTATTTTGCTTCGTCATCGATAACAATTCCTACGATACAGACATCGTATTGGTATACTAAATGATTCCAAATTCCCAACTCATGAGCATGAATTATGACATTGGCATCTAAAATAATTAGCTTACGTTTGGATTGGCTCATTAAGGTCGTATGCGGTAAGTAGGGTTGGGAGGTCAATGAGGCTAACACCCACAATTTGCGCAAGCCGAGCCTTAGATATTTTATCTTTTTGATAAGCAAAGAATGCTAGACGAACTAATTTTTCAGAAAATTTAATGGAGGTTTCTTTTGAAACAGATTCTCTGTGAATTTCTGAAATTAATTTTTTGGCATTTTCTTTTGAAAGACAACCTAAATTAAGCAATCGATAGGCTGTGGCCTCAGTTGAAACTTTATACTTACTGCTTAAGACCATTAAGTCAGCCGGAGAAAGCTTCCCACCTTCATTAATTCGTCTAAAATCATCTTTTAAGTCTTCTGCTGGCATTAATAAGCCCGCAGCAAAATTTTCAGCAAGCTCTTCATTTCTTTTATCAAGAGCCGGATCTAATTTGATTTGTTTTAATACATTGGGATCCCAAGTGATTAAATGGTACAGCTCATGCGCTAAATTAAAATTTTGTCGCCATAAACTTTCTTTTTTATTGATCATAATTGCGACAGAAGACTCATCCCTAGTGCATGCGGCAGAACTATCGCCTAGATCTTCATATAAAACCTTAACGTCAAAATCTTCTTCCAGGCAGCTTCGTAATGCAGAGGATGGTTGGCCTCCTAAATTAAGAGTTTTTCTAACTTCTTCAGCCACTTCATGGGCATCTTCATAACTAGTATTAGACGGGTTGAGAGAGAAAATAGGCAGTGTTCTGCGTATTTTTTTATTCTGATTCAATACTTCTTCTAAAAAAGAATAGTTTTCAATAAATGCGTGGAGTTTATTTTCAAGCGTAGTTTTTTGAGCTGATGTAGGTTCTTTTCTCCAAAAAATTAATGATTTTTGAGGTTGATTAAATTCACCTAAAAGAAACCCAATAGAGACACCCAGCGCCTCTGCAATTCTTTGTAACTCCGTGGTTTTTAAATCTTTGCGCTCACCACGCTCGATTTTTCCAAGAGTTTGATAACTTTCAATTTTTGCTTGGGATGCTAACTCGTCCTGAGTAAGATTTCGTTTTTCTCGTTCATCCTTGATCCGAGCCCCTATTTCTAACATGTTAGACATAAGCCACCTCAGATACTCTAAATTAGTGTATATTATATCATTATAATCGAAAAATTTGCAATAAATTACAACAAAATATTGTATTTTCTCAATTTGAGTCACTTATATTCGATTTGAGCTTTAAACTATCTTTTAGTCCCAGTATTTGGTCAAATTCTATTCCCCGCAAAAAGAAAGTTCAGAAAAATTTGTTAATGTCCAAGAGCAATAAAATCTTAGACGTTTTCTCGTTCATCATTAAATCTTATAAATTTGAATTATTAACTTGGTAGAGCGCCACCCTTACAAGGTGGATGTCGCAGGTTCGAATCCTGTACTACCTACTAAAAATCACCGAATGTCACGGTGGTTTTTTTATTTGAAAATCTTGAAATTGGTAGAGGTTTTGTCACAATTGATAGAATGGTAGAAAACGATGTCTGTTAATAAGTTTGAGATATTCAAAGAAATCACTGTTGGTGGTCTTGAGAAGGATCAACTCATTCAGCGCTTATCTGAAGCAGGCATTCAGTTTAATAAATATGCTCTTGCTTTGTTTGCGTATCCTCAGTTTTCGCCATCATTAGAAATCGAAAAGGTGAAACTCGTTAAAGTCTCGCTTGCTGAACTGGGATTGAAGGGCAGTTGTACCATAGAAGAATTTTCTACTATAACCTCTTTGTTGGGATTAAAGTTATGTCCTCTGTATCTCGCTGCATTTTTACGCCTTGAGTACTTGAATCAACCTGAAGGTCCTTATCTAACCGTGGCCTCTCAAAAACCCAACGAAGATGAGAATTTTCCTAGTGGTTTCTATCTAAGAAAATTTGAAAGTGTACTTTGGCTTCGAGGCTATCGTGCTGATGGCTTTGCGGATTGGCCGGGGAGTAATGAGTTTGTCTTCATTTTCAAAGAAGACGTCTAAGGCTCGTAGGAAAAGGCTTGAGGAAGAGTCTAAGAAGCTGACGACTTTTCGATTAAATAATTATTTATATATGCTTCTAAAGTGAAGGCCGAAAAAATTATAGATTTAATTACCGCCGGAGTTCGTTAGCTTTCATATTCGCTTTGGAGCGTTGTGTACTCCTTCTCTATCCTGCTCAAATCGATCTTATTAGTCCTATTTAACAGAATAGAATCAAGTTTGTTTATTGATCTTGGAATACCCTCAAGAGTTGCCTAGGCCTGTGCAAATTCCAAAACAGAGAGTATGGGCACGAAGCTTCATATTTGTTTTATTTTGGCAGTCTTTACATGAGCACAAAAGGCGAATTCCCCCTCAAGAGGTCACAAGATTTTTTCTTAGTAAGGATGAACCAAATTAATTGGCTTTATGGCAACAATAGAAGTAAATGTCCTCGCCTCCCATTGTGCGTGAAAGTGATGAGCTGAATGGTTTATTTAGATTACAATTATCAATCATTTTTAATTTCATTTCGCGAATACTGCCACCTAATCTTTCGCAGCGAAAGGATGACGAAAGATCTTCTTTAACATCCGATTTAGTATCCGAGCTTTCTTCTGTTTGTGTTTTTGAAGGGGCCGCAAATATATTCAATGTAATAAATAGTGTTACGATAATTAAATTTGCCTTAACTTTGGTCTTCATTTGTTTTCTCCTCTAGGTATTATTCCAATTTATTTTTTAGTTTTAACAAAAAAATAGAATTGACTAGCGACGTTAGTGATCTAGCCCTCGAAAATCCCTTCTTGCTTTCTCTTAAACAAAAGTTTGAAATATTTTAACATTATATTAGGAGGGTTCTAAACGTGTTAAAGAAATTATTTATTATTGGGCTATTGGGTTTAGCTGCTAGTGGCGCAAATGCTGCTAGTTATGGTATGGCGGGTTGCGGTCTTGGCGCAATGGTATTTGAAGATCAACCAGGTAAAGTACAAATTGTTGCCGGTATCTTAAATAACCTTATTTCTCCACAAACATCGGCCATTACTTCTGGGACATCAAATTGTAATGAAGAAGGTGGATCAAGAACGGCCGAACTTTATATCGAAACTAACAAATTTGCATTAAAAGAAGATGTAGCCCGTGGTCAAGGTGAGACTTTAGCAGGTTTAATGACTATTTGGAATTGCAATGATGCCGCTCAAGTGGGTAGTGTTTTAAAAAATAACTACGAACATATTTTTGCAACCTCTTCGTCTTCAACTGAAATCAAAAGTACCATGCAAAAAACGATTAAAGAAAACCAAAACACTGCGGCTTCTTGCCAAGCTCTAATCTAAAAGATAGGCGAAAAGGAATATAAAATGAAAAATCTAATCTTAGCTATTTCTACTCTTTTTGTTGTTTCCACTGGCTTTGCGGCTCCTGCTAAAAAAAAGGCAGCTTCTAGTAGCGCTGGTTACTCTCGTGAATACGGTGTTGCAGGCTGTGGCTTAGGAGCGGTTGTTGTCGGTAAACGTGGTGGTCAAATTTTTGCTGCGACTACGAATGGGACTTCTTCTAATCAATTATTTGGTATCACTTTTGGTACACTAAATTGCACAGATGGTCCTACAAATGAAGTGGCGAGCAACATGGATAAATTCATTATTGCTAATCGTTCAGCTCTCAGTGCTGACGTAGCAAAAGGTGATGGCGAGACATTAAGTGCATTGACTCAGGTTATGGGGTGCAACAACGTACAAAGCCAAGAAATGGGCCGCGTGCTTAAAGCAAAATACAATCAAATCTTTGCAAACGATGCTCAGCCAAATATTGTTACAGACAGCATTATTACTGTAATCATGAACGATACCCAAGTTGCAAGTCGTTGTAACCTAGGTTAATCCCTAGAGAACTCTAATTACTGCACGATTGTACATCTTGTCCCGTCGTGTAGTTATAGAGTCTTTAATGTTGGGACTTCACGTGTTTTTAAAAATATTCTTTTGTTTCCTCATATCAATTATTTTTTCGTATGCGCATGGAAACACTCAATCTCTAACGTGGGCAATTTCTCTTGAAGAAGCCCTAAATAAATCTCGAGCACTTAAACTCAGTCAAGAACGACAGTGGATTTTACTTGGCCATTATAAGAAAAGTCTTTTCGGTGGGTGGAAAAGTGATATTGCAGACCCTGCATTTTTTCTGAGTCCCGAGGGCCGTGTGAATCCCAAGGCAGAATTGGAAAGTTTGTTGGCGGCACTTTGGGCGCCGGTGACAGAGCAAGACATCGGACAAGATCCACGTTGCAAATTTCCAGCACGCTTGTATTGGCTTAAAACGAAATTAAATTTAGGTGGCGTACCTGAAGAGCAAGACCCTATCTTGCAAAGATGCGAAATGTACAGACGATATCGTGCCGTAGTATCTGCAGATTCCTTGAGCTTTGTGTTTTCGTCATACTATGCAAATAGCCCGGGATCGGCATTTGGCCATACATTTTTTAGAATTAACAAAAAACCTGGCCCTGGAGGCAAGCGCAGCGAACTGTTGGATCACGGCGTGGGTTACGCCGCCCAAGTGACCGTATCGAATCCTGCTCTGTACGCTATTTTTGGATTGGCAGGGTTGTTCAAAGGGGTGTTCACGAATTTACCGTATTACTATAAAGTTCGAGAATACAATGACTTTGAATCTCGTGATCTTTGGTCATATGACTTAAATCTGACACCAGAAGAAATCGATATGGTCGCAAGACATTTGTGGGAAATAGGAAACTCGCATTTTAATTACTACTTTTTTACACAAAATTGCGCCTACCTGATGTTAACAGTGATCGAAGCCGCCGCTCCTCGATATAATGTTGCTAAACGTGTGCCGTTTTATGTGATCCCCTCTGATACCATTAAGGCCATTAATGAAGAACCTGGACTAGTAGCCAACGTCACCTTTCGCGCGTCTATTAGAAACACTTTCCTTCAGCGTTTTAATAAACTAAGTGCCGAAGAAAAGAGAACATTTCAGCTGTATATGGCCGATCTTGATCAGCAAGTGCTCTTAAATCAAAACGAAAATTCGAAAGTACGAATGGTGGATGCGGCCATTGATTACATCGATGTTCTTTATCCAAATAGTATGATTGATTCAAACTCAATTGGGGCAAAGAATAAGAACAGTCTTTTGCAAACACGTGCTTTAATTCCCTCAATCAGCGAGCCATTTATAGCACAATTGCCAGAAGCAGAGCGCCCAGAGTTAGGACATGATTCTGCGCGCGTGGCTTTAGGATATGGTACTAATTATCTTGGAAATTCAGCATTACAGCTGGATTTCCGTTTTGCTCTTCATGATTTTTTAGATTCTCATACAGGTTATCCGCAATTTTCGAAGCTAGAATTTTTTAATTTTGTTGGACAGCTGGATTTAAAGACAGATCGTGCCACCTTAGATCGATTTGATTTTTTTCGTGTAGCTGCAATAAATCCTTGGAATCTATTTTTGAAGAAAGCCTCGTGGCGTATTAATATAGGGGCTAACCGATTCAAAGATGGAGCGTGTATAAATGACTGCATGGCCGCAGGTCTAGGGTTTGGCTATGGATATGCAGCCTTTTTTGATGGTGAAAGTGAACGATTTTTGGGCTACGCATTCGTTGATGGCCAAGCCTATCATGACGTTCATTTTAAAGAACATCCTTATAAAATTGCTTTAGGCCCTTCGATTGGACTCATACTAGACGTGAGTGAGAATTTGAAGTGGCAATTAGAAGGCTCATATCTTTTTCAAATGATAAAATCTCAAAAAGATGTTTCTCAGGTATCAAGCGAATTACGCTACCACTTGCAACGTCGCTGGAATTTGGGATTACGTTATAACTATGAAACAGCTCGCAACGAGGGCTTTTTGATGTTGTATAGATTTTTCTAGTCGGTATTTTTTCCTATCAATGAAAATCACCTATAAAAGGCAGAGCAGGCTGGTTTTTTTAAAATCGGCTCATAGCGTTTTAAAAAAACGATCGGGAAGTCAGTCGTAATACCTGTGACGCCCATTCGTACTAAACTGTCAGCGACTAAAGGATCGTTCACCGTCCATGGGTTTACATCAATATTTTGCTTTGTTAGAAAAGCGATTGATCTTCGGTTTAAATCAGAAAAATTTGGAGCAAAGCCTATGGGTCTGTATTTAGCAATAACATCGGGGAAATTAATTCTTTTCCAAACACCTTTATCAACTAGAAGAATTAAAGGGATATTGGGCTGATGTTTTCGGAATTCCGTCAAAACATCCCAATTAAATGCGCGTGCGATAATTTTCGTTTTTATAGACACTGTATTTATTGTATCGGAAATCGCTTGGGCGAGTTCCGCGATTGGTGCGGCCTCATGAAGAAATTTTTTTTCATTTTTTATTTCTAAATGCAGAGGGATGGTTGGCAGGCCAGCAAACTCTCTTTGCTTTACTGCCTGCAGAAACTCTTGAAAGGTAACGAGAGTAGTGTCACCTGGTTTCGTAACTAAACGATCAGAGTACTTGAGTTCTTTAATTTCTGCCAGGAAAAGATCCTTGATTAAAACTGGCTCTTTTAAGCCGATAAAGTCTGATGGTCTTAGCTTGTAGTCATGATAAATAATAGGTACGCCATCTTTTGTAAGATGCACATCGAATTCAACACTGGTAGCATTAATATCCATGGCATGAATAAGCGCAGAGATCGAATTTTCTCTGTAAGTGCCCCGATCGCCTCGATGAGCTGAAATTTCCCAAAACTCACCCGCCAATGAAATAGTGGAAAAAAATATAAATTTCAATGTTAGAGCCAAATATAGTTTAAGAGAGTTCATTATCGGAACGTTGTTACAATCCGAGTGCCAAATTTCAAATTTTTAAAATCATACAGAAGAGAAATGAAAAAAAGAGATCGTATAAATTTCTTTCAATTTGGCGAGAAATGCAATTCTGTAAATATTTTGGTCACTATATTTATAAAAGTAACACGGCGGAAGGGGTGAGCGTCCATGCCATTTCCGCCGTATTAAGAGGGGAAAACTACGTTATTTTTGTAGAGTTCGAGGCGGAGTTTGAAAAAGAACTTCGACCTTTGAGTTTATCGGAACGCTCGTTGCTATTAGAGGCAAGATCATCAGACTTTTCTGATCTGTCGGCTACAGAACTAGATGCTTGCGGCTGAACTCTGAGTTCATTTTTTACATCTGAAACACCAGAAATCGATTCAACACAGTCTTCTGCGAGCCGCTTCATTTGGCGATTTTCCACTGTACCTTTTAAAATCACCTCGCCATCATTCACAGTCACATCGATTTCACTGGCATCGATAGAGTGGTCTCTGTAAAGTGCTTCGCAGACATCTTCGCGTACTCTTTCGTCAGAACGTCTAAAGCCTTTTGGACCTTTACCATAAAATTTTCCGAAATTTTGAAAAGCTTCGTCATGGCGAACAGGTTGAGACCAGCTTTGATAAGTATTTTGCCCATAACCGGAAAAAGATTGATTCGGACGTTCATTGAAGCGCTGAGACTGATTGCTACTGCCGTCAGTAGCTCCCATATTTTGATTATCAGAATAGTTCTGGTTCGAACCGTATCCGCGCGCAAATCGAGAGCTTTGCCCCATATCTGTTCGGTTTCGAGAACGCTCACCATGTTGACTTTGAAGGCCCCAGTCTGCTCCATAATTTTGTGAGCCACCATATTGTGGTTCTTGGGCCTGATAGCTTTGGTTGGGATTTGTACCAAAGCTGGAGCCATATTGTGAAGGACCCCAATCTTGCCGGTTGCTTTCCAAGCTATAGTCCGAACTTGGGTTCCAATCAGATTGCGAGTGATTTGAGCGTGGGTAATATTGATTTTGTTTTGGAAAATAATTGTCGTAGTCTTGATCTTGAAAACGGTTTTTTGCGTCTTCGGATGCGTAATTGCGTTGATTTGCAGAACGACGATTGTCTCGATCTAGTTCGGATTTTTTGTTATGCATAAAATTCTCCTTTTTGCATGCGTTAGGAACACACGTTCCTAGTTAAATTTTTTGATTAAGATTCAAGATAAATAAAAAATATTTTCTTAACTTAAATAAATGTAACTAAACAATTCTGCAAAACAGTGACCATAATACAGAAACTGTGTTTCTAATTGAATTCGCAGTCTATTTACGAATGATGAAGAGGACTTTCTTTGACTGTAGAAATTTGACCGAGACAAAGAGTCTATTTGGAACTTAAAAAATAGCGCAAGTATTTTATGGACAGATTTTTAGGTTTTGTGGCCCTAGAGTGTTTGTCAAAAAGAAAGTTGTTTAGATCGACCTAGATAGGTTGGTAATGACAGACGGTTGGTAGGAACAGATAAAAGCCAGTAAGAACAGTTGGTAAGAACAAAATTCAAGTTGGAATAGATAAGCAGCGAGTACTTCGGGCTTGTATACAGCTAATGTTTGCTGATAAATTACATTGGTGAATCAGAAAGAACTTCATCTATTTGTCGCATCCCAGAGTTATGAAAATGATTTAAAAGCGGAAATTCGTTTTCGAAGAAATTTAGAGCTTGTAAAGCAGGAAGAGAATTTGTTTTGGGCTATTGGTCCTAAACAAAAATTGTGGTGGCCTCAATGGCAATTGTGGAATTTGCAATCGACTAAATTTGAATCGATATCGCAAGCGATAAAATTTCTAAGATCTAGAGGCAAATTATGGTTGAATTTTGATTACAAATTACACCGACGTTCGTCATTAATTCAAGAGGGTCTGCCGAAATGGAAGATACCCGTGATTAAGCGTGATGAGAAAACACTTTTTCGTGACAGTGGTGCTTGGTTTTTAGAAGATTCAAATACTTTATGGTATACTAATCAAATTAGCCTGCCTTTTAAGGATGGCATAATTAATATTCCCGAAGACAAAATGGCTCCGTCGCGCGCATTTCAGAAGTTGGACGAAGCATTTGTGCGTATTGGGAAACGGCCAATCAAAACAAGTCGGGTTATTGATCTTGGAAGTCATCCAGGGGGATGGACTTGGGTTTTAGCGCAGCTGGCGGGGAAAGTTGTTAGTGTGGATACAGTGGCCTTGGACGAGAACGCCAGAAATTTTAAAAACGTAGAGTTCATAAAAAAAGATGCTTTTAAAATTGCACCAAATGATATTGGTCCTTTGGACTGGCTGTTTAGCGATATTATTTGTGAGCCGGCGAAGTTATTGGATCTGGTGCATCAGTGGAAGTCGTCAGGTTTAGTTAAAAACTTTTTATGTACGATCAAATTTAAAGGTAAAGTTGATTTCGAGATTTTAAATCAATTTGAACAAATACCAAATTCTGATATTTTTCATTTAAATGCAAACAAGCATGAGCTTACGTGGGTATGTTTAGATTAAATTTATTGTAAATCCGTTATTGAGCCACCAACTGTGGCGATAGTTCCACCGGTGGTTGTCTTAGTATAGTATGATAGATGAGCGGCTCCAATATTCAGGTTGAAATTTTTAAGAATAAAGGTAGTTCCAGAAAAATTGAAGATATTTGAGTTTCCTAAAAGACTGATGTTTTTATTAAGTTCTATATTAGGAATATTGATCACATTTGATGTTCCGATATAGGAAGTACTAGCGCCGCCAATATCAAGACTGACTTTATTTAAGCGGTTTGTGTCCGTTACGATTCCAGCATCAAATGAAAATTGCAGAGTTGAAATAGTCTTACCCGATCCCCGCAGGGGAATAGGATTGGGGCCCTCTAAGGAAAAAAAGTTAGTATAGACATCGTTTTGCAAGTCATAAAACGCACTCATGTTATTCGGATTAGAAAATATCAAGGTACTTAAGTTTGGTAATTTAATTTTATAATTTTTTCCACTATCCGCAACTTCGAATCGGATAGTACTTGATCCTGGATTAAACCCAGTCGACAAGTCAGCAATTATGGTACCGGTTGCTAAGGCGGTAGTTTTGAATATTAACTGGCGAGAGACTGGAGGAAGAAATGTTCCCAGTTTAGTGTCTAGACCTTGAAGAATAATATCTTGGGTAGAGTTAGGGTCTTCACTAACCGTGATTCCGGAAGTTGCAAGCTTGATGAACGGAAATTTACAGCTCGAGAAAGTAGATTTGTAGGTAGACGAGTTGATGAAGTTAACAGTGATAGTGCCGCCGCCAAATGCGCCCTCACAATTTAAATTTTTAGAGAGCGAAATTTTGCTCATAGAATTACCTGCGTCCAGGTAGGGAGGCATTGTTCCGCTATGTTTAGTGCCAATAAGATTTAAATTTCCATCTATGATCAGATTTTCAGAATTTAACTTCCAAATACCACCAGCACTGTTTATCGTAAGATCGTAGAGACGTAAATCTTTAGGCAGCACTAAATTTTGGACGTACTCTTGGCCCATTGAATCAACTAAATGCAAGTTACTATTATTATGGATAAATGTTGCTGTTGTTCCAACTTTGAATGCCTCTGCATTCTGAGCCGAGACGATGGTGTTTACATAAATATTAGAATTTGCCGGAGCTGAGAAGGTTCCTCCTAGAACATGAAATGTTGAATAGATTGTCAGATCTCCTGATGTAGAGGTGGTGTTAAAACTTCCTGCATTCATGACAAAATAGGAAGTGTCACCGTTAGAGCCACCGATAGTTAAACTGTGCGAATTTTGAGAAAAACTTTCGCCTTTCATTAAAATTGATCGAACAGATGTATTTGTAGATAAGGTGGGGCCGCAATTGCTGGTAGTTGTATTTATGTTGTGACAAAGGTTATCAATGACAATCCGTGTACTAGAAGAAACTGTTATGCTATGCCCGGGACATCCAGTTTTTAAACCAGCGACACCGCACCAATTTGTCTTGTTATTGAAATCGTTGTCTACAGATCCTGTCCAAGAATAAGGAAGGACGATCGCGATTTTAATTGCCTTCTCGGTGGATTGTAAACCGGTTTCGTCGGTGATTTTGAACTTAACCGTGTACACACCAGAGGTATCCTGCAAAGGTGCAACCTTTAAATAAGGAGTCAGAGTATTGTTCGTCGATATCTGAGTGTTTAATCCTCCGGCATCTGTCATATTGATACTGAAAGGCCCTGCAGAATCAGGGTCTAGAACTATTTGTGAATATGGAATACTTGTCTGCGCAGGCGACAAGGTCCAATCAGAGTTAACATATAAAATACTCGCATCGCTTTTAATACTCGGGGCTTGTTTTACGCGGGCTTGAAAAACGGCTTGCTGATTTGTTGCATGCGATGAGTCCCAAGCTTTGACTTCTACAAGTAGTTTGTCGCCAAGAGAAATCCCATTGCAACTGCTAGGTACATTAAAAGAGTAAGTAGTGTCGGTAATTCCCGAGAATGTACACAAGGTTGTGGTTAGTTGGTTAGGTGCCTCTTGAGTAATTTTTTTTATTGTTAAGTCATAAGATCCAACACCCGCACTGGCAGTCCAATTGACATGTACGATGCCACTAGGATTTCTAATGATGTCTTCATAAACAGGAGGAGTGCGGCCTCCGCTTACGCCAACAATTGAAAATGCTGTCAAAATTGTGCGGATCACGATGTATTCAGTTGTCGTATTTTCATTCATAGCGCTATCGCTGTGGAGAGCGGTAAATCTAAATTCCGTAGCCGAATTTTTAGAACCTATATTGTGACTATAAGACCAACTGCCATTTTCACAGGGCACTGAGTTTTGTTCCGAGTATATGGATTCTTTGATTACTACGTCTTGTCGGTTTTCAGAGCAACTACCAGTAAGTACAATGGCGAGAGCGGTGGGTGTGACATTACTTGGGCTAACGAGGGAAACTTCAGGAATAGTTGTGTCTTTGATAAGTTGGATTTCGTCCGAGGCCATCTTGTTCTGAGAGTCATCAAATGCTTCAACCGATATTGTGTTAGTCCCTTCAGAAAAAACGTCTGCTGAAATTTCTATTGAATAGCTGCCATTTATACACCTGAATTTATTTTCTTTTTTATACTTTATTACAATATTTAGATTTGTTTCGCACACGCCAGTAAATTTTAAAAGGGACGATTTATTTGAAGCATTGATAACTTGTACATTTGAATGAATATTCAGAGTTTCACTAGAAATACCCAAATTTCCAAAACTCAAATTCGGAGATATTCGATGGCATCCCGTACTTAAGGCAGTTACAACAAAAATAGCTAAGATCGGTTTCATGTATTTGGTCATATGTCACTAGACATCAGTCCAGTGTTACTTTATTCGGCTGAATAAAAAATATACTTAAGTATGTAAGCTAGGTTTGTGTCAATTTGGGACACGTTTTCATGGCGTGCAATTTATAAGCTTATATCACAGGGACTTTTCAAATTGAGACAACCATTGATTAAGAGCCGCGGAATATTTCAGGCCGTTACGTTCAAGGATAGTAGGCAGGGATTGGTAGTGTACTATCGGTTTTTTTTGAGCATAGCAAATGGCAGTGTCGTTAAACACATTTTTCTTTTTTGCAATAGCCATAATTTGGTGAAAGGGTAGTTGACGCTTTATCCGAGCGTACACACGCGGGTGAATAGCTACGCATGTCTGCAAATCCCCCAGATCGCTTTCAATAAAGTACTTCATTGGAATTTTATTTTTACTTTGGTAGGTCTTTACAGACGTAGAAAGTACTAGGTCGTTATCGCATATTTCAAATTGTACGGAATTTATTGTGGCCAGGGTTTCTAAGGCACTATAAATTCCATCACTAGAGTCTATTGAAGCCTTAAAGTATTTCATAAATTTATATACAATTCTCCAGTCCGGGTAAGGGCGAAATTTTTTCTCCCATTGATTTATGCTTTTGTATTTCAGATAGTCATAAGCCAAAGCAGGCCCTATTCCAATCAGACGACCAAAGCATAAAATTAAATCTCCAGGCTGTACGCCTTGTCGAGTCAGTGGCGAAACCGAAGACTCGCCAAGAATGGTGGTCGTAATAACAGTTTCGCTGGATGAACCAGAGTCTCCACCCAATAAAGGAATGTGAAATTTTTTTAAAGCTTTGGCCATGGCCGCGTAGACTTTTGTTTTTACAAATGAGCCGTGCTCCTTTTTCCACTGAGCAGAAATAAGCATACCGAGGGGTTTGGCACCAGTAGTGGCTAAGTCCGAAGCTGAGTTTGCCACGGCTAGATATCCCCATGTTTCTGGGTCGCGATACAGACCCGAATGAATTTCGATAGCGATTGAGTCCGTAGAGATCGATAGAAAATGATTTTTTTGTAGTTGAATGATTTCACAATCAGCCATATTGAAGGCATTTTTCTGGTTTAGATTCCTTGGGCTGTCTTTATAAAATTTAGCCAGTCCAAGATATTCATTTTTTTGAAAAAAAGTTGAGTCCACGTCTTATTTTAAGGTTGTACCTACGCAGATCGTCAAGTGGTTCTACGAATAGTTGTAACGTCCCAATGAACCGTTTAGTGTCTGAATATGAACACGATTATTTTGCTTATTTTTACACTGGTTTTAGCTGGATGTACGACGACATCTAAGGGCAATAAAATGGTCTTGGATAAAATGCATAAAGAGCATATGCATGCAGAAAAAGATATCAAATTGAACTTACCCCCTGAGGGACTTAAAGCTGTTCAAAAAGAAAAAGTAGCATTCTTAAATATTCATGATTTCCCCGATAGCGCTTTACTGTCAGCAAAATCAAAAATGAATCCGCCAGATTTGGCAATAGACGAAGCAAAGTCATTGCAAATGGATCGTTCTGAAATTTTAAGACAAGGCCTGCAAACCTATTGTGATGAATGTGCGAATTTTGAAGTTTTGTTGCCCATCGATAAACTTTCCGATTCACAATTTAATTTTTTCTTCGATAAAATATTTCTACGCCAAGAAGTTCTGCCAACAGAAATTGGTGATTTAATGAATGAGCTGGCGGGCTACGACAAACTGGTGTTGGTCCTTAGCGCCGAAGATTATGAAAAAAATCGTGGGTTAAACAAAGATAATAGTGTTGTTGCTATTACGGAGTCGTTTATTAAATCAGAAGTCTATGTTTTTGATTTGAAAAAACGAGTCCTGATAGCCAGGGTGAACATCAATTTGTCCAATAAAGATTATCTTTTTTATGAAAAGAAAAATACGGCAGATCGTTCTGAGGCGAAAATGCTGAAGGAAGTTAAAGACACAAATATCAGAACTTTGTTGAATGATTTTCGCTATGACGAGATATATCCATACCCTATCTCTTCAGAGTCTTTGACGTTGTTTCATTTTTTCTATAATGAACTGTGCAAAACTCTTTTTGTGGATGTAGAATGAGATCTTTAGACGAATTATTAAATGTATCGGCCGAGGGGCGGGACCCTGATTGGGAAAATCAGTTTTTTCATCAAATTACTAAAAGCAACGTCAACATCTTGTCTCCTGATCCGCAAGTGGGACCTGATAATTGGCCGTATTTGTTGGTCGAAACGGATAAAGAAGCACACGAGTCGGTTCAAAAAATCCTTCATTGGTTACACGACAAGGGTATTGGACTAGTTGTCAATCCGACGGAAGAATATCCTGATTATGTTTTTACTTATGGTATGATTTGGCATTTCAAAGAAACCGGTTTGTTTTATAAAACTATGGATCAAATCAAACCGGAAGTCGTTGAAATAAAAGAAAATGAATCGATATACTATGGACAGCCATCAGAATCTTTTTTGCCAGGTTATGTGAGGAAAATTTTGTTGGAATTTTTCCGTGATCAAGGATTGATCGGTGTGAAAATTAATCTTCTTTCAGACGACAATAAAAACTTTGATTTATGCTTTTCTTTGGAATCGCTTGGTAATCCTGATACGAAAGAGCATCATGGGATTGCCGAGGCAATCAGTTGGTTTTTGCCGCCACATTACTCGATCGTACTGATCAGTGAAAAAGGTTTGCCGCCTTTTTCACTGCTTTAGTTATTTGCTAGTTACTACTGAGTTTCTTGGTCAAATTCACCGGGTTTAGGTAGAAAGTCCATTAGGCATTCGCGCCAATATTCTGGTGCGTCTTCTGAATAGTCTACGGCAATATGAAATCCTTGTTTACCTAGAAACTTGGTTCTTCGGATTTCGCCACTGATTTCGATATTCATTGGTTCCACTTTTAAATAGACTCGATCGCCAACTAAACAATCTAAATTCAGATTTCCGCGAAGCGAAGCGGGTATGAGATCATCACGAAGAACAGTCAACAACAGTCCAGAGGCTGAAGCCTCGACGATTTGGCAGTTCTTGGCAATCTTGGCTAGATTGTTGAGTGATGCCATGAAGGTGACTCTGAGTGGTTCGACTTCTTTTCTTGGAGCTACTCGCTTGTTTTTATAATTCGATTTACTGGTCTTTGGCTTTTTTGCTTTATCTTCCATTTTTTTAACCTCATTCAGGTGTTATAAAATACATTTCGGATGAGTCTGGACTTAAGTTAAGCACATGCAATCTAATTAATTCGATTTGAATGTTTTGATTTATACAGTGTCAAAAATCTAGACACAATTTGGTCACTATTTTTTTATTAAAGCTTTTGCCACGACAAGTTGAACGGTGGCATTTGAAATTCCATAGCCATGAATTTTCGTTTTCGGTGATGTTCGAGTTGATGCTGAAAATGAGTGGACTTCAAAACCTGGAATCTGAGCTTGGTGCTTTCCCAAAACCTCAATAGTATTGACCACAATTTCAGATATAGTCTTGGGTTGAATGATAAAGGGGATTGCCTTGAAAGCGGCTTCCTTAATGGACCATAAAAGTTGAAAATCAGGATTTAGATTGAATTCACTCTCTCGAGAGACGCGTTTGACGATGTCTTGTAGAATGCGTTCGCGATTTTCATAGTCTACACCGATGGGTGAAGAGTCCAGAACAAAAACGCCGGTATCTTCAGTGTGAGAAAGTGAACTGTAGTACTCTCTGCCAGGTACCGCAATGCTTTGAGGAACATTTCTTAAGTCTAAAACGTCCTCGAACACAAAATTCTTTTCTTCCTTTAGATAGTTGTAAAATCTAGTTCTTAGGTCAAATCGATTTTTTGTTTTTTTTTCGAATGGATCACTTGATTGAGTTTTGAAAGACATGATTTCAATATGGAAATCCGCTCCTAGCTGGGAAGAAATAAAATCTTTAATCGGAGTGATCACACTGTGCATTTTTTCACATTCAGCGATTTTTTCCTTTCGATCAAGGGAAAGTTCGTTGGGAAATTAACACAAAAAAGAGGAAATTTTTGAGTTTAATAAAACTATAATCATTACGGGCAGATCCTCGAGTCTGCTACTAAAGACTGGGAGCGCAGGGTTTTCTGGTTTTTGAATTAGTTTCAAAGAGGTCAAAGAGATCAACGTGATCGACGAGGGATCTGGAACATATACGTAATTCCCAAGTTCAGTTGATGCTCTTTTTTAAAATCTGAGCTTAATTCTATAAGGGGTGTGATTCCCAGAAAACCGATTCCATAGGTCACGTGGTAGCTGTTGGCAGTGCCATCTTTTATCAAGACACCGGCGGCGATTCGTACACTGGCGTCTTTTTTGGGTGCGGTCGATAACACAAGATCCACTGACTTTATGTCGTTTCGAAGATCATACAATCCAAAGCCGATTCCAAAGGGAAATCCTTGAAGGACAAGATTCAGATCGTAGCCAAGCATTGAAGATGCGCGTGTCAAAGATCCATTGGTTCGTAGGCCTGCATATAAAAGTTCGTGAAAATAAAGACCTGTTTGTCTTTGATCGTTTTGTAACCCAGCAATCTCGCTGGAATATGTGGCGCGGTCATAAATTGATAGGTAACGTAGTTTAACGTCGCTGATTTGTGGATGTTGAAATTTTTGATTTTTAGGATCCAGGGACAAATACGAAGCAAAGCACATGTGGTCTGGACAAAAGGAATTAATTTCAGAATTTTCTATTTTCAGATTTTTTAGAAGAACGCGATAACATTCATATTGGGCCATTTGGTATTTTCCAATACTTTGGCACAGAGTTTTGTCCACGCGACTCAGAAATACGAAAGAGTAACACTTGTTGTGAAAATATAAATCAGATGTGTCGACCTGGCATTGTTCGATGGCTCTTATAAAACTATCGGTTGACGGAGCACTCTCGTATATAGATCGAGCCATCTGCTGATTCTGAGCGAATCTGTTTTCCAGGTCGGCTTTTCTTTCTAGGTAGTCAGAATAATTGGGTGGGTCTTGCGGTATCAGAATCGACAAGCACGACGTGGTCAGCAGTGCTAAAATTAAGACAAATGCTAAATAAATTTTTCTGGCCATTGTACAGATTCACCCCTGGCCAGTTTTAGCATGCGTTCTAAAGAGACTTCGGCTTTTTTTCGAATGTCCTCGGAGACATGAACTTGCGGTTTCAAAGTTTCAATAGCTGTCTTAATTTTTTCCAGAGTATTCAGTTTCATGAACGGACAGTCATTACACAAGCAGCCTTTGTCTTCGACGGGGGCTTGGATTAACTGGACATCGGACCGAGCTTTTTTCATCTGATGAAAAATTCCCGTTTCAGTGGCGACGATAAATTTCTTGGCAGGATTTTTAGTGACTTCTTCCAATAGGCGGGATGTTGATCCAATGACGTGCGCATATTTTAACACTGCGTCTTCGCATTCGGGATGGGCAATCACGACAGCATCGGGATGTTCCATGGTCAGCTCGTGCAAACGACGGGCATTGAACAAAATGTGTACTTGGCAAGAGCCATTCCACATCTCCATGGGACGATTTAATTTCTTGCTCAGATAATTGCCCAGGTGTTGATCGGGGCCAAATAAAATTTTTCGTTCTCTAGGAATAGCATGAATGATTTTTTCCGCGTTGGACGAAGTGATAATGACGTCAGAGATGGCTTTAACTTCGGCACTGGAATTAATATAGGTTACAGCGATCGCTTCTGGGTTTTTTCTGCGCCATTCATAATATTTATCAAAGGGCGAACTATCAACCAGCGAGCATCCGGCATTGATGTCTGGAACTAAGACTGTTTTTGTAGGATTTAGAATCTTCACGCTTTCCGCCATAAAGACGACGCCGGCTAAAAGAATAATATCGGCTTTTTCCTGTTGGCCTTTCTGCGCCAGGAAATAACTATCCCCTACGTGGTCCGCAAGATCTTGAATCGCACCGTCTTCATAGTAGTGAGCTAAAATGGTGACATTTTTTTTCTTTTTCAATTCTCGAATTTCTTGCGCCAGATCGTAGCCCACTACAAATTTGCTCCACCCTTTAAGACGTTGATAATAGATTTAGAAGCGCTTCGAAGAGATTCAAAAACACCACGGCCTTCATTCGCCGTCGCTTCAAATTCCGGCGAGTTATAATGATTCAAAGACGCCCGCAATTCTGGCAACGAAGCCGCATTGGGCAGGTCACGTTTATTATATTGCATGATCAATGGGATTTCTTTGATGTCATAGCCTTGTTGTTCCAGATTGATTTGCAAATTCTTAAAGGCTTCCAGGTTCTCGTCCATACGCTCGATTTGTGAGTCCGCCACGAAAATAACGCCGTCTAATCCTTTTAAAATCAATTTCCTAGAGGCATCGTATACGACTTGCCCTGGAACCGTATACAGGTGAAATCGGGTTTTAAAGCCGCGAATGTCGCCAATGTTTAAGGGTAGGAAATCAAAGAACAGAGTTCGTTCGGTTTCGGTGCTCAGATTCATTAATTTTGATTTTTGATCTGGAGTGGTTTCTTTGTAAACCCACTGTAAATTTGTCGTTTTACCGCCTAAAGAGGGACCATAGTAAACAATCTTACAATGGATTTCTTTGGCATTATAATTAATAAAAGACATTACAACTCCATTTTCCTTTTAAAGCTCAACCCTATTCTCTAGAGCGCGGCTCATGGTGCGATCATCGATGAAATCGATATCACCACCAATAGGTACTCCGTGAGCAATTCGTGATAGTTTAATTCCAGAATTATGCAAAATTTTTGTTAAATACAAAATCGTCGTATCACCCTCAAGATCAGCATCAAGCGCCATGATGATTTCACGAATAGGCTGTGAAGTATGTTCTTTATCTTTGATACGTCTGAGTAGTTCCGTGATTTTCAAATCATCCGGAGTGATCCCATCCAGCGGTGACAAAGCTCCGTGCAAAACATGATAGCGACCACGAAACGCGCCTGAGGATTCAATACGCATGACGTCCGAGGGTTCTTCGACAAGACAAAGCACGTCGTTTTGGCGATGAGAGTCCGAGCAGAACCGACAGATAGTGCTGTCGGTGTAATTAAAGCATTCCGGACATTCGTGTACTTCACTTTGTACGCGCTGAAGTGCTTCGCTCAGATCGTTCGAGTATTGTTCACGAGATTTCAAAATGTAATACGCCAAGCGCTGAGCCGTCTTGGGGCCAATGCCGGGAAGTTTTGTCAATTCGTGAACTAATTTCTCAAGCGCTGAAATATGCAGCATTAAAACATTCCTGGGATACCCATGCCGCCTGTGATTTTTTCCATTTCTTTGGCCATAGTATCTTTAGCCAGTTTGATGGCATCGTTAGTCGCTGAGACAAACATATCTTGTAACATTTCTGCATCGCCGGATTTGAAAATATCGGGATTGATTTTTACAGATACAACTTTAGTGTCACCGGTAACAACAACATTCACGGCGCCACCACCCGACGTGCCTGTGAATTCTTGCTTACCGATTTCTTCCTGAGTTTTTTTCATTTTAAGTTGCATTTGATTGGCTTGTTTCATCAACTGAGCCATGCCGCCATTAAAACCTTTCATAGTATTCCCTCTTTCTTAAGAACTATTTTTTGGCGTCGGACTTGATCTCCGTTACGCTCTTAACAGTTCCATTAAACACCCTCTGCGCCGCAAGCACTTTGGGATCACTCATTATTTTTTGTTTCACTAGTTCTTCACTCTGCATGGTCTTTTTTTGCACCATGACTTGAGCAGAGGCGCCTTGATTTTCACCACTAGCAGATACCGTAAAAGAATACCCACTGCCCCAGAAGGAATCAACAAATCCTTGCATCTTTTTCTTGTTTTCAGAGTCGCTTAAAAGGTCTTTTAGGAAGACATTTGTTTTACTGACCCCTAACATAAGTTTCTTTACATCCTCTTTTACGAAAATCAAATTTTCCAGTTTAGCCCCGAATAATGGATCAGCCGCGCGCACGCGATCAATCAGTGCCAACCATCGATCCTCGGGAGTTTTTCCCGTCACAAAGCCACTGGCCGGTGGTGGGGGCGGGGTAGGTCTGACCGCCGTTGAAGTCGGAGTCGGAGTTAAAGTCGTAGTTGAAACTGAAACCGAAACCGAAGCGTTAGAGCCTAAAGGTATACTTCGGGGTGGTGCGGGTTGAACCACAGATGCCGCACGCGAAGTCGCCGGCGCAGGAGTCGCGGCCATTGTTGCGTAAGGCGTCGTTGCAGGCGTTGAGTTCAGACCTTTCAGCAGCGTGTGTAAATCCTCAATGCGAGGCGAATTTGCCAGGCGAAGCAATAAGACTTCGAGCACAATGTATGCATCTTGGGATTTGGCTAAATCCTGAGTCGCCTTGAGCAATAAATCAAAAAGGTGATGGATATCTTCTGAAGAGGCTTTTTGAGTAAACGAAGCCAATTCTTGAAATTCACTTTCGGGAATTTCGACTATTGACAATGCTTCTACGCCAGCAGTCTTTACGACCAACAAATGGCGAGCTAATTCCACGAGTTCGGTCATGAACAGTTCGGGATCTGTTGCGGTCATTCGCATTTTCTTTAAAAGCTCGACCAGGTGGCGTGGGCTGCGATCCAGGATTACAGATAACGTTTCAAATAACAAATGGCGATCCGTGAGCCCCAAAATTTCCTGAGTTTTCGATTTGGTCAACGGACCGTTGGAAAAGCTAATGACTTGATCCAGTAGGCTTTGACTGTCGCGCATAGAGCCGTCGCCTTGCTTGGCAATTAGCCACAAGGCTTCTGGTTCGAACACGATGTTTTCCGCTTGGCAAATCTGCGCCAGATGATCAGAAATTTCTTTTAAAGAAATACGGCGGAAATCAAATCGCTGACAGCGAGACAAGATCGTCTGTGGAATTTTATGAACTTCGGTTGTGGCCATGATGAAGATGATGTGATCGGGCGGCTCTTCCAACGTTTTTAGTAAAGCGTTGAACGCCGAGCCTGATAACATGTGAACTTCATCGATGATAAAGATTTTAAATTTACCTTGCGAAGGCATGTAGCCTACGGTTTCACGTAGCTCTCGAATGGAATCTACACCGTTGTTAGAGGCTCCATCAATTTCAATGACGTCAACAGAGCGAGACTCGGCAATTTCAATGCAGCTGTCACACTGACCGCAGGGAATGAGGGCCCCATTAGCATCCGTTACTGAATTTGGGCAACGTAATGCTTTAGCCAAGATACGAGCCGACGAGGTTTTCCCAGTTCCCCTAGGTCCCGTGAATAAAATAGCATGCGGGATGCGGTTATTTTTCAGAGCATTATTCAGAGTTTGTGTGATGTGCTTTTGACCAACGATTTCCTGAAAAGACTGCGGTCGATACTTTCTAGCAATGACTTGATAACTCATGATCACAATCTCTTTATTGGTTTGGGGAAAATCAAGTGCCGAGCACCCCATATCGCAAAGTTCAGCGAGTACCGTTGCTTCCTTCCGGACCTAGCGGGATTCGTCGCCAAAGCTATCGTATGGGACTCGGCCTCTTTGGTCTAACGTAGATTCGGTAGGCATTCATCTTATAACGCGTAACTGAATTAAGTTTCATCGATTGCTAAGGCCGCCGTAAGGACAATTAATGCCGAGTCCGCAAAGCCTAGAACTGAATGTTGCGCTCGAAATGGCAGGTGTAGCCATTGGGATTTTTCTGTAGGTAATCTTGGTGGTAAGATTCTGCGGAATAAAAGGGCCCCGCTGGGACGATGTCAGTGACAAGAGGCTTTTTCCAGGCACCAGAGGTATCAACCATTTCTTTGACTTGCTTGGCGACCTTTTCCTGCTCAGGGTTCAAGTAAAAAATGGCCGAACGATATTGAGTGCCGATATCATTTCCTTGTTGATTTTTAGTGGTGGGATCATGAATTTTAAAAAAGTATTTCAAAATTTTTTCATAGGAAGTTTGCTGGGGATCAAATTCAATTTGGATAGCTTCGGCATGACCAGAAGTTCCCTTTTTAACGATTTCGTAGGTGGGATTTTGTGAGGTACCGCCCGTGTAGCCAACCTGGGTAGAGATCACTCCCGCTTGCGAGCGAATTAATTCTTCAACACCCCAGAAGCATCCACCAGCCAAAATAGCCGTTTCTGTTTTTTTAGTTTCAGTATTCATAGTTGTTTTCTTCTTTTTGTTAGCATGCGTAAATTTATTTACTTTTGAGCCAGATTTAACAGTATCAGCACTGGCATTGAAGAACAAGGCGATAGGCAAAAAAACAAAAAGCACAAAAAAACGTGTCATTTGAAAGTTCCTTAAAAAGATTTCAGTTTATTGCAGTTTAAATGAATTGAAAAGATTTGTTATGAAAAATTGCTGAATGTCTGTTTAAATTAATTTTATTCAAACTGATCCCAAATTGGAGCTTTGCCGATTACCCCTTTTATCCAAGGAAATTCAGGGACCTCCGAAGCTGCCTTCCCGGTTCCGATAAAAATATTTTTAAAACCAAGATTGAAAACGTGTTGAGCCACTAAAGAACCGTCGACTCCATCTTCAAGATGAAGATCAATGACTACCGCCGTGCTGAGATTAAACTCATTTGTATGCTTTAAAAAATCATTATAGTTTTTAAAACCAACAAATTTTTTACCACTTTGGGTTGCTGAAATCTTCCAGGTCATATGTACAATAGAATCATCATCAATCAAAATGGCATCGATTCTTTCTGCTTTGCTGCCAATTTCGATAGGCACGAGGCCGGCCATTGCTTTGGGAATAATTTTAACTCCCAGTCTTTTGCATCGCTCATAGACGTTTTTTTCATCATAACGACTACTGACTAAAATAGAGTTTTTCTGAATTCCAAGTTCTTCGATAATATCTAGGCCAACAGTTTTCTGACCGAGTAATTCATAGTCGACCAGAAAAACGGTATCTGAAGAAGCCAAATTTTGGCTCAGAACCCAGGTTTTAAAAATTTCAGCCGAAGTGAAGCTGAACAGAGAAATGTTCTTTTCACTGGCTTTTAATGAGCTGAGACGACCTTGCCAAAGACTATGAATACTTTGATCGTCATCTAAAGCAACTAGTTTACCATTCAGGGGTATTTCAACTTGTTTAACAAACCAAATGGGAGGTTGAGATTTAGGAATAAGAATAGTAACCGTAACACCAGTTTCGGGAAGGGTATTGTTAATAAATTCGATCTTTCCACCGATGGAGGAAATAAATTTAATGGCATGATGGATACCAAGTCCAGAGCCAGACGTAGTGCCTTCTTTTCCAAAAGAAACTCCCGGCGCACCAAGCTTTTCGATGATGTCAGGAGGAATGCCTTTGCCGTTATCAACGATTTCAATTTTAATAAACTCATTATTATCATCTAAGGTAGTAAAAACTTTTCCTTTTCCATTCTCTAAGGCCTCGACAGAATTGTTAATTAAGTTAGAAAGTACTCGTTTAAACTCATTCGCAGGGATCTTTGAAAATAATCCGTATGAATTGGAAAGTTCTAATCCTATTTGGACATCAATTTTATTACGGTATTGAGTTCTTTTTTCACTTATTAGCATGTCGATTAAAGAGCTTAACATTATAGTTGCGACTGTCTCTTTTTTGGTGTCGTTCTCAATAGAGAGGTCTGAAAATGAATTTTCTTTGCCTCTTGCAAGAAGATCATTTGCGATGTCATTTATTCTTTGAATGGCATTTCTAACTAAAATCCGCTTATCTTCAGGGAGCTTGTCAATCGTGTCGATAGCTATATTTAATGCGGTAAGCGGAGATCTGATGTCGTGAGCAACTTGTGAAGCAATTATATTTGCCGCTATAAGTTTTTCTTTTTCAGCCTTTTCGGACTCTTGTATTTTTAAATTTGAAATATACGCAGAAATAGCGCTTTGTAAAAGCGTAATTTCATTTTTGGTATTACTATTGGAGTTCCCTAGCAGGTTTTTTGAAATAGACTGAAGCGGGATTAGAACTTTCTTTCTAAACAGTAGAAACCCCAATAAGATGGAAATCAAAAGAAATAAAATTATAAAAGAAAACAAAGTAACCAATTTTTTTTTGTTGGTACTTATTTCTTTCACTTCGACGTCAAAACTGAAAGTACCACCATTTTTTGAAATGGAGTGCAGTATTTTTAAGTTTGGAATAAGGATGGATAAATCTCTTAACTTAATTTGCGCTATCACACTGCCTTTGATATTGGAATTTGGCCCTGGAAGATTCTGATCATCAAGTTTAATATCCTCTTTAATTAGAATGGCATCTTTATAAAGAGATACTCCGCCGTCCGCATCCTGAATGTTTTCGATATCGTCGAGCAAATTATTTTGAGAAGAAAAGACAGGCTGCTTTAGAGAACTTGAGACAAGGCCCCACTGTACCGTTATTGGTAGTTCATTTATGAGTTCAGATAGTCTGCCATAAGCACGATTTTCGATAAAGGGCCTAACTTCGGAGGTGGCTAACAAAACATCTATTACATCTGGGCTTTGTGTCCCAATAGCTAATTTAGATGCAATTTCCGTAACCAATCGATTTAGTTTTTCTTCGACTTCTTTTCTTATCGCGAGGTTTTGATTTTCCGAGATCCTTTTTTCATGTAAGTACGTAGAGAATATAAACGATGTTGCAAAAACTACAGGTAAAAGTGACGACAAGACGACAACAATAGTAAAGATGATATTTAAACTAAAATTATCCAGTATTTGTGAAAACTTAATTTTTTCCATAACGTATCTTTTGCCACCAATCATTTAGTTTTTTTTGAGTAGCTAGTGGTGGCGGTGATAAAACTATTGGTGTCTCCTTTTTCGCCCTCTCTAAAGTATTTCTTTTTAAATTTTCGATTTTTTTTCCATAGTTAACTTTAAGGTTCTGATAGGCTGAAAAGTACTGCATTTTTTCCGCATTTATTTTAGTTATTTCTTTTCCGGTGAGCTCTTCGACAAGTTTTATAAGCTTTGTGTTTCCGCTGTGCTTTTTTAAAATACAAACGGAATCAAATCCTACAATAGGTTTATGATTTGGTTCTACAAAATTCATGAAATCTAGATTTTCAATAGCTTCTCCAAGTTCTCCACTCCAACCATACAGAGCAGATTTTCTGTCAACCAGTGGCTTAATAGAATTGCGAAAGTCGGCGGGTTTAAAAGCGTTAGATATTGAGGAGGAACTTGGAAATCCGCACATGTCTATTCCATCAAAGAGTTGGCCACTAGAAAGCTTTTTTGTGCAGGCTTCGTCATAACTGAGAAGAGCTATTGCTCCGAATTCCATTGGGTCATCAATTATGCCAATATTGAAGCCTTTGGATTTTAGTGATTCGAGAGTTTTTAGATTCATATTTTTTACTTTAGCTTCCGAAGTATCGGCAACGTAAGCAGTTACAGCCCATAGGTATGGAATGCAACTAAAGTGCGCCTTAGCCTCTTTGATAAAGGGAAAATAATCTCGTTTTTTTACAATTTGATTAAGCGAAACAGAGTCAATAACATCATTTTGCTCTAATACTGTGGACACCCAATTCGATACAATCACTATGTCAAAATCAGTATTTTTAGAAAGAAGTTTACTAAGGGCTACTTCATTTGACCTATATTCGGTAATGTCCAGTTGTAAACCCTTATTTTTAAAATGCGCGATAGCTTCTGGAGATATAAAATCCCACCAAGAAAAGACTTTAATCATTTCACCGGCGCTTACCGGGGTCGTTAAGCATAGTATACTCGCAACTAGTAATGGCATTTTCCATTTTTTTAAAAAGTTTAAAGCGAAAACGTTCATTTTTTATAACCCTATTTAAGCGCGACTATCTTGATCTCTAAATTTTTCTGTTCAACTTTAGTCCACGGATACTCTTGATTTTTTTTGAAATTAAAAACATCGCCCTCCAGGCGGACTTTTTCAACTTTTGCCAAATCTATTTCATGACTTACTAAACCTATGGTGTTCAATTGCCCTTGCGCTAGTATTCCATTTTCAGGAAAGAATTTATCACTTGGTGCATAGATAGCGGCAATTCCATTGTTGATATCTACGGCCGGAGACCAGTCCGCATGACCAACGGTTTGAGAAATCCCAACTAATATTTGATTTTCTAGTGCCCGAGACTTAGCACCAATATGAACGCGATTTAGGCCGGAAATTCCCTCAGTGCAACTTGGGTTTAATACTAATTTGACTCCGTGTCGGGCTAGCAAACTCGTTGGCCATGGAAATTCAATATCAAAACAAATTTGGATACCAATTCTTCCTATTTGAGTATCAAAAACCTTAAGTTCAGTTTCGCTTTCTGAAATGCCCCAGCTCTCTTCAAACCGGGTCATGTGAATTTTATCTTGAAAGTTATAAGAGCCCGACGGGGAAACAAAATACGAGCGATTAAAAAATTTTTTTCCAATTTTTAGAGGAAAAGAAGGCGCCAGGGAATAGATAGAGTATTTAGAAGAAAAATCTATAAAGGTTTTTAGAAAGAAATCGTGAAGTGTCTGAAGTTCCTCTAGCTGAATTTTCAGTGTATCACGGCTTTCAGGTGCCAAGAGAGATATCAGATCTAGCGAGCCATATTCCGGAAAAACTATAAGGCGACTCTGGCTTTTCTTAGCGTTTATAAACCACTTTTCGATCTCAAAATACCAATCCTGTTTTCTAGAATGAAATAAGATTGGATATTGTGCTAGCGAAATTTTGTAATTTAGATTTTCCATTCTTTCAGCCAATATGTCATGGGTTTTTCCGTTTCATGGTCATCTCCAATATCACGCCACGAAAAAGCTGAAACAAGTTTTGGCTCTTTGTGATAGCCAAGTCCCATCCAGAAGTCATCTAAGGGAATATAGTCTTTAGGTTTTCTATTATGTGTATCTGGTCTGTTTACACCGCAAAAACAAGTTTTCGAGTATTGCCCAAATGACATCGCATGGGTTTCTCTAAACTGAAAAAACTTTTTACCAATTCCTAGTCCACGATATTTCTTTTTTAAAACACTTTCCCCAAAATAGAAAATACTTGGAATGGACATGCCCAATTTCAAGAAGGGTTCTTTAACGTAATCATTCTCGTCCGACAAAGGCAGTGCAGTCGATGCGCCTATTGGCTCTTGACCATGCATTGCGAGAACGAGAAGGCTTCGTTGAGACTCTTCATAAACTTTCAAATATTTTTTTTCATA
>JAEUWH010000085.1 GCA_016785955.1 Pseudobdellovibrionaceae bacterium | reverse complement strand
AGTGCGCCGTTTCGGCGCTGTGTTGAAGCATTCTCATAGAAAGGAGAATTAGAATTGTCGAAGTATTCTATATCCGCCGAACTTATCCACGCCCAGCAATGGGCTCGTAGATCTCGAAAGAGAGTGGGGAGTGTAGCATGTTCGGAGCAAGGCTGGGAGAGCGAAATCATCGTTAGCGAACCCCAAGTCAGGATAAATCGTGTAAGGTTAAAGTGTATTCTTAAAGACGAGACTCAGCGGGGCGTAAACAGTGACCCTGCATCACACGATGATTTAGGTGATGCATCTACATTTGCTAAGACATCGCTGCCCGGTTTCAGCATACGACAATGTAGACGCGCCATGAACGACATGGTCAATGGAGTCCAAAGTCGACCTAACCACGATACTTCTTCACACAGCGTAAATACGGGATCACCTAAACTGGCAGAGTCGGTCAATACCTGCCTGTATGGTGACGGAGTTCCAATATTACCCAAAAGTCAGCCTGTAATGGGTATGACAGTCGGTAACCAATCCGACTCTGACAATCTGTATAAGTCATCAGCAATGATGAACGAAAGCAAGTTTTTCAGAGGGAAAGTGGAACAGTTTTTGTTCCCATCTAACAACCGAAAGGAGGATTGCTAGTGCTATCCGATAAAACAAGTAGAGCGTTAGATGGGGTCTCTAAGGCAACCCTACAAACAAATGTTCAAGTGAAGCATCTTTTTCGAATTATGACCCACTCTCAGGATTTGTGGATGATGGCTTATGCCAAAATTGCTTCAAATTCTGGAGCGCTCACCAAAGGTGTAGATGAAACTACGCTCGATGGAATGAGTAAAGCTCGTGTGGATAAAATCATGATGTCGCTTAAAGATGGCTCCTATGAACCAAAGCCTGTAAGGCGAGTCTATATCCCAAAGAAAAATGGGAAAATGCGTCCCCTTGGCGTACCAAGCAGCGACGATAAGTTAGTTCAAGAAGTTGTTCGCATGCTTCTTGAAAGAATCTATGAGCCAAATTTTTCAAATTACTCTCATGGATTTAGACCAAATCGTTCCTGCCACACGGCCCTGACTCAATTAAGAGAAACATGGGCCGGTACAAAATGGATCGTCGATATGGATATTTCAGGATTCTATGACAACATTAACCATAATAAAATGGTTGAGATCTTGCGTAAGAAAATCAATGACGAAAAGTTCATCGGACTCATCGTGAAATTTTTAAAAGCTGGATATTTAGAAGACTGGAAATTCAATGAAACGTATTCTGGTACGCCTCAAGGTGGTATTTGCTCTCCCATTTTGGCGAATATTTTTCTGCATGAACTTGATATATTCATTGCCCAGCGAATTAAGTCTTTTGACCAAGGCAAGCTTCGCAAACAAAGCAAAGAATATTCAAAAATTCAGAGTAGAATTTTGCACCGCCAAGATAAAATCCACGTCGCTGAAAAGTACGGTGGTATGTTCCCTGAGTTCTTAAATGAACTAAAAGGCGTTGTTCGTGAAATGGATCAACAACGAAGAAAATTATCCTTCTATGATGTTAAGGACGACAGCTACAAACGGATGAAGTACGTCAGATATGCTGATGACTTCGCAATATCCGTTAGTGGCTCAAAAGAAAATGCCCTTCAAATGATGACTGAAGTAAAAGAGTTTCTGAAAACAGAACTTCTACTAAATGTCTCTGAAGAAAAATCCGGCATCCACCATATACAGGAAGGATTTAATTTTCTTGGTTACCATATTCGCGGACAACGTCAGCAAACCCGCACTGTCAAAAGTCGCTGCGGGTTTAGAAAAGACGGGAGCAGCTATTACGGGGTTAGACGAACGCTTACTTACTCAATAGGGCTTGAAGTTCCTAAGGAAAAGATCTGGGCATTTTGTAGGGATAAAGGTTATCTCAGGTTGGACAAAACACCTTGTAAGAAACCAACATTGCTGCATCTAAACGAATTTGAAATCGTATCAACGTACAATGCGGAAATGCGGGGCTTTGCAAATTATTATGCGCTAGCTCCGGCATCTCGATTGTTTTTGCTCGAATGGGCTGGATTTAATAGTTTGATACACACGTTAGCCTGTAAACGAAAGCTAACGTGTAAACAGGTAAGAAACTCACTCAAAAGAGGAAACGATTATTTCCTGCCTTTTGAACGCAAAGGAAAAACCTGTTACACCAAACTGTTCAAAATTAAGGATCGTCTTGAAAAGAAAAGTAAATACGATCTAGATACTCAGCCAAATACAGGAATTTTCACTCAGCAAAAATACGATTTGCTCAAACGTTTAGATAAAGAACAATGTGAGTTTTGCAAAAAGCAAGGGGTTCCTCTTGAGGTACATCACATCCGTCGATTAAAGGATCTTCAGCAGAAGAAAAACAAAGCTGACTGGGAAATTAGGATGTGCAGCCAACGACGAAAGACAATGGTGCTCTGTAGTGAGTGTCACGACCAGCTTCATCATGGTGGTCTTCCGTCGTGGAAAAGAGATATGTATGCTTAACAAAAATGGAGAGCCGGATGCAATGAAAGTTGCAAGTCCGGTTCGGAGGGGGGTTCACGTTCCAACCATTCGTAAGATTGGTTGGCCGGAGCCTACCCTACTT
>JAEUWH010000059.1 GCA_016785955.1 Pseudobdellovibrionaceae bacterium | reverse complement strand
GCAGCTACTTCGACAGATCAGATCGATGTACATAGCTAAAAGTCTTGCTGGTAAAGACCCACCGTCCGGCTGTCGCTGGAGACTCAATTCCGAAAAGGCTTTGGACAGGTGATTGTAATCAAATTTAACCGGTCAGCAGTGAAGAAAAAGACCACTAAGAAAAAGTAATCAGCTCAGATTAAGCACTATTTTTCTTTAAACGTTGAAAACCCTCAACAATAAACATTCGCATCAATACCTGATATGGAATACCTCGAGATTTGGCTTCTTTTTTGAGATCAGCCACAAAGCGAGGATCTAAGGCAATTGATGTAGGAACTTTTTTAGGTTCGCCAACTTCAGCGCGAACTTTTTTGAGTCCTTTTTTAACAGCTTTCCAATCGGCACTGAATGATTTTTCATAACCTTTTTCATTTTTAACGAATCGACTCATAATTTTTCCTTTCGATTTTGCTCATGGGTCGCGCTGAGATAATACGAATTCGACCTTCTCGGATTGTAAAACAAATTGAGATTAATTTTCCTTAAAAATCCGTTCCCGGTGCTCCAAAGCGAGGTTCATTCGCTTCAGGAGAAATCTGAATGCCTAATGGCACTAACAGATCTTTATTTATAAAAACTTGTTCGGCACTTTCAGAATTAAATGCATGTTTTTGCAAACTCTTTGTTGAGTTTCCATGGTCCCAGTCAAACTCAAAGGTCTCTTGTTCTAAAATCCATTTTACTAGCCACGCGACAAATTCAAATTGAGCCATATTTTAAATAGTGTCTCACACTATTTAAAAAAAGTCTAGATTTTCCTAAAAAGTGAGCTAAGAATTCAATACAGATTTGCTCGATCTAGAGTCTACCGAGGGTCCACAACCACCCAAAACAACCGAAATCACCCATCATCAAACGAACTCAAAAATCAGAGGCTCACCTCGATATTATGTGATATTTCAAGACATCTGAGACATTTTCTCTTCCGCAAATTTGGCGATTTCTGACTTTTGTTTTTTAAACTTTTCCCACGATAGAGTTTTGATTTTTTCTTTGGATTTGTACCAATTATGAGCAATTTCGGGAACGATCGGACAATCGTCTTTAACTTCCATAAATCGCTCATACGGTGTTTTTCCGCCAAGGAATGAGTGTGGGCGTTTGTAATTGTAAAACTCGATCCAGTCGACCAGAGAGCGACGTATATTTAAATTCTTGTCACTAAACGGCAGCGTTCTATAAAATTCTTCCTGGTCGGTTTTTTGTGTACGTTCTACTTTGCCATTGAGATGTTGCTTACCAGGCGGATTCGGACGAAATTTGATAAAATGCGCCGTCATTTCTTCTTGCAAAGATTCGGCGTAAAACTCAGATCCGCAATCGGTTTGAATGCGTTGAATAGAAAAACCAATTTCACCAAAATAATCAATCAAGTCATGAAGAAATTCGATTGAGAACTGCACATTTTTTATCCTGGATAAAGACGAGCGTATTTAAGCCGGGTACAATCGTCAATAGCTGTGTATGGGAAGTAACCACAAGCAACCTTAGTCACATCGATTTGCACTCGATCTCCAGGTACTGGGTGATGATATCTTTTAAAATCTTTGTGGCGTCGATATTTCTTAATACTCTTCGCGTTATGCCGCTTTAAAACTCTCCATATCGTTGCAACTGAGAGGTTTGGCCCATTGATCTGTTTAAAGTGTGATTGAATTCGCTGAGGATCCCATTTGTGTTTATTACGAACATTAAGAATTAATTTTTTAATCTCAACATCTGTTTTTAATTTAGCTAATTTATGAGGACGTCGAGAAATACCTTCTAGTCTATTAGATCCTTTAGTTTCAAATCTTTGTAGCCGTCTATAAATCGTTGAACGAGGAACGCCGCATCTTCTTGAAGGTTTTGAAACTGATTGAACCTCTTTGAAAACATCCATCCACACAGATCTTGTTTTAACTCTACGTTGCTCTTCAATTTTCAAAATTTCTCCAATTATTAAAGAGGCAGAAGCTATGAAATTATTTAAATACTGGCAATATTAAAAATGTAGCGAATGTCTTGATACTTCACATCTAATACTGCTTAATAACTCCTGAAGCTGTTTTAACTCTGATCCGAAAGTCGCAGCTAGTTGACCAGAAAATCTGCCTTGAGAAACAGAGATTCTAGTTTTTGCGATCTCCACTATTCTAGTGATTTATTCACGCGACTTAGTGTCATTACCAATTATCATTACCAACCTATCTAGGTCGATTTAATTAAGTTCAGATCTGTCTACCGCACGCCCTGTGCAGGTTTCTGGGGAGCAGAATTATTTGAGCATTTTTGTATAGGATATCTTTCGACAAGATCAGACTCTATCTTTCCCATTCCTTCAATAGATTCTCTAGTTAAATCGCTAACCGCACATTGAGTTGCTGACGGCATTTTACGAAGCATAGAAGAAATCATACCCATGTACATATCTGAATTGGCCTGCATTTCCTCCATACGATTTTTATAAACATCTTTAAAATCAACAATCTCAACATGATGCTCACCTGAGGAATCTTTAACGAGTGTCAACATATTCTTACGCCCTTGCTTTTTCATTTTTTCTAAAGCCGTATACTGTTCTTGATAAGCTCCAAGTTCCTTTAGTGCTCTTCTGATTGTTTCATATTGAGAATCGCTTAAGCTTGCCTTGTACTTAGTTAAAAATGTAGAAATCGGATGTGACTCAGGCGCCTGTTTGATACGGGCCGCTTCATGAATTAGAATGTCATCTGTCGCGGTAGGGGAAACTACCAGCGAAAAATTCGCGTTTGAGTTTGGAAAAGCTGCTCGTCGAAGAGGTCTGCCTAGCTCATCATCTCCGAAAACCTGCGCATCAATTTTATGCTCGATGGATTTCAAAAAAAGTGGAAATCCCTCTTTCTTGGCCTTTTTTAAGCTTTCAAGAACCTTCAGATCTCTTGTAAAAAGAGAGATTCCTTTGAGAGTCGTTGACGGTGGCAGCTTATCTACTGCGAAATAATAGCCATCAGCTTCTCTGTCCTCAACTCTAACAAGAAAAGTTCGACCTTCACCACCAGCCTTCAAAAAATCAGCAACCATAAAGCGATAGGCTTTCGAAATCTCAGGACGGCTCAAGTCAGAGACAGCTTCGATTTGTACCGTTTTTTTATCCTGAGCAAATACAAAACATCCAATAACACAGTTCAAAAAGAAAATTGCGGCCTTCATGCTATTTGACTCCAACTTTAGATTTTGCGGCGGGAGCGTTCCCAGGCTTGGTAAGCGTTGGAAGAACACATTGGGCAATTGATTTTGAATAGCGCGGTTTAAACTGACAGTCGCCATCTTGCGAGGAGGCTTCAGAGATGGAATTTGGATTTTCAAAAGGTATGATGCTCCAAGAAAATGATCTTGAAATCGCTCGTGTACCCTTTCCGGCCCTTATTTCAAGAAAGCACTTTCCATCTTTTTTAACCAAATCAAGCTTTGCTTCTCCGCCAGCGGGAGTCCCGTCAAATCCATAAGTGCCTCTGTAGCTGAAGATGTCTGCTTTGTCCTCTGATAGCTGCGCACCCCCTTCGGTCATCTTACAATTCAGGACCGTTCTGGGATACCTTGTTGTTGGTTGCGCCACAAGTTGAAGAGGTACGGCGATTAGAAACGTCAGCAAGAAATTTTTAAGCATATTCTCATTCTAGATAAAAATCAGGGTTGTGTATATATGACGAAGGTCTACATAGATCTTTCAATGAGAGAAAGAATTCAGACAATCGAACTCAAAATCTTTTCGATCGATGGTCAATTCTATAGCTGCCTGATTCGACATTTGGAAAATGTATTTACGGCATCTTTTTAAACTCTGTGACCTTTAAAATCAAGCTGGTCACATCAGAAGCAGTAGGGTTTATAAGTCACGAATTGGTTTTGATCCATCTGTTCTCGCGAAAGCCTCAGAATTAATAAAACGGCCTTTGATGATTAAGTCCATTATTTTCACCAGAATCCGGTGTAATAGCGATCTAATAGAAGCTCGTAGAGATTACCGGCCTATGAAAAAGCAATTGCATTAGGCTTATCTGGAGATGATCCAGAAGGAGCGTATCTCGGCCTAGGAAGTACTTACCGGTGTTTAGGCGATTACCAAAACTCAAAAAGAATACTAGAAAAAGGAGTTCAGCTTTTCCCGGACAATGGTGCCCTGAAGACATTTTTAGCCATGACTCTTTTTAATTTGCAGAATCATTCGCTAGCTATGGAGATACTGATTAAAGAACTTGTTAAATCTTCTAACGATCAAAAAATTCAGATCTACCAGAGAGCTTTGCTTAATTATTCCGATAAGCTAAGTGAAACATTTGATTAAACCACTTGATTGCAGTTAGTTTTGAACACACAAAAGCACAAGATTCTGAGTCATGATTTCATACTCAGAATCTTGTTTTTATTTTTTGATGTTCAGTTGAGTTTGTATTCCTGAAATTCAACAGGTTGCTGTCATCTTCGCTGCGCTACTTCAGTCCGACTTATTTTTTTTGCGGGATTTATAACTTTTGCACAGGTTTATAGTCAGTAGCCTCACACTACTGAAGCGTGGCGTTCACTCGCCAGCGTAAATCGCCAAATCCCACCACCTGTCTGAGAATAGGCTCACAAGGCTCGTTAAAAATGATGTCCTAAAAATTCAAACCACCAAGGCTTCGTAAACCAACTGCGGCGGGCTAAATCAGTCATTCAGTTTTTAGGAAAAGATTAAAGCGATTTTCTGGTGGCGACTACGGACAAAGAAATCTCATCACCGTTATTTTCACCAACTGTGATTTGGGCAGCCTCATTTTCACTAGCTAATATTTGCGGCTTAGCTTTGATGACTCTCTGGCCATTTTGGTCAATTACACCAACAATAAAGTTCATCAAAATACCTTGATGATTTTGAATGGACCCCTCAGTGGCAACGACTTCAATAAAGCTTTCTTCTGTATCTGTTTTTTGATTGATGTAGGCCGTCTCTCCGGCTTTTACAATCAACCGTGGCGAAGAAACATGTCTTCTGTTCAAGGACAAATCCATTTTCAAATCATAACTGTTGGTTGAAGCAAAAGCAGAGCTACTGATAAAGGCCAAAACTATGGCGACTAATTTCATAAAAACCCTCCGTGTGTTTTTGTTTAATCAATATGCTCACCGGTTATTGGGCTTTAGTCAACATACCGGGAGACTCTACAATCAATTTTAGGTCATCTCATATGGGTCTGTCGCTGTCGTATAAACCCAGCAACAATTGCAGTAACTGCGATAGATCCCGTAGTCCATTTCAGACACGTAACATAACCAAGCCAAATAGGAGAGGCATAGGATTTATTTTGTAAAAGCAGAATAATTGTCGTGGTTTCAATAAGATCAAAAATGCCTGGAATAAATGTTAACCATGTCTTCCGAAAATAATATCGCCTCGCGAGAAGGAAGAAGAGAACGCTATAAGTAACAAGAAATAATAAATCCACTATTTCATTCACAAAATAGGCCCGCATGTTTTGAATGCCAAGGCCTCGAATGAAGGTGTCAGCTTCACTCGCCGTAAAAAATAATTCAGTATCTAATACGTTATCTGGACCTAAAACATGCATCGATAGACCAATCACAACGAGAGTCATCGTGAGGTATATTTCTCTAGTATTTAGCCTTTTCAAACTCAAACTCAGATTCAGATTCATATGCAGAGACTATCGTATCTCATCACGGATGTCTCAGTTTATTCCAAGTGCATTAGAATTTGCTAAGGATCTGGATTCACGGATAAAGCGCGTTAATTGAGTTCGATTTCATTTTCTGAAATTCAAAAAACATTTTCGATCCAGGATTCTCAAACTTAAAAATCAGGGGATTTCTTGGCGGCCACACTTCATGTCCAAAATTTGGAACAATTAACTCGTGTGATGAGCGGACTTACGGGAGGAGGCCTTATCGTCTGGTTTGTTGTTATCCACATCTAAGCGCTGTAAGCATCCTGCGCCCAACCTAACTTGAGTTGCCTGTGATGGAAAATATTCGAGCGGATTCAAAGTTCTTATAAGAAGGGTCAAGTGGTTGGGTGTCATTAAGCACGAGCAAATTTTTAGCTCGCCGCTCAGACGAGCTGGTAAATTATAGGTACAGGCTTGTTTGGATTTAATTTACCATGAGATTGCCTTGGAGGAAAAATGGAAAATTCGATTGAATCGAGATTTAGTAAAAGCCGTCAAAATACAGACAAGAATCTTATCGTAGAACGCAAGAAAACTGATGATTTTTTTGAGACCTATAGCGAAAATGTCGAAGGCAATACTGATCGGATCGTTGAAACAGGACGTCGTCTGGAGGACAAAGCTCTGCATCAGCGTCGCACGAACGCCGACGTAAAGCAGGATACAAGTGACGCAAACCATGAGCAGAATGGTAACCAGATTGCCGCCGAAAGAAGACGTGAGGACGATGAAATTAAAATTGAACGGTCAAGAGTGGACGAAGCTCTTAATTTTGAACGTGACGAAAAGGAACGACTGATGTCTAAACTCCTTAAGCAGGAGCGCGAAGAAACAGATAAAAATCTCTCGGGAGAGCGAAAAGAGACTGATCTTGAAACAACACGCTCGGCGAAATTTCTAAAAGTTGAGCAAACAGCGCATGCGGGTACTAAATCCGCTCTGCTCACACAAGAGGAATTTATTGCAATTGTTAGTCATGATTTGAGAAATCCTATTGGTACTATTTTATCTGCCTCAGAGTTACTGCTTGAAGATGAGTCGTTTTCCAACATGAATGAAGAAGCTAGGCGTTGGATTGAAATTATAAAGCGCAATGCCTTAACTTCGCTCCATCTTGTGAGCGACATTTTAGACATGGAGCGTATCGCAGGAGGGAAAATCCAACTTAGACTCGCAAAAAATAGTATTAACAAACTCATCAGCGAAATAATCGAAAGTTATTCTATCCAAGCAAAGGCAAAGTCGATTACATTAAAGTCAGAACTTTTAAACAGTTTTGATGTGGTTGCGTTTGACAAGGATAGAATCTCGCAAGTTCTTTCCAACCTTGTTGGTAATGCACTGAAGTTCACGCCAGCGAATGGTCGAATCAATGTTACAGCAAAATCTTCTGAGTATGAGATTGAAATTTCGGTTGAGGATACAGGTGTGGGTGTTCCAGAAAATCAAAGAATCCGTATTTTTGAAAGGTTTGCTCAGATCGGAAATAAACAACGCAGCGGTATTGGTCTTGGTTTGTATATCTCCAAGACACTAGTTGAGGCACATCTTGGTAAAATTTGGGTCATATCCGAGCCAAGGATTGGAAGTAAATTTATTTTTACTCTGCCAAAAACACTCTAACGAGTACGCAATTCAAAGGTTGCAGTTTGGTTTGGTAGGCCAGTGATTAGCTACATTGTGAGGCTACATTGTACTAAGTGTAGAAGTTTAGATGGACTAGTTTAGATAGGATCTGACCGTTGGCTGTTTTTTCTAAAACGGAGGTTCTTTTCCGACGATTCCCTTGATCCAGCTCATCGGTGGAAAGTCAGAAGGCTGATAGCCCGTGCAAAGATAAATATTTGTAAAACCGATGTCGGCTGCTTTTTTTCCTATATCTTCGCCCTTAAGGCCACCACCAAGATTTGAGTCAATATAAATTTTGGATGTGTAATCGTATTGAGACGAGACCTCAAAAAAATCCTTCGGGGTGTAAAAACTTACAAACTTCTTCCCTCGGTTCTTTGCCTCGAATTCCCAGCAGGCATGGACGAGTCTGTCATCATCAAGAAGTATCCCATCGACTAAAATTTTTGGTTTTGTTGTTTCAATAGGAACATATCCGGCCATAGCCTTAGGTATAAGCTTAACGCCAAGCTTTTCACATCGCTCTCTGATACTCTTTTCCTCATAACGTGATGTTACCAGGACCGTGTTGGACTGAATTCCTAACTCTTCTATTATTTCTAGACCAGTATTGCTTTGCCCCAGTAATTCATAGTCGACAAGAAAGAGAAGAGGGCTCTGAATAGAAATTGCAGCTTGGGCATCTATTTTATTCTGAAACCACTTTTTCAGCTCTGCGCCAGACGTAAATGATTGATAAACGATGCTCTGCTCAGATATTTTTTTAGATTCAAAGCGACCTCGCCATATTTGGTGAATCGAGATATCATCATCAAGTAAAATAATCTCCATACCTGGAGTCAACACGAGTTTCTCTACAAACCATTGAGGAGCGCTGGCTCTATGAAATGACATCGTCACGATCGTGCCGGTGCCAAGCTGTGATTGAATTTTAAACTGACCACCGGCTTCTTCGGTGATTTTCTTGGCGTGATACACTCCAAGACCGCTGCCGCTCGGTGTGCCTTCCTTGCCATGGGTCACGCCTAACATGCCAAGATTTTTTAAAACAAATTCGGGAATACCACTTCCGTTATCTTGAATGTTGATGGCGATGAAATCGTCTTGAGGTTTAACAGAAATAGTGATTTTCCCAGACTCATGTGGCAAGGCTTCTACGGCGTTGGTGATAAGATTGGAAAGCGCTCTCTTTAATTCACGTGGGTCAACTTCGGCAAATAATCCATAGCCACTACTTAAATCGACCTCTATTTCAACTCTCTGTTTTTCGCGAAACTGAATACGTTTTTCAGAAACTATTGTCTCTATCAGTGGTGACAATAACTCAACGGACAGTTTATTCAGATTCTGTGGGCTTGATTTAACGTTTTGAGTCTGTGAAACAGCTTGAGTTTGAACTATGTCCTTGCCTTTGAGTAAAAGTTGGTTGGCTATGTCGACAATCCTGTTAACAGAACTTCTAATAATAATACGTTTATCTTCCGGTATTTGACTAAGATTGCCCACTACAAGATTTAACGCCGACAATGGAGATCTGATATCGTGACTGACTTGGGATGCAATCTGGCTGAATATCTTAGATTTTTCTAATTCGATCTTAAGTCGCTCGGATTTGCTTTGGATTCTTTGGATATGTTTTACGATTCCAAGCGAAAATATACAGATCTCGATAAGCGAACCAAGAAGAATACCATTTTCTGTTATAAAGCTGGGATCTAATAGACCAGAATCCTTTAGTCCATATAAGCTTGCCCCGATAAGATAAAAAAACACGGCCGCTAAGTAATAAGGGGCAAATTGATGACCACGTTTCCATGCTATTACGCCGGTCGGAATGATAATCAAAGGCAGTATTGAAGTGATCAAGCCCGTAATCTTTATTACCCAACTTCCATAGGCAAAAAGAGCGAACGTTGATACGGAAGCGGCGATTAAAGCAAAACCTATCATCACCTTAAAGAAGAGTTTAGACTTGTTTTTTAAATCTAAAGCGATAGCAGAGAAGATCGCTAAGCTGCAAAACATAAGGCCAACAAAAAAAATTGTACTCACTTTGTTCCATGAATGAAGCTCTGGCCATAGGTATCTAAATGAAATTCCGTGTAGTCCCATCTGAGAAAAAACCACGCTCAAGACATAAAATAAGTATGAAATGTAGAGCGGGCCTTTCAATGTTATCGACAAAAACAAACTATAAAGTAGGATGAGAAAAATAACGCCATAGTAAAGACCAAACAACAGATATTTGCTTTGAGTTAATTCTAGAATCCTGTTCATAGATAAAATTTCAATAGGCAGCTGCATCGAACCACTGGATTGGAAACTCATCACGATCGTTGCTATTTTATCTTTATCTAGTTTAAGTGGAAACAAGTAATCTGTATCTTTAATGGGTCGCTTTTCAAAAGGGACAAGTTTTCCTGATATAGACTTTGTCAGCAACGTGCCGTCATTATCATAAAGCATATAATCAATATACTGCATCGAGGGATATGAGTAACGAATGACAAAATCAGATACAGCTGATCTGTTAACAACGGAAAATGTAAGCCACACCTTAGCGTTTTTGTAACCATTGACACTTTTAATGTCAGTAGGGGTGAGCTGTTCTAGCTTTTCAAGTGTTTGAGTTAAATTGAGTTCATTTTCGACATGACGGCTAGATGTTGGATCAATAAAAACATGAGCATGATTGAAGATCTCATTAAATCTGATGGTATCAGAAGTGATTTCTATAGCTGCGTAAACAAAATTAAAAGCTAGTAAGGAAAATACAAAAAATAAATACGCTTTCATAGTGGATTGATGTGCTAGCTAAATAGTCTAAATATAGAAAAATGTCAAAATCTTAAATGTGATGTACATTTTACATTGAAGCCGGCGGCAAAGATATTCAGTCGGTAATTTTAAATATTTTAAAAAGTTTGTAGTAAGAAGTTTCGTCTAATTTTTGATGGAATTGGAAAATATATTACCATTTTTTTCAATTCAGTTATGTCGTTTCTCAAAATGATTCAAAGGCGGTTTTGTCTTCAGGGAAATTTTCAAGGCGATCTGAGACAGGATTAGATTGTTGAAAATAGTAATGCCGGAGTATCTCCTTAGTTAGACCTCTATGAAAATAGGTTGGGCGTAAGAAGAAGTTGTAAAGTGTTACAGGTGAGGGGTTTAGATGTGTCATCTTGAATCAACTCAAGACGTAGTCAAACTTACTTGTTTGCCCTCTATTTTGTTGGTCAGTGTCCGAATTGTTTCTTGCATCGGAGAGCTGTCATGAGAAATTTAGAGCGTCATCGTTTTTACTTGGTTTTACTTTTGTTTTTTTCTATTAGTTGTACGAAGACCGCAATGGATAGTCCGGCGAGTTCTCTTCCGAAAGCTCAAGATATCCCTTTGGCCGGAGGAGTTTGGAAAACGGCATGTCTTGCGGCCGTAAGTGGACAATCTATTAAAATGCAAATCCAATTTGTGTCTTCGGGGGCTACCTATACTAACACTTTGGATATTTACAACGATTCAAGTTGTAATACATCCGTAGTCACGATGGTGCATACGGGTACTTATCTTATAGGGAGTCCGAAAGGTACATCTGATGGGCAATTTAAATCGACAGAAGTTGATTACTATTCTGTGAGTGACATCGATTTTACCAATCAGAGTATCAACATTACTCCGTCTTCGTCAGGGCAAGTGAATTACCTGAACAACCAAAATTTTTGTGGAAGAAACTCGTGGTCACTCAACACAAGTGTTGAAGTGTCCGGATTGACATGTCTTGGGTCCTACCTTTCCGACGTTGGCGATGTTGACTATGATATCGTCGAGTACTATTTCTCGGTTAAAAGCAATCCTCTTGTTGCCAATACGGCCCCAGGGAATCTTTATTTTGGCTTGTCTGAAGCCGGGGCCAATGGTGCATCGGCGTCAGCGCGACGGAAAACGTTTAATGGGAATATCGTCTATCGAAAGCAATAAAATTGCATGGGCTCAGAGATTGTGGATAGAGATCTCGGATCAAGCGAAACTCATTCGTCTGCTGACTATCAAGAAACTGACTATCAAGAAAATAAGAGAACGTCTTTTGATAGGAAATGAATACGCATGAGTTTGTTTTATCGGTTCATTTTTTTATAAATATCATTGTCTTTTATTTCCATCCAAGCGCCGGGGGTCTGAGTCACTTGAAAACCAAATTTCTCATATAATTTATGAGCACCAACGGTGGCCAAGCAAATTCTTCTCAAACTTTGAAGTCCGGGATGGTTCATAACCTCTGACATAAGCTTTTTTGAAAGGCCCAAGTTACGATAGTCTTTGTCTATGTAGACATCGCAAATCCAAGCAAATGTGGCGTAATCCGTGACGACTCTAATAAATCCAACTTGCAGTATGGGGTCGATATGCTTGTCAAATACTCCAAAACAAAGCGAGTGCTTGATGGCTCGTTCGACAAAATCTTTGGGGATTTCCGGAGACCAATAAGAGTCTCGAGATAAGAAATGATGAATTTTATCAACTTGCATAAGGGCGCTGTCGGACGAGTATAGAAAACGATTGTTGTCGTTGTCATTTATGGATTTCATTAAAGGTCTCCAGTCTTTTAATAAGATCAGCTTCGAGAAGGTTTAAATCATTTTTGTGAACAGCAATAAAAATTAAAGCTAAAACTGTTTTATTGTTTACGGTGTGGTATTCTTGGATAAAAATTCCTTTGTCTTTAAAACTTGGGATTGTGACTAAAGATGCATGCAAAGTATCTGCGATTGCCGGAAATGGTACGATACCTTCAATTTGATATTTTTTGAAACACCAGTTCAGCAATGAAAAGCCTCTTCGTTCAATTTCTGCAATGAGAGTCAGCGCAAATGTAGATCCATTAATGCGAATATTATTTTCAAGGCAAAATGCAAGGCCGTTCTTTAGAAGAAGAAAATCGAGTCCGATTAGACCACGATAACCCATCTCCTGAAGTCTTTTTGATATGAGTTTGGTCTGATGTAATGCATTTTTGTAGGCATCACTGTGTGCTAGGCGATTATCCCATATATTTCCTTGGTAGGAAAAGTCATCTAAAATTTGTTCAGAGGCGCCTAGAAAGTAGATTGCATCACTTTGGATAAATGTTTGAATATTTACCGAGTGCTCATGAGCGATGTATTTTTCAATAAGCCAATTCGTATTTTCAAATTGCACTATTTTTTCCAAAACTTGGGTTCGGTCTTGGTATGTAAATCGTACGACACTGCATCCTGCGGCCGAGTCGACAGGCTTTATGATATAGTCAGAAGAACTACCAGAAGGATTACCAGAAGGACTAGAATGGTCATCTAAAATTTGAATTTGTTTCTCTAGCAACGAAAGATTTTCTTTGAGTGTTGCACAGCTTTGAAAAGCGAACGAACCACCCCTAACGATGGGCAGGTTTATCGATGCTAGAAAAGTTTTAAATGTGGTTTTATTAAATTGATTTTGAATCAGACCAAGATCGCTTGTCCATGCCAAATCAATATTCATCGATTTGGCCAGGTCCATTTCGGTTTCCGTGTTCATCCACGAAAAAAGAGATTTGACTCCGTAAGATTGTACTAATTTTTTTAACTGGGCGATGCTTTTCGAGCAGGTTACAAAAATTTCGGCGTAGCTTGTGTGAGGATTTGTCTGATCATAGTGAGCAAGACAGGCTTCACCTTGGGCAAGTCCTGATTCTTGTAGCCAGTTCCTGTGACTCGAATTCAAAAGTTCAGAGGTCAGGACGACGTCCTTTTTTTTTGAAAACAAAAAGCCATTTTTACTTCTAAGGTTAAAATTATAAGCAAGTTCCTTTGGAATAGAATTTCTGGGCTGCGGGAAGTGGCCCAAAACGTCGTAGACAATAAGAGTTGGCTCGTGGCTGCTTCGAAGAACAGAAAAAGGGGATTCTTTAAATTTTTGAAAGACGTCAAAATGCATTTATCTGCTACCTATATTTACATTACCTATGCTTATAATTTATACCAGCAGGGCGGGCGAGGCTGGGCAAGCGCTCCCGCCATTAATGTATCCAATCGACACTGAGCGCTGGGGTAATATCGACTACCACGATTGATTTCGGTGGCCGTGTAAGGATCGTGGCTTTGAAAATCAGCAGATAAAAACATAGGTTGATTGTTTTGATGGATCTGCAAAAAACCTCTCATGGCTGCAAAGCTGCGCAAACATATTGAGTGAGTTTCTGTTCCCGGTGTAAACTGAGATCGACACTTTGTCTCAGCCGCCGGGAAATAGTCTTGAACCGAAGCTGGTAACACTTTCCAAAGTTTAGGCAAACACTCTTGGGTGGCAAAATAATCGGCTTGTCCTTCCGTGGAGGAGAGATACGTGTCACTATCGGGTTCATTTAAACTTTTAAAGGGCTCTCCACCTAAGCCGTGACCTAATTCATGGCAAAGAACCAAAACCGCTGCATCCATGTCAAAATTGGGTAGCTTTAGTAAACCGCCAACTAGAGTGATTTCATGAAAAATGTGAGCATCGCTATCTGATTGTATTTGAATATAAGAGGCGTGTGCCAAATCCAGATCCAACCAGTCGAAATAGCCAATAGGACGGTTGAAAAACAAAGATTGATTCTTTTGTCTGAGTTCGTCGCCATATGCTTTTTGAAAGGCTTGAAAAACGCGTTCTATTTCTGGACGACTGACCTCGGCTCTCACGAGTGGTGTCAATATTAGAAATATCATCAATCCAAATAAAATCCGCAGTTTTTGTTTTGAGTTCATCGAGAGGGAATCTAGCAAACTACAGGGAAGATGTAAATTTCTTTGTATTCGTTGTGATCAGTATTCTAGAAGAGGAAAAAAATTCTCTGTTTTGGTAATGACACTGTTTTGGTGATATGGTCCATCCAGCGATACATCCAGCGATAATAGTGCGTGATAAAAAAACAGTCACAGATTCGTTGTATCAATGAAAGCGAAAATTGCTTAAACTTTGAAAGTATCTATATATGAAGTCAAAAATAAATAGAGCTGTTTTTTTCTTGTTAGTCGGCCTTCAAACTCAAAGGCAAGACATAGATTTAGTTGACTACGGCCAATGTGATAGGCCAAGCTAAAACATTCTTATTGTTTGAAAGAGCTTGGGGTAAAAAATGGCAGACACGATTTTAGCTATTGATTTTGGGACAAGTCACTCTCTTGTGGGGGCTCTTCATGATGGCCAGCGTATTGATGATTTGGCCATCGATCCATTTAGCCATGATCCTACGCTGATGCGAACGTTGCTTTATTTTCCAACTCCGGATCAGTGTTTCTATGGGGCGGAGGCTTTGAAAAAATACACAGAGTTTGAAATGGAAGGACGACTGTTTCGATCATTCAAATCACATTTGCCAAATAAGTATTATCTAGGGACTGTTTTTGAAAATAGGATTTTGTCCTTAGAGAACATGATTGGATTATTTTTGCTTGAATTGAAAAAGCGTGCGGAAGCTGTTTTGAAGACTCATGTCACTAAAGCAGTGATTGGACGTCCGGCGCGGTATTCGATGGATCCTGTAGCTGATGAGTTTGCGATTCATAGGATGAGAAAGGCCGCCGAGTATGCTGGCTTCACGGATGTGAAGTTTGTTCCAGAGCCCCTGGCCGCCGCTTTAGAGTTTCGTCGAGGTATTCATCAAGAGAAAACCATTTTAATTGGAGACTTTGGCGGTGGTACTTCTGATTTTACGATCATGAAAATCACACCGAATGAATTTCAGAAAAAAGATGTACTGGCGGTGGAGGGGTGTCCTTTAGCGGGTGATGCACTGGATAGTGTGTTTATGAGTTCACGCTTAAATCGTGGTTTTGGTGCGCAGACAAAGTACCGATTGCCGATGTCGAATAATTTGTTGACCATGCCTGTGTCCGTTATGGATCGCCTGAATAAGCCGGCGCAAATTGTTCACTTGAAGGAGCGTGACACATACGAGTTTATCAAAGAAGTGCGTAAGTGTGCTTTACGCGCTGAAGATAAAAATGCTATCGATCGCCTTTTTATAATGCTTGAAGATCAACAGATCTTTGCGTTTTTTGAAGAAATTGAAAAAACTAAAAAAGATCTTTCTACTCGGCCAACCAGTGTATTTAAATTCGACTATCCTGATTTGGAAACAAACGAAGTGTTCTCGGGTGTCGAATTTGAGGACTGGTCTGTTAAAATTAAAAGTGAAATCCTATCGGCACTGGATCGCTGTTTAAGTCAGGCCGGTTTGGCAAGTTCGCAAATCGAGCATGTGTTTTTAACCGGGGGCACGGCCCACGTACCGTTTATTCAAAACGAGTTTATTCGTCGTTTCGGCACTGAAAAAATGCAAACTAAAAAATTCTTTCATTCGATTTTATCGGGGTTGATCGAAAGCGCTAAGTCCTGGGACGAGTTGAGTTAGTCGGTCCTAACCTCTACTCTGGCCAGTCCATCTGGGATTCTTTTGTCATTATCACCTATCTTGTCATTACCAACCTATCTAGGTCGATTGATTTAAACTTAGGGGGATGTGATCAAGATTTTTGTCGAAGCAAAATTTATTTTATTTGCGATGAAACCTTCGATGGTTCGTTCAAGAATCGTGTCTGCAATTCTATATTTCATTGAAAAGTCGTGAACCGAGTAAAAAACTTTCATGACAATCCAGGATTCGTTGGTGTCTGTTAATAAAACTCTAGGTCCAGGGTCTTGCATAACGCCATCGACATTGGCAACAATGGCTCCAAGAACTTGTTTCGCCAAGAGAAGATTTTGTTGGAAATCGATACGAAATGTCAGGCTTTCCCTGTTTGGTTTTTGCTGATTGCTGAAAATGATTATTTGGCTTTGAGCCATCGTTTTGTTTGGAATCATAATGGTTTCATCAGCGAAACTAGACAGAAATGTGGCTCGCCATGTGACTTCTTGAATCTGTCCCAGCCATTTTTTGCTATCGCTAGAAATCTCTACCCAGTCGCCTATCTTGAATGGTTGACCAATCTGCATGGCGACTCCAGAAAATAAATTTCCTAAGGTGTCTTGCAGTGCCAAACCCAGTACCAACGAAAAAACGGCCGAAGTGGCCAGCATTGTTGTGATGTGAATTGAAAAGACCTCGGACGCCAGGATAGAGATAACAAAAAATGAAAATACCACGGTAAATAAATTGGCTATCAATCTGGGGATGCCTTGGGACATATTTTTATAAAACAAAATAAGATAAACTAAAATTTGAGCCATTTTTATAAAGCCGATAGCGACTATCACCAGTGCAAAAAAAGCCAAATACTCGGATACCCGGATTAACGGCGTCCAGTCTATAGAGGAATTTAATGCCCACCGGCTAATTGAAAATATCGAAGCAATGGTCAAAAAAACAAAAGTTCCCTTGAACCGGGCGCGAAGATTTAAGTGACGCTTCAGACTTATTTCATGCAGAAATAAACGATAAAAAAGAAAGCATAAACCTAAAGACAACCATAAAAATATGAAAACTTCCAATTGAATAAAAAATGTGATTTTTTCGATAACGGAAGTGATTTGAAAGTTCACGAAACCTAACCTTTGCTGAAAATATTTAAATCTAAATCTGAAACTAAATTTTCGATCAAAAGACGGCCACGGACACTGTGCCCGTGTTGATCTATTCTAGGAGAGTACACGGCTAAGCCAAACTGACCAGGAACCACTAAAAAAATAGCCCCGCTGACGCCGCTTTTTGCGGGCAGACCAACCCTAAATGCCCACTCTCCCGCTGTATCGTACATTCCACATGTGAACATCAATCTTAATGTTTTTGAGGTATGATCTTTTGAGATCAGTTGTTTTTTAGAAAGTGGATGAATACCCTGGTTGGCTAATGAGCCAGCGATCAAGGCTAAATCACGCGTATCTACCAAAATAGAGCACTGATTAAAGTACAGGGCGAGCGTCTCTTCCACGTCGGATGTCATGACATCAAAGTGTTTCATCAGATAGGCGATGGCCCTGTTTCGATGAGCCGTGGCTCTTTCTGATTCAAAAATAGATTTATCTATTTCCAGGCGTCTTCCCGCCAGTTCCGAGACATAATCGATAATGAGATTCAGTTTATCCTTGTACGATTTTCCGTTTATTAAGCTTGTGGTCGCAATGGCGCCTGAATTAATCATGGGATTAAACGGTCTATGAGAATTCTCTTCCAGTTCAATAATAGAGTTAAAGGCTTCGCCCGTGGGCTCTACGCCTACTTTACTGTGTACGAAGTCACTTCCGAGTTCACGTAAGGCAAGGCTGTATACGATGGGTTTCGAAGTTGATTGCAAAGAAAATGTCTGATCGGTATTTCCCACGGAAAAGATTTCTCCGTCAATCGATACGAGAGAAGCGGAAAAAAGCGTGGGATCGACTTTGGCTAATTCGGGAATATAACTGGCCAGCTGGCCATCTTGATTTTTGGTTAAATTTGAAAAATGTTGACTGAGTATCTCGCAGGCTTTGGCAAAGTTCATTGAATCTTTTTAGCATCGACCAAAACAAATGGGAAAAGAAATTTCGCGATTTTAAAAATTGTGAACGTGGTAGGTGATATGTTCTTGGATAGAGTCAATGCATTCCAAGCATTCCAATGAACCTTAATCGAGTTCAAAGTCTAGATTTGATTGACGTCAAGTGACTGGCGATGATGAAGGCATAAAACAGATCAACCCGCCTCAGACTAATAAATTTTTTTTTGACATCAATGAAAAAAATGAGCTACTCTTGAAGGAACACAATATCACAATGTGGTCACTGTTAATAACAGCACAAAAAGGAGAGCCTATGATTGTAACTTGTTTCAATAGACGAATCGCTCTCCGTCTATCTTAATTCATAAAAATTTTAATTTTGAGTTCAAGCATTGAGAGCTTCGCTTGTTCGTATTTTTTTTCTTTAAAAGAGGCTTAAATGTATACAGAACAAATGAAATCGTCCTGGGGGTTTCACCCTATGCAGGAGGCATTTTACAATTCATTGCGTGCGTCGAATCCGAATTTATTTCCAGCACGAGTGATATTTTCCAGTCATGAACAGTTCAAGGTCATGATATTGGGGCAACAAGGCCAGGTTTTTGCGCGCGTGCGTGGGCATTTTTATCATCAAGGTCAGGATCTTCCGGTCGTGGGTGACTGGGTTGCCCTTGAGATGATTGAAGGCGATAACCAATTTTTACCTATTGAATCCGTGTTGCCACGACGGTCCTGTTTGCGTCGTCATGATGATGTGGGTGGTGTGCAGAGTCTTATTGCCAATATTGATTTTATCGGACTTGTTACAAGTTTTAATGACGATTTCAATGTGCGTCGATTGGAACGAGGCTTGTCGATGATTGAGGATAGTGGTGCAAAACCTATTATTATTGTTAACAAATGTGATTTGATGAGCCAAAACGAGATTCATCGTCGGCTTTCAGAGTTGCAACAGCGAATACAGGATGTTCCGATCGTGGCTTGTTCGGCTCAGCAAAATCAGGGCGTGGGCGAAATTGCACGACGACTAGTACCTGGCCAAAGCGTTGCCTTTTTGGGAATGTCGGGAGTGGGTAAGTCGACACTGGTCAATGCCTTGCTTGAGGCCGACAAAATGAAGACGCAGGAAATTCGCGATGACGACAGTCGTGGCCGCCATACAACGACTCATCGTGAATTGATCTTGTCCCACCATGGTTTTTGGCTGATGGATACGCCAGGGATTCGCTCCTTTTCGTTCGGTGGCGACGAAGATTCACTAGATGAATCATTTGATGATATCGCTAAATTGATGAGCGGGTGTCGATTTAGTGATTGTTCGCATGGTGGAGAGCCAGGTTGTCTGGTGGGCGAGGCCTTAGGTAATGGTGATTTGCTTCAAGATCGTTGGGAAAGTTATTTGAAAATGAAACGGGAAATAGAGTTTCATCTACACAAAGGTGATAAACAGTATCAGAGTGAAAAGAAGCAGAGTTTTATTAAGCGAACTAAATATTTGCGACAGATCGTACGTAGCAAAAAGAAAACCTAGTTGTGACATTGGGCCCTTTCTTGAGGGCCCAATGGTTTACGTCGTTAAAAACAAATTCAGCTTGCGTCTGATTTGTAGAAGTCTATATATTGTATATAGTTGATGCTAACAAAATCAAAAATAGGAATTATATGCATATAGATGCTGCTATTAGTTCTGTTTCTCAAAACCCTTTTGCCATGATTACTATTATTGCGGCCCCGGCGATTCTGACAAATGCGTCGAGTATTCTTGGATTAAGCACGGGAAATCGATTAATGAAGTGCTTAGAAACAATTTCTCTTTTGGAAAGAAAAATTATTGAAAAGCATAATGTGCAAAACATAAAAGTTTTTGAGCAGCAATTGGTGTTGTCTCATAAACAATCGAGGCATTTTTTAAGGGCTTTAAGATCCAGTTATGTTTCGCTGGGGGCCTTTGCATTTTCTTGTTTTCTTGCGCTTCTTGGATCGGCGTTATTGCTAGTCGTGACGGTGGATATTATTGAGCCGTTGGCCGCAATAAGTTTACTTGTCGGTGGATTGGGAGTTCTGGGTTTGGTTTGGTCCAGTTTTGAGCTGTTTTTGGCTTCGCAAATCACCGTGCGTATAATGAAAAAAAATTATTCTCTGACTCAATTCAGTAGTGACGCTATCATTTGATGTTGTATAGAATGGTTTAGAAAATATATATTAAGATTCGACTTTTACCTTTTATGCTATCTGGTTGGTAATGACATCATCTGGTTGGCTAGACATAGTTTGTTTTTTTTGAGAATTTGGTAAAGGCTAGTAGTCTGACCATTTAAATTTTTCCCCCTTGAGTCATGAATTTTATAAAATTTTGATGAATACTCTTAGATATGGAAATATTCAGCCTCAAGGAAGAAGATAAAAAATCCCTACAATTATTTATTCGATCAGGGGCAT